>JAWLBH010000001.1:0-659526 GCA_041395025.1 Chlamydiales bacterium
AAAGGGCATAATTTTTAAAAGGATCTGACAGCACAAAGGCAATAAATTTACTATTTCTGCTCCAGTCAGGTTTTCCAACTTTAGTTCCATGCCATTGGATATCTGAATCTTTTAAAAATTGAGAGCGTGTTAAGATGGGGTGATTTTTACGAAAAGCAATTGTTTTTTGATAAAAACGGAAAAATGACTGATTGTGATTTAGATTATCCCATTGAAACCAATTGATGCGTGAATCCTCTTGCCATGAGTTATTATTTCCTTCTTTGGTATGCCCGTATTCATCTCCCATTAATACCATAGGAACTCCTTGAGAAACCATCAAGGCTAAATGAAAATTTTTTCTTTGTCTTAAGCGGAGTTTTAAAATTTTTTCATCTTCTGTTGGTCCTTCGGTACCGCAATTCCAGCTTTCATTGTGATTGGATCCATCTTGATTGAGTTCACCATTTTTCCAGTTATGTTTTTCATTATAAGAAACAAGATCTATCAGTGTGAATCCATCATGTGCTGTGACAAAATTAATACTTTGACTAGGGAGTCTTGCATTTCCGTATAGATCTTCCGAACCACTGAGCCTTGTTGCAAATTCTCCAGCCATTCCCTCATTTCCTTTTATAAAACGCCTTATAGAGTCGCGGTATTTTCCATTCCATTCAGCCCATCTTCTTGTCCCTGGAAAAGAACCTACTTGATACAATCCACCAGCATCCCATGCTTCAGCGATCAGTTTAGTGGTCGCAAGCATGGGGTCTTGAGAGATCATCTCTATGATAGGTGGATTTTTTAGGACATTGCCATGAGAATCTCGTGTAAAAACTGAAGCAAGGTCAAAACGAAATCCATCGACATGCATTTCTGTTACCCAGTAACGTAGACTATCTTTAATCATTTCAGAAACAATACTATGGTTGCAGTTTAAGGTATTTCCACAACCCGAAAAATTGTAATATTTTCCATAAGAATCGACCATATAGTAGATTGAATTATCAATTCCTCTAAAAGAAAGATTAGGGGTTTCTCCAACTCCTTCTCCCGTATGGTTATAAACTACATCGAGAATCACTTCAATTCCATGAGTATGCAACTCTTTAACAAGGTGCTTGAATTCATTAATTGAACCATACCGTTCCATCGGGGCAAAAAAATTCACTGTCGAATATCCCCAATAATTATAAAAATGCCTTCCTATAGAACGAGGTGGGAGATCAGTATTTTCATTAAAGTAATGAATGGGCATAAGTTCAATTGCATTGATGCCAAGATCTTGAAGATAGGGAATTTTCTCAATGATTCCTTCAAATGTTCCTTTATTCTTGACACAACTAGAGGAGTCTTGAGTGAATCCTCGGACATGCATTTCATAGATAATCAAGTCTTTCATTGGAATATTTGGATGATGATCTTCTTCCCATGCAAAGGGATCAAGAAAAGGATCCACAGATCCTAAGTAGACATTATCTATCAATGCAGAAGAACGCGTTACTTCCTTAGCATAGGGATCAAGCAGAATAAATTGGTTATCAAAATAATGTCCTGTTATAGGATCATAAGGACCGTCTATTCTATATCCATAATAGAAATTTCCTGGGAGATTTTTAACAAAAATATGCCAAATATTTCCTGTTTTATTCGTTTTAGGATTCAGAGAAATTTCAGTTTTTAGCTTCTGATTTTCAGGATCAAAAAGCACTAAAGAAACAGCATATGCATTTTTAGAAAAGAGCGCAAAATTATATCCTTGAGAATGATGAGAAACCCCAAATGGATAGGGGAATCCACATTCTAATCTAAAGCCTTCTTCCATAATTCTATGAATTAACATGGCTTTTCTCAAAAGGCAATAAAAACGTGTGATGAAATTGATTATATGATACAATGATCTATTATTTTATATGACACCCAGAAGGAAGGATCAGCCATGTCATTTGAAAACGCTAAAGAAAATTTAAAAGATTTCGGAAAAGAACTTGGTTTAGAAGGATTGAATTTTGATGAGAACAATACCTGTATTCTTGGCATTGATGATGAGTTTTCAATGCATCTTACATATGAGCCAAATTCTGATCGTCTCTATGTTTATTCTCCACTACTTGATGGTTTGCCAAAAGATGTCAATATCTGTAAAAAACTCTATGAAAAACTTTTAGAAGGATCTATGCTTGGTGGTCAAATGGCTGGTGGTGGTGTTGGAGTTGCTGTTAAGGAAGAGCTTATCCTTTTGCATTGTGTGATTGATATGGCATATGCAGTACCTTCTTTACTTCGGGCATTTGCTCCTTTATATGTTGAAACAGTGGAAAAATGGAGAACTGTTTGTCGTGATATTTGCGAAGGCCGTGAACCTTCTGTCGATACTATGCCAACGCCTCCACAAACGCAGTTGCCTCCAAAGCCTGGAACGGGTATTCGTGCTTGATGATTAATCGATAGAGATTTTTAAAGGGAATTTTCTGGAATTTTCTGGTTTTTGTCTTTTTTGAATATCTTTTTTAACGATAAGTCTTTTGAAAAAAGGTTTTTTTAATCTTTTTCTTACTGCCCATCTGTTTTTTCTTTAAGCATCAAGTTAGAGAGTTTTGTCTTTTCCCTTGATTTTTCAAATTGCATTCCTCTGATCCTTTGTATTACATTCAATGAATCGGGATGTAGAAAGCGAATAGTTAGGTTGCATTTTTTTCTAAGATTTCGTTAGCCTATTCCTTATATATCTACATTCATAGGGGAATAGTTATGATTATTGTTGAAATAGCAGGATTTCTTGGTGCTGATCCTGAAGAGCGTTTTACATCGAATGGGAAACGCATTGTCATGCTTCGTGTAGCAACACGTGTGCGCCAAGGAGGACGTGATGAAACAGTATGGTGGAGAGTGAATATTTGGGGAAATAGATTTGATAATATGATTCCTTATTTAAAAAAAGGATCTGGTGTGATTGTCTTAGGAGATATGAGCAAACCAGAAACTTATGTAGGAAAAGATGGAACTCATCAAATTTCTCTCACTCTTTCTGCAGAATTAATTAAATTTAGTCCATTTGGACGTTCTGAAACCCAACGACATTCTGAAAATCAAGAAATTGCCACCTCTTCTGTTTCATCTGAAGTCGAAGAGAATCAGCAAGGAACCTATGTGACTACAGGAGCCGACCAAGAATCAGCTTTTGTTGGGGATGATTTACCATTTTAAATTATAAAATAAGGGTGGACTAGATGTTATTTTCAGCAGTCACTCGTTTAGGGCAACGCAAAGAAGCAGACATAATTATCTTTCCTTTTTGGCAAAAACAAAAAAAGTCTGTGCCTGCAGCATTATTAGAGACTTTTTCAGATTTAGTCAAATTTCCTGTTGATGCTAAAGATTTTAATGGGAAAGAAGGGGAAACTCTTTTGCTTTATATACAAGGAATGAAAGAAAAGAGATGTCTTTTACTTGGATTAGGAGAGGAAAAAAACCTTTCGGTAGAAGTTTTACGTAAAGCTTATTCGAATGTAACACAAGATTGTCAGAAAAGAGGTTTTTCTAAGATTAATCTTGTCGTTCCGACGATTGGAAAATTGCAATACATTGATGCTAAACAGTGTTTACAAGGAATTGCAGAAGGTATTTTACTCACTAACTATTCATGGAAAGAAAGTGACCATTTTTCAGATCAAAAAAAGAAAGTTTTAATTAAAGCTGTTCTACTTATCGGAATTCGTTCTGAAATGCTTGATACAGTACGTGTTTGTCAAGAGGTTGCAGAAGGTGTTTGTTTTGCACGTGACTTAATTAATGACAATGCTGACACTGTGACTCCCTATTATTTAGGAGAAGCAGCTAAAAAGATTGCTACAAGATTTTCTAATATGACTGCCCATGTTTATGATCGTGCATGGATTGAAAAGCAGAAAATGGGACTATTTGCTGCTGTTGCACGTGGTTCAGTGAATGAACCAAAGTTTATTGTTCTTACTTATCAAGGATACCCTCGTTCAAAAGAGCATACAGTGTTAGTGGGTAAAGGAGTCACGTATGATACTGGTGGATTAAATTTAAAGCCTACCAATTCAATAGAAGATATGAGGTCTGATATGTCTGGAGCTGCCACTGTCCTAGCAACAGTGGCAACAGCCGCATCTTTAAAATTAGAACAAAATGTGACTGCAGTGGTAGCAGCTACTGAAAATGCCATTGGATCTAATAGCTACAAGCCAGGGGACGTTTATGAGAGTCTTTCTGGCATCACTGTTGAGATCGGTAATACTGATGCTGAAGGGCGTCTTACTTTAGCAGATGCTTTAACCTATAGTCTGCAAAAATTAAAACCTACCCGTCTAATTGATTTAGCGACTCTGACAGGATCAATGGTAGTGGCATTAGGAGATAAGATGTCTGGTTTATTTTGTAATGATGAACAGCTGGCACTTCAATTATTAGATGCAAGTAGCCGTACTTCTGAAATATTATGGCGTATGCCTCTTTTTAAACCTTATAAAGAGCAACTCAAATCTGATATTGCTGATATCAACAATATTGGTGGACGTTCAGCTGGATCGATTACAGCGGCTTTATTTCTTGAAGAATTTGTGAATCATCTTCCTTGGGCACATATTGATATTGCTGGACCAGCCTTTGGCAATAAGGCATGGGATTATCACCCTAAAAATGGCATTGGCTTTGGAGTGCGTTTATTAATTGATTTTCTTCAACATCTATCCTAAAAAATCTTTTGTAATAGATTGTGATGATATAGTCGTTGTAATGAATAAAAAAAGGTAATTAGTGATTAATGCAACCCATTCTTTTTCATGACTTTATTTTTTTTCTCTCGAATTCGAGAACTTTTATTAAAAAAAAACGCTAAAGTCTCTCGTAAGATTTTCCGATGAATCGTATAGACCATTTTTGGAAATAAAAGATAGGAGGCAAAACCATGCTGAGACTCCAACGACGTCGAGCATCTGCATCTTCAAGCAGTCGTCGCACAAAGAAACGAGCTTCTATTAAGAGCACGGCAAAGCGATCTACTGCGAAAAAGACTTTAGCTCATAAATCTTCCACAGCTAAAAAGAGAGCTTCTACCCGTAAAGCAGCTCCAAAACGCAAAGTTGCATCTAAGAGAACAACTGCTACTCGTAAAGCAGCTCCAAAACGCAAAGTTGCATCTAAGAGAACAACTGCTACTCGTAAAGCAGCTCCAAAACGCAAAGTTGCATCTAAGAGAACAACTGCTACTCGTAAAGCAGCTCCAAAACGCAAAGTTGCATCTAAGAGAACAACTGCTACCCGTAAAGCAGCTGCTCATAAAAAAAGATCGGTAACAAGAAAATCAACTTCTTCAAATCATCGCCATTCTCTCTCTGCTGCTTCTTCACCTCGTTCTAATACACGTTCAAATCGACGTGCTTCTCGTAAACGACTACAGACTGCAGAAGGCTGGCGTCGTAATGTCATGAAATTTTATAGAAGCAAGATATCACATTAAAATTTTTTGATAGATCTTTTGTTAAAGATAGCAGCTTAAAGAAGCTGCTATCTTTTTTATAAAGGTCTTTTAAATCGTTTTCTCTTTTTTAATTAAATAAAAAGTCATGAAGGATGGGAGACTTTCTTGTTGGCTAAGTAGAAAAAAAGCACGTTTTTTTAAAAATCTTCTTCTCTTTTATCTTAGCAAAATTCATTCATAAAATACCTAATTTGATGGTATCTTAGGATGGATATGGGATTAATTATTGCTAAAGACTATGAAGAGAGAAGACGTCTTCTTCATACCTACCTTAAAAAAACTGTAGGTCCTCGCTTCTTTTTTAAACCTGAGCAATTTCGAGAGTTTCTTGAAGAGATAGAGACATTGTCTTGTATTTCAAAATCAAAAATAGTTGTTTTACAAGATCTTGACCTTCTTAAAAAAGAGCAATTTCAAGAAGTCATTAATTATGTGAACAAGCCAAATCCATCGATCGATCTTTATCTCACAACCGCTTGCCCTCCTGTACAAATTCAGGTGTTTAAAAAATTAGGCCCTATTATTCATCTTAAAGAAGAAAAGCCTTGGGAAAAAGAAAAAAGGTTAATTCAATGGGTAATAGAAGAGGCTGCTGCTGCTGGTGTAATTTTAGTTGCTGAAACAGCTCAAACTTTTGTGAGAAGAGTAGATTCCCATTTTTTGAAAGAAGAAATTGAAAAACTCATTTGTTATGTTGGTAAGAAACATGAAATTACGAATGAAGATATTGATGCTGTCTGCATTCCTGTTCATCATGAAACTCTATGGGAATTAGGTCAGGCGATTTTTACGAAACGACCTTCTTTAGCTATTCATATTGGCCAGATTCTTATAGAGGATGGGATGGTACTTCTTCCTTTAATTGCCCATTTGCGTACACAATTCCATACAGCTTTGAAGATGGTAAATCTTTATCATCTTCATGGGAAGGGGGCTGTTTTAAAAGAGTTTCCTTATTTAAAAGGGGAATTGATCGATAAAAAAATTTCTATTTTTAAAGACTATGGTCTTGAGCGTTTAAAACAAGGAATAATGCATTTGTTTGAAGCAGAACTAAAAGCAAAAAATAGTCATTTTAATCCAATTTATCTTCTTGAAATTTTAATATTTAAGGTTTCTTATGCCACTCTTTCTCCTACCAAATTTACTAGGTTTTGTTAAAAATATTCAGATGTTTCTACCACAGTACCTTTACGAAGTGATGGGAAAAATTGATGGTTTAATTGCTGAAAGTGAAGGGGGTGGACGGCGTTATCTAGCCCATTTTTCAATAAAGAAAAAATCCCATGAAATTCCAATCGCTCTGCTGAAAAAAGATCGATCCAAAGACTATCTTGATTTTCTATTACAACCAGTTTTACAAGGGGAGACTTGGGGTATTGTTTCTGATGCAGGACTTCCATGTTTAGCTGACCCTGGAGCTCATTTAATCCGGCGTGCACAAGAACTGGATATACCAGTTGAAGCTTTGGTTGGACCTTCATCGATCATACTTGCGCTGATGCTTTCTGGATTATCGGGTCAACAGTTCTTTTTTCATGGCTATCTTTCAAAATACCCTGAACAAAGAGAAAAACATCTTAGAAGATGGGAACAGGTCAAGGATACGACGCATATGTTTATTGAAGCTCCTCATCGCAATCAATATCTCCTTAAGGATTGTTTAAGGATTTTAAAACCCAATACCTTATTTTGCCTAGCTACCAATCTTACCCTTTCCGATCAGATGGTCAAGACAGCTCCAATTAAACAATGGAAAGAAATAGATCTCGCAAAAAACCCCACTATTTTTTTATTTCATGCTTCTTCACGAGGTTAGGATAAATTGTAATAGACCTTTTACATTTCTTAATCATTCATAATAATTTCTCCTACAGAATCATGAAACAAAATGCCTCGATCTGATAAGTTTAAAGTATAGGGATTGAGAAAACCCTGATCACATAGTTTTTTATAAATACTTTTAAATCTATAAGGCCAGCTATTGACTCCTTTGAGAAGACGGAGTTTTAAAGCTAATATTTCTTTCGTCGCCTCGATTGGAGGAAGTTTTTCATAAAAATCAGTTGGTAGCTGGTTTTGATCTAGTAGTTTTATATAACGGTTGAGGTTAGCGCAGTTTTGAAAACGCGCTCCTTTCCAATAGCTAAATGCAGAAGGGCCAAACCCAAGAAAAGGGCGTCCTTCCCAATAACCTGTGTTATGGCGTGATTCACAATGAGATTTGGAAAAAGCAGATATTTCATATTGTTTGAATCCGAAGGTTTTTAATTGGTTGATTGCCATCTTTAACATTTTAGCACTGATCTTTGGAGGGGGGATTTGTGGAAGAAGGGTGGTTCGATGTTGATAGAAAGAGGTATGGGGTTCAATCGTAAGATTGTAGAGAGAAATATGGGAAATAGGAAGAGAAGAGGCCTTTTTCAGTGTCGCTTCCCAACTTTCCAGGGTTTGTTCAGGCAGATCATACATTAAGTCAATAGAGATATTTTGCAATCCAGAGGAAGCAAATTGATCAATCGTCTCTTCAGCCTTTTTAGCGGTATGGGTACGAGTCAATTTTTTGAGGAGAATAGAATCAAATGACTGAACTCCAAGACTAATACGGTTAATGCCAGGAAAATGGAAGCAAGAAGTCTCAGGATTTATTTCTAAGGTCACTTCAACTTCTTTATCAGGATTAATCCATGATAAAATCATTTCGATAGCCTTGGGTCCTAGCAAAGAAGGAGTTCCTCCTCCAAAGTAGATGGATATCAGTCTTTCCTTTTGAGATAAAAAGTGGTGACGTAAATCCCATTCTTTTTTAAGTGCCTGTAGATAGATTTTTTGTGAGTCTTCTCTAAAAGGCAGGACATAGAAATGGCAATAACCACATTTCTGCACACAAAAAGGGACATGAAAATAAAGACTATAACTCATTTCATGACTTAGTTTAAACTGGGTGCCAATGCATTTTAAGGAGATTGAGGTAAGCTCTCTATCTTTTGCAAATTACCATTCAGTGGTATCTGGATCCATAATTCCTCCACGGCGCCACCTGTTCTTATCACTAAAAGGATCCTCATCTTCTTCGATAAACTCGGTGTCATGAGTGGTATCACTTTCGTCTCTCTCATCTTTCTCTTCATCCTGCGTCTGGAGATCGAGCGATTCTGTTTCCATTTCTAAACCTGCCTCTGTTGTTTCTCCGAATGCTACATCTGACATACTCGGTGTATCAGGGTAGATGACTTTAGCAGCATTGCGTCGTGGAGCAGTAAATTCTTCTATCTCACCACTCTCTTTAAGAAATTGGAGGCGTTCCTTTTCTTCAACAATTCGCGCTTTAAGATGCGCAATTTCCTCTTTATGACGTTCGATCTCATTCTTAGGCACAAGGCCTAATTTCATCCATTGTTCAAGATCATTTAATTCGGATTCTAGTTTTTTTACTCTTTCACTTTTCATATCTACCTATATTAAGAAATGAAAGGATGTACCTTCTTAGATCTTTTTTTTCAATCATCCAATTTTTGTAAATGGTTTTTTTTCGAACACAACATGAAAATCAAATAAAAGAATTACGAGTATACATCCATTCTCTTATTTCCATATTTTAAAGAAATTGGATCAACCGCTCTCTTTTTAATAGAGAGTAATAATACATTTGATCTTCGTGATCCAATGATTGGTATGCAAAATGCATGTACAAAATTAAACATAGCAAATAAGTCCATTTATGTCTTTTTCACATTCTTTTGATTATATGCATCTTACTAATATTCAATTTATTGAAAAGCTTTATATGCAATTTTTATCTGATCCTAATAGGATTGATGATTCTTGGCAGTATTTTTTTAGAGGGATGGAGTTTGGAATCAACCAGGTCATTCGAAAAGAACCCAAAGAGGCTATATCAGATCTACGTATTTACCATCTAATCTATACTTACCGTACCTATGGATATTTGCAAGCCACTTGTAATCCTATCGCTTTAGACCATCAAAAAAAAATTGAACCACTGCTTTTATCTTCTTTAGGATTTGATAAAAAAGATTTAGATCAAAAATTTCCTACTTATGGATTAATGAAGGAACCGAAAGCTCCTTTATCAGCAATTCTTCATCTTTTAGAAGAAACGTATTGTGGAGAGATTGGAATTGATTATATGAGACCGAATCAACCAAAACTTCAATCTTGGATTCAAAATAAGATCGAAACGCAGAGGATGAAACCGAATTTTTCCCTCAATGAAAAGCATACAATATTTGAATACTTGACTAAGGCAGAGTTGTTTGAGGTTTTTTTACACACGAAGTATGTTGGACAAAAAAGATTTTCTTTAGAAGGAGGGGAAACTCTGATTCCGATGTTAGTCTACCTTATTGAGAAAGGAGGAGAGAGTGGAATAGAGGAGTTTGTGATTGGAATGGCACATAGAGGAAGATTAAATGTACTCTGTAATCTACTTAAGAAATCTTATTCTACAATATTTAGTGAATTTCAAGACGGTATTCATCCTATCGAATCTGTAGGAGATGTTAAATACCATCAGGGATATGAATCGACTTTCTCTACTCTCTCTGGGAAGGATGTGCATCTTAGTTTAACTCCTAATCCTAGTCATCTTGAGTCAGTGAATCCAGTGGTAGAAGGAGAGGTCTATGCTAAACAACTTCAGCGTGGTGATCATAAGCAAACGAAAGTTGTTCCTATTTTGATTCATGGAGATGCAGCTATTGCAGGTCAGGGGGTGGTCTATGAAACGATGCAAATGCATTCTATTCAAGGCTATTCAACAGGTGGCACAATTCATATTATTCTCAATAACCAAATTGGGTTTACTACACTATCACATGAATATCGTTCAAGTCACTATAGCACAGATATTGCTCATGCATTTGGGTTTCCCATATTTCATCTTAATGCAGAAGACCCAGAAGGTTGTCTTTATGTTGCAGAACTCGCTTTACAGATTCGTCAGGAATTTCATATTGATGTGTTACTCGAACTCAATTGCTACAGAAAATATGGACATAATGAAAGTGATGAACCCCTATTTACTCAACCTCTTGAATACACTTTGATAAAAAAGAAACAGTCAATAAGAGAAATCTATAGAGATAGGCTATTCAATCAGAATAAATTAGAGAGAAAAATAGCTCTTAACATTGAAAAAAACATGAAGGAGATTTTTGACCTTAACTTAGAACAAGTCAAGCTCTTAAACCATCTACCTGAACCACCATCTGATAAAAAATCTGATGAGATCGAGATTTTTGAATCTCTAACTACGGCAATTCCATCAATTTTATTAAAAGAGATCGCGAAAAAATTTACAATTGTCCCAGAAGGACTGGAAATTCATAGCAAGTTAAGAAAACTGATTCAACATCGTCAAGAGGTGATAGAAAAAGAACTAGAGGTTGATTGGGCTATGGGAGAACATTTAGCTTTTGCCACCCTTTTATGGGAAGGGATTCATGTCCGCTTATCAGGTCAAGATAGCCAAAGAGGCACTTTTACCCAGCGTCATGCTGTTTGGGTCGATCAAAAAACAGGCAATCGTTATTTTCCTTTATCTCATCTTAAACAGGAACAAGGACTTTTTAGAGTCTATAACTCCTCTCTGTCTGAATTTGGAGTCTTAGGATTTGAATTTGGGTATAGCTTAGCCTATCCTAGTGCTCTTGTCCTATGGGAAGCACAATTTGGAGATTTTGCCAATGGGGGACAGGTCATTTTCGATCAATATCTTGCAAGCTCTGAAAAAAAATGGCTTAGAGCTTCTGGGTTGGTTGTCCTGCTACCACATGGATATGAAGGACAAGGAGCGGAACACTCTTCTTCTCGCATTGAGCGTTTTTTACAACTAGCGGCTCAATCAAATATGCAAATTGTCTATCCAACAACTCCTGCTCAATATTTTCATCTTTTAAGGCGTCAGGTTAAGCGCAAGAGACGGATTCCTTTGATCATATTCACACCAAAAGGATTATTAAGATCTCCTGGGTGTAAGAGTCCTTTTGAAGATTTTTCAAAAAAAACATTTCAGGAAATCCTCGATGATCCAACAACTCCTATTGAAGCAGAGCGATTAATCTTATGTTGTGGACGGATCTACTATGACCTAATTGAGGCAAGAAGGCATCAGCAGAAAAAGACTGCAATTATTCGTCTTGAACAGCTTTATCCTATCCACCTTGAAATGATGAAAAAGCTGATAAACGAGTACAAACATATTAAAGAATACTATTGGGTACAAGAAGAGCCTTTCAATATGGGAGCCTACAGATATATCTTGCCTATTTTGCAGCAAGTCTTGCCTAAAACAGCTTCTATAAAATATGTAGGAAGAAAAGAAAGTGCTGTGACTGCTACAGGTTCTTATAGACAACACTTATATGAACAGGATCAAATCATGAAAGAGGCATTTGGTTGAGAGGTGAAAGATATGAAGGAAGAGATAAAAGTTCCTCCTATGGGAGAGTCGATTAATCAAGTCGAAATTGGGAGATTATTAAAACCCTCTGGTTCTTTTGTCACTAAGGAAGAAGAAATCATTGAACTTGAAACAGAAAAAGTGAATCAAGTGCTTTATGCTTCTGTTGATGGAAGAGTGGATTGGGAGGTAAAAGAGGGAGATACTGTGAGAATTGGAGATCTCCTTGGATACATTAATTATGAAGAAAATAGCCTCGATCTTTCGAAGAAAAACTGTAGAAATAAAGATATAGAAAGTACTTTGTCATCGAAAGATGAATCAATTCCACCTTCCTCTTTAGGTCAAGGAGAAAGGCATATGCAAGAAGAATTTATTGCAAATGTGACACAAGATCCAAAAACAGAAGCCAAAGAAGTGAGGATAGATCATAAGAATAGTAAGGAAATCCGTCGAGATATGAGCAAAATCCGTAGAACCATTGCTGAGCGCCTTGTAGAGGCCCTCCATAGCACGGCGATGCTCACCACCTTTAACGAAGTCAATATGAGTGCTATTATTGATTTACGTGCCAAATATAAAGAGCTTTTTTTGAAAAAGCATGGAGTAAAAATTGGATTTCTCTCTTTTTTTATCAAAGCTGTTGTTGAAGCGCTTAAAATATATCCTGATTTGAATAGTTATATTGATGGCAATGAGATTGTTCAAAGACGATATTTTAATATTGGAGTGGCGGTGAGCACTGAGCAAGGATTATTTGTTCCTGTTTTAAAAGAATGTGATCGACTCTCATTTCCACAGATTGAGCAAAAAATAGATTGCTATGCGAAAAAAGCACGAGAAGGAAAACTTTCAATAGAAGATCTATCAAAAGGAGGATTTACTATTACGAATGGGGGAGTCTATGGATCTCTCTTCTCCACACCGATTCTTAATCCTCCACAGGTCGGGATTTTAGGAATGCATGCCATTCAACATCGTCCTATTGCGATGAATGGCAAAATCATGATTCAACCGATGATGTACTTAGCTTTGAGTTATGACCATCGATTGATCGATGGGAAAGAGGCTATTATGTTTTTAATGCAAGTGAAAGAGATTTTAGAAGATCCTTCACGTTTACTTTTGATTGAGACAGATGAAAAAATTTGATTTGATTGTCGTTGGGGCAGGTCCCGGAGGCTATGTAGCTGCCATTCGAGCCGCTCAACGTGGCTTAAAAGTGGCTTGTGTAGAAAAACATGCTCTTGGTGGAACTTGTCTTAATGTAGGATGTATTCCTTCTAAAGCCCTTCTTCATTCTACAGAATATTATGATAAAATTCTTTCGGAAGGTAAAGAACATGGAATTGAAATTCAAGGTCTTAAAATCAATCTTGAGACTATGATGAAGCGTAAAGAAAAGATTGTGGCTAATCTAATTCATGGAATTCACTTTCTTTTTAAAAAATATCAAGTGGATCAGTTGATTGGAAAAGCGAGTTTATTATCTCCAAATTCTCTTTCTGTCAATGGTCAATCTTATTCAAGTCAACATATTCTCTTAGCCACGGGATCAGAACCGATCCCCATGGACTCTCTACCTTTTGATCAAAGACATATTTTCTCTTCCACAGATTTACTCAGTTTTTCTCATATCCCTAAAAAACTGTTAATTGTTGGAGGGGGGATCATTGGATTAGAGCTTGGTTCAATTTATCAACGTATGGGTACAGAAATAGAGGTGGTTGAACTCTTCGATCGTCTAACTCCTTTTTTTGACTATGAAATCTCTGAGATATTGTTAAAAATGTTCAGTAAAAGAGGAATGGTATTTCATTTTAAAGAAAAAGTGATTAGAGGAAATATCGAAGGAAATACTGTTGAACTGTTACTTGAATCTAATAAGCGGTTAAAAGGAGAGGGTGTCTTATTCGCTATTGGAAGACGCCCTTATACAAAGGGCCTTGGATTAGAAAAAGTAGGCATTCAAACTGATCCTAAAGGAAGGATTCCTGTAGATGGATCATTTCGCACCTCTATCCCTACCATTTATGCGATAGGAGATCTCATCAATGGACCTATGCTTGCTCATAAGGCTTCAGAAGAGGGAATGGCCGTGGTAGATCTTATCTGTGGAGATAAGGTGAAGATCGACTATATGACCATTCCTAATATCATGTATACATGGCCAGAAGTTGCTTCTGTGGGAATGACAGAAGAGGCTGCGCGACAATCAGGACTCTCTCTAAGAATCGGTAAAATACCTTTTCAGATGATTCCAAGAGCACGTTGTAGTGGAGATACTGAAGGGATAGTCAAATTAATTGGAGAGAAAAAAAACGATCGACTCATCGGGATGCAGATCATGGGACCCAATGCCTCTGAGATGATTCATGAGGGAGTGATCGCCATCAAAAAGGAAATGACGTTATTAGAAATTGCACGAATTTCACATGCCCATCCCACATGCAGTGAAGCAATCAAAGAAGCTGCTATGCTAGCTCATCACCAAGCGATTCATCTCTAAAAGTTTTGAGATATAGGAGGTGTTTTACTAGCCATCATTTAGAATTGCTGGAAGCCATTTTACTGCTTCTTCTTTATTTCACCTTTCTTTATTTCACTTTTGCGCTTGTCTAATTTCGCTGAAAGGTCTAAAACATGTTTTAGAAATTCTACACTTTTTTGATGACACTTAGCCTCATCTTCGGTAAAAGCTTTAAAGGCAACCTTATGGTTAGGCATATCTCCCTCCACAAGTTTACGATATTTTGGAGTTTTTGCTTTTATCTTGATAGTTTGTTGAAGATCATTGTTAATGAATGGTAGAAATGGAAACTGATTTAAAAATTCGATATCCTTATAGAGGATCCCTTTTCCTTTCAAATCCCTAAATATCTCTACATTGTATTCCATAATAGTTTTTGAAATCTCGATTGATTTTTCTAAGTCTCGTATTTGTTTTTCTAATACTAGGATATTTTCTTGAGTTTGTCTTATCTCCTCTTGTGACTTTTTTACTTCAGCAATTAGATGAAGAGTATTTTCAAGATTTTGTGCGGCTCCAGGAAGCGTTGAGTTAAATAAATTGTTACAATCATCTACCGTGCAGCTTGATGCCGTATCTAAATTATTGCCATGAACTATATGAAGGATCATCCCATATATGAAATCTAGTAATTTGGGCTCTGGATAGTTCTCAATCGGCATATTGTTATCGAGCTGTTTTTTAGCATTTGTCAGAATACTCCTCATGTCCTCTTTACTTACCAGAATCTTATTTTTAAATTCATCTGGGGTCTTACTCTGCCATTTTCTCGGATTACCTAGTTTTGAAAAATTTATCTCTAAATTATTCGCTAGTGTAGGGTCTGCTGCAAAGTTTGCTAGGTCGCGATTGATCTCTTGAAATACCGTTATTGCATACCGTATCATATCTCGATATGCCGTCATATAGTTCGATTGGCTTGCTAGATCTAAATTCGATATATCCATCTGAAGGTTCCATTTATACCGTGCTGTTAAGTCCGAGTCATCCATTGAAGTTCGTCGTCTATTCAAACCTTCGATCATCCTTTCTGATAAACTAAAACTCTTTGTGTTTCGTATCCGGTTAATCATCCCGCGCTGGATCTCACTTATCTTTGTCTCCTGATTAGTTAATTCGGTGTGCATAGTATGAAGTTCCTGCTGTTTCCCTAGTAAATGGGCATTTATTGATAATGCTTTCGAACTATCTACCCATGGGTATGGGAAATCATCATCTTCAATAGCTTGGATAGCTTGATTAATGTAGTAATTATTCCTAGGAAATGAGAGGTTGCTATCCAGACCATCACCCCCCGATATCTTGATCTGAACATTTTCACCTATAGATGCTATAGAAATCTCATATTGATAATCTTTTGTCACTCCAAAATGTTCATTAGGTGTAAAAAGATTCAGTTGAGGCTCTGGCGGTACGATTTCGTAAGTTAGAGTAGGCAATAGGTCCTCTGGGAGAACGTTACTAATTTCATAACAGTTGCGTAATGCTGCTGTATTTGGGAATTGACTTGGTTCTGGAATCTGATCTGCATTCGCAAGAGCAAGACCTCGGATTTGTCCCCATGTGCTATCAAGGATATCGTCAGGTTTATTCTTTCGAATATCGATGAGTTGTTCTGGTTTTGCTTTTTTTGCAATTTCAGCTTCTTCAAATGTGATTAAGCAATACCTCCTGACCTCGTCCTGATCTGGATCCGGATTAGAATGAAAAATAAAATGAGAATATGCTCCATCATTTACGACTCCTTGGCTTAAATAAAACAACGGTGGTTTATACAACTGTTGATTGCCATTTCTGAAAAGACGAGCAATCATATGTTTTAATTCCTTGCATTCAGATAGTCGTCTCCAGTTCTTCTCATCAAGGAAAGAATCATCTACTTCTACAGACTTTTCTTTAGCCATTTGAAGATCTAAACGAGGGAGACCTGGTTGTGAGTGCACTTCAGCCTGAGCTAGTGTTTCTGTGCATGCTTCTGCTTCCGCTTCTGCTTGTGCTTGCGCTTCTACTTGTGCTTGCGCCTGTGCTTGGACTTGAGAATTAGTATCTAAGATCTCTACCTTTCTATTTTCAGGATAAACTTTTTTAAATTGATTAATAGAGTGAGCTATTCTATTTGTTGAATAGTGATTTATATATTCATTTTCTTCTTCAAATTCTACATCTTTGTTTTCCTCTCTATAATAACGCCTTTTTAATGCTCGATAAGCATTGAATATTTCCTGTATGTTCAATGTAATCTCTTCTTCTATTGTTTCTACAAACTCGTCACGAGACATACTTTTCATCGCTTGGCCATATTTACCGTAGAGTTCTTTCTGAGATTCATCGATCAAAGATTGTAATTTATTTCTCCTTTTTAGAAACATTTTATAGGAATCTCGTATATGCGTATTTCCTACACCATTTTGACTAAAAAAAAGTTTCAGTATTCTACTTTCTAAGTAACCTGCAGCTGTTTTAAAATGAGCATTCATCTCTTTTTTGAAAATGATTAGAGATTGTTCAATCTCTATATCTTTCTCACAAAGACAGAGATAGCGAGCAATTTCCTTAGCCTCGATTTTAAAGGGAGGTTTTATACTCCTTATCCTATTCAATTTTTTATTTAATTTCTCGTGTTCGGTCTGTAAGGCAATTATTGGTTCTGATACTTCTTTCTTCTGGTTTCTTCGTCTATCGTCCAATTTCTTTTGTAGACACGTTAGTTGTTTATTTGTTTCATTTATAGAAATAAGTACTTCATTTTCTAAACGCTTCTTGACAATGTTACGAAATTGCTCTGTTCCAGCAAAAGAAAATCTTTGTTCAGAGGCTGGATTCACAATATTACGTAAACGTAAAATCGTTTGTTTTGCATCACTATTCGTCACATTTTCATCAATTGTGACTAAGCAATGAATCCCCATAGCCTGTTTCACATCTGAACCACGACAGTTTTTTTGTTTATAAAAAGTAAAGTACTTTTTACTACTAAGGGCTGCAATTTCCATATCTGTTGTGCAAGGAATCGCTAGCTTGTTTGGGCCACGATAAAGACGCTTGATATTATCTTTTCCGTAGTAAATGATTCCTTCAATACCATTAAATATCTCTCTTTTGTTTTGGATTTGTTGCCATAATTCCTGAACAACCGTCTCTGGAGTTCCATCACGACTCTTACAAATCCCTGCGCTATCTGCAATTGCACGTGTTGAAGACTCACAACAATTAAGCAAATGTTCAATGGTGCTTTTTAGATAATTATTAGAATCTGGAGGTGGAAACCATTTAACTTCTTGGTTATTTTCTCTTCCCATGATATCAAAGGTCAATAATCCATCAGCAGCAGGATCAGGTGCTTGTTTTTCAAAGTATGAGGAAGTTCCACCTACTGTCCCTGAACATCCTACGATAAGATCATTGGGAGAGCCTTGTTCGTAACGATTACTTTTTGCACATCCCTGATCAGCTCGTACTTGTTTGGCTACAACTAATGCTCCAAAAAATTGGCGAAACTTTAGAGTAGGCTGAGCCATAAATTCATTATAAAATTTTTCTTTAGATCGATTTAAATCATCTATATCTAGATTTTTAGAGAGTAATTTTAGTTCTTTAATAACTTTATCCGCTGTATCTTTTCCTAAATAGTTTTCACAAAATGGCAATGCCGCATTTTGTTGGATTTGGGAAATTAAAAAATCTAAATGAGGATTAATAGCAAAACTGGTTTCCAGAGAATTGTAGTAGAGCAAGGTAGTAATAGCAGCGACTTCAGTATTATCAAAAATAGAATTTCCTTTAGGATTATTTGCCCCTTCATAAGGAACAGAAATAAGCAAAGAGGCTTTCGAGTCAGCATCATACGAATACTCTCTTGCACCTGTTGCCGGATTAATCACAAATCGTGCTCCAAATTCTGTATTAGCTTTTTTGGTAGTAATTATGGAGAGCATATAGCTATCAAGAAGCAACATACGTATTAAAAAGATGGTTATATTCCAACGATCATCATGACTAACACAGTCTTTATCCCAATTAAAGTGCTCTGGACTGTATTTTACCTTTGGGTCTATTAGATAATCAATTAGGCCAGTCTTGAAATCAGGCAGTGAATTGGGATTCAGCATATGATCAATTAGCTCGCTCGCTCGTTCCTTTTTCTTAGTCCAATCTTTATTCTTATTTTTTTGAATATAGTCTGTTAGTTCTGCAAGAGGTATAACGATGGCTTCGCGAATAGGGACTTTTTCACCTCGGGTAAAATTGACTTCACGAGATCTAATATCTTGAGTATCATCCAGCTCATCAAAAATAGTATAAGAGGATAAACTACGAATTTTCGATAACCATGTTTTTGCCTCAAAACGCAAATTGTCTGCATCCGAGTATTCATCATTAAGTAATATCTTTGAAAACTCAATTTCTTGGGCTTCTAAAGCACACCGAGTTTCTGGAGGTTGAATCAGAACATCTCCATTATTACGCACTTTTTCGTAAAAAGCATATCGGGTTTTTAAATCTTCTAGAATCCAGTGAAAAGATTTTTTGGGGTTTTTAGCATCAATTTGATAGCGTAAAAATTCTGTATCTTTGATCACATGACTTCCAAGAATTCCTTGGATTTGATGGTTGAAAGATTTAGCATTATCTTCAAGGACAGCACGAGGAACCACATAACGTACAAGGTGTCGTTCTTCTTTAGGTAAATTACGTTCTTTTGCAACCTGTGCAATTGATAAAAGGGGAAGTAGGGCAGTTTTACCAAAACCCATACGCGCTTGAATCGCATCGATGCCTTCTGGATCTTTTTTTCCTAACATCAAAGCACGGAAAATACGTGCTTGCATCATATTACAGCGATTTCCGTACTGACCTTCAAAAACAAGAAATGTACGTTGAATAATTTGTTCTAAGAGTTTTTCACCTTCCAAGTTCTCTTCAGAAAGAAGATCGACAGAATAATTTCTCTTTGTCTGTAATAGCTGAAACTTATTCCGCTCTCCTTTTAAAGGAGCTGCAAAAATATTTTTTACGTGTTGACATTCCGTTTTATAGATTAGGTAGTGTGTCAACGTCTGTTTTAGGCGAGACTGGGTACCGGGTTTTTCTCCTTCTTGAACTGAAAATTTAGAAAAGTCATTCGTAATATAAGCGTATTTAAGATCTCCCATCGATTGTCCAGGACGCAACTCTGCTTTTAAAACTGCTTTTGCTTCAAGATAGTGTTGCAAATCTTTCTTATACTTCTCTTTTAATTGAGCCGAAATCTCTTTTTCTGCACCTTTTTTAAATGCAAATTCAAAACCTGACTGCGCAGCTCGAGATAAGAAAACATGAAGTCTTTGAATAGCTTGGGTCGTTTCTTTCTCTGTTTTTAGACATTGAACAAGAAGAGATCTTAATTCATCTCGCGGAAAATCTTTTCCTAGCCGATCCAAAGAGGCAACACGATAGTAATTGTCGACTGGATCTCGAGTAGGTTGAATAATATTTAACTCCACTAATTTATTAAAAATCGTTCTAATATCTTCTTTTTTAAGCCCATAAAGCGCTTCACCTTGGCTATTAGTTTGATAATCTGCGAGCAATGCATCGCAATTAAAGACCCCAATACTTTCAAGATAATACCCTCTGACTTGATCATAGATAATTTTTCTAGATTCTTGTATAAGAGATTTTTGTGATTGTGAAATCTCTTTTTTAAGGTTTTTTAGTTTTCCTTCAATTTTTTCAGTAGAAAAAATCTGTTCTAGAGGTGTCTTTGTAGCTAGAGCTACTATTGTTTTGATAGCCTCAGATTTAGAAAGAGAAGCAGCTGGGGCTTCTTCCTCTATCTCTTGGTCGCTAAATACAACTGGGGCTTCTTCCTCTATTTCTTTGTTGTTGAATACTTCATTGATCCGTACGAAAAAACCCTGCAAGATTTTTAGGTTATTTTGATCCTGAGAGGCTTGGTCGGACTGTGGGCTTGGTTTAGAATTATTTGTCAAAAAAAACAATATTGTCGATTGATATAACTCCTCTAATTCTTTCCAAATAGGATATGATTTATCGAGAATATGAAGGCATTTTTCTATCTGCTCAATACTGGTGTCGAGTGGTTGAATAAACTTTTCTACTAATTGTGCTGGATGAGAGGAAGTTTTGCATAGCTGATGGTTATAGTGTTGGTATTCAATTAAATGAAGATAGATCTTAAACTGAGTATATTCATTCAGCATGTTTTTACATTCTTTCGAACTCAGTTGATGATTCTTTAAATATTGATCTCCTTCATAAAAATCGTTGAGTTTCCCTAAGGCTTGATCGTAACCTCCCAGATAATCCAACATTTCTTGTTCTGCTTGAACATTAATCTCTGCGCTATTTTTCTGTTTTTGATTGTTCTCTATCATAGAAGCCACGTGATCACTATTAGATGCTTTCTGCCTTGCATCTTCTATTGTCTCGTCAATTAACTTTTGTATCTCTTCAATGAGGGTTAATTGAGTTTGCGTTAAATTGGCTTGAGTATAATGACGACTTAGCTCTTTTATCATGTAATGCACGCTGATTGGATCTTTTTTTTCGATCTCTTTCAGAGTAATCAGTAGAGCACCTGTGAAGTCTTCTACAAGAGGACTAGAATTTGCCCCTGCTTTATAGAAGACGATTTCTGTAGAATGGTCACATTGAACAGAAAGGGATTTTTCAATTTCTTGATATTGTTCAAGAGTCTTAGCAGCGGATGATAAATTATTTCTGAAAATATATCTGTCAATCTCCGTTCGATAATAGCTTAATTTGCCCATGAGATCTTTATAAGAGTATTCTGCCTTTGTAACTATCTTTTCTGGAGCGTCATCATACGGCTCTATATTGTGTTTAACTTCCTCATACGCTCGATCCGGAAGAGGGACTAAAAATGTGGTTTCTTGAAGATCCATAAGCTCTTTTTTTAATCGGTGAATTTCTTCTCTTCTTTTTTTCGCATGATAATGACTTAAATGGGATCCATCTTTATTTTGCGCTACTTTGTCAAGGTATTCTGCTTTTTTAATTTCTAGTTCTTTTTGTTTGAATTGGGTTTTAGAAATAGGGTTTTTCAACATCAAAGGTAGGTTTGATCTCTCTACCCCTACTTCTAACACTTTTGTTGTCATACCTGGGCGCTCACATGACCAATGGTCATTGATTTTATCAAGATAAATAGTTAACCCAGCAGCAGGAATTAGATATTTATCTTTATTAGAAGAGACAAGAATTTCTTCAGGAGAAAAGTTTTCTAATAGCCTTTCTTCAAGGTTAGCCTCTTGCCGATCGATTTCGTCTAATCGGTGTGAACAATCCGGTCCCAATAATCCATTTTCTGGATCTATAGGCTGGAATTGCTCTGTAAAACCTTCTATATAGATCTCATGTGGTAACCCATTTTGAAATTTCGTCTTTGCAATCAAATTTCCATCTTTTCCATATCCAAAAAGAGTCCTTTCATTATCCATCCAAAAATGCTGAATCTTCATGCGATAAAGAAGAGAAATAGGTGCAGTGATCTCTTCCCTAGGAACAAATTGAAGAGTTTTATTATGAGAATTCTTGTTAGAAAAGCTAGTACTCATATCTTTGTAAACAAGAGGAGTGCGATCTTCTGTTTCTCTAACTATGATTAGAGGATCACCTTTTGAACTAAAATACACATAACTTTTTGTAGCTTGATCCCATCGATAAGGAAAGTATTCTATTCCTAAAGTCCGCACGGTTGGATGATTTTGCAGATTAGGAGGGAGGTTCAAAGTTTGTTCGCCATTTTTATAAACGATCCCTGATAAAATATCTAAAGTGAGGTCATGGCCTAGATCTTTAAACCGAGGATCATCGGTATTGTTATATTGAATATCCCCTCTTACTCCATTAAAGACCCCATTTTTTAAAAGTCTTTGAGAGGCTGTGTCTGCCTTGTTTTTTTCTTCTTCTAGAAAATTAGCGATCTCTTTTGAATCGATATTTTTTAGGGTTGCTATGAGTATTTTATCAGATGCGACTAGGCTAGCCTCTGCTTCATCGCATGCACTTTTTAAAAATCCATGAATCTCCTCTTTACCTTCAAAGTAGTTAAATTTTATGTGTTGATAAAGCATTTTTGAAACAAGAAAGTCTAGAGCAGTTTGTTTTTTGTTAGAATTCTTAAGAATTTCATTAGTATTGAATATAATACTGCGTGCATGACCCATAAGAAGGCGATGGATTTCATTGCCTTCAATCAGAGATTGATTAAATCGTAAGATCGCTTTTCTTGTGTCGAAATTCGGATTCCATTTCTGTAAAATATCTTGATAGAAAATCTTTAGAGGAGGAGCTAAAGTTTCTGGATTACATTCATCATCGTTATTCTCGATTGCTTCTATCTTATTAGATAGATATTCTAGAGTCTGATCTTCATTCCAAAGATATGCGTGGTTCAAAATTCGAGCAATTTGCTCTCTTTGTTGATAATGATCGGCTTTAAGATTTACAAGAGGATAGTCTATTAAATCAAATGCAAGTTTATCAACTCCTTGAGCCATAAGAGCATCTAATTTTTGCCTAGTTTCAGGGGTCTCAGGTAATTTATGGTTATTTGTATCTAGCTTAAATGAGGCTCTTATTAATTCTCCATCCAATCCCTCTAATTCAATAGGGGAGTCTTGTAGTGCTTCGCTTAAATTTTTTAAATCTTCATAAAATGTTCTAGTGTTATCGTCTGCTTGGTCCAGATCTAAATCGTTATTTTTGATTGTATTAGCCAATCTGTTAAATAGGAGTTTTTGATCATCTAAATTTAGATTAGAGTGTCTACAGACCTGCTTTAGACGATACGCTGCTTCTTCTGAGCATCGGTTAGGTAAGCTAAAGTATTTGATCATCAACCAGTATTTCAAAAAGGTAGCACGTTCTTCATTATGCATCTCTTGTAGATACAGAGTTTTTTGATTGTCTATTGTTTTAGAATATAGATTTAAGAATATTTGCTTAATATCATCTGGCGGAGATGTGTTGCTCTTCCAAAATATTTCAAGTACTTCTTGAGTATCTGCAAGGAATATTGATCTCAAAGAAGAAGGGTAGCCATGTATGTTTGCATATGCATCTAGTTGTTGAATCCATCCGACTTTGTATTCTAATGAATCTAAATCATTATCGCAATAATCTGATAGATCTTTGCGAATTTGAGTAAGATCTTCGATAAGATTTACAATTTTTCTGTTCTCTACCTTTTCCATCTGAATAAATTCACTGTCAATCTTATAAACTGTTTTGCCTAACCAGTTGGTACCGTGAGGAGCTAAAACCTCTTGCTGAAAGGAGTCTGCGTGAATTTTATTGGCGGCATCTTTCTGTTTTCTAAGCTGTTCGCCTATACTCTTTCGATAATAGCTTAAAACGGTTTCTCTTTTCCGCTCATCTTTCTTGATAGCTTTTTCTTTTTTATCACTTGGATTAGGTAGTTCTTTTAGAATGGGTATTTCTGTTCGATGATACCGATTGAAGGCAAGACGAGCTTTTTTTAAGCCCTGTTCTCTGATTTCATTATTCCCTTTAGGAAGAGAGAGATTTTTGAATGAAATCGAGACAGTATTAATTTGGTAGCCTGTTTTTATTTGAAACCAACTTCTAAAGAAATCAGCCATTTTTTCTTGACGTATTTTTTTGTCCGAAATGCCTTGAAGAGCCTCTTCTTGATCTCTTGGAAGATGTGTGATCCAAATCTGTACAATTGTTTGATGCCAAGTAGATAAAGCATTACTAACATCGAGGAGCTCTGCTAGATTCTTAAGATCTAGCTTTGGCCTCTCTTTTTCTTTTTTATTCATTGAATGAGTGTTGTCATTAAAAGGAAGGCTAATTATCCCTTTTTCTATCGGATCAAGGGCGATAAATTTTTCGATCTTTGAAAGTTGATTAGAAGAAAGATGATCAGCAAACTGCTTTGCAGCTTTTTGAATTTCGCTTAGGACACCTCGATCACCGATTGATAGATCCTGATTGATTGGTAGATTAATAGAAAAACTATCTTTTTTTGCTAGTTGCAGAGGAGTTTGACACTGAGGCTTTGTCTCTAAAGCCATATAAAAGACTTTTTCTGCGTACCGATGTTTATGTTTTTCTTTTCGTTCTTCATATGTAGTCAGTTGATGAAACGTTTCGAAATCGCCTACTACTAAATATCCGAGGCTATCTTCGATAGCTTTATATTCTGATATGTTACGGTCTATTTTTTCTCGATAATCTGAATCAATCGATTGCGGATTTTGAGATAAGATAGACAGTTCAGCCTGGTGGATATTACTCATTAGGTTTTTAAAGCATGTGATCAATTCATCATCTGATGAGTCGTCAAAATCTGGCAAATCGCTTGCTATTTTTATGAGTTTTTCAGATAATTGCTTATCTACTTTCTTATCTAGCTTATGCTTATCTACTTTCTTATCTAGCTTACCTAAAAGATCATACAATCTACCAATTAAGAGTTTTCCTATTTCCTCTCCACCTTTTTCCCAAATGTCTATGAATTGTTCTTTTATTGCCTCTTCGCTCTTTTGTATCTTTTTAAAATTGAACCTTGCTTTTTTATAATCATCTAAATGTTCTTGCCAACTGTTTATTTGAAGCATAAGCAAGGTTTTGTCAAAACCTTCTTTGGCCTCATCGAATTTTTCTTTAGCTTTAAGGTGTTTCCATTTTATAAATTCTTTTTCTTTCTTGCCGTAAGAGAAATACCTCTCTTCTTCATCTAATTTCTTATTAATAAACAACTCAATATCTTCATTATTAGGACATCCCTTGTAAAAAGACTGCAATTGCGCATATTTAGACAAAACCTCTAGCAAGGTTTTCTCTTGTTTGTGTTGCTCTTCTAAAACGCGTAATTTAACATTAGAAGACTCTTTCCGCAGCTGGTTATGTAGTTTTTTATCAGATATTTGGCTCAAATAAGAGTCTATCTCATCTTTTAAAAAAAGATGAGGGTAGATAAAAAGACAAGCAGGGTTGCTCCTAATCTCTTCGACGCTCAACGCCTCTGCTGTTTCATCTCTTGTTTCAAAAGCTTTTAAGAAACTCTCCACTAGATAACAAAAAGCAAGGGGGATGGGGTTTTTGATTTTTCTGGGTTTGATCTTCTGGTCTTGTTTTCCCTTGTCGTCTTCTATAAATCTGCTCACCGACTGTTTAAGTTTGGTTTTTATTGTTGATAATTCATTTTTAGGGAGATCGTGATAAGCAATATGCTGGATCGATTCTAATATCTTTTGAATCTCAGGATCTTGGTTTTCTTTCCAAGGGTGAATGAGTAATTCATTCATGAGTAAGATGACTTCCTCATGTGTATGCAATTTCGGTTCACTTCCTAAAATCATTTCTGAAGAAAACGTCGATGTTTGGAGAGCATTTTTACATGTTTGAATGAGATGTTGGTTTTGAGCTGCTTTGGAAGGAAAAAAATAACGTTTCACAGAGATGGGCATGTCTACGAATAATACCTTCACGTTACGTCCAGTGAGTCTACCTACACGAGCGGTCTGTTTACCTATAGCTTTTATACCTAAAAAAATGTTGTGTGCTACCTTTTCAGTTAGGGAAACTGTTTTTCTAAGTATTTGATATCCAATACGCGATACTAGACGCCTTGCTCTGTTTTCAACGAGATGTGTGCTCGCATCTAGTTCACGCAAAAAATTGTCTACACGAGGATGCCTAGATGAATGTTGAGCTGAGTGAAAAGAAGATTCCATGCTAAAAATACCTAATTCTTTATTCTTTTTTTTTAAAAATAATGCGTTAATATTGTTAAGTTTAAAGGAAAAAGTCTTTTTTAAACACAAAAAAATCTATAAAAAAAATTTATTAAGAGATGGAAGCAAAAAAGAAATAAAATAAGCGCGAAAAATTAATCAAATCTTAACAAAATTGTAGAAAAAAAAACTAAAATTTTCAAATAAGTTGGAGGTTATTTTATTTAATAGCCTTGTGACTGTCCGCAACCGCATGCGGATTTTACATTAGGGTTGGAGACTTTGAATCCTGCGCCTTGTAGCCCATCTACATAATCGATTACTGAGCCGATTAAACGGTCAACCATTCCTTTTTTAATATGAATTTCAATCCCTTCTGATTCATATAGGAGATCTTCTTCAGTGGGAGCATCAGAAAAATCGAGAAGATATTGAAATCCTCCACATCCACCAGCTGTATCTCCAAAACGCAATGCGGCATCTGGTTGACCTTCTTCTTTAGCAAATTGACGGAATTTTTCAGCTGCTTTTGGAGTCAGGGTAATTGTATCGAGAGGGGTCTCTTCTTGAAGAATTTCGTTGAGTTCCTCAATGAGTCGATCCATGGCTTCTTTGCTCATCCCATGCCCGAGGATACCCGCTTCAATTGTCTCCCAAGTGGCAGCACTGCAACTTGTACAATGGAGACCTGCTTGTGTCATTTTTTGTGCTAAACGTTGGCTTTTTTCAGGATATTTAGAAAAAACGTCTGCGATCGTCATCTCGGGTGTAATTGGTTCTTTTTTTTCCATAGATATCCTCAGAATGAAATTTTTACGCATCCTTTTTTCAACTTACATTGACAAGCCAATCGTTCATCTTCCATTTCACCCAAAAAATCTTCTTCTTCTTGGGTGAATGGAGAGAGATTTTCCATATGTTCTTCTACTTTAATGACACAGGTTCCACAAACGCCCTCAGTACATGCAAAAGGCACGCCTGCTTCTTCACAGACATTTGCAATTGAATCTCCATCATTCACTTCATATTCTTCGTCACTATCTTGAAAGATTATTTTACCCACAATACAAATCTCCTTATCAATTGCAAAAGCAATTATGAGATAGAGGAGATTAAAAAGCGAGTCCAAATAGAAGTCGAAAAATGATTCGGAGTAGAGGGATTCGAACCCCCGACCTACTGGTCCCAAACCAGTCGCGCTAACCAAGCTGCGCTATACTCCGAAAAGAGGAGAATATAGCGAGGTTTTTAGTTTTCATTCAATAAGAAATCCTCTCTTTTCCTCGTGTGTGTTGATTTTTGACTAGAGATAAGAATGTATTGTATTTCTTCTTATTTTATCAACTTACCATAGATTCTTATGATTTATCTAAAGAACTAAATCAAATCTGAGTTTAACATGGTTTTTTTAATCTTTTTGATTTACTCGTTGTAAAAAAGATGAATCAAGAAAAAACAGAACCACCAACAAAACGTAAGCTGAAAAAAGCACGGATGAAAGGGGAGATCGCTAAGTCTTCTTTTTTTGCAGGCGCCCTTATATTTATGGGAGCAATACTTTGCATCTGGGGATCAGCTACCCTTTTAGGAAGTCGATTTATCACAAGTATGCAAAATGGTTTAAGGAACTTTGAGATGGAAGGGGCTTTTGCAAAGGTCATGGGTCCTTTAATTTACCCAGTGATTCTCATCATGGTAGGGATTTTCCTTCTGTCGATTATCGCCCATTTACTTCAAACAGGTTGGGTTTGGTCTATAGAAACTCTTTACCCTAGGTGGCATAAACCAAAGAGAGAATATCGATTCGTAATGCCAATCTTATACATGATTCTTATGATAGGGGGGACCTATTTTGCGATCAAAAGGGGGCTAAATTTGGAGATTTTTTTCATTTCAGTTAAAGAGCAAGGAAAATTTTTTTTTAAAAACATCATGAGATTTTCATCTATAGTGGGAATTTTCTCGATCCTTCTAGGGCTTTGTGATTTTTTCTATCAAAAATCACGCTATTACAAACGGATGTATATGACTCCTCAGGAAAAAAATGAGGAACTAAGAGAAGCAGAAGGGAATCCTCATTTAAAAGGGCTTTTAAGAAAACGTCACTAAAATAGTTTTATGAAAAGATTTTTTACTAAAAATCTACAAGGGGATAAAACTTTTAATTTTTATTAATTATAATTGATTGCGTAAAAAATCAAGGTTTCTTACACATAAAAAATCATGGGGGAGATTTTTTATCGTCTACGTAGGCTGGTTACAGATACAGATGCTGTTTTAGCTATTGGGGTATTAGGGCTTGTTCTTTTGCTGATTGTTCCTATTCCTCCATTTTTACTGGATACGTTGATTTGCTTTAGTATTGTCTTTTCTGTCATGGCTCTTTTATTAACCTTATACATAGAAAATGCCTTAGAGTTTAGTGCGCTTCCATCACTTTTATTGTTTTTAACGATTTATCGCTTAGGATTGAATATCACCTCGACTCGTATGATTTTAACAGATGGAGAAGGAGGGGATATTATCAAGACATTTGGTGGATTTGTGACAGCAGGAAATTTGGTGGTGGGTTTAATCCTATTTGCCCTGCTTACTATTATTAATTTCACTGTAGTCACAAAAGGAGCAGGAAGAATTGCAGAAGTTGCAGCTCGATTTATGCTAGAAGCTCTTCCAGGAAAGCAACTCGCAATTGATGGGGAACTTACAGGAGGATTGATTAATCAAGAGCAAGCTAAAGCAGCTAGAGAAAAAATTGCTCAGGAAGCTGAATTTTATGGAGCCATGGATGGGGCATCAAAATTTGTGAGAGGAGATGCTATTGTCGGTCTTGTTATTACCTGTGTGAATATTTGTGGAGGGTTAGTTGTTGGGCTCACTATGAAGGGGATGACATGGCAAACTTGCTTTGCGATTTTTACACGTTTAACGATAGGAGATGGATTAGTTTCTCAAATTCCAGCTCTTTTCACTTCTATTGCAGCAGGAATCATGGTGACACGTGCCTCTTGTGGCAGTCTAGGAAAAACTTTGACTAAACAAGTTTTCCATCATCCAAAAGTACTATTGATGGCGGGTGGAACAATGGTGCTTTTGAGTTTTGTTCCAGGAATGCCTATGCTAGTGATGGTACCTATTGGAGCGATATTTTTGATTTGTTCTTATTTTCAATTTAAAGCAGATACTCCATTAGATCAGAGAGAAAAAAAACCCACATCTTCTCTCTTCGTTCATCCTTTAGAAATTGAACTTGGATATGAGGTGGTCTCATTAGCTGAGGCTTTTCTACAAAATTTACCCAAGATCCGAAAAACGATTGGAAGACATTTAGGTGTTTCAGTACCTTACGTTCATATTACAGATCATGCTGAACTTGGACCAACTGCTTGGCGCATGCGTGTGAAGGGGATGGTTGTGGCCTCAGGTAGAGAAGCAAATTTACAGATTCTAATCAAAATATTCACGGAAATTGCTGAAGAACATATTTATGAGTTATTAAATCGACAGGATATTGCGCAGATGATTCAAGATGTTAAATGTTATGATTCAGCTGTTGTGGAAGAGTTAATTGGAAAAAAGCTTACGATAGGTCAACTTGTTAAAGTTTTGCAGAATTTACTTAAAGAGAAGATTCCCATTCGGGATTTTGTCACGATTTTAGAAATTTTAGCAGATCATGCGAAAGGAGAACGTAGTGATATTATGGAATTAACAGAGGCTGTAAGAATGGGTCTGTCTAGAGGGATCTCTGAAGAATTTTTTGGAAAAACACATATTGCTTATGCCATTACAGTCGACCCAAAGGTAGAACAAATTCTTGATGTATCCAAAGGGAAGATACGCCCTGCTATGTTTAATAAACTCATGACCTCTTTGGTCAAGCTCACAGAAGAAGCAGAACAACGAGGGATTCATCCTATTTTAATTACTACGGTGACTACTCGTGCAAAACTCAAAAAAATCATAGAAAATAAATTTCCCCAGCTTCCTGTGTTATCTTACAAAGAAGTAGGACAAGATGTAGAAGTTAAAGAAATTGGTCATCTATCACAAGAAGTTTTAATTTGATGGAAAGAAAAAAAAATATTGCGGAAATTAAACGTTTAATCAAAGAAAAAAAAGATCTCTACCCTCTAGTCGGAAGATCAATTCCTTATCAAAAGAACACTGATAGTAAAAACCTATCTTTGTCTTACTTCTCTGGATTTAAGGATAGTAAGCCATATGTTGAAAAAGAGTCGAGAGAGTCTATTTTAGCTTTAACTCATTTCTTACTTTCTAAAGGGATTTCTCAGAAGATTATCCAAAAAATTACCCTGCCATTTTTAGGAAAAAGCTGGTCGATGGATGAGTTAAAGAATTCTCTTGTGAAGGAGATAGAGACTGTAGGGGATCTTGCTGTTCCTAATCGTCTTGCCCTTGTTGGGCCAACTGGGGTAGGGAAAACAACAACCATCATGAAACTAGCAAAGTACTATAGCCATCGAGATAAAACTGTGGCGATTGTAGAATTAAATAAAAAAGCTCACTATTCCCAGCTTAAGCATTATAGTGATCAAGAAGGAATTGCCTATTATCAGTCGCTAAACAAGGTTGAGGGAGATCTCATTTTAATCGACACTGAAGGGTGTAATTTTTACCAATCTAATCAAATTGATAATCTTGGAGAGCAACTCTCATCTTTTCGCCCTGTTGAGATTCTTCTTACTTTAAGTGCAGCTACTAAAGAAGTTGACTTATATGGAGCAATTCACCAATTTTCTCCTTTATGCCCAAATAGTCTGATTTTTACTAAGCTTGATGAGACTCTTACGAGTGGGATATTGATCAATATCGCATCTAAAACAGATCTTCCAATTCGTTATATTACATCTGATTTTCCTCTACCAGGTAAGGTAGAAATTGCGAATCCTTATAAGATTATTCACAAAATTCTGACTGAATTCAATAAAAAGGAATTTAATCAGATCAGATATTTATCATTGTATAATTAAAAATAATTAATTAAACTATGAATAGGGTTTTTTATATTCTGGTGATTTTAATTTGAATGAAATAAAAAACGATCACAATTTAATCAAGGATCTTTGGACACGCTATCAAGAGACCAGAGACACTGAATATCGTGATGAATTGATTCTTCATTATCTTTATCTTGTTAAATATGTTGTAGGGCGTCTAGCTGCTGGATTACCTGCTCATATTAAGCTGGATGATCTTTATTCTTCTGGTGTGACTGGTTTAATTAGATCGATTGAAAAGTACGATCACTTACGAAATATTAAATTTGAAAGTTATGCCGGTTTACTGATTAAAGGGGCGATTATTGATGAAATGCGCGAGCTTGACTGGATTCCTCGTAGTGTGCATCAAAAAGCCAATGAAATTTCAAAGGCCCAAGAAAAATTGCAACAGGAACTAGGTCGTAATCCAAATGATGAAGAATTATCTTCAGTCATGGGCCTCAATAAAGAAGAGCTTGGAAACTTACTCAATCGGGTACGTCCCGCAGTGCTTATCTCATTAAATCGCGAAGAAAGGGATGAAGAAGAAAATGCTCCTTTATCAGAGAGAATTCCTGATTCACGTGGACATACGAGTGTTGAAATAGCAGAACGCAATGAGTCTGCTTTAATATTAGCGAATGCGATTGAGGGTTTACCTAAACAGGAAAAACAGGTTTTAAATCTCTATTATTATGAGGAATTGATGCTTAAGGAAATTGGAAAGATTATGGGGATTAGTGAATCAAGAGTTTCTCAAATTCACACAAAGGCGCTTCTAAAGTTGCGTACTAGGCTCTGTCGTGCCAAGTTTTAGCTGGTCTTTTCATCAAACTCTTTGAATTATTTAAATAAACATTGATCCGATCTCTCTAGGGAAATCGGATATCCCTTGTAGACATGAGGAGAATCAAATATTCGCCACTCTCCTTTTTTTTCTTCAATCTCTTTACCCAATCTCAGTAGGCGTATGGCTTTCCCTGAACTAGGGGCTTCTATAAAAAGATCCTCTTCAAGTTTTAGAATAACATGAGAGATTCTTTTATCTCTTGCAAAATAGAGAGGATCGCCTGGTTGAAGATCATGGATTTGTTTTCCAAATAAAAACTGATCATGAGCATTTCTTGGAATCATCAAGCCTTGAGCTCGATAAAGCAGGTTGATGAGTCCAGAACAATCCACACTCGCTACTGGATTAGATAAATAGCTGGAACGCCCCCCCCATAAATATGGGGTATCTAAAAATAGATAGGCCTCTTCTATGAGTTGTTGGCGGTTTAAGTGTTTAGATAATTGACGTGTTTCCGGAAGAGGAGTTTCTAGGTAAGTCCCATAAGGGTAGATTCCTTCTGTTTGACAAACAACGAATTTTGGAGAAATCCTCCCTTCCCCAATGGCTTCTATTTTTACCCATCCTTCATAAGGTTTCCATTTTTTAGATATAAAAACATATTGTTCAAGCGCAGCTACGTATAACCAATTGTCTTGTTTTTTAAGAATTTTGACCTCTTCATTAAAAAGGAGTTGTGATGCACGCAAGAGATTTTGTCCAAAATTTCTTGGAATCACTGGAATCGGTTTTTGGTTTAAATCGGTAACAGGGATAATTGTTTTGGCCATTTTGTCTGAATCCTTTTAATGGCTTTTAAAATCAGTTCTCGATGACCAAAAGCACTAAAACGCAAAAAACCTTCTCCACATGATCCAAATCCTAATCCAGGAGTTGCTACTACTCTTGTCTCTTCTAGAAGCATCTGAAAGATCTCCCAGCTCTTATGATGTCCAAAATTCACCCATAAATAGGGCGCATGTTCTCCTCCGTAGACTGTCAATCCTTTAAGTGCAATTGCTTGTTTAATGAGACGGGCATTTTCTAAATAATAATCACTTAATTTCTGAATTTCTTGAGGATAGTTAAGAGCAGCTAATCCACCAGCTTGAGCAATATTTGAAGCGCCGTTAAAAAATGTTGTCACAATACGTGAAAAATCTTTTTGTACAGACCCTCCATCACGATATTTTAGCTGGTAAGGTATCACACTCCAGCCAAGACGTACTCCTGTAAATCCAATGAATTTTGAGAATGAAGAGACTTCAATTGCGACTTGGTCAGCTCCTTCAATTTCATAAATAGAACGAGGTAAAGAATGATCTCGGATAAACCCTGCATAGGCTGCATCAAATATGATAAAAGCATGATTTTCTTTTGCCTTTTGAATCCATTTTTTTAGTTTAGCAAAGGAGATAACAGAACCCGTTGGATTATTTGGACTACATAAATAAATGATATCCGCTTTGGGAAATGTATCTGGAAAAAAATGATTTTCTGGCAAGCAATCCATATATACAATCGATTGGTTTAAAAAAAGACCCGTATCTAAATAAACTGGATAGGTAGGATTTTGCACGGCAATTGTTGATCCGCTAAAAAGGATTTGAAGACGTCCAATATCACATTTCGCTCCATCAGAAATGAAAATTTCTTCTGCAGAAACCCTGTGTTGATAGATCACTTCAGAAATTTTTTCACGCAAAGCAAGATGCCCCTCAGATTCTCCATATCCCGTGTAACCCGATCGAGAACTCAATCGATTAGCTGCTTGTTCCATGGCGTGTGTAATCATAGATGGGATAGGTTCTGAGGTATTTCCGATACTTAAATTAATTAAGTCATCTACATTCTGGGTATGGTGTCTCATCTGAGAGAAAAGATAGTTTTTTTTCAGAAGAGAGAAATTTTTATTGCGTTTAACCAAGATAGCCTGCCTCTTTCAAATATTCTGCAATTAAAATTCCATTTCCAGCTCCACCTCTAATCGCATTATGAGAAAGAGCTGTAAATCGCCAGTCTAAAAGAGGACAAGAGCGAAGACGTCCAATAGAAACACCCATCCCTTTTTCATAATCTCTATCAAGTTGAGGTTGAGGACGTTCAGGAGAATGATGGTAGACTATGGGAAATTTTGGTGCTGAAGGGAGGTGTAAAGAAGAGGGTTGGTGCCAAATAGACAGAATTTCATCGAAAGTAAGCTGTTTGTTAAAAGAAACTGAAACACAGACCATATGCCCATGAAAAATGGGAACTCGGTTACAATGGGCTGAAATAGGAAAGTCAGCTTCAAGAATTTTTAAGGGTTCACTTTCAATTTTTTCTTCTTCTCCTTCTATATAAGGAAGAATATTATCATGAATCTTTGAAAAAGCAATTCCAGGATATCCTGTACCACTAGTTGCTTGGAGTGTGGTCACTGCAAGAGAACGAATTTGAGCGATTTTATGCAAAGGCGCAAGAGGGAGAAGAAAAGACTGGATTGCGCAATTAGGTTTAGTAATCAAGTGATTTCCTTGAATATGATGGGGATTGATCTCAGGAATAATCATGGGGTGGGTTTTACGATGATATGAAGCACTTGAAATCACCCAAGATCCTTGATTAGCTAATTGTTTTTCAATTTTTGCAGCTATTAAATCAGGAAGTGCAGAAAAGATAATAGGCAAGTGAGGGAAATCTTCTAGGCTAGAAACTGGGTAGTTTTTCATCATGAATTGAGATGGGTCGACTGATTTTTCATGAGATCTAGTCTTAGAAGTTGCTAAACATCCAATTTCAAACCATGGATGATCTTGAAGCATCGCAAGATAGTTTTGTCCAATTAATCCACTTGCTCCTAGTATCCCAACAGGTATTTTCATGATTGTATTTTGAAAAAAGGTTCGATAATCGATTTTAATAAAGGTAAATAAGATTGATCAAGTGGAGTTAGGGGCAGGCGAGGTGGACCCGCTGGTAATCCAACCATCTCCATTGCTGCTTTAATTGGAATAGGATTTGTTTCGAAACTTAATGCTTTAAAAAGAGGAATGAGTTCATGATGCATCTTCTGAGCATGAAAAAAGTCCCCCTTTTTACAGGTATTTATTAGATCTTTTATGATTTTTGGCACAAGATTGCTTGCGACAGAAATGACTCCATCTCCTCCTAATGCCATGACTGGCAGACTCCATAAGTCATCGCCTGCATACACTTTAAATTCTGGGTGATCTTTTTTTAAAGAAATGATATCAGAAATCTGTGAAAGCTCTCCAGAAGCTTCTTTGATCCCAGTAATCCTAGGAAATTGTAATAATCTTTTCAAAGTTGTTTCATTAAGATTAACGCCACTTCTTTTTGGAATATTATAGATAATAATCGGAAGAGGTGAATGCATCGCCAGAGTTTTAAAATGTTGAAATAACCCTTCCTGAGTAGGTCTGTTATAACAGGGAGTAATCACAAGAGCACTATGTGCCCCATAATCAGCTGCAACACCTAGATTGTCAATTGTTTGAGTTGTGCTAGAGAGGCCACATCCAGCCATAAATGGAAGAGCAGATCTTTTGGTTTGCAAAAACATTGCATGTTTTTCTTGCAATGAAAGCGTTAGTGTTTCACCAGTTGTCCCAAAAACCACCACTCCATCAACTGAAGCCTGAAGAGAGAGAATCTTTTCAAATCCTTCTTCATCTAGCTTGCCTTCCTTGTTAAAAGGTGTAATGAGTGCAGTATAACATGTCATCTAGTGTTAACCATCCTATTTGATTATGAATCCATTCAGCTGCTTGAATCGCACCCAAAGCAAATCCATCTCGATTTTTTGCTTCATGTTTAATGGAAATAGTTTCAGAAGGAGAATCAAATAACACTTCATGTTGCCCTATGATAGAACCCAAACGGATGGTGGAAAAAGAAGAGAGCCCAAGATCCTTCGCAAGGATTTTAGCTGTTCCAGAAGGAGCATCTTTTTTCTCTTTATGATGCATTTCCAAACCAGCAATTTCATAATTAGGAAACAGACGACGTGCTTCGATCAGAAGCTTGCGAAATTGAGCCACTCCAATTGAAAAATTCGGTGCATAAAGAGCAGCATTTTTACTTTCTTGAACAATTTTTTGTGCAGTAGGTATATCTTGCTCCCAACCAGTTGTTCCTATGACGATAGGCACTTTCTCTTTACACGCTTTTTTGACATGTTCAAGCACAGCGGTAGCTACAGAAAAATCAATACAGACATCTGCCTCTTTAAGAGAAGAGACCGTTTCATGGCCACGTATATTCGCAATACGTGCAATCGACTTTGCCATTTTTCCGGAGCCAAAACAGATAAATTTCATAGGAAATCATGATATGAAAGTTGGCTTTTTTATGAAACTATTGATCAATTTTTTATCGATCATTTTTGAAATGCGTTTTCGATGAAAAGCTATTAAGTCATCGATTTTTTAGCTCGATAAGCTAAAGTACGTGTACGGAACCACATTTTTTGGAGTTTATCTTTTTGCTCTTGTGTTAAGTCAAATAGAATAAGAAAACAGTCTTTATTTTTAGAAAACGCTGCTTTAGTCCAATTGGTTGAACCCTGTACTAAAATGTTTTCATCGATCCATAAGCATTTATGATGTAAAAGCTTTTGTCTTCTATTTACCCAGACAGAAATTCCTGATTCAATCAGTTTGTTTGTGGTCCTTTGTCCCACTCCATTTGCTTGGCTGTTATCAAGAATGACCTCCACTGCAACTCCGCGGTTATGGGCAGCAATTACCGCATCAGTGAGTTTGGAATGTGTCCAAGTATACATGGCAATACGAATCGAATTTTTTGACTGATGAATTAAATCAATTAAATGATTTAAACCCGCTTTCCTATCTCGAGGTAAATGCCATAATTCACATTTTTGATCTCCAATATAAAAATAATAAGCAGAAAATTCTGAAAGAATAGATTTTGCAAGTTCTATGCTGTTAAATTTCATCACAAGATTATCATGAAGTCGTAAAGATTCTGTGGTAAAGTTTGCAGAACCAATCCAGACCTCTTTACCATCAAGCACGAGAATTTTTTGATGAGATAAGCCACTTATTTCTATGGGAATCAAATCTATAGATTTCAGTTTTCGATATCCAAACTGAGATGTTTTTGAATCATGTAGAACAGTGACTTTCACGCCTTTTTTTGCTTTGTGATTAAGAGCTCGAATAATCTTCTCATCGTTTAATGAATACATAATCAAATAGATTGATTCATTTGCTTTCTCAATCGCATTTAAATAAATTCTTCTCAAATCGTCATCACAAATATTTGCGTATAGCTCAATAGGTTTATTTGAAGTGGAAGGCTTTTCTGTTAAACAAAAAAATAGAAAAAAAATCCAGCAGGTAAAAAGGATACGTAAAGATCTTATGAGATTTTTAGAGATCTTTTTCATCAAAGAATTAGGAAGAAATTTGCTGTTTTTTAAATAGAGATTATGATGAAAACACTAAATCTCTTTTGAAAAAGATATAGTTGAGGGAATAGGCAAGGAATTGCAAGTAAAAAACTCAGAAACTATAATCAAAATCTTCCCTATCAAAAAAAGGTGGATATCTAGCTTGTCTAGAAAAGATGAATGATATAGAAAATGGTTTAAATTAGGCTTTTATGAAAAATCCTCGATGAATCATATTTAACGTGAAAATAAGCCATGGATTGTTGAGAACAGATTATGAAACTCATCAACATAAAAACTTCTCAGGCTTTGATTGAATTCAGAGACAAGCAAACGATTATCTATAATAAGTTTCTAGAACAAGAAATGAATAGAATTGGCATTCCTATTCCCCATGGTTCTAGAAGTCTTTATCAAGGTAAGGATTACATTTATCTTGATGATCCTGATTTTCAAAAAGCTTTTAAAGAAATTTATTATTTAACCATCATGAATCCTCAACAATTTCACTGGATAGATTAATTTAGTGAAAAGAAATTGTAAATTTTCATCTTTTAGATTTTGATCAAGTGACTCCAATTTTTTTAGAAAAAAAAGTTGTGTGGTTAATTAAGATGAGCTGTTTCACTATCGCCCATTTCCATTCCATTTGGGAAATAAGTGTTCCAATGTTTAGTCACATGGTTTTTTGTCTCTAAATCACAAGAAAGTTCATCGGGATAATTCTTTTTCATTCGAGCATCAATGAGAAGAGGACCCGAATAGGCGATATGATTCCGGATCACTTGTTTTTTAGCATAAAGATCAGCAGCTGGTTCAAATCGGGTAAAAACTGTCCATAGAAATGCTGTTTCACTCTTGATTGTTTGCTCGATGTTATCTACAAGAATGATAAGAGGCCAATCTTTAAATCCTTCATAAGCGAATAGTGTTTCATTAAATTCTCCTTCAACCACTAAACAACCAGGAGAAAATGGATGCGCTTTTCGAAGAGTTAAAGGAAGTTGGCCTTGATAGATGTTAGGAAGATCGCGTTGTTTTTCTCCTATTCCTAGCATGACTCCTCTCGAGCCTTGATTCAAGCTAGGACCAGTGTAGTCTAAGGTATCAAGAGAAAGATTAGAAAAAACAAAAAGATCTGTTTCAGGAGAGAATCTTTCTAAAATTATAGTTAAGACGGCACGAAAGTTTCGTAGATCTACTGTTTGGTTAGTGAGCAAGAGAAATTTAGTGAGCGCAAGTTGACCTTCTCCTAAGATACGAAATGCTGAAACCATGGACTCACGATAATACCGTTCTTGGACCACAGCAGCTGAAAGAGAGTGGAAACCTGTTTCACCATAACTCCATAAAGCTTTTACACCAGGCATCACGAGTGGAAAGAGAGGAGAGAGGAGTTCCTGTAGATAATTTCCTATATAAAAATCTTCTTGGCGAGGTTTACCTACAATCGTTGCAGGATAGATAGCATCTTTTCTATGGTAGATAGCATCACAAGTGAAAACAGGAAATGGGTGTTTTAAACTATAATAACCATAATGATCTCCAAATGGTCCTTCTAATCGTCGGATATGAGGCTGTGCATTTCCAATTAAAGCAAATTCGCATTCAGAAATTAATGGATGCGAAGTATAGGGTGAATGGCATACATCGAGTTTCTTACCTTGTATCAATCCACATATCATGGTTTCTGAGATATTTTCAGGCAGAGGAGCAATCGCACTTAACATGAGAGCTGGAGGGCCACCAATAAAGATAGAAACAGGTAGAGGTTGATTTTCCTTTTCTGCTTGGTAAAAATGAAATCCTCCTCCTTTTTGAATTTGAAAATGAAGACCAGCTTCTGTAGCGTTATATCGTTGAATACGATACATTCCTAAATTAGGAATCCTTGCCTCAGGAGATTCTGTATACACAAGTGGCAGAGTAATGAAATGGCCTCCATCCATAGGCCATGTTTTTAGCATAGGAATTTTGTTCAGGTTTGGAGGATGACAGTGTACTGCTTTAATGGGGCCGTGTTTCGATTTTTTTGTTCCTAGATAGAGACAGTTTTTCAGAAGCTGTCTATTTTTCCATAAAAGATTCCACTTTGGGGGAAAGTTTTTTGAAATCATCTGGACTAATTGAGCAATGACTTGTTCAGGGTGATTAGGAAAAGCTAACTTCACCCGTTTAAGTGAGCCAAATAAATTAGTCACAACAGGAAAAGAAGAATTTTTCACATGATGAAAAAAAAGAGCAGGGCCATTAACAGCAGCAACACGCCTATGAATTTCAGCAAGTTCTAGATCAGGATCGACTGGATGATAGACATCAACAATTTCTTCTGATTTTCTAAGTTCTTGTAGAAAATCACGTAAATTTAGATGGGAAGGCATTTTTTGTTTTGAATATGCCTTTTTTTGAGTACGTAATCGAGTCCTAGTTTATCTATTGTACGCATTGTAGAGACTGCAAGACGAAGGGTAATAAAACGATTTTCTTCGGGATACCAAAAGCGTTTTATAATTAAGTTAGGCAAAAAACGTCGCTTATTTTTTCCTGTAATATTGAGTCCGATGCCCTTTTTCTTTTTAGCTATTCCACGCAGGGTATAACTTCTACCTTTTTGTGGTTTTTTACCAGTAATCTGACATTTTCTAGACATTAAAAACTCCAATTTTTAATTGAAAAAAAATTATATCACTATGGCATGTATCTTGCAAGTACCAGCTTATATCTTAAGTCATCTAAAAATGGATTATTAAAGATTGGTGGATGTTTGAGTTATGAAATAAAAAAAATAAAAATTAATTTTGCTGTCATTGGCTCAGGACCTGCAGGACAGACAGCTGCACTTCAAGTCGCTAAACTAGGAAAATCGGTTGTGATAATCGAAAAGGAGATTGTGCCTGGAGGACATTGTTTGAATTCCGCAACAATTCCTTCTAAATCTCTTCGCGAGGCAATTATTGATTTAACCAATTATCATGAGAGAAGTTTTTATGGTTCTAGTTGTTTACGCGAGGTTACCATTCTTGATCTAAATTACCGACTCAATACTGTCCTTGAAGGAGAACGGGCAGTTTTATTGCATAATTTTAAAAAAAATAAGATTTCCTTTATTCAAGGAAGAGCACAATTTCAGAATCCAAACCAACTTGCTATTTTAAATGATAAAGGGGAGTGTTTTTGCGAGATCAGTGCAGATAAAATTTTAATTGCCACTGGATCAGAGCCACGTAATCCGATGGATATTCCTTTTGATTCTAATGTCATTCTTGACTCAACCCGTTTGCTTACCATTGAAAATATACCAGATACCATGATTGTCCTTGGAGGAGGAGTGGTTGGTACTGAGTATGCAAGTTTTTTTGCTTTGCTTGGGACAAAAGTTATAGTTTTGGACAAACAGGATCGATTTCTCGACTTTTTGGATGAGGAAATCGGTGCTCATCTGCAATATAGTTTGAAAGAATTTGGATTAGTTTTTGTCCCACATAAAAGGCCAAAAATAGTCGAGCGTATGAAAAATTGTGGCAGAGTTATATGTGAAGACGATTCCATCTATGAAGGAGAAGTGATTTTATATGCTCTAGGTCGTGAAGCAAATATCAAGGATTTAAATATTCACCTATCTGGAGTTCAGGTGAATGAACGAGGTTTTATTCCTACTAATCAGTATTTTCAAACTTCTATCCCTCATATTTATGCAGCTGGCGATGTGATTGGATTTCCAGCACTTGCTTCTACGAGCATGGAACAAGGACGTTTAGCTGGAAGACATGCTTATAGTGCAGAAACCCCTCTTTTTCCTAAACTTTTTCCCTTAGGAATTTACACAATTCCTGAAATCTCCTCTTGTGGATACACTGAAGAAGAATTACAGAAAAAAAATATTTCTTATGGGATTGGACGGGCTTATTATTATGAAATTGCTCGGAGCCATATTACGGGATCAGGTCATATTGGTCTTTTTAAAATTTTATTTAATCGTAATAATCTTGATATTTTAGGGACACATATTATAGGAAGAAATGCTACGGAGCTCATTCATATCGGGCAAGTCGCTATGTCTTTTGGTGCAAAACTCGATTACTTTGTTAATCAGGTCTTCAATTATCCAACTTTTGCAGAAGGATACCGGATTGCTGCTTTAAATGGACTCAACAAAATAAGATCTTAGAAATGATTTTTTTATTTATTGCAACAGCAGCTCTTTTCAATAGTTTAGATCCTTCATCAGTTGCTCAATCCATCGCTTATCATCAGCTTTATCCCGAACATGCTCCTTCATTCAAACGAGTGATGGATCTTTTAGGGACGGCTTGTAAAGAAGAGATTGCAGCAGTTGGATCAGCGTTAGGTAAATCTTCGGATCAATTACTTGAATCAGAGATAATTTTAATTGAAAAGTTAGCTGCTCGTCTCCCGAATCGTAAATTAAATGGATATTATGCCCATTCTGAGAAAGAGATATTTCCTCTTCATTCTGCAGAGATCGATTTAGGGATGGCATTACTTCTTTCACAATTAGATGGTCAATCTGATTGTTATTTACAAGCACGTCGTTATTCAGCAATGCTTGATTTGATGGCTCTTCAAATTTTAGCTGCACTTCCACATGAAGCCACTGCGATTGAAAAAATTGAAGAAACAAATCGATTTATCTTTGATAAGATGCATTTTCGATTTCCTCCTCATTCTTTATATGCAGATCAGATTGATCGATATACCTTTCTTCCATCAGTCATGGACAATCATTTAGGAGTTTGTCTAGGAGTGACTGCTCTTTACCTAGCTATTGCACAGCGCATTGGTCTTTCTCTTGAAATCATTACTCCACCGGGTCATATCTATATTCGTCATCATCAAAATGGGCAGATAATAAATATTGAAACCACTGCGCGTGGAACTCATCCAATAAGTGAAGTATATTTAGGGATCAATAATCGTAGCTTACGGAAGCGTGATTTGAAAGAGGTCATTGGGATGACTTATATTAACCAGGGATCTGCTTATCTCAATGCAAATCAATTCGCCCAAGCCTTAAATGCCTATAAAAAAGCTTTTCTTTATCTCCCTGAAGACATTCTTATGAAAGAGTTGTTGGGTTATAGCTATATCCTTAACGGGCAAAAAGAAGAAGGAGAAAAGCTGTTAAATCAAATTAAAGGACAAATTCCAGATGAAGCTGTGGTCAAACATGGAATGGTTGAGGATTATTTAGCTGGCAATGTGGGAATTGATGGCATTCAAGTGGTTTTTTCGAATGTGGATGAAACACGGAATTCAATTATTAAAAAACAAAAGGCACTTCAAGCTATTATGCAGAAATATCCCCACTTTAAAGAAGGAATGCAACAACTTGCTGTCACTTGGATTCAGTTACATCGAACAAAAGAGGCGATTAAAGCCTTACACTGTTGTATGGAAATGGATCCAGATAATCCGATTACAGCCTATTATCTTGCAATGTTGTATGGAGAAAGACAGGATTTTAAAGCATGTTGGTATTATCTTATACAAGCAGAATCGATTACAGCTAAACATAATTTTTTACCAAAGGCTTTAAAAGACTTAAGAAGAATGCTTACAGCCTATTGTCCGCAATAGGAGAAATCATAACTTATCAAAGAGTCGATTGATCTTCCTGATTAGGATTTAGAAAATCCTTGCATCTACTGTTTATTTGAGATTATAATTTTTTCTCAAACTGATATGAGTATCTAACAGGGAGATTGTTATGGAAAAATTTTCTGAAGCTGCTCAAGAAGCAGTACAAAGTGCCTTTCAAAAAGCACAAGAAAATCATCATCCTGAAATTACAGAAAACCATTTACTTGTCTCTTTCCTAGAAAATCCTCAGGGGTATTTTTCTACGCTTTTAAATGAAACTTCGGGAAATACAAAAGAGTTATTGACTCATCTTAAAAATTTTCTCGCACATTTGCCAAAGTATACAGGAGAAGGTGGTCCTCCAAAACCTTCATCAGATTTTCAAGCACGTATCATGGAGGCTCAGAAATTTTCTACTGAACTGGGTGATAGTTATATTTCCAGCGATCATTTTTTATTAAGTTTTTGGAAGAGTGGTGGGGAACCATTTGCATTATGGCGTAAAGCAACCGGTTTTTCTTTAAAGGATTTAAAATCGTTGATTGAGAAAATTCGTGGAAATCGTCATATGGATTCACCTACGGCTGAATCTAGTATGAAAAGTTTGGAGAAATATTGCAAAAATTACACTGCCTTAGCAAAAGAGGGGAAGCTAGATCCAGTGATCGGGCGTGATGAAGAAATTCGAAGAACGATACAGGTATTAAGTCGACGTACAAAAAATAATCCGATGCTTATTGGAGAGCCTGGAGTAGGCAAAACAGCGATTGTTGAGGGATTAGCTCAAAGAATTGTGCAAAAAGATGTTCCTGAATCATTACTAAACAAACAACTTGTTGCATTGGATATGGGCAGTTTAATTGCTGGCACTAAGTTTCGTGGGGAATTTGAAGAAAGGTTAAAAGCTATTTTAGGAGAGATCGAACAAAAAGAAGGGGAAATTATTCTTTTCATTGATGAGGTTCATACCCTAGTTGGAGCAGGAGCAGCAGAAGGTGCAATGGATGCTGCAAATCTTTTAAAGCCAGCACTTGCTAGAGGACTACTTCACTGTATTGGTGCTACCACTTTAAATGAATATCAAAAATATATCGAGAAGGATGCGGCTTTAGAGCGTCGTTTTCAAACAGTGATGGTATTAGAGCCTTCTTTAGAAGATTCAATCGCAATTTTACGAGGTTTGAAAGAGCGTTATGAAATTTTTCATGGAGTGCGCATTACAGAAGACGCTCTTCATGCTGCGGTCCATCTTTCACATCGCTATATTTCTGATAGGTTTCTTCCTGATAAAGCCATTGATTTGGTAGATGAAGCAGCGAGTCTAATACGTATGCAACTTGGTTCTCGTCCTTTACCAATTGATATAAAAGAGAGAGAACTTGCCTCTCTTATTGTGCAACAGGAAGGATCTAAAACAGAGCATGTAAAAGGAGAAAGTGATGAACTTAAGAAAAAAATTGCGAATATAAAAGAAGAGTTAGCAAGTCTTAAGACACGTTGGGAAAATGAGAAGGGGATGTTATTATCATTAAAAGATAAAAAAAATAGATTAGAACAACTAAGATTTCAAGAAGAAGAAGCTGAACGAGTGGCTGAATATAATAAAGTGGCGCAATTGCGTTATAATGATATTCCAGCACTTGAGAAGGAAGTTCTTAGATTACAAGATGAATTAGCAAGACAAGATGGACGTTTACTTCAAGAAGAAGTCGATGAATTTTTAATTGCTCAAATTGTAGCAAAATGGACAGGCATTCCTGTCGAAAAAATGTTGGAAGGGGAAGCTCAAAAGCTTTTACATTTAGAAGAAATCATCGAAAAACAATTAGTTGGTCAATCTTTTGCAGTGAAAGCTGTCAGTGATGCAATTCGCTCTGCAAGGGCTGGTTTAAATGATCCAAATCGACCAACTGGGGTCTTTCTTTTTTTAGGACCAACTGGGGTAGGAAAAACTGAGTTAGCAAAAATTTTAGCTAACCAACTTTTTAATAATGAAGACGCAATGATTCGTCTCGATATGTCTGAATACATGGAGAAACATACTGTTTCTAAATTGATAGGCTCTCCTCCCGGCTATGTTGGATATGATGAAGGAGGGCAACTTTCAGAAGCTTTGCGTCGTCGTCCATATGCTGTTGTTTTGCTTGATGAAATTGAAAAAGCGCACCATGACGTCTTCAATATTCTTCTTCAAGTATTTGATGATGGGCGTTTAACTGATAGTAAGGGAAGGAAAGTAAATTGTAAGAATGCTTTGTTTATTATGACTTCGAATATTGGATCAGAACAATTAATGTCGGCCATTCAGAGTGGTCAGGCAGAATTTCTAATCACTAAAGAAGAAGTACTCAAGAAAGTCGAACCTTTATTGACTCAATATTTTCGTCCAGAATTTCTCAACCGTCTTGATGAGATCCTTCCTTTTCTTCCTCTTCAACAAAAACAAATGCATAAAATTGTCCTTATTCAAATAGATCGTGTAGTTAATAGACTCAAGGAAAAGCAAATACAACTTTTGTGGGACGAAAATGTCATCGATTTTCTTGCTCAAGAAGGTTATAGTCCTGCTTTTGGAGCACGTCCTTTAAAAAGGTTAATTCAAAATAAATTAGTGAATCTTTTATCTAAAGGCATTTTAGAAGGACAAATCAGTAGTAATAGTACGATTAAAATTCGTTTACACGATCATCAGATTGTTTTTGAAACAAAATAAGATTATTTTATTAAATTATGGATGGTTTCTGCTAAAGGAATGTTTTCAGTGATTTTTTCGATGGGTAGACGAAATCGATAAGTCCAATTCGTGCTAAGAATGGTGCCTGGGATATTGATTCTTTCATTATTTGGATTTTCAGATATAAGTTGAGGAAAAAGAGCTAAATATTCTTGTAGTGGATTAATATGTAAAAGGCTTGAAGAATGGTGCGAGTCCCACAATATTTCCTTATGTTGATGAAGAGTTAGGAAGGGTTTATAACCCCATTGTTTAAATTGACAGAAGAGTTTTGCTTCTTTAGGAAAATGTCTCCACCAAAGTTGTAAGGGATCAGAGTCATGATTAGAAACAGTGGTCATTGTAGTGGGTTGGTATTGATTGATTGGGATAAAACTCCCCTCACTCTCCCAGTACCTTTCCCACCGCATCATCTTTGTTCCACACAGACCCAAATCATGGAGAGAGTTTTTTATCTCTAAAGGAACTACACCTAAATCTTCAGCAATAGGAAACATTTTCCCTTTTTGAATGAGCATTTTGATGAGTTTAACTCCCTGAGACATCCATTCTTCTTTATTTACAGGGAAAAATGCTCCTGCTTTTGCAGGTTGACCCACGGGAATTGACCATATACGAAAAAAGCCTACGACATGATCTATTCGATAGAGATGATAAAAATAGCTCGCAGTTTGTAGCCGTTCTTCCCACCATTGGTAACCATCTTTTTCAATTTCTTTCCAATTATATGTTGGGAAACCCCAATATTGTCCCTCTCGTGATTGCATATCAGGAGGAGCACCAGCAACTTGGTTCATAAAGAAGTAACGACGAAAGTGCCAAACATCCACACTATCACGGCTAATTAAAATAGGAATATCTCCTTTTAGGAGGATATTATTTTGTGTCGCAATCTGTTTTACTTTTTTGAGTTGTTTATAACTTATATATTGCAGAAAAGTGTAAAACTGGCATTTTTTCTCGTACTTCTTACACAATTCTTTGTACTCATTTTCAGAGGGGTTTTTGAGATAAATTGGCCACTCTTCCCAGTGTGTCCAGAGTTGTTCTTCCTTCAAAGAGTTAAAAAGCGCATAGGGTTGAATCCATGGATTTTGTTGAAGAAATAATTGATAATCAGTACTTTGACTATAATCCTGATAAACGAGAGGAACATACTCTCGGAAAAAAGCAAATTTTAACTCTCTGACAATATAATATTTAACCCGATCGGTATAGTTCCAGTAACGAATTTTTGCGAGTTTTTGTTGATAATCGGGCACGCGTTCTATTTGAAATAAAGCAGAAAGAGTAATATGGATAGGAGAAAGAGCATTCGCTGAAATCGCATTGTAAGGACTTGTACTTAGACCAGTATCATTGAGAGGCAGCAGTTGAATTATATTCATGCCCATCCTTCTGCACCATTTAATCATAGGAATGAGATCAAAAAACTCTCCAATGCCACAACTATTTTCTGAATGAAGAGAAAAAAGAGGAAAACAGATGCCATGATGATTTCTGATTCCAATTTTATTCCATTGATCACCAGTAGATTTTTTTAAAATTTCTTTTTTTAACTTCTCATCTTCCATAACTATGATCCATCCCGAGATGGTAAATCTAATTGCATAGCAGGAATTTCTCCTTTTTCTACAGCATCTTTCCATATTTTTGCATGTTCACAAAAAGTTTGAATAAATTGATAAAGTTGTTCTGCATTTAATGATGGAAGGGGAAGAAATTGGAATAATACAAAGCGAGAATTTTTTTCACTAAAAGCGAGAATTCCACGAGGAGAATAGGAGCCTCCGTTCATACGCATAGCTTGAATAAAAATGCGTTCCCTATAAGGTCCAGGAAAAATTTCTCCTAATTGTGTTCCTATAAGGATTTGGTCGCCATTTGGATCAAGGTCTATTTGTATTGATAGACGGTCGCTTGGAAAAGTTAGGCAACATGAAAGATTTGCATCAAGTTGCAAATTGAGACCTATGATTTTTCCAAGATCTTGCATCAGATGCTCAAATACTCCCATAGTTAATCCTCTTCTTCATGAATTTCTTCTTCTAGATTTTCAATTGCTTCTAAAATAATAAGAAGTAAATTTTGTCGATGTCTTAAAGATTTATAAAGACGTGGAGAGAGTTGCCGGATGCCATCACGGTATTGCATTAAAATAATAATTTTTTCTAGATCTTCAAGAGAACCAAATGCTTCTAGTTGTTTGAGAAGTTTAAGAACAGAAGGATAACGCTCTTCAACGAGCTTAATGAATTGTTGAGCGAGCACTTCAAAATTAAGAAGATTGTCCTTGTGAATCTCATAAGCCCCATATAATGAATTTATCAATTTCATACGTGATTTGAAAAAAAAATAGACCCAAAGTATTGATTGCAAATTGCGTGTGTCAGTCATTAAACGCATTAGCTCAGCTTGTTGAATAGAAGGTCCTTTAGATTTTAGGTCGTATACCAATCCTTTAAGCAAAAAAGCTACAACAAGTTTTAGTTGATCAAAGGAATAGTGATTTGAAAGTTCTGAAAATAAGGTATTGTGATCGCGTGGATTTCCAGTAATATCTCTATAGAGTTCTCTTAACTCGGTAGGGCTATTTCCAATGCCTTTTCGATGGAAAGATTTCGCTACTGTATCAATATTACGTCCCGCAATGATTTCACGTTCGTTTAATTTGTTTAGAAGCTCTCTTGCTAGGCGGACACTTGATTGAAGATCATTTTTTGTTTCTTGTTCCAGATATTTGAGTGCTTCATCAGCCAAAGTCACATCTGGAAATTTTTCCATCACATCATCGAGGATTTCTTCTGGAGTTTGACCATGTTTTAGAGTTTTTAGCAATGTCCTAAGGCGATCAGGAGGAAGTTCAGCATTACGCTGGTAGTAACTTTGAGCAAGATCTTCCTCAGATCTTTTTTTAACCTCGTTCACCCTCTCCATTTTTTCATGAGGTTCTTTTTTACGTGTTTCAAGGCGTTTAAACCTAGCGAGTCGACTTTGTTCTCTGTTAACTGCATCAGGATTAAAACCTTGTTCGATCTCTTCGATAAACATAGATTTGGCAGCTTCTTGGCGTATCTGTGCTTGACGTGCTTCTTTCTGTGTAGCACGTTGTTCAATAGCTGCAAGATTAATTGGTTGAATTGAATCAGGCACTGAGTTTTCCCCTCCAAAAAAAAAATTATTTTATTTGAATCCTACCTAACGGTTGAATTTGTATTTCAGGTAAAATCTCTTGATAGGAAATCACTGAAAGGTCAGGATATTCATTTTCAATGAGTTTTCTCACAAAACGACGTACATCAATTGCAGTGAGCAAAACAGGTGGTTGCCCTCCAGGTGGAGTGGGGGTGATGTTATTCCGTAACCCTTTTAGAATCATATTTACAGAATCAGGATCAAGAGCTAGATAAGACCCAGCTGATGTTTGTTTAATGGCCCCTCGAACCATTTCTTCTATTTCAGGATCTAATAAGTAAACAGATAGGTTTGATTGCCCTTGAGAGTATTTATAACTGATATATCTTTTTAAAGAAGCACGTACGTAATCAGTTAATAAAACTGTATCTTTTTCAGTTTGTGCCCACTCACTTAAAGCTTCCATAATAGTGCGTAAATCTTTAATTGAAATTTGTTCTTGAACAAGACGGCGAAAAATCTCTGTTAACTTCTGAATAGGGATTAAACGCGTGACTTCTTTAACAAGATCAGGAAAGGAACGTTCCATAAAATCTAGCATTGAACGAACTTCTTGAATCCCTAAAAAACTTTCCGCATTCTGTCTAAAAAAATAAGATAAATGGAGAATCACTACCTCAAGAGGAAGCCAAAATTTAATCCCTGCTTTATTCATGATCTCTTGATATTGCTTTTCTACCCAAAGTGTTGGTAAACCTAGTGCATTTTTATAAGAAATAAATGGAAGATTGTAGCGACGGAGATTTTCTTCGATTTCATTAGTTAAAAGATAATTTTCAGGAATTTTTCCTCGAATGACTAGGACCTCATTCAAAAAAATGGCATATTCATCTTTTTTAAGACTAGGCGAATTTGTACGTACATGGACTCCTGGAAATCGTATCCCTAAATCTTGGTAGAGGGCTTGACGCATTTGTGGAATTAGTGTTTCCACAAGATTGGGGTTTCCTTTTATTTTTTTTTCAATTAGATGAACAAGGTTCTCACCAACCTCTAAAATTACTGGGAGTATTAAAGCATATTCTTCTTGTCCACTCCCAACAATGGCATGTCCTTCTACATCTGTTTCAATCGTACTAGTAGCATTTGCACTGGCTTTTGCCTCTTGTTTCTTTTTTTTTCGCAAAATTGCAAATCCACTTGTTGCTAGGATAAAAGCAAGGATCGAAAAAGTCCAAAGAGGAAAACCTTTAAAAAAGCCTAGACCTAATGTAGCACCAGCTGAGATGAAAAGAGCACGTGGTTCTCGTAATAATTGTAGCGAAATCTCTCGTCCCATATTAGTATCTTGTCTGTCGCTAGAAACACGAGTGGTCACAAGACCAGCAGTCAGAGAGATCAAAAGAGAGGGCATTTGAGAAACAAGACCATCTCCAATCGAAAGAAGGGTATATATACGCGCAGCCTGAGCAAGGGTCATTCCATGGCTAGCCACTCCAATAATTAACCCCCCCACAATATTAATAAAGGCGATGACCATACCCGCAATGACATCTCCTTTGACAAACTTCATGGCTCCATCCATGGCTCCATATAGCTCACTTTCCTTCTGAATCATAGCACGTTTTTGACGAGCTTGATTGGAATCGATTGCTCCAGCACGCATATCAGCATCGATAGCCATTTGTTTACCCGGCATGCCATCTAAACGGAATCGAGCAGCCACTTCAGCAACTCTTTCTGCTCCTTTTGTAACAACAATAAACTGGACAATTGTAATAATTAAAAAAATGACAAATCCAACGACATAGTTACCTCCCACGACAAAATGACCAAAAGCTGAGATAATTTCTCCTGAATAGGCATGAAGCAAAATTTGTCGTGTTGAAGAGATGTTAACTCCTAATCTAAAGAGGGTAGTGACTAAAAGAAGTGCAGGAAACATTGAGAGATGGATAGCACTTGGGATGTAGAGTGCGACCATAAGCAAACCAACAGCTGCAGTTAAGTTTAGTGTAATTAAGAAGTCAATGATTGGAGGAGGAACAGGCAACACAATCATCACAATCACTGCGATGACCCATGCTGCTAGAATGAGATCGCTTGATTGGTTAATAGTAGAGATGGCAGCTTCTCCACTTAGAGTTCTTATGAAAAAATTCAATGCGCGTTTCATTTAACTTTCTTCTTCTACGTTTAAAGAGATTATGTAAAGGAGAATTTCCCCAACTGCTTCGTAAGTGGTTTCAGGAATCAATTTGTTCACATCACCTTCTTCAAGCAATTGGTGTGCCAAAGGCACATTTCTCATAATCGGAATTTGAAATTTCTCAGCAGCATTTATCATACTAATTGCATTCTTTTCTGTCCCTATCGCAATGATCCATGGGGCTCTATATTTTTTAGGTTCATATCCAATAGCAATAGCAACATCTTTTGGATTAGTAATGAGTGTCTTTGCTTTACGAATATTTGTCGTTTCATCATCATAGGCAATTTCGCGAGCTAGCTCTCTTCTCTTACTCTTGATTTCAGGGTTGCCATCTGTATCCTTAAATTCTTGTTTCACTTCAAATTTTTCCATCCTCATCTCTTTAGCAAAATTATATTGTTGGTAAACAAGATCTGCGACAGCGATCAATATAAAATAAATCCCAATCCAGATAGCTACTTTGTATATAATTTTTTTAAACACAATAAAAGAAAGCATGGGAGGGAGAGCAACTGTTGCAACTAGGTCACTGATGCTGTGACGGACAGCAAAAAAGATTAAAACTGCGGCTCCAAAAATTTTGAAAACTGATTTTATTAATTCAATCAAGGTTTTCATTTTAAATTTTTGCTTAATATTTTCGACTGGGTTAAATTTTTTCAGATTAGGTTTAAATACTTCAACTGCGAATGTTGGACCAATGATTAAAAAACTCACAACTAATCCAACAGTTGCTACGATAATTGCAATAGGAAGTGAAGCTTTCAGAATGACATAAACCATTTCTTTAAGATAAAAAGATGCGCTTAACTCAAGGTCTGTTGAAGGAGCAGCTTTAAAAATTTGAAGCATATATCCTCCAATCTGATGATAGAGAAAGCGGCTAAGGTAGAAGGTAATGCCTAGTGCTGTAACAAATGTCAGTGCAGATGGAAAATCTTGAGATTTTGCAACCTGACCTTTTTTACGCGCGTCTTTTAATTTTTTAGGGGTTGCCTTTTCGGTTTTTTCAGCCATATCTTAATTACTATAGAAGATGCTATCTTTCCAGAAAACCTCTTCTAACTTATACTTGTTTCTTATGGTAGAAGAGTTTGTCTTAAATTCAGGATTGTCCTGTGGATTTGTTGGTCTTCCAAACGTGGGGAAGACTACGCTTTTTAATGCATTAACCTCTGCAGGAGCCCCTTCATTAAACTATCCTTTTTGTACTATAGATCCAAATGTAGGAATTGTCGATCTCATTGACCCTAGAATTGAAATCTTATCGCATCTTTCAAATAGTCAAAAGATGATTTATGCTTCAATGCGATTTGTGGACATTGCTGGTCTTATCAAAGGAGCAGCAAAAGGGGAGGGTTTAGGGAATCAATTTCTTGCGCATATTCGTGAAACCGATGCAATTATTCAAGTCGTAAGATGTTTTGAAGATGAAGATATCACCCATGTGGGGGGGAGAATTCATCCCCTAGAAGATATTGAAACAATTAATATCGAACTCATTCTTGCTGATCTACAGACTATCCAAAAAATTTTACAAAAATTAGAGAAACGGTTAAAGGGAAATAAAGACTCAATTGCTTTGCTTGATGTCCTCCAGAAAACTCGAGATCACCTTGATCAAGGCTGTCCTGTTCGCAATATAAACTTGTCTCTTGAAGAGCATCTTTTGCTAAAACCCTATCTTTTTTTAACTCAAAAAAAAATCATATATGCCGCCAATGTTGCTGAGAATGATTTACCCTCTATGGATAATAAATATGTTAATGAACTGTCTCATTATGCAGCTAAGGAGAGGAATGCTGTTATTCCGATATGCGCTAAAATTGAGTCTGAGATTTCAGAGTTGCCTGAGAAAGAACGGCAAGAGTTTTTAATTTCTCTTGGACTTAAAGAGACTGGTTTAAATCGTTTGATTCGTACTGCTTTTGATACCTTAGGGTTTATTACTTATCTTACAACTGGAGAAAAAGAGACAAGAGCATGGACAATTCATAAAGGGACAAATGCTGCGGAAGCTGCTGGGAAAATCCATACTGATCTCGAAAAAGGATTTATTCGGGCTGAAGTTATTTCCTTTGATGACATGGTCAAATATAAAGGAAGACGAGGGGTTCGTGAGGCGGGTAAGGTTCGTTATGAAGGACGTCATTATATTGTTCAAGATGGAGATGTTATTCTTTTTCTCCATAAATAATTTCTAATACATGTTTTATGTTATCATAATTAGGGTAAGTCAAATAATCTAATATTTAGTTTTCTATTATTACAAATTCAAAAATCTTATATTCAAATTGCCTATTTTTTTTGATTTATGTTATCTCTACGGTAGGGAAGTCATAAGAGGTTTTATGCAGATCATTCGAGGAATTGTCATAACCACTGGGTTATTTTTTCTGCTTCTTGGGGTTCTATTAATGTCAGGAATGTCTAATGCCCCAGGTATCTGGTTAAATAATTATCTGATTGGTGCCACAATCAGCGCTTATGCGATTTCAATCCTTTGGGTAGCTGTGACAGAAACCTATAAGGCTTTTATTGGTGGGGGAATTTCAATCATGATTGCTTTAGGAGGGGGTGGACTGTCCTTACTTCATCTATCTACTGAAACAAGAGGCATGATGTATTTAGGAGAATTGTGTCTTTATACAGCGATTCTTTTTATTTGGTTTTTCTTTTTAGGATTGAAATTTTCTAAAAAATCAACACATTCTCTTCCTTCAACTACACGTTGGTTATTTGGTCTTATGTTTACTGTTGTACTCATTGAAGGACTTTATCTGATTGTGCCTATTCCAGGTCGTTTTCCATGGTTACTTAGCCAAGAATTTTCTATTTTTTATGGTTGGATCCTCATGGGTAGCTCTCTATTTTTTGGATGGAGTTTTATTCAATCTAGTTGGGACAATGGGTATCCTCTGCTGTATAGTTTAATTGTATATAATATGCTTTTAATTGGCCCTTTACTCAGTCTTTTGAAAAGCTCTTTTCAGGTAACAGTGATTCCATTTTATCTTTGGTTTTCCATTATTGTTATCATTGGAAGTGGAATTTGGGCAATTTTTGAATTAATTAATCGCTTTTTCAGCATAAAGAAGAGTTAGTTTCACATCATCTTTGATTTGATTTTTTAGTGCTTCAATAGAATTAAAATGTATCTCTTTACGTAAAAATTTAATAAAATAAACTTCAATTTCTTTACCGTAGAGCTCTGCTTGTTGATGAATGAGATGAACCTCCAAAATTGGAGAACGGTTAGTATGAAGCGTAGGAGCGCATCCTAGATTCGCTACTCCTAGATATTTTTTTCTAAAAATCTCAACTTGTACAATATAGACTCCAAAAGGGGGAAGACATAAATTGTCGATTTTCAAGTTCATCGTGGGGAAACCAAGAAGAGAACCTTTTTGTTGACCAGGTTCAACAGTCGCTCGTATGGAATAAGGTCTGCCGAGCAGAGTTTCAACATCTTGAAAAGCTCCTTGTGTGACTAATTTTCGTAATCGACTACTTGAAACTATTTCATTAAAAATAACAACTGGTTCAAGATATTTAAGATGAAAGTTCATCTCAAGAGCTAGTTTACTTAAACACTTTTTATTCCCTTTTCTTTCATTTCCAATTGCTGCATCGTGCCCTAAAATCAGATCTGAAAAAGGCACATTTTTTTTTAAATCAGAAAGAAAATCTTTTGGAGATTGTTTAGAAAATGGTTTCGTAAACGAGACTAGGATAGTTGTATCTACTCCATGAATTTCAAGTAAATGTAAACGATGAGAGATTGTTGTTATAGGCAAACATTGCTGTTTTCTCACTACTTCAAAAGGAGGGTTTAAAAAAGAAAAGACGACTTTCTGTCCTTTTAGATTTGATAAGATTGCCTGATGGCCAAGATGTACTCCATCAAAGTTACCAATGGTGATCGATATGACCTGATTAACTGGCTTGAAATCTTCAAGCCGATAGATAGTCTTCATGTGCTTTTAAGTACGAGGTGATATCAAAGTCAGTTTTATCCAATAAAATACCATCAATGCATTCTTCGATTGAAAAAGAGCCACTACGAATACGTTTGAGTTTAGATAAATGAGCTCCACAACCTAGTCTATCTCCTAATTCATGAGCAATACTACGGATATATGTGCCTTTAGAACAGATGATACCAATAGATAGATGGGGATAGGTATAAGAAAGAAAAGAAGTATGAATTTTGACAATTGTAGGTTGACGTTGAATTTCTTCTCCCTTACGCGCAAGTTCATAGAGTTTTTTTCCTCCAATTTTTTTTGCGGAATACATGGGAGGAATTTGCTCAATCTCTCCTTGAAAATAGTTCAACACATTTTTACATTGATCTAAAGAGGGAATTTTTTTAGAACGAGCCACAATTTTTCCATCGCAATCATAAGTATCTGTACTCACTCCAAGAGAAATCTCAGCTAAATATTCTTTATTTTGCAGCAGTAGTTTATCAGAAAGACGGGTATAATCTCGACCAATTAACATGACCATGACACCCGTTGCAAAAGGATCCAGTGTACCCGCATGACCAATTTTACGAATCCCTGTAAGACGTCTTAACGCTTGAATCAAACTAAAAGAAGTTCTACCTTGGGGTTTATCTATTAGTAGAATGCCTTTTATAAGAGTGGTAGATTCATTGTTGTTCATTGTTTACGAATCTTACGTTCATTCTCTATTTCAGACATTAATCGGCCAATTCGGATCTCTTGGTTAATTGATTTATCTAAAATAAATTTGAGTTTTGGAAAATATCGCATGTTTACTTGTTGAGAAGCATGGATACCAATAAAGCCTGATGCTGATTGTAATATTTTGATGCCTTCATTTTGAACTGATGTTTCTCCAATAATACTTACGAATACTTTAGCTTGATGTAAATCTTTAGCCACATCCACATAAGTTATAGAGACAAGAGAAGACAGATGGGGATTTTTTACCTTTTCACGAATGACATCTGAAATCACCTCTTTAAGCAAAGAATTGATTTTTTGGATTCTTCTACTACTCATAGATCTTGAGTTTGATAAATAACCTCATAGGCTTCAATGATATCGTTAACTTGAATATCATCAAACCCTTCTAAAAGAAGACCGCATTCAAACCCTTTTTTTACCTCTTTAGCATCTTCTTTTTCTCGTCTAATTGAAGCAATATTGCCTTTCCATACTTCCTTAGAGTCACGGAGCACCCGTGCTTTGTTTTTTCGATTCACAATGCCATCTATTACTAAACACCCTGCAATCAATCCAAGTTGAGATGATTTAAAAATCGCTTTTACATGAGCACTTCCAGTTGTTTTTTCTTCAGCAATTTTGTCAAGTAAACCGCGCATTAACCCTTCAACTTCCTGAATTGCATGATAAATGACATCAAGCATACGGATAGTAACCCCTAATCTTTTAATTAACGGCTCAGCATGACTTTCAATCGCCGTATGAAATCCAATAATAATAGCATTTGAAGCTGCTGCTAGTTGAACATCGGATTCTGAAATTTCTCCAACAGCCATAAAAATGATATTAGTTTTAACTTTTTCTGATTCTATTTTATCAATAGAGTTTTTTAATGCTTCTACTGATCCTTGAACATCAGCACGTAAGATGAGCTTTAAGATTTTTTTGCTTCCTTTATCTTGCTGCAAAAACTTCTCAAGACTGGGCAACTTTCTTTGTTGAAGAACAGATTGTTGATGACCTGCTTTGCGGCTTTCAACAATATTTTTTGCTTCTTTTTCATTTTTTACAACGATAAAGGGATGACCAGCCGAAGGAAGACCTGAAAGCCCTGTAATTTCAACAGGTGTGGAAGGAAAGGCATGTTGAAGAGATTGACCATGTTCATCATGCATTGTTTTAACACGTCCCCAATCGTGTTCAAATACAAGAGCATCTCCGTAGTGAAGCGTACCATTTTGTACAAGTAATGTAGCAACATTACCCATGCCTTTATGAAGTTCAGATTCTAAAACTGTTCCTCTGGCACGAGTATCTGGATTTGCTCTTAGTTCCAAAACTTCTGCTTGAAGTGCTAACATTTCAAGAAGCTCTGGAATCCCTTCTCCTGTAACAGCTGAGGTTTTTATAGTGATCGTTGTTCCACCCCAAGCTTCGGGAAGAAGTTCAATTTCTGAAAGTTCACGATAAACATTCTCAAGGTTAAAATTGGATTTATCAGATTTATTGATTGCAACAACAATCGTGACTCCGGCTGCTTTAGCATGTTGAATAGCTTCCATAGTCTGTTCGCGTAATCCTTCATCTCCAGCAACTACTAGTACTACAATATCAGTAACTTCTGCTCCTCGTGCACGCATAGCAGAAAAAGCTTCATGCCCTGGTGTATCAAGAATAGTGAGATTTCCAGTAGATGTTTTACAACAAAAGGCACCAATATGTTGAGTAATTGCACCCGCTTCACTGGCGACCATATTGCTTTTTTGAATTGCATCAATCAAGCTTGTTTTTCCATGGTCCACATGTCCCATAAAAGCAACAACTGGGGGGCGAATTTTGATTTTTTCTGGATCTGTTTTCTCTATTTCTTCTCGAATCGATTCAGCAGTAACCTGTATCCGTTCAGCTTCAGATTTGTCGATTGAAATTGCACATCCAAACTCTTCTCCGATATATTGAACAATCGTTTCGTCTTCAAGCAGATCGTTCAAAGTATAAGTTATTCCGTGTAAAAAAAGTTTTTGAATTAACTCAGAGGCTTTTAATTTCATTTCTGCAGCTAGTTCCTTAAGTTTTATTGGAAGACGGATTTTAAGCTCTGTTGGTCGAATGGTTTCTTGTTCTTCTAACCGCACCGATTGTTTAACAGAATGTTTTTTTCTCCAGTATCCTTCATCGCCTTCGCTTAGCCCTTTTCTATCACGAGCATCGAATGATTTGATTTGCTGACGCTTAATAGGTTTTAGATCTTTAAAATCTCTAACTTTTTTCCCTTTTTTTAAGATTTTCTGAGAATCTTCTTCATTTTTTTCTTTCTTGTTTTCGTCTGTTTCTATTTTCGATTCACTTTTATCTTTTTTGACTTGTACTTGATTTTTGTGATCTTCTGGAATTTCTTTTTTTAGAGGAAGAAGATCTTTAACATGCCGTCCTGTTGGACCAAGTCTTTCAATTTGAAAATCTTGTACAGGCTTTTCTTCAGGTGGCTGTTGTGTATCTTCTAGTTTACTTTCGTAGTTTTCTTTAGAAAGATGAGAAAGTGTTTCAATATTTTCTTCTTTGACAAATGCAGATTTTGACTTAGCTCGAATACGACGAGGCTTAGCTCCTTCATTTTCTAAAGGGGTTTCTAAAATTACATCTTTAGAAGGGCTTTCTTTTTTTGAGGTATCTTTTTCTTTTTTACCCTGTTTTTTTTCTGAAAGCTTTGTTTTAAACTTTTCTAGTCCAACTGCCTTGGCAAGTTGAGTGTTTTTAATTTTGATTTTTAGGTTTTTAGCCAATATCATTCACCTCGTTTCTTCGGGCCTCGTTTGCTCACTTCTTCTAATATTTTATACGCCATTTCAAAACTAATTGCTGGAACAGCAACTAGTTCACTCACACTAGCTGAAAGGACTTTGCGTATTGTGTCAAAACCTGCTTGCACTAAATTTTCTACGATTAACTTATTGATTCCTTCTATTACTAAAGGCTTATCTAGATTAGGATTGTCACTTTCTGATAACTGGAGTCTTTGAATTTCCAGAAGCTTGTTATATTCGCTCATTCTTTGGACTTCGAGCTCATATCCGATTAATTTACCAGTAAGACGTGCATTCATACCGCGTTTCCCAATCACTGCAGCATAGTCTGAGTCATCTACAATAATAGCAATAACATTTTCTTCCTCATTTACACCAATTTTTCGAATTTCAATTGGTGAAAGAATATTTTGTAGAAGATCAACAGGGTCAGAACTATAGGGAATAATATCAATTTTCTCGTTATTTAACTCACGAATCACATTTTTTACACGGTTACCACGCATACCTACACATGCACCTACGGGATCCACTTTTTGATCTGTTGAGCGAACAGTTAATTTAGTGCGATAACCCGCATCACGGACAATTTTTTCGATTATAATTGTACCATCTTCTAACTCAGGTACTTCCTGTCTAAAAAGTTGATTAACAAACTCAGGATGGCTACGTGATAAAATGACTTCAGCCCCCCCATTTTCAAGATCTTGTACTTCATAAAGAAGAGCATAAATCCGATCACCAATTCTATATTTCTCAGTTTTTGGATAATTACGGGCTGGAAGAAGCGCCTCAACTTTTCCTAAATCAACAATTAGGTTGGCACCTCTTGCAAACCGTTTTGCAACACCTGAAATGATTTCATTAACTCGATATCGATACTCTTGATAGATGACATCTCTTTCGGCTCCGCGCAATTTCTGGGAGATAATCTGACGAGCTGTTTGTGCTGCAATTCGACCGAAATTTTCAGGAGTGACTGGAACATCAATAAATTGCCCAAGTTGACAGTCGGGATCTAGTCCCTGTGCAGTATTTAAAGAAATTTCTTTTGCTGAATGCTCAACATGGTTAACAATTTCTTTTTCACAAAATACCTCAACATCTCCAGATTTAGAATTAATTTGCACAGAAACATTTGCTTCTTCTTTAATACTTTTACGAGCAGCAGCTTTAAGCGCTGTTTCAATAGCAGTAATTACTACATCGCGTTTAATTCCTTTTTCGCGTTCCATATATTCAAAAATGGCTATGAGATCTTTATTCATCTAACTTTATAACTCAATTTTAAAACTTAAAAATATACTATGAGCATTTATTATGAAGGCATTTATTAGCTTCTTGATTGCTTCTTAGGAGCCAAAATAAAGGCAAACATCAAATTATCCTAAAAATTGCTTGTTTTTGATCACTAGACTAAACAGGTTATTAGGATTTAGCTTAAAATTCATCCTCTCTCTTTTGTTCTTTTAGAATATTTTTTACTTTGACCAATCACAATATCATCATGATTAACTTGGTTATGTTCAATAAGATACTCTTTAACAGAGAGAGAGACTTTTTTATGCTCAGGATCTAGCTTTACAACTTTAGAAGTGATTTCATCTCCTATGGAAATGATATCTTCCACCTTTCCAAAAGCTTTATCAGAAAGTTCAGTCACATGGATCAAACCTTCAATCCCATTTTCAAACTCAACAAAAGCACCAAAGGCAGTGATTTTTGTAATCTTTCCTTTTACAATAGTATTTACAGGAATTGTCTTTTCTATTTCTTCCCAGGGATTTTGAGTGAGTTGCTTGACACCTAATGTAATTTTCTTACTTTCTTCATCAACAGATAGAATGACGGCCTTCACAAGATCGCCTTTTTTAAATAGCTCAGATGGATGTGAAACTTTTTTAATCCAACTCATATCTGAAATATGAATTAATCCTTCAATGCCTTTCTCTAGTTCTACAAAAGCTCCATAGTTTGTAAGACTTTTTACCTCAACAGTTACCTGAGCACCCAAAGGATACTTTTGATTGATATCATTCCAGGGATTATGTTCAGTTTGTTTAATACCTAGAGATATTTTGCCTTCATCTTTTTGAATAGAAAGTACAATAGCCTTGACTTCTTCTCCTTTTTTAACCACTTCATTCGGATCAGTCACATTTTTTGTCCAAGACATTTCAGTCACATGGATCAAACCTTCAATCCCTGGTTCAATTTCAACAAAAGCTCCATATGGGAGAAGTTTGACAACTTTTCCTTGAACATGCTTTCCTGGTGGATATTTCTTTTCAATGTCATCCCAAGGATTATCTTCTTTTTGCTTTAAACCAAGCGCAACACGTCCTTTATCTTTGTCAATACTAAGAATGATGACCTCTAGCTCTTCTCCAAGGCTAACCATATCAGAAGGGTGTTTAATGCGTTTCCAGGCCATATCAGTGATATGTAATAGTCCATCAATACCTTCTAGATCGAGAAAAACTCCGAAATCAGTAATATTTTTGACTACACCCGTACGTACATCATTGACTTGAATCTCTTCAAGTAACTCTGCTTTTTTTGAGATTCTTTCTGCTTCAAGCAGTTCTCGACGAGATACAACAACATTTTTGCGCTCAATATTGATTTTGAGTATCTTAAATTCACATGTTTTTCCGAGGTAGTCGTAAAGATTTTTAATACGTTTATTGTCAATCTGTGAGCCAGGTAGGAATGCTTCCATTCCAATGTCTACCATAAGACCACCTTTGACTTTACGAATAATCTTACCTTTAACAATAGAACCTTCTTCACAATGTTTGATAATATATTCCCACTGACGTTGACGAGCTGCTTTCTCTCTTGAAAGCACAATTTGTCCATTTTCATCCTCAGTACGATCAAGATAAACTTCAATGCTGTTTCCTAAAGCTAGTTCATTTGGTTCAGCAAACTCAGCAACAGGAATCAGTCCCTCTGATTTAAGACCTACATCAACAACAACATAATCTTTACCAACCTCAACAATAGTGCCAGTAAGAATAGTCCCCGGAGCCATTTTTTCTGTTTGATCTTCTGCTTCAGACTGTATGCCATCAAGAATTTTTTTAAAAGTTTCAGCATCAGAATCTTTGTAGTCAATATCATCCAGAATATTTTTTGCTGACCAAGTATAATTTGCATGTTTTGTCATCTAAATTTTTCTCCAAAATCCAAATACATAAAGGAGGTGAGTTTAAAGATGCTTATGAAAAAAGGCAATAGACACTTTTGATCTCGTAGACTTTTTAATTATTTTTTTAATCATATAAATTCAAAATAATCACAACAAAAAACTAATAAAAATACTCATGTTTGTCATATTAAAATAGAGTTATTTTGAATTTTAATAATAGAACTGATTTTTTTATTTCTGTGTTCAATATTATTAATATTTTGTCAAATTTATAGATTCAATATCATACGAGCATCTGAAGCGAGTTTAGAATCTCTCTTGTTGAGCCATATTAACAGTTTATCTATCGATTTTTTAACATCATAGTCTTCGGTCATTTGATTGAATTGACCAACATCAAAAAACATCGCTTTGCCTTTGAAAAAGCCAATATTTTTATCGATGTCTGTACAGTTATTGACTAATCCTTTAGCTATTTGTTTATTAAGCAATGACGAGAGACTAATAAAAGCATTTTGTATTTGTTGAGTTTTTCTTTCTTTTAACAGTTCATCTAGATAGGGATAAATTTGCTTGCCTCGCCTTTGGACCACAAAAGCATAATGGTCGATTGGGATAGAAATTGACCGTTTAAGATTATCATAAAGAGTTAGGTTTTGTTTAAGATAAGTTGTTTTATTTAAATGAAGATAGATGATTTGACATTCTTCTTTAAGGTATTCATAGGCGAGTTTACAACTCATACAAAAGTTGTTCTGGCTGAGTGCTTTTTCTTTGATATTTTGACTTTGTATTGCTGCTAAATCTTTAGGTAAAGGGAATATTTTTTGAATTGGTTCAAGAGAGTAGCGAGAAAAACGAAAAAATTTAAGAATATACTGCTGATCCTCACTTACAAAAATAAAAGCATGAGAACCCTTCCCTAGGTAATTGAATGTTTGAGAGAGAAGCCTACGAATTTCCACAGGTGAAAGCGTGGTTTCCACTTCCCAGTCTGGATTGAAAGAGAAAGGAATGCGGATTTTATTCACTGAAAATCCATCTGAAAGATACCAAAATCCGACCCCAAATAGAAGGGAAACTATTATGAAAAAAAAAGACAGACGTCTGATCATTGATACTCTTCAATCCGGTAAGAGATGACTTTCCAAATTTTAAGACGACTTTCAATCATTAGAGTAATTGTTTCGACTTGATAAGGCTTTTTAGAAAAATTTGTATTGTATTTTAGTATCATAAAGTTACCATGCATTTCTCCTGGCAATTGAGTCACTGTGTCATGAGAAGAAATTTTTCGAGAATTCACTACCCCGTAACCTAAACGTGTTTCGCGCATTGCAGCTGCCCATTGTTTTTGAGTCGTGATACTATGTACAATTTGGCTAGCTTCAAGCCAAGAAGCCATATATTGCTGCTGATCAATGAGATTGATCCAGTAGATCGCCTGAGCATTTGCAGAAGAAAACGTGTCTGTTGTTTTTTCTTTTGCTTCTTTCACAAAATTGTTAGGAGAAGAGAACGCGAGAAAAGGGGAATATAGAAAAAGTAAGAGGATAAAAATCATTTTTATTTGCTTAAAAAATTGTTATTTCGTTATTTTTTGCTACCTTTTAAGTTAAATAGAAGAAACTAGAAGAAGGCAAGTAGATTTTTATCTTATGGGGGCTTAGCTCAATTGGTAGAGCATCTGATTTGCATTCAGAAGGTCAGGAGTTCGACTCTCCTAGCCTCCAATTGAAAAAGCGGTTATAGCTCAGTTGGTTAGAGCGCGACACTGATAATGTCGAGGTCCCAAGTTCAAGTCTTGGTAACCGCAATCACTTTCTTGTTCGTTTCCTTTAAAAACTTTCTTAAAGAAATTCCAAGAATCCTCTATTGAAAATTTTCATTGAGATACTAAAAATTCCTTAGATGTAAAGAGTAGGATGAAGAGGCGAGCTCTTTCACCTTTCACAAAAGCGAATTTAACATGACCTATTTTTTTTTCATTATTTCTATTTTAGCTTCTTTTAACATTTCTAATGTTTGATCTATCTGTTTGCTATGTGTTACATTGTTTTTATTCTGCTCTTTAGCACATTTATAGGTTGTTTCCATTTCACTTAGTAATTTAGTTTTGTATTCTTTAGCCCACTCTTTTTTAAAAATGATTTCAGTGATAAAAGGTAACCATTCCTCTTTTTTCCTAAAAGCAATTTTGTAATCTTCAAATTTGTTAAAAATCAATCGGACAAGTTCTTTTTTTTCTTCATTTTTTTTCTTTGCTTTCTTAATAGAGTAGATAATAAGAGGAATACTAAGAAGAATTCCTATAGAGCCAGGCAAAAAACCTCGAAGGACAATATCATGGAGGACATTGACTCCCGGTAGGTAAAAACAAAGAGAAGAGCTAACAATCACAATTAATGCGCTAATAACTAGCAGTGATGCAGTTGCAATGGAACATCCTGTTTGTTTAGAAGTTTTTCTAAAAGCTATATGCTTATCAAGAAGATCTTTATGCTTATCAAGAAGGTCTTTTTTATCTTCTTGATAACTTATAGAAGTCAGAGTCATTGCATCCTATTCTTTTTAGGAATAGGATAGGAGAGTCATGCAGTACTCTTTTAAAATTTGTGATCCTATTCATGGGTTGATTCGATTTAATTCTCTAGAGCAAAGAGTGATCAATTCGCGTCCATTTCAACGACTACGATATATTCGTCAAATGGGAGTGGCTTATTTAGTTTATCCTGGGGCGAATCATACGCGCTTCGAACATTCTCTTGGAGTGATGGAACTCGCAACAAAGATATATAACATGATTTCTCAAAATTTTCCAAAAGAAAACATTGAGTACTGGAGGCAAATTGTCCGTTTAGCAGCTCTTTGTCATGATATGGGACACCTTCCATTTTCTCATACAGCTGAGAAGATCTTCTTGCCACATGGGGGTCATGAAAAGATGACTCATAAAATTATCTGCAGTCAAGAAATGCATCTTATTTGGCAAGATTTAGGATCAGAAGCTGAAAATGATATAGTTAAATTAGCAATTAGTGAATCTGGACTACAGCTCTCTTCTTTTGAGAAATTATTATCTCAGATTATTACAGAAGATAATTTTGGTGCAGATCGGATTGATTATCTGATTCGGGATGCATATTACACAGGTGTTGGTTATCGATTTGATTCTCACCACTTGATCGATACACTACGTATGCTAACTATTAAAAATTCTTTTTTTCTCGGCGTAACCATTGGGGGTATCCAATCAGTTGAATCGCTTTGGATTGCTCGCTATATGATGTATTCTCGAGTCTATCAGCATCCAAAATCACGTGCTTATACATGCCATATGATGCGTTTCATGGAACAACATTATGAGAAGAATCTTCCTTATTTGGAACAGACGGATTTTGTTCTTTTAACACGTCTTGTAGAGATGGCAAAAAGAGGAAATTATGATGCACAAGTCCTTCTAAAGATGGAACCTGCCTATGAAGCCGTTCCCTGTAATCACATTCCAGATCTCTCCCAGTTTGGGAAAAATGTCATTGTTGATATATCTCAATTAAAGAAAGAACAGAGAGAATTTCCTGTTTTAGATGAAGAAGGAAATATTATTTCATCTAAAAAAGCCTCTCATTTTCTACATGCGATTCCGATTGGAGAAAAACCTATGCAGATTTATGTGCATCCTGCCTTTAAAAAGGATTTAAAAGAAGTTCTCGAATCTTCTCAATCATTTGATTTGAAGCAATAGGATCGCTTTTTAATTGAGATGTCAGAGGAAAATTGCCTGAAATAGATCCTTCAGAAAGAATAAGAATGCGATCTGCAAGAGTCATTGCATCACGGAAATCATGAGTGACCATGAGAATTGTTTTTTTATATTGTTCCCGAATGTCTTGGATAAGTTTATAGAGTTGCTCTCGAATCACTAGATCCAGAGAAGCAAAAGGTTCATCAAGCAACATAAGGGGTCGGTTACCAATTAATGCACGGGCTAATGCAACTCTTTGACGCATTCCTCCAGACAGAGTATTAGGATAATGGTCAGAATATTTTTCTAGTCCAACACGTTTCAGCAGAGTATGAGCTTCATTTAAATATACTTCTTTTGCTTGTTTCTGATTCTTTCCAAGCTCGGTAGTCAGAAGTAGATTTTGAAGGACAGTGCGCCAAGGAAGCAATAGATCTTCCTGTCTCATATATGTTGTCATTAAACCTCCGTTTTGAGAGGCTAGTTTTCCTCCAATTTTAATTTGACCTTGTATTGGTTGAGTCAATCCTGTAATTAAACGAAAAAGTGTGGTCTTACCTGAACCAGAAATTCCAATTAGAGCTACAATTTCTTCCTGAGGGACAACAAATGAAATATTTTTCAAAACAGGATTTGCGTCATAAGCAAAGCTCATTGACTCGACTTCAAGCATAAACATAGAAAAACATTTTCCACAAAACATCATTGTGAGGCAATAGAATTGTCTAAAATATATTAAGATTTTATAAATAATAGTTTTAAAAAATTAATTTTTTAAAACTATTATTACAAATAATTATTATCTATCTAATTTTTAATTATAAAGTATATTCCATCTTAATCTAATATTAATATTTTTTAATTAAAATAGTATTATCTATGAATTTTAATATGCTATTAATATGGAAGCAAAAATTAATTCTCCATTTCAATATACAACAGATGAGAGTATTGTTTATTCATCCCAAAAATCTCATTTGGAAAAAAAAGAAACCATTATAGCTCATAAAGTTTTCTCCGAATCAGAGAGAAGTGTTCAAGAAAGTTCCCATCCAATACAGATAAATAATAGGACAACAAATCTCCCGACAAGATGCCTGAATTTTTTTAAAGATGAAGGGTATATGTCATTCATTGTCGATCTTTTTGGAATTTCTACCCAATCTTTGGATTTAATTGGAAACGTAGCAGCAGGGTATGCTCCTTACTTAAGTATTGCAAGCTCTCCATTTTACCTTTACCATGCTTTGAAAAATTCAAAGGAACGCTTTCAACTAATGTGGAGGGCTGCAAAAACAGCGCAAATTTCTGACGCTGTTTTTCTATTTGGACAAGGTATTGACTCGACTGGAACTGCAATTAGTGATGTTACAAAACCTTTTGCGAATGGGTTTTATTTAGCAGGCTTAACTTCACAACACCTAGTTTTAGGAATATGTTTTACCCTGATCCTTCCGATTATTTTGATCGTTTTTGGTACCATTGGGGGGATTTGTAAAGGATGGTCGATGATTCGCACTCAGAAAGTATTAAGACAATTTAATGATATATCCAAACTAGAAGATAGTTCATTCGAAGCATTGAATAAAGTACTAGGACATCTTCTTGGCGAAGATTTAGTCAAAAAAGATCTTAAAAAGACTAATCTTTCTTTAACTCTATTCAACGAAAATCATTTTACCAATACTGACCGTAGAAAGGTAATTCAAGATCGTATTTGTGAATTAAAAAAGAAAGAAATTCATTTCTTTAAGACAAACAAGTCATTTTCCCCATCAATCAAAAAGGATATTCAACCATCGGATGAAGAGGATTTGAATGACCTAACTGATTTTCAATCCATTGGGATGTTTTTAGACGAATACGAAACTTCATTAGAAAATTTAAATAAAGATATCAATCCTTTAGATAATGGGAACTTTCAAGAAGTGAAAGAAAGCATTAAAAAATTAAAAGAGTTTAGAAAGGAAATTACTGCTGAAAGAAAGGAAATTATTGGACTTACACGAAGTGAAATGCATAGAAAAATCTGCTATCATGCCCTTTTTATTCTTATGGCACTTATGACCCTAACAGCTGGTATTTTACTCATTCAAAATCAATATGCTAATATCGGAAGGATTCTAAACATTACGACGAGCACTCTAAGTATTGGTTATGTCATTTTTGAAAAAACTGTCTCTCAAAAATCTTTTTATAAGATAGATTCTTATTTACATAAGCCTATAAAAACACAGAGGATGACAATAGATAGATTGGGTTTGAATTCATCTGATGTTTTAATAGCGTAAGCTAGGTCGCGTCTTGCTAATATATTTTGATTTTTATTTTCATCTTTGATGATCCAAATCACTTTAGGAAAGTTTTAGATTGACCTAACGCGATTTTTACCAAGCCGGCCTCCTTTCTATCAATCAAAGTTTTTTATCGGATTAATTTATAAAAATCCCATTTTTGACTCGAATGCAGTGGGCATCTAAAGGAAGAGTGTCGATTTTTTTTGGTGAAGTCACAAAAACTTGACCAAGTTGTTTAAGTTTTTGATAAAGTGAATTTTCACGATTAGAGTCGAGGGAAATTCCTAATTCATCAATACATAAAATAGGTGTTTCTCCTGTAATTGTTTTTAATCTTGCCCATTCAGCAAGTCTTAGGCTTGTAGCGCATGAACGTGCTTCTCCATCACTTGAAAAAAAACGTGCTTCCTGTCCCGATATCTGGATAAGTAGATCATCACGATGAGGACCAATTAATGTACTACCTTGTTCTATTTCCCTTAGCCGATAATGGGGATACTGTTGAATAAAATAATTTCTTAATTGATCGATTTCTTCATGATACGGAGGGTTTGTTTGATAGGCAAGAGAGATAGGAGGAATCTCTCTTTTTAAGGATTGTTCTTCTTCTAGTTCTTTGATTGTTTTTAGTCGTTGAGAAATCAGATAAGCTGCCGATTCGGCCATTTGTGCCTCCCAAATCTCCATTGTCTCTCTCTTTTTGCTTCGGAGGAGAAAATTACGTTGTTTCATTGCACGTGTATAGCGACTTAAATAGTGAAAATAGAGGGGGTTTTGGGAGGCAATTTGCATATCAAGAAATTGCCGGCGAATCGCAGGACCACCTCTCACCAGTTCATAGTCTTGAGGAGAAATGACCACACCATTTAAGATACCCAGAAGAGAACTCAAAGAGGGAAGAGAGGCAGCATTATGAATAAGAGATCGGCCCTGATGATTGAAATTTAATTTTAGAATCTGCTCAACTCCGTTTTTTTCAAAAAGTGCTTCAAGATAGAAAGAAGATTTTTTAAATTGAATCAATTCACGCATATGATGGGTACGAAAAGAACGGCCATGAATAAGAAGATAGATAGCTTCAAGGAGATTTGTTTTCCCTTGTCCATTTTCTCCATAAATCACATTTAAACCAGGAGAGAAATGAATAAGTGCTTCTTGATAGTTACGGAAAGTACGTAAATAGAGGGATTTTAATTTCATTAATCATCATTGAGCCGCATCGGCATAATGATAAATAGACTATTACTCGAATCTGTAATAATGCCAGGATTATAAGAATCAGAAATTCCAAGGTTAACAGTTTCATCTTTACTATGGCGCAAAATATCAAGGAAATAAAATGGGTTGAAGGCAATTTCGATCTTCTCTCCTTGGTAATTTACAGGCATGCTGACCTTTCCTTCTCCAACCTCAGCACAATTTGCAGTTAAAACTAATTCACCTGGAAGAAATGTAAACCGAACTGAATAAGAAGAACTATTCGTAAATAAAGAGATTTGACGTAGAAGGGTGATTAGCTCCTCACGATGAAGCATCATGCTTATCTCACTTTGCGAGATAATGACTTGCTCAAAATTAGGATACTCTCCTGAAAGGAGTTTTGTGACCAATAGTGTATTGCCTGATTCAATCGCAGTTTTATCATCAGTCAAATAAATTGTTACTTTTTCATCATTACCAAGAATTTTCATCATCTCATCAACTGCTTTTAAAGGAAGAATAAATTCTCCTGAGAAATCAGGAGGGGTAGGAACTGAAATCTTAGTTTTAGCTAGTCGCTTTCCATCAGTCCCCACAAAAATTGCTTCCCCATTTCTAATCCGCATCAAGACCCCTGTCAAAACATAACGATTATCCTCTTTTGAGACTGCAAAAGCAGTACGGTAAAAGACTTCTTTAAGCTCTATGCTAGGAAGAGTAAACTGCGTGGCTGCTTTAAGATCAGGAAGAGCAGGGTAATCTTCTTGGTTCATGGTATTAAGACGAAAACGAGATGATCCTGCTTTAATTTCAGCCATTTCACTATCTGCCGCCATTAACTCAATATTCGGATCCGTTAATTCTCGAATCAGTTGAAAAAATCGCTTTGAGGGAATCGATAGGGAACCAGTTTTATAAATTTTTGCGGGAATTGAGCAACGTATTCCAACAGTTAAATCCGTACCAGTAAGAACAAGTTGGTCATTTTTAACTTCAAGTAAGAAATGAGAAAGGATAGGAATAGGGGCATTCTGTGGGACTACATTTTGAATTTTTCGAATTAAGTCACTTAGTTCATTTCTTGAAATTGAGAATTGCATGTTATATTCTCCCTTTAAACGTTCATCATGCTATCATATTTGGTTATTATGGGACAACGCGAGTTAGTACTAAACAAACGAGCTTATCATGATTATGAAATTTATGACACTTATGAAGCAGGAATGATTCTAGAGGGGACTGAGGTCAAATCTATTCGAAATCATGGGGGCAATTTAGCTGAAGCTTATGTTAAGATTTATGGTGAAGAATTGTGGTTGATTGGCGCTTCTATTGCTCCATATCGCTATGGAGGTGTCTATAACCACGAAGAACGTCGAGATCGGAAACTCTTGATGCATAAGCAAGAGATTATGAAGTTGAAAAAAACTGTTCAGACAAAAGGAGTCACAATTATTCCTATTTCTCTCTATTTTAAATCTGGAAGACTAAAAATTAAAATTGGTCTTGCTCGTGGAAAAAAGCACCATGATAAAAGAAGGACAATCATTGAAAGAGAAAAAAAGCGAGAGATGGATCGATCGATTAAAAGAGCCAAATTTTAAGATTTTTTGATTTTGCCCATAAGTATGCTTCTTCTTCTGAAGAAAAAAGCATTAAAGCTGTTGCAACTGCATCAGCTTCACAACAGGTTTTCATGACGACACTCGCACTTTCAATCGATCCTTCTGTTAAAGGAAGGGTGGTTTTTGGATCAATAATATGAGTGTATGTTTTACCTTCTATTGTCCATTTTTGAAAATAATTCCCACTAGTCGCAATTGCTTCTTCATTGAGCTCGACGATCTCACCACCAAAGATTGCGACTCTCCAAGGGCGTTGTTGAGGATGTTGACCCGTCACTCGAATTTCACCTCCCCATTCAACAAAAAGATTTTGAAAACCTGCATCCTGTAAACGTTCAATGAGTAAATCAACAGCGTAACCTTTCGCAATCCCTCCTAAATCCAGAAGAGTTTCGCAATGTTCCTTCCAAAAACAGTTACCTTCTAAATGGATTGTCTTCCATCCAATGAAATTTTGTTCAGATTGGAGGTGTTTTTTAAAAAGATCTTCCTTTATTGATCCAATTGTTGGATCAAATCGCCCTTCAGTTAGTTCAACAATCTGCTCCACAAGCTGTAAAAAATTGGCTAGTTCAGGAGAAAGCCAATATTTTTCATTTGCAGAAAGACAATTGAGTTGTGAGACTTCAGATTGAGGATTCCAATTATTGTAGATTTTATCGATTTCAGAAAAAGTGGATGTTATAATTTCTTTAACAAGTAAAAGATCAGGGTTTGGATCTCCAATTTGCACAGTGTAGGTCATTGTCATAGCGATGCCATTGAGATGTTGGGGAGCAGAACAGGGGGTTGCACATCCAGTGATAAGCAAAAATAAGCTTAACAAGAGGCTTGAAGATAAGCGAGTAGCGTATTGTAAAGAAGCATGGCAACAGTCATAGGGCCAACTCCTTTTGGTACTGGAGTAATTGCTTTGCATTTTTTCTCTACATTTTCAAAATCCACATCCCCTACAAGAGATCCTTCTTCGTGATTAATGCCGACATCAATGATGATGGCTCCTTCTTTAATCATATCTGCTTTAACAAATCTTGGAATTCCAACAGCTACAATTAAGATATCTGCTTGTTGAGTAAAAAATATCAGGTTAGGAGTATAGCTATGTACAACAGTAACAGTAGCATTGTATCCTGGAGCATTCTGCATTAAAAGGGCAGCTAGTGGCTTACCTACAATTGTACTCCTTCCTATAATTACGACATGTTTTTTTTCAATAGAGATCTTGTAATAATCTAAAAGATATTTAATCCCAAGAGGAGTACAAGGAATAAATCCTTGTTTCCTTCCTGAAATCATTTTACCTAAATTAGTAGGATGAAGACCATCAACATCTTTTAATGGATCTACGGTTTCTAGAATACGTATTGGGTCGATATGTCTTGGGAGAGGAAGTTGTATTAAAATGCCATGAATATCTAACGTTTGATTTAATTGGTTTACAATTGCTATCACTTCCTGTTCAGTAATTGTGTCAGGAAGATGGTGAAGAAAAAAATGGATCCCAACTTTTTGACAGGCTAAATGCTTCATTTTGACATATGTTTTTGAGTTAGGGTTATTTCCAATAAGGAGTACGGCAAGTCCTGGAGGATGCCCCAATCTTTCAATGTCTTGCTTAATTTTTTTTTCGATCTCCTCAGCAACTATTTTTCCTAATAATATCATCTCATTCTCCTTTGCTGAATGAATTTACGAAAATAATTGGTTATTTGAAAGAAAAGCGAGATTCCATATGCATAGGTAGCATCTATGAATGGCATAATAATAATGTCAGTTAAAAACCATTTAAAAGTAAGAGTAGTCGTTTTAGTAAAAAACAAAAAAAGAATATATGAAGTTATAGTCGATAGGATCGAAAAAAACAGAGTCATGAGGGGAATAGTCGATTGTTTGTCTTCAAAAAAGTTTTGTTTTTGACCATATAGGATCCAAGAAATTATAAAATAATTCAAAGCATTTAATCCAAAATAAGGTGTAGCAGAAAAAATATCGATAATTGTTCCACATCCGATCGCTCGCCATAAGAGAGCAAATCGAGTGTATCGATAAAAAGCAATGACTAGATAAGGAGCAAAATAGCTCAAATGAAATCCTGGAAAAAAAATGATTCCAACAAGAGCAAGGATGAAGACAAAGCGATTATTGATTTGATAGGCATTGGGTGTCATTTTTGCAAACCATGTGATTAGTGAGATTGAGTGTTTAGGTTGATTTAGGATTTTATGAAGAAAGAGTTATTTTTCCATTTTTAAATCTTTTAGGAAAGAGATCTATCTTCCATTCAGTTCTTTGCAAATCTCAACTTAATAACCATTTTGAAGAAAGAGCATTTGATAAATTGTTTTAAAGATAATCTTTAAATCAAATACAAATGAAGATTTCTCTATATAGCTTTCTTCTAGTAAAACCCTTTGGTGAAAAATAAGCTTATTCCTTCCTGAAGTTTGCCAAAGTCCTGTAAGTCCAGGCTTCATTGATAAAATTTTTTCTGCTTTTTCCTTATAATATTTGTTGACTTCTTTTTGAGTAATAGGTCGAGGACCCACTATACTTAGTTGACCTAAAAATACATCAAAAAGTTGAGGAAGTTCATCAAGGGATGTTTTTCTTAAAAACTTTCCAATAGATGTAATTCGAGGATCATTTTTTAATTTGCGATAAGTTTCCCATTCTTGTCTTAAAATAGGAGATTTATCAAGAATTTGTTCGAGTGTAAGATCAGCATTAAAATGCATTGTACGAAATTTTCTACATCGAATAGGTTGACCATCTTTTCCAACTCTTTGACATGAGTAAAAAATAGGACCCGGAGAAGTCATCATGATTAAAAAACCAATAATCACCCCTAAAGGGAAAAAAAATAGAGTCGCACCTAAACTAAATAGAATGTCAAAGATACGTTTGCTCATAGTTTAGAAAAAAGACCGCTTTTTATTTCAATGATTAAGAGATATTTTTCCACTCTGCAGTACAAACAGAATATTTTTTAGGACAAATTTATTATTTTTTTTTTTTTTGCAAAAGTACTAATTTAAAAGTATGAATGGTAACTTTTTTCTTAGTGAATCTAGAAACAATTAAGAAGCTAATTATGATTTCAGATTCGAATTTGCATCTTCAAAATCTGGTTGTGAGGATTTTTTGATCTGACTTAAAACAGACTCGATTAGTTGTCTAAGTGATGAAGTATCCCCTGGAAGGGCTTTTAGTGCCTTTAAAACGTCTATTGTTAAAGTGTTTTGCCTTTCTCGCGCTTTATCTTCTCCTAAAGGATAGTCTTGATCAAGGATATCATCTACAATTTGAAAAAGCTCGCCAAATAATTCTCCAAATTGATCTAGCTTTATAAGAATGGATTGAGGTGCATTAGCTATTATTCCACCGAAGTTAACAGCGCAGCGAAAAAGGGCTGCTGTTTTTCTTCTATTTAACTCAGAAAGGTTTTGATGATTTTCGATGTCCATAATTTGTCCACCGATGATTCCATCTTTACCTGCAGCATGTGTGAGGGCCGCTAACAGAGCCATTCTTTTTTCGCATGAAAGATCGGGGATGGAAGTGAGTAGATCAAAAGCAAGTGTGAGAAGATAGTTGCCAATAAGGATGGCAGTTGCTTCATTATGGGTTTTATGGAGAGTAAGACGCCCTCGACGAAAATCTTGATTATCCATGCAAGGTAGGTCATCATGAATTAAGGAATAACAATGGACTAATTCAATTGCACAGGCTGGTTTAATAGCTTTATGAACGCTTTTTTTATCAAGGATTGTTGCTGTGTAGAGGGTTAACAAGGGACGAATTCTTTTACCAGGAGCAAGAAGTGCATAGCGAGCTCCTTCTAGAAGAGATGGGTAAAAAGGCGAGGATAAAGGAATAAGTTTTTCTAGCTCAGTTTCAATTAAATCAATCATAAATATGACCAATCTAAAATCACCTTACCAGAATTCCCAGAAAGCATAATCTCAAATCCTTTTTGAAATTCCTCTGCAAGAATATGATGGGTGATCACAGGAGAAATATTCAGACCACTTTCAAGAAGAGAAGTCACTTGGTACCAAGTTTTAAAAATCTCACGACCATAAATCCCTTTAATAGTAAGCATTTTAAATATTACTTGATGCCAGTCAAGCGTGGCGTGAGAAGGTAGGATACCGAGTAAAACAAGATGCCCTCCATGGGTACACACATCTGGTAAAGAAGCAAACGCTTCTGAGTTACCTGACATTTCAAGACAGACATCAAAACCTGCTCGCATCCCAAGTTTTTTCATCACTTTTTGAAGAGATTCTTCTTTTATATTGACTGCAGCAGTAGCCCCTATTTTCTCAGCAAGAGCAAGACGATAGGGATTTAAATCTGAAATCACAACATGACGAGCGCCTGCTTTTTTTGCAATCGCCACTGCCATTAATCCAATTGGACCCGCTCCTGTGATTAAAACATCTTGGCTGACCAGATTGCAAAAAAGAGCTGTGTGAACAGCATTACCAAGAGGATCAAAAAGTGATGCAATCTCATTTGGAATTGAATCTGGAACAAGAAAAGCATTTTCAGCAGGAATGACTAGATATTCAGCAAAACAACCATTCCGATTCACTCCTACTCCAATAGTTTGAGGGCATAAGACACGGCGACCTGTTTGACACATATAACATCGTCCACAAGTCAAATGACCCTCACCTGAAACACGATCCCCAATTTTAAATCCTTGCACATGTTTACCTACAGCCACCACTTTACCAACAAATTCATGGCCAATAATCGAAGGAACTGGCAAGACCTTTTTAGCCCATTCATCCCAAAGGTAGAGATGAATATCCGTACCACAAATAGAGGTTTTAAGTGTTTTAATTAATAGGTCGTTCTCCCCAAAATTTGGCATAGGGACTTCTTCTATCCATAATCCTTCTCGGGGTTCTTTTTTTAAAATTGCTTTCATCAGTTTGCCTTATTTAAGAATATTCAATTCTTGACCCACTATTTCAAAAGCTTGAATCGCTCGATCAAGATCTTTAGTAGTATGGGTAGCAGATATTTGAACTCTAACTCTTGCCATTTGTTGAGGAACAACAGGATAACAGAAGCCTACAACATAAATTCCTTGCTCAAGCATTTTTTTTGCAAAAATTTGAGTTAGTCCTGTATCACCCAAGAGGATAGGAATGATTGGGTGATCTTTACCTACTAATTTAAATCCAAGACAATCCATTTTTTTACGAAAATAGTTTACATTTTTCCATAATTTTTGACGAAGTGTTAATCCTTCTTCTTCTAGTATTTCAAAGCCTTTTAGGCTGGCAGCAGCAATATTCGGACAAAGAGTATTAGAAAAAAGATAAGGACGAGAACATTGTCTTAACCAATCGATAATTTCTTTTTTTCCACTTACATACCCCCCCGAAGCTCCTCCAAGAGCCTTTCCAAGTGTGCCTGTCATGATATCAATTCTATTCATGACATCAGCATATTCCTGGGTTCCACAACCATTGTTCCCGAGTAATCCAGTTGCATGACAGTCATCGACCATGATTAAAGCCTGATATTGATCAGCTAACTGGCAAATTGTTTTCAAATTCGCAATAATCCCATCCATAGAGAAGACTCCATCAGTTGCAATCATGCGAAAGCGGCAATTTTTAGCTTCTTTTAACTGCTTTTCTAAATCATCCATGTCGTTATTTTTGTATCTAAAACGTTTGGCTTTGCAAAGACGTATCCCATCAATAATACTGGCATGATTTAACATGTCGCTAATGACAGCATCTTCAGGACCAAGCAGCGTTTCAAATAACCCACCATTCGCATCAAAACATGAGCTATATAAAATAGTCGCTTCTGTTTTGAGAAAATCGCTTATCTTTTTTTCAAGTTCGATATGGACGGTTTGTGTGCCGCAGATAAAGCGAACAGAAGCTAAACCAAAGCCATATCTATCTAAACTTTCTTTAGCTGCTTTAATAATTTTTGGATGGTTAGCTAGACCAAGATAGTTGTTAGAACAAAAGTTAAGTATTTGGTTATGATCTATTAAATGAATAATGTTCTCTTGGGGAGAAGTAATGATTTGTTCATGCTTATAGAGATTTTGATGACTTAATTCACCTAATTTTTGTTTTAAAAAATCTAAATAAGATTGTTCCATTTCAAATATCCTTTGTTTCTAATAAATTTCCATCACATAGAATAAGTGTTCTATCGCATAAATCGGCAAGTAGTTTGTCATGAGTAACAACAACTAAGGATTTTTGTAATGTTTTGACAGAATCAAGAAGAATTTCATGAATTCGATTTGATGTTTTATAGTCAAGATTGCCTGAAGGTTCATCAGCAAGTACAATTTCTGGATTATTGCAAAGTGCACGAGCAAGAGCAACACGTTGCTTCTCTCCTCCTGAAAGCAATTTTGTTGTAAATTCTGCACGATGAGTGATTTGCATTTTTTCCATTAAAAAATATGCATATTCGTAGGCTACACTTTTTTTATGAATTGGATCGCCCCCAATCAAAGGGGGCATTAAAATGTTTTGTAAGACAGTGTAATCCTCTAGTAAGTGAAAACTCTGAAAAACAAATCCAATATGACGATTACGTAAAATGGAAAGAGGGTAGTTAGCAACGGATTTGCCAGCAATCATTAATTCTCCAGAGGTTGGAGCTTCTAATGTACCAAGGATTTGGAGCAAAGTGCTTTTGCCTTCTCCCGAGGCACCCATAATTGCTATACTTTCACCAGGATTTACAATTAAAGAGACATTTTTTAATAAGTCTATTTTAGTTGGATGGTAGAAAGTCTTACGGATTTTTTTTGCATACAATATCGGTGTCAATTTACTCAGCTTTTAAAATTTCTGAAGGACGAATACGAGCGGCTTTAATCGCAGGAGTAATGCCTGCTAAAAGAGAAATTACCATTGTTGCAAGGATCACAAATAGAAGTGAAGCAAAACTTAGCTCATTTGGTAGCTGTGCTCCGTAAAAAATCGATTGAAAGGCTTCGTGTCCTTGTAACAGACTTAAAAAATTCACAAGTGACTGTAAGTAATGGAGTGTAATAATTGCTGCAATACTACCAATTACACAGCTGATGAGTCCCATGAAAAATCCACACATTCCAAAAATTGCTGCAATACGCTTAGGAGAGGTTCCTAGGGATTGTAAAATTCCAATTTCATGTTTCTTATCATTTACTAAAAGAATGAGCATTGAAATGATATTAGAACAAGCGACTACTAAGATAATAATCGCAATTAACGTAAAAAGATTTTTGTCACTTTCTAATTGCTGAAGAATAGGTTTTGCAAAGTCATAGTCCTCAAAAGATTGTACATTCCAATATTTTTCAATTTCTCTTGATTCTAGATTATGGATCAGTTGATTTTTCACTGATTTTGCTTTTGAAATATCGTTTAACCAAATGTTAATTCCATTTCCTAACATTGTATCAGATACAGATAAGTTTCCTCTTAGAAGAGGCACGAGGTTAGGATCAGCAAAAAGTAGTTTATTACCTATTGGTGTCATTCCTGGATCATAAAAACCAGCAACAAAAACTGGGATTCTCTGTTCTTGGACAGAAGTTGCTGTTGGTGTGTAATAACAAAGGTGACCTTGGTCACCAATACACACACCACTATTTTGGAATTGTTTCGCTATAAGGATACCATCTCCAAAAAAATCGTCTTTTGGAATAAGAATCTTTCCATTTTTATCGCTATGCAACCATAGAGGAGGAGACAGATCCAAATTCTCCTCAAGATAAGCTTCACTGATTTCAAGATTATTATAGAAAGTGGTGCCTTTAAGCACTGTTCCTTGAATATTTCCAGTAATTTCAAATTTTAGAGAAGAAAGAGAATTTGCTTTTTCGATTGAAGTGGGTACAAGTTTAGCATGAAAAGGGATGTGATCATTCAAAACTAACTGAACAGATGGGGAGGCAATTAAATCACTAGCAATATGCATTTGTTTTTGATCAAAAATCACCCTTGCTTCCATCGTTTCGAAACCAAATGCTTTTAAACGAGCATTAAGCATTTCAATCTCTTGTTTATTTTCTGGGATGACTACTTTTCGGATTTCATTGTGATGAATAATCCCAACTCCTTCAAAGAATCCATCTTCTGGGAAAAAAGCTGGATAGAGAATAAATCCATCTTCATTTGTAGATAATTTTGTGATAACAATATGTGAAAAAAATTTTTTTAAGTTCTTAGTTAAAAAAGCGGAATTTCTGTCATGATATAGAGCAGTGTCATCAATTAAAGGACTTTGTGCATAGGATAACTTATTAAGCAGGTTATTGTAATCTTCGTTTCTAAAAGGAATAAGCATTTGCTTTAACCTCGTATTAGAAGCATCGTGAGAAACGACATATGAAGCTTGATTAACAAAAGCTTGATAATGATCGTTGTGACCAAATTTTTCTCTAATTAAATTTAGACGCAAGTTACCAAAAGACACCTCATATTCTTGAGGACGAATTTCATTTAATGGATTGAGTATTTTAATTGCTTCCCATCCTTCTTTAACTGGATCTTTCAGTGACCCATCAAGATGACGCTCAGGAGGAGGAAAATCATAAGGCAGTTCAATATCAACTGTGGGATCATAAGGATTGCTCTGATGAGCAATAAGTTTTTCACCAATTGTTTTAGAATTATAATTTGAATCGAGACTGATTTCATCAATCTGATAGTAATAAGAACGATAGTAAGCATCTGTTGGAGTCATTCGAATCGGCGCATTAAAAGCCACTAATTGCTCCACCCATTTTTTTTCAATCCCTTCGGTCACAGAAAGAAAAAGAATTACTAACCAAACAACTAAAGAGATCACGAGAACAGAGACAAGAGAAATAATCGAGCCTGAAAGCTGTCGCGATCTGGGAACTAGATATTTTAAAGCGACAGTCAATAAAAAACGCACCGATTATTTTGCCTCTTTAAAAATCACATGACGACGTAATAAAGGATCATACTTTCTTAATTCTAAACGTCCAGTCACCTTTTTTTTATTTTTTGTAGTCCAAATTGTCTCTGTACTTTCTGTACTTTTCAATTTGATAATTTCACGGTTTTTACGTTTCGCCATTGTTGAAATCCTCAGTTAAAATTAATCCTTTATAAGGAAGAAAAATTTTAAAGAAAAGCTATTTATTCTTCAAGAAAAATGAATCTCTACCCAGATAGGAAATTCATTAAATAAAGCGATCAATTTAATGATTTAATTAGCAAAATATTATGAGTTTATGGTATACACAATTGCATGAATAATATTCATATTAATCTTGATGGAATTATAAAAGAAAATCCACAATTAATTAAAAATGATACTAATATTATAGAAATAAATAATGAGAATTATCTTAAATACATAGATGCTAAATTTAATCATAATGCGGTATCTATTAGGGATATTGATGAAAATCTTGAGCAATTTGAAGCAACAAGATATTCCTTAAAACGACTGAAAACAGTTAAAAAAATAATTTCTGTTTTTAAATTTATCCTTTCTCTTCTTATTCCTTTATCTATGTTTTATTGTCCCTCATGGGTTTCATGGGGAATGGCTCTTCCAATCCTCCTAATTCTTGGTGTTATAGAAGCAAAAATTCATGGCAATATCACGATTAAAGAGCAACACCATCAGGTTTTAATTTTAGCGCGCAAAATGCTAGAAAACCATTCATTTAAAAATTTTTTATTACCATTAGGGGTTTGGAATTTACCTCCTAAAGAGTCAGTTTTAAAGATCAATAGCTTGATGGAGCATTTAAAAGAAAATGATGAGCACTCTCTTAGTCAAATCGATCGGCTGAGATTTCATTTGAATTTAGATGATCAACCTACGATGGATTTTTACGCTGCGCAGCAGATTACTAAGAGCTTTAATTACGATACACATTGGACAAAAGCACGTCAGAAAGTCATTGAAGCAAAAAAGTATTTAGATAGCACTAATGTAGAAAGTTACAAAAAAAAGATAGTAGAAGGAAATCAAATAGGTTTTTTTGCGGGATTTGTTAGAAAAGATCCTTATCTTCATCAACAAATCCCTTCTGTAGAAAATCAAGTATGCAAGTTTGTTTGGCGATATAACTCTTATGTGACTCACGCAAATTATGCTAAGGAGAGTTATTGTTTAGCATCAGATTTATTTAAAGAAGAATTAGAGAATTTTGGAGAATCTTTTGATACAAGATGGAAAAGTTATCAGAAAGAAGATGAGAGATTCAATACTCACGTCGATGAATTTTTAGAAATACTTAAAAATCAGAAAACATGGGTAGATGCAGCTTTTTTTATCCAGAAACATGATTTGGCTGTGTCACTTGAAAAAGTATTTGAAAAAGCACGTAATTTAAATTCAGAACTTAAGAAAAAAATAGAAAATCATCCTTTGAAATTGATTGAATCATATCATAATGAACTTGAACAACTTCAATCAAGGATCCTTAGTGCTTCTGATAGCGAAAAAGTGAAGGACTGGATTGATAATCATCCAACAGGTTCGGTAATTCAAATATCAGATGATTTTCGTCAAGATTCAACTATTTTTGATTGGATACAAGCCTATCAAGATACTGGTGAGACATCTTTAACAAAGATCTATGAACAAAATACCCTAAGATGTGCTCTCTATCAAAGAGCAAAAGAAGAAATCAATAACATCAATCAAGAAACTTCTTTTAAAGAACTATCTGCTCAAGTGTCTCAATTTGAAAAAAATCAGATGAAACCTTTAAGAAGGCAGATGCGTCACTATTTTCACTCATTTTTGAAACGTTTTTGGAAAGAAATTTTTCATAAAGAACCTGTTCAATATTTTGAATTTACTCCTTTAAGTAGTCAAACAACTGAATTTGAAAAATTTAGGAGAATTCAAGAAATCAATATTAATGCAGCTTTAAAGACAATTCACCGCATAGAATTTAGGAAAAAAATAATTAAAGAGGTTGGTCTTCAATGGGTTGCAGTCATTGTACTAATGATTGTTGAATCAGTTTTTTCGTCATCTCTATGGGTGACTTTAGGAATGACTATTTCGTTTCCCTTAATCGAAGGTATTGGACGCTACTTAGATTATCGTTTAAAAAAAATCAAAACAAATCAGTTAAATTTGAAAATGCAAGTGCTTTTAAAAGATTATGTGGATTTAAAACGCATTCCTGGATCCTGCTCAAGTCTTCAACAACTCAAGAATGTTCAATTCAAATATCATTTAGAAAATGTAAATTTAACATGGGCAAAATCTCTTACTCAAGAAAACGATGCTCTTTTTATTCCCCAGTCTCTAGAAGAAGGAAAAATATTCTGCAGAAAATTGCTAAATGAAAGTAGAGAGAAAGCGACTACCTTTATAAATAAACGTTGCTTAGCTTTGAAAAGAGATCTTAGATTAATGCAAAAAAGACAAGAAACAGAAGAAGTTAAAGAGAAAATTCGCGAGATTAAATCGCAAATTAATCTACTAGAGATAGAGAAACTGAAGGAAAATAAAATTGACACTTCGACTAAAAAAGCTGAAAAAGAAGAAGAGCAACGAATTGCAAGTCATTATATATTAAGGGATAACAATGTTACAAATCGAATTGAAATGGAAAAAATCCTTGATGAAGCCTATGAGCAGAAAATGGGTCTTCAAGAGCGAGAAAGACAACTAAATCATTTTAGAAACCAAATCAATCGAATAGAAGAGAAAAAACATCGACTTAAAGAGCAGAAAGATGCGGATCCAAAGAGCAGTAGTGAAATTGATTTATTTGGGTATCAGCAAGCTAATGATTATTTAGAATATTTATCTAACCATCCTAGATTAAATCCAAAACTCATTGATTCATATGGATACTTACTCAAAGTACAAGAGACTGCTCTTTTCCTGCCTAAGTATCAAGAAGCAATTCAGAGCTTAGAAAAGGCATCTGAAAACTTTGCTGATTTTCAAAGTGTCTATGATCTAAAAAAGTTAGATCCTTTTAAAAACATGATCCAAAAACTCTATGAGTGTCAACACAATATTCAGCAATGGGAATTTTCAATTATGCGAATTGATTACAATGCGATTCCAGGGTTTGATTTCTCAACGAAGCAAAATGATGTGAATAATCTAAAAGAAACAGTAAGTAATTTAGCACACAAATTAACAGAAAGCTTAGAAATAATTCTAAAAAATCTTAAGCGAGAAGAAAAAATCAGTGAAATTATTATTGCAATAGAACAACAAAAAGAAGCTATTGCATCAGCAAAATCTAATCTGGCTCTTACTAAAAATGTGTTCGAAACGTGCCAGTATCGTGAAAGTGTTCTTCCTTGGGATTTGCTTCAAAACAATCTAAGGTATCTAAAGAAAAATCTAAACCTTGCAAGAAGAAAACTTGCTGAAAAGATTTTTGAAAAAATTGACTCTAATTCTCATCCACCAGTTAGTTTAATAGAAAATTATAGGAAAGAGATGGATACAATAAAAAAAGAAGTAAAAGACAATTATGATTTAATTTTAAAGGAAATGGAACAAGGGGAAAATAAAACTTTTATCTCAGAACGAATATCTATGTATTCTAGAAAGATAAAAGAAGTAATTGATCAAGAAATGCAATTAGTAACTGCTATTGAAAAATCTGAAAAATTTCTGGAGATTTAAAATCTCTATTAAATACAAAAGTCATCAAAGGAACGGAAGATCGTACTTGAAAGATCTTCCTTAGGGTTCAATGAGTTTCCTATTTAAGGATAGAATTTAAATTATTGCTTCTTTTGAATTAAGAGCAACACTTATCTAAAGTAATTCAAGGAAGTGTTTTTTATGGAAAAAAATCCCCTTCTTGTTCATGAAACAACTGTTAAGTCTGGAAGAGACTTAGACACTGAATCTGTTGTATCTAATAAAGACTCCAATGACCAATCTGCTCAAAGATTATGCAAAGAAGCTGAGGTTTTATTTCAATATGGGGTAGCAAAAAAGAAAGAATTCCCCCTATTACTTGCTTTTGATAAATTGATAAGAGCAAAAGAAATAGATCCTCTTCTTTTTGTAGAAGAAGTAATATGGCATCAGCTTCGAGGTCAAATTCTTTTTTATCTAGGCTACTGCTTTCAAAACTATAGCTTTTTAGGAAAATCTTTTAAACCTTATGCAGAGATAAATGAGTTACATCATCAAGATAAGAATTTAGTATGGGACTATGCTCAATTTTGGACTTTCATAGCTATACAATCAGGTGAAAAAGCTGATTTGACGCAAGCATTAAGCAGTTTTTCTGCTGCAGCTAGATTAGGCTGTGATTCATCTCTTTTCTATATTGATTGGGCCATTGCTTATATAATTTGTAGTTCTTATACAGGTAACTCATTATACTTAAACGAATCGTGTTTTTTATTAAAGAAAGTAATCAGAGAAAATTATGATATGAAAGGTGTAAACAATTCTATTTATGGACATGCTTACAAAATTTATGCACATGCTTTGAAGAAATATTATTATAACACTCATTTAAAAAAAACATTAGAAGACGCTGATATTTCTTTACGTGAAGTCACGCTTCTGTTTCCCTCACAGTCAGACCTTTGGCTAGAATGGGGAGAACTTTATTTACATGCTGGTTGGATTGACTGCGATTTAAAAATGATAGAGATGGGGATAGACAAACTCACTTCCTTAACATTGAAAGAAGTGACTTCTACTCGACTAACAGCTTTGTTAGGGAAAGGTTTAGTTATATTAGGATTATACCTTGATGATCTAAAACCGATGAGTCAAGGTAGAGAACGTATACTAGCTACTTTAGAAAGCAGCCCAGAAGATCTGGATCTATTAAATAGTGCAGGAATGGCTGAATTGACTTATGGAATCTATTTTTCTAGCAAAAAGCACTATGCTAATGCTATCTATTGGTTTAAAAAAGGAATAGGAATAGACTCTACTTCAGTTTGTAATTGGCATGGACTTTTTCAAAGTTATTTAGGTTTAGGATTTTTAGAAAAAAATCTTTTTTTCACTCATAAGGGCTTAACAGCAATTAAAAGAGTTTGTAAAATGCGGCCTCAATCAGCAATTTATTTAAATGATTTAGGCCTTTGTCTTCTTCAGTTAAATCAGTTTGAAAATTGCAAAAACACCCAATCTTCTCTCTTAGAGGAGGCTATTTTACATTTTACAAGATCCTATGCTATCGATAGTCGTTCTGAAACTCTATATAACTGGGGGCATGCTCTTAGCTGCTTAGGGAGTCTTTCTGAAGCAATAGAAGATTATGAGAAGGCTCTTGATATTCTCTCCTCTGCTTATCGGATGAATCCTGAGAAATCCAATGTTTCTTATGAACTTGCCATTGTGCTATTTCGCTTAGGAAAGTTATTAAAAAAAACAGATTATCTGTATGAATCGATTAAATTATTAGAACCTCTTGCTAATAGTCATATTGAAGATGAAGTGGTTTGGGGAGATTTAGGATATATTTTGTTAACTCTTTCAGAACTCATTTCTGATGAAAATCATCCTTTTAAAAGAGAAGATCTTAGACAACAAGCTGAAAAACGACTTCATCATGCAGTGCGAATGGGAAATCGAGAGGCGAATTATCACTTAGCTAGTTTATATTCTCTAGCTCGTTTATTTGAATCTTCTATCTTTTTTCTTAAGCGAGCTCATGCTTTTAAAGTTCTACCTAATGAAGATGATTTGATTCATAATGCTTGGCTAGACAATCTTCGTAAGACTGATATTTTTAAAGAATTTATGAAAGGACAATCTGATGGTTGAAGAAGAAGCTGAAGAACAACATTTCAGTACTGGAAATTTGATGGATTCACGAACAAGTCATTTAGATGATCAGCTTAATGAACGTCTGGAACAAGCTCTTCATAAAACTACTTTTAACATTCATTTACAAGAGGTGACAAAAATTGCAAGTGAATATCATCCAATCGATTTAGCTTATGCTGCAACTCGTCTTCCTCACCACGCTCGTTCCATTCTTTATGACAACCTTCCTGATCTCCCAGCACAAATCACGTTTCTTATTAACACTGATGGACCAACACGCAAGGCTATTTTTCGTTCACAAAGTGATGAAAAAATTAGAAAAGTCATTGATAAAATGCCTTCTGATGAGGCTGTATGGGTGTTAGATGATCTTCTTGAAAGAAGACGTGGGCGTATTTTAGAACTTATCGAAACAAAGAAAGCAATACAAATTCGTGAATTACAAAAGCATAGTCGTAATAGTGCTGGAGGGTTAATGACGAATGAATTTTTTGCTTTTCCTATGGAAACAACTATTCTGGAAGCTGCGGCTTTTATTCGAGATAATCCTGGTATTGATATGACACGTCGCATCTTTGTGATTGATTATAAAGGGGAGTTGCAAGGGTTTGTGCCTGCAAGGAATTTGATTGTCAATCCTCCTCATCTACCTCTAAAACAAGTCATGCGGCAGATTGATCATTTTGTTCATGCAGACACTTCACGGGAAGAGGTAGTGGATTTAGTTGAGCGCTATAAAATTCCTGTACTTCCTGTTTTGAATGAAGAAGATCTTCTTCTTGGAGTGATTACTTATGAAGAGATTGTTGAGCTTATAGAGGATATTGCTGATGAAACAATAGGTTGGATAGCTGGTACTGCAGAAGATGTGAGTGAATATGACCATGTCTTCAAACGCTTCTTAGCTCGCGCACCTTGGTTACTTATCACGCTATTCGCAGGGTTGATTAGTGCTTCAATCATGTCTTATTTTCAAGGAATTGCAGCTGATTTATTAGGTTTAATTGTTTTCTTTATTCCTTTAATTAACGGCATGTCAGGAAATGTGGGTGTGCAATGTAGTACTGTCCTTGTGAGAAGTATGGCAATTGGAGTGCTTTCTTCAGGAAAAAAAGGAGAAGCTGTCTTAAAAGAAATATTGATTGGAATGATGACAGGAATTATTTTTGGGTGCTTATGTGGTTTAATGATTTATCTACTAAGCAGTTATCACATTGGCGAATTCTATGGTAACTCTTTGCAGACTGGAGTGATGGTTGCTGCTGGAATTTTTGGTGCTTCACTTACAGCTACGACTTTAGGTGTGACTTCTCCCTTCTTTTTTGTCAAAATTGGCGTAGACCCAGCACTTGCTTCAGGACCTATAATTACTGCATTCAATGATATGGTATCAATGGTCATGTTTTTTTTAATCTCTGGAGTTATTAATTCTTTATTTTTTTAGAAAAACTTATTCTTCTTCCCAAGGAAATGGATAGCTTGTAGGAGGAGGGGTTCGCCCTTCACCAAGAGTCCAGATTATTTGTTCAACAATTGTTCCAATAATTGCTCCAATGTGTCCACCAGCTGTTTTTGCAATCAAAATCCCAATTCTTTTAGCAGCAGAGCTCCAGTCTAATTCAAGCTGATCAGTTGACCCTCTTATTTTTACTTGAAACATATCATTTTTAGATAATCCAGATATATTAAACCTTTTTTTCAATGTACTTGGAGCAATACCTAGAGTCATCTTTATTTCCTTATTCATTAAATTAATCGAGCCCCAAAGAGCAATGTGAAATTCATTTGCAAGCAATATATCAAACCGTTGACAAGTCAAGATACCCTCTTTCAGATGCATAAAAATAGGCGTGAACCAACCGCTCATTTCTTTTTCACTTGTGATATCAGTCACTTTTAAAAAACGCATTAATTGTTGGATTTTTTCACCATTATTTATCTCTATTTTACCAATATTTATTACCCCTCTTTCAATTTCTATTTTATCGAAAGCATAAGGTCTGATAGGAAAGATAAAGTTCTTTGCATCAATGAAAATATTAATAGATTGATTAGAAGAAATTCCTGTGATCAATAGGGGATGAATGTCTTTTATGAGCATAGGGCTGAGTTCAGAGGTAAGAGTAATTTCTGTATTAATAGAATCTCTTAAATAGATAGCATGTGGATCAATAGAAACTAGTAAGTTAGCTTTGAGGTTTGATGAGTCTATTGCAATATTAAGAGGACCTGTAAATTTAGAAATAGTACCATAGACACGAATATTGGCTATTTCACCCAATATTGCTTGGATTAATCCCTTAGTTTCCTTATCCATAGGATAGATTTCTGTAATTAGCTTGACTGGAATAGATTTTAAGTTTAACTCACCATCTAGCATCAGATTTTGATCATTAACATTGCCATCAAGTATCCAATTGACCATTTTCCCATTAAATTCAAAGGTAGATTTTTCATTCAAAGGCACATTTTCAGCGAAAATATCCCCTTGTAAATGGAGGACAATCTCTTTAGAAAAATGGTCCTCTCGAGCAAAACCAATAGTATTGTTAATAGTTAGATAATTCTCCGTATTTGGATTAGAAAATACTAATGTTCCAAGAGTAAAATCTCCTAAAAATTTAGTATGTGTAAAAAATTCTCTAAAACTTTTTGGTTTTACAGGAGAGATCAATTCCTTAATGTTGAATCTTAGCCTAGCTGGATTTACTAGGTTGAGTAGTGGCTTTTCTTCTGGATAGAAATAGTCGATCATCATACTGTATTTTTGGGGAGTTAGATTCCAATCAAGAGATGATCCATTTTGAAAGATGATACGATGATCATCTAAGATAATTGATAAATCTGCTTTTAAATCTTCTCCTTCTGTCTGCAAATTAAGACAAAATTGAGAATCGTGATTTGAATTATATTTACCTTGTAAGCTGGTATCGAATTTACCTTCAATAAGATTTTTAATATGAGTTTTCTGGAAAATTAATTGATTCAATAAACTTATAGAAAACTGATAAAAATTTGCATCAAAATAGACAGAAGCTTTTTTTAAATTGATGATGTTTTTATCCAAGTAGTTAGTAATTTCAAAATTTGCAAAAAAAGTTGGTGTGTCTATAGTCTCTTGTTCAAGCAACTCTGTTTCAATCGATAATTCTCCATAAATCTTATTCATTGATCGATCTATTTTAATAAGACAATGCCCTTTTTTTAGATCTATCAATTCTTTTCTATCCAAACACTGAATGACTTCACCTATAATTACAAATTCTAAATCATCCGTATTTTCTTTACTAAATTTCTTATTCTCTATTCCTTGGATTTTAATTTGATAATCAGAATTTGAAATTGTGCCGTTTAACATAGAAATTGTAGTACTCCCATTCACAGTCTCAATAAGACCTGATATCTTAAATTCAATGATTTCACCTAAATAAATAGCTAAGTTCTCTTCTGAATGGCTATAACCTGAAATATCAAAATTGAGATGATTTAATTTTCCTTTAAGGATCCCTTTGATCTCTAAACTAGGAATAGTTACTTTAATAACTGAAGACAATTTTCCCTGTTCATAGGCTCCCTCTATTTCCAAGTCTAAATGATTATCAATCACCATTTGCATATTTTTTTCAATTGCATTGGAGAGATCATTTATAAATGCAAATGGAATATTTTGAAAATTTGAGCTAAATCCAATACTCTCTTTCCCTTTGATGACAATATTACCGGATAATGATCCCGACTGATTATTTCTTTCAATTTTTCCTTGATAAGATACTTCTGTCTGATTTGAATGAGTAATGAAAATAGATAAGTCTTTAAATAAGTAATGCTTAGAATTTTCAATCTTAATCTCAGCTTGATCAATTTTTCCATTCGCTTCTAATATCATGTTAGAATAGATAGATTGTTGAAAACTAAGAGGGAAAACTCCTTTTTGTATTTCTAATTGAATATTGACATGATGTGCTAGAGAATAGCTCTCTTTCTTATTCTCTGGTAAAATAGAATGAAAAAATTTAGGAGAAACCATGAGGCTGAATTGAATAGGGGTATCAATAAAGAATTTTTTTTCTTTAATTTCTCCTTTAATCACCCCATTAAGATTTTGAGAATGAATTTCAGATGCAAAACAAAATTCATTTTTTTTAAATTCTGTACAATTAAAACTAACATCTATTGTTTTCCCGAGGAGTTCAGTATAATCTGTCCAATTGTTAATCCAATTAATTATTCGTGAAGGAAAATTCTTTAATTGGCCTTCTGCTTGAGTTTTCAGATCATAGGAGATCTGGATTTCAGAAATTCCTTCTACCATTCCTTGTTTTGTATGAGCTTTAATAGAATATAAGTTTGATTGTCTAAAATACTCACTATGAATTTCCGATATAGTAATCATTTCTTCTTGATTTATTTGAAAATCTATTCTTCCATTGAAAATGGAGAAATTTTCATTAATTAAAAATCTATAATCTCTCCATTTCTTTTTTCTGCATCTTTCGTCTTTTTTTAGTGTTTCCTCCTCTCTTTTAAAAGATAAAATTGGTTCATTAACCGTTGTAAATCCTATTTTTTTCCCGCCAAAAATGAGATAAAAAAGCGGAGTTTTTGTCTCTAATTCTTTTATTGTAAAAATGAAATCTTTATCCTTGTATGAAAAATTATTGATTTGCTGAGATCCAAACCAGCTTAGATGGATCTTATCAATAGAAAGAGTTCCAGAATTATAGGTATTAAACCATTCAAGTCCTTTTTTCATTCCATATGAGCTAGAAATAAATGTAGGTAATAAAAGAATAAAAAAGAGTCCAAGAATCAATAAAAAAGTAAAGGTCCAGAGAATGTTTTTAAAAAAATAAGACATAAAAGAGGATTAGTTGATCTTTTTTAAGAGAATGTTCGCATCTGATTCCTCCATAATCCTGTCAAATTTTTTTAAACTATTTAAGATGGAATTAACCTCTAGAGAAGAGGTTAATTCCATCTGCTCACCTCTTGCATTGACCTTATCAATCACTGATTTAATTGTTAGTTTATCGATATTATCAGCTGGTTGAAAACCAATTGTACTATATTTATTTCCAATCACTTTAGAAAGAATTTTTGCTTCGATTAATTGATTAAGCAGACTTTTTGTTAACGATAGGGGAATGGTAAGTTTATTAGTTATTTGAGTAATAGGTATAGGAGATTTTTTTTCTAAAAAAAATTTAACTGATAAGTGGGTGATCCTAATCAAAAGAACCATGCGAAAATGATAACTAAGATCACTTTCTTTTATGAAAAACATTGACGAATTTACATGTTGAATAGCAAATGATAATTTGGCACCTAAGAGGATAATAATCCAGCTAATATGGATCCAGATAAGGAATAAAGGAAACGCTGCAAATGTTCCATAAATCGCATTGTAATTAGTGACACCGATCTGAAAATGAAAATAGATCCATTGGATCAGTTGATATATACCACTAACAATGATCCCTGCTATAAGAGCAGGAATCAGCGCCACGCGTGTATTAGGAATAAAAATATAGATAAAAGTAAATATAAAGGAATTAAGGAAAAAAGGGGTGAAATTTAAAAAAGGAAGAAAATAAACTGTCAAATTTTTAAAAAAATGTTCTTGGATAAAAATTTCAAATGCAGTAGATAAGTGTAAAGTTATCCCACTAGATATCAATACAGTTATAGGGCAAAGAAAAATCATAAAAAAGTAATCTGTGATTCTTCTTATCAAGAGTTTTTTTTCTTTTGCTTCCCAGATAGTATTCAAGCTTGTTTCAAGATAAAGAAAAATTTTAAATCCTGTCCAAAGCAAAATTAAGATACCAATTCCAGTAATTAATCCTCGATGAGTCTTTTCTAAAGAGGTATTTGCAAATTGAAAAATCTTTTCAATCACAATTTTTTGTTCAATGAATCGATTAAATAACCAGCTTTTAAAAGCTGATTCAAATTTTAATCCACGTGCTATTTCTATAAGGACAGCAAAAATTGGAACAATCCCAAGACAAGAATAATATGTAAGAGCAGAAGCACCTTGTTGAATCTGTTTTTTTGTAAATCCTTCAATACTTAGTAATAGAATACGCACAAAACGCATCCAATGAGCCTGTATTTTTGAAAGAGATTTTAGATCGGTAGACCATATCTTTTTTGTCAGTGTTCGAATCGACCATATATCCATATGTGATTTTTTGTTGATCTTAAAACTAGTTTATTTCATTGGTAATCAATATCATTAATTAATGATATTGATTACCAATAGATATTATATATTTAAATATATAATATTTTGAATTTATAATCATCTTAAAAAATCAGAAATAGAAAGACATCGCATTACTATGACTATATCTTTCTAAATTTTTTGTTGAATACGGTGGTATTTTTTAAAGTCTTTAGATAATTTAGACATCTTTTCCACGAGCTTGTTAAACCTTCCATTATCTTCTTTAAAATCAGAAAATTCTTCTGTTATAGAACGCAACTGAATCGATATTTGATTTTTAATCTCCTCGAGGCCTTTGACCTCATCAGTAATTTTTTTTAATGTTTCTTTTTGAAGGGTCATGTTCTCATCGTTAATTTTCAACTGTCCTTCTAACTTGGCAACTTCTAACAATAAGCTGCATTTTTCTTCTTTCAATGTAGCTATAAGTGACATTAGGTGTTTACTGCACTCTGAAAATTTTAATTCTTTGATATCATCAAAAAGATTTTTTACAGTATACATGCTTATTTTCCATGAATTGAATAGATTAGTTACTTCACCTTGCAATTGATTTTTCTCAGTATTTAGATCGACTAAATGTTTTTCAAAACAAGCCAAGTGTTTTTCAAACACTTCATAACTCTTATTTGTAGCTTGAGAAGTAGACAAAAGACTTTTATTGGCAGATTGAAAATCATGAATCATTGATTCAATATTGCTTTTCATATTTTTTAAGTTCGTGATTTCTGAACTCATTCTCTCAATGAGAGTTTCGTATTCTTTATTATCTTGTGTTGTTTTTTCTAATAAGCTTTTAAATGTCAAGATTGATTGCTTCATTTGCCCATTGTTATGTTTCATAGCTACTACTTCATTTTTTAGATGAGTCTCACTTTTTTGTATTTTTTTGATAGATTGCTGAAGTTCTATATTATTTGTTTCAAATTTTTTTAAATGCTGAAATTTATAGCTGATATAAATCATGTAGCATGAACTAATAGAGCTTAATCCAAAAAAAACAATAAAAGGATAGTTATTAACAAACACAGACCAGATAAGAGAAACTTTAGATGCAATAAAAAATAGACCACTTAAATATACTCGCCATTTTGAGAGATAAGTAAAGTAAGTTTTTTTTTGAGAATGACTCTTTTGTCTTTGATGCGAATAAGGTAAAGGTTGAAGTTTAGGCCGTTGATATTGAAAAAGTTGATTAGATAAATACTCACTAGACATGTCCTCTAGCTCCTTTAAGAATTTGTTAATGGAGAGGACTATACAGATATGGTTTTTTTTTGAAATCTATTCGTGGGTATTTTTGTAAATTTCTTCTTTAATTTCTTTAAGGACTAAAAGTTTCCAATGGGGTTTGCGCATTGAAAATATAATTAGAGGAATAGAAAAATTAATTAAAAACCCAGTAATCACGACGATTTCAAAAGGTAATATTTCCATCTTAAAATATTTAACTGGAGGGGTAAAACTAAGAAAAAGAGCCAAAAGAGCGCTACCAATTCCCATCAATCCTGCAATCCAGATTCCTAAATTTTTGAAAGGAATTTTGTAAACGCGTCGCACATTTGGGTAGCGATAGCGCAAAACAATCCCAGAAATAAATAACAAAATATACATTAGCAAATACATTTGTGCACTTAAAGCACTTAGTAACCAATAAGCGATGCTTACATTAGGGATGTACAAAAAAATAAAAGCAGAGATTGTGACAGCAATCGCCTGAAAAAGCATCAAGTTAACCGGTATATGTCGATCATTAGTTCTATGGAAAATAGGAGGAAGGCAGCCATATTCAGTGGTGACAAATAACCCTTTTACACCTGCAATCACCCAAGCATTTATCTCTCCAATACTTCCTAAAATAGTCATTAAAAAGACAATCGGTATAATCCACTGTAGATGATAGAGATCGAAAAAAAAGCGAAAAGCATCTAAAAGGCCAGAGACTAGACTAATTTTTTCAGGGGGAATGACTATAGCAATGGCCAAAGAACCTAGAATCAAGATTGCAAGGATAAGAAAGGTTGCCATCAACATTGCACGCGGATAATTTTTTTGGGGGTCTTTAACTTCTCGAGCTAAGTTCGCATTGGCTTCTAATCCACTCAGTGCAAGAAAAACTCCACTGAGAAAAACCAGATTAGTTGGATTTAAGTCAGGGACAAATTGCATGGATTCAAAAGCCACCATGCCTTTGGTGATCACCCAGTGTAGGGCCATCCCAATTAGAATTAATCCAGGTAAAATAGCGCCAAAAATTACACAAATTGCACTTACCAAGGCAGAGGTTTTTATGCCTAGAAAATTTGTAAATGTAATTCCCCAAAATCCAATTATTATCACTGATAAAAGAAAAAATTTACTTTTAGCAAGCTCTGGATCAATAAATTGAGCAAGAATGGCTCCAACGAAAGCTAGCATAGCAGGATACCAAGTCATATTATGAAACCACTGCATCCAAATAGCAAAAAACCCCCATCGATTACCTAAGGCTGTCTTCACCCATACATAAATTCCTCCTTCTTTTGGCCATCCAGAAGCAAGCTCTGCTGATATCAGGGCATAAGGAATCATGAAAAATAAAGCAGCGGCAGAATAAAAAAAGATAGAACTAAATCCATAAGCCGCTGTGAATGGAAGATTGCGTAAACTAATGACAACAGCAAGAGAAAGCATTCCTAATAGAAATACATTAAGCGTTCGGCGTGGTTTAAGAGGTTTTAAATTCATGGATTTTATGCTATTGTTATTCTAGAATTTAGATAAATAGATTGAATCATATTCAGAAGTTGTATTCCACTTTTCATTGAACGTTGAAAGGCTTTTCTGCCTGAAATTAAACCCATCCCTCCTGCTCGTTTATTAATCACAGCTGTGCGAGCAGCAGCAGCAAAATCTTCTTTTCCCGATGGTCCTCCAGAATTGATTAAACCAATTCGCCCCATATAGCTATTGACAACTTGATAACGACATAAGTCAATGGGATGATCTGAAGATAATTTAGAATACACTTGATCATTAGTGTGTCCAAAATTAAGAGTTTGAAAACCACCATTATTTGTTGGAAGTTTTTGTTTGACAATATCTGCACCAAGTGTTGCACCAAGGTGATTCGCTTGACCGGTTAAGTCAGCGGCACTATGGAAATCTATATTCGTTGTTTTAAAAGCAGGATTACGTAAATAACACCAAAGTATTGTTGCCATTCCGAGTTCATGAGCATAGGAAAAGGCTTTGCTAACTTCAATAATTTGTCGAGAGCTTTCAGAAGAACCAAAATAAATGGTAGCTCCTACAGCGACTGCACCCATTTCATATGCCTGATGAATATTAGCAAAAAAGATTTGGTCAAATGTATTTGGGTAACTCAAAAGTTCATTATGATTGAGCTTTAAAATAAAAGGAATTTTATGAGCATAGCGTCTAGCTAATATACTCAATACTCCGTACGTTGATGCAACAGCATTGCACCCTCCTTCAATTGCAAGCAAAATGATATTTTCCGGATCAAAATATTCCGGATTTAATGAAAAAGACCCCCCTGCAGAATGTTCAACTCCTTGATCCACAGGAAGAATAGAAAGATACCCCGATCGGGCAAGCGTCCCTGAATTAAAAATAGTTTGCAGGTTACGCAATACTCTATTATTTCTATCAGATTGACTAAAGATTCGATCCACCCAATCTTTACTAGGTAGATGTAGTTTTTCTTTTGGGATAGTTTGACAGATATGGTTGAGTAAGAAATCTGCTTCGTCACCAAGTATCTCCTCAATTTGCGATGCTTTTAGATCTAGATTTCCCACTCCCATTTATACCTCCCTAGCGTACCTACTTAAAAAAAGAAAACTCAAGTTAATGATAAAAAAATAATCGTGAACCTAAACTAAACCATTTCATACTGATAAATTTTTTACAAATATTTTCCAATTTATTATAAGATTCTGTTTTTATCTTGAGTGTCTACGTGAAAGAAAAAATTGTTTGTATCAAAAATTTAACAAAAACCTATAAGACTCAAACTAATAAATCTCCTTACTCTGCAATTAAAAATATTAATTTGGTGATAAATAAGCGAGAGATCTTTGGAATGATCGGACCTAGCGGAGCAGGGAAAACAACTTTAATCCGTTGCCTAGTTGGTTTAGAGCGTCCGACTCATGGGGTGATAAGAATTGGAGACGCAGAAATTACTCTTTTTGATCATACCCAAATACGTTTGGCTCGTAGAAAAATTGGTATGATCTTTCAGAATTTTAACTTATTTTCTTCATATACTGTTTTAAATAACATTGCCTACCCACTTCTTTTAGAAGGTATGTCTTATGAAAAACGTATGAGAAAAGCTCGTGAGCTTTTAGAGCTTGTAGGATTAATAGATAAAGCACATGCTTATCCAGCCCAAATCAGTGGAGGAGAGCGACAAAGAGTCGCTATAGCTCGTGCTTTAGCTAACAATCCAGATATTTTGTTTTGTGATGAAGCAACATCTGCTCTTGATCCAAAAACAACTTATGAGATTTTAAGTCTTCTAAATAAGCTAAATGAAGAGCTTGGTTTAACAATTTTTCTTATCACCCACGAAATGGAAGTCATTAAACAAATTTGCACACACGTGGCAGTGCTTGAAAATGGGGAAATAATAGAACAGGGTAGGGTAGCAGATCTCTTTGCTAAACCTCAACATCCTATGACACAAAGGTTATTGCAAAATATCCATCATGATCTTCCACCAAATTTTAAAAAGAAAGGAGCTATTTTACTTCGCCTTTCTTTTAATCAAAAAACAGTTGGAGAACCTATTATTTCACGTCTTTTGCAGAAATATAAAGTTGAAATCAATATTCTTCTTGGTGGTATTGATATTTTAAAAACTGAAATGATTGGTAACCTTATTATCAATTTATCAGGAGAGCAAGAAGAATGTTCTTTGGCTCGCAATTTTTTAGAATCTCAAGGGGTATTTTGTGATGAGATTCACTGAGAACTTCCTTCTCATCTGGAAATTGATCCCTATAGAACTTTGGCACACTGTCTATATGGTTGGAGTATCAACTTTTTTTGCACTTTTCCTTGGATTACCTATAGCAATTATATTACGTTTAACTGATTATAAAGGACTTAAAGAAAATAAACTCATTTATCAGACTTTAGGAACAATCGTGAATATTGGGCGTTCAATTCCCTTTGCTATTTTAATTATTACGATTTTTCCTCTTACACGCTGGATTGTGGGTACTAGTATTGGTACAACAGCTTCTATCGTTCCTTTAACATTAGCTGCAGCTCCTTTTTTAGCACGCATGATTGAAGGAGCATTTAAAGAAATTGAAAAAGCAGTGATTGAAGCCTCTTTAGTCATGGGTTCAACAACTTTACAAATAGTAAGTAAAATTTTTATTCCAGAAGCACTTCCATCTATTATTAATGGGATTACGCTTACTATTGTCAATTTGATAGGGTATAGTGCTATGGCTGGTTTAGTTGGAGGAGGGGGGTTAGGAAAAATTGCCATACAATATGGTTACCAGCGTTTTAATGGATTTTTAATGGTTTTTACCCTATTCATCATCCTCTTGCTTGTTGAAACGATCCAATGGACTGGAAATAAGATTTCAAGAACTATACTAAAAAAAAGAGGACTAGGATGAGAAAATGGGTTTTAGGAATAGGGTTAATTTTACTAGCTTACTCATGTAGAACTCCTGATACAACTTTGAAAATTGCAGCAACTACTATACCTCATGCTGAATTACTTAGATTTATTCAGGAAGATTTGATTCATCAGGGAGTTAATCTTAAAATTATTGAAGTCGATGACTACACACTTCCTAACCGAATGGTTCAAGAGGGGGATGTTGATGCAAATTTTTTTCAACATCAATCCTTTCTTGATGAAGAAATTCGCATGCATGGTTACGACTTGATGCCTTTGACAGCAGTTCATATAGAACCCTTAGGCATCTATTCTCTTGTCTATAGATCTATCGATGCCATCAAAAATGGAAGTAAAGTCGCTATTCCTCAAGATCCAACAAATGAGGCACGTGCTTTGCTTCTATTACAAGATATTGGTTTAATTAAAATACGAAAGAGTATCGCAAACTTAAACTGCATAACACCATTAGATATTATCGAAAATCCTCAACACTTAAAATTTGAAGAATTAGATGCTTCTTATTTAGTAAGAGGATTATCAGACGTTGATCTATCAATTATTCCTTCTAATTTTGCTTTGCAAGGGAAATTAAATCCGCTTCGAGATCCGATCGCTGTAGAATGTATTGATCATCGGTATGCAAATATTGTTGTGATAAAACCAAAAGACTTAAATAAGGAAAATTTTCAAAAATTAAAACAAGCCCTTAATACAGATAAACTTCGCTTATTTATTGAAGAAAAGTATAGGGGATCCATTTTGCCTTCTTTTTGATTTAAAGAAGAAAAAATAAAACTAAATTCAAGAGCTTCTATATCTGAAAAAGCAAAACTCAATGAGTTAAAAGATGTTATAGCAACAAAAGTCTCTGAAGCAATATGAAAAAAAATTAATTTATAACTTTGAGATTTTTTTGTAAAAATAATATAAACAATATAGAAATTAGAAAACCTAAGGGCATAAGAATTGGCATTAGTGAATTGATAGACTGAGCTATAAGCACAGCTGTAGCTCCAACTATCATATTGATAAAGCTCATAATTGCAGAACCATTTGACTTATCTTCCATACAATCCATAGCAAAACTCGATGCATTATTAAAAACTAGAAATATGCCAAAATAAATAAATGGAATTGGAAGAAATACAATCCAAAGGTTAATTTTCCCAAAAATAAAGAAAAAAAGCATAGTTGTAATTGCTAAGGCTGAAATTTTTCCTCGTAAGTCATATAGACCCATTGCGTTGCCATCGATGCGTTCGTATTTATGACAATCGAGTCGCCTGAGTTCATAGAAGCAGGAACCGATGGCACGACGACTGAGGCTGGCAGCTTCTTGAGGGGAGTCTTTCTATGATGGAAAACAAGCTCGACCGCTTTTTTCGCTAAAGCGCTGTCTAAAACATCCAAACGGACCAAAGAGTAAAGATCATGGAAATCCTTCATTCTGGTATTGCCTCCTCCTCGGAAAACAATTGTTTCAAGCTTCTCTGCGAAAATGAATTCCTTTGGATAGCAATGCAAAGAAATTCGGCTTTCAAAGAGCAGGCCTTTCGAAGTGGCTGTCAAATCTATCGGATACTCGATCGGCTCGACGCGGTCTCCGAATCCCAAATCCATGCGGATGACCGTTTTTGTGGCCCCGAATAGCGCCTGCAAGGTGATCTCAGCCCCTGTGTATGCAAGCTGCGAGTGGTCGAGAATTTTGATTTTAGCCACTTCGAAAGAAAAGCTGTCATCGGCATCGACATCGCAAATCGCTTGCAGAACTGATCTTAAAGACTGTTCGGTGTTCGACAGCTTTTGAATAAAGAAATCAAGATCCTGCGTTTCTCTTCCAAGATGAATGTACTTCGCCAGAAGCGTTCCTCCTTTTAAGATGAATTTTTCTTTGTATGAAGACTTTGCTAAGCGCGTAAGAAATCTCTCCAGGATCAGATTCCTCCAAAGTTCTGCAAAGGTGGTTTCACGCTCCTTCGCCAATGCTTTGATTTTTTCTTTGATTGATTGTTCAATTGCAGATTTCATAATGTAAATGCCGATATATAAGGGGTTAAGTCAACTCTAAGCTTCTTTGCATACTTGAGGAGCTTGTCGATGTCTGGTTTTCTATCCTTGCTTGCTTTCAAATAAGCTTGCAGAGCCTTCAAAGCGGTTTCCTTGTCTAGATAGCGGAAAGAATCTACAACGGTCCTTTCCCGATCAAAGATCTTGATCTTTCTGCTGCCGATTTTGACGGTTGTCTGGCCGAAAGAAATATTCCGCATCCGGACAATGCGGGCGTTTTCTCTTGAAGGCGAGGTGGTGGCGTGCGGAATGGCGATCCAAAACTCCCTCATGATTTCATCCGTCAGCCCGTAATAGCAAAGGGCGGAGATAAGGCAGATGACGCCATTCGGAATGCTTAAAGCGGTTATTGCCAAATCCTCCCATTCAAATGCCGAATGGAAATCAATGTCCTTGATTTTATACATCCCCCGGCTGACTTTCTCGATCTGTCCTTTTTGGCAGAAATAAGCCAGCATGCGGGGAGGGATTCCAGCCTCCCTGCCTTCCGCGGAGGAGAAAACCGCCTTCTTAGAAAGCGCCCTGAAAGCTTCTGAATACTTTGATCTTATCATACCCATAATGTAACAGAAAAACCCATTAAGCGCAACTGGGTTTTTCTATTACATTTTCATCTCGGAAAACATCTAATAAATCCTTTGAAATAAGATCTTTATATCATAAGGTCATTAAAGCGTTCAGGTCATAGGCCGACTCATTCAATTGCAGCAGCCTTGTCCGCGCCCTCCGAAAGCTTGACGGCAAACCGCTTAAGCTATTTTGCAGGAGACAAAGGAGCCGGCGCAGGAAGCGCTGGATCCTTATTGATGACCTCGACGGAAATCTTAACGTCGGTGTCTTTTTGAAACGCCTCTTTGTCTACAGTCAGGCTGATTGCTTCCTGCGTCTCGATATCCTCGATAGCCGTAAAAAGCCCGGGAAGCATTTGAGAGCATCCTGATAAAACCAAAGACAAAATGGAAAGAGAGATTAAATGATAAAGCATAAAGCCCCCATGTTAAGTTCTGACAATCCATTCAATGGGTACTTGAGTCAAATAGGGGCTTTAAGAGTGCTTGAGAGTAGTTAATTCAACGTCTGATAATTTATCTTATGTTGTGATTTCATGTAAATATTTATATCCAACTTGACATAGAATTTTATTTCTATTAAGATCGCTACTTATGATTCATTCTATTGCCTCTTCTTCTAGCTTCCTTCCTAGGAATTCTTCTAGCTTCCTTCCTAGGAATTGGGAGGAAATCAAACGAAATTTTTTATTCATGAAATTCCTAACCAAAATTACATTTGTTGTAATCTCAATTCTTGCTCTTTCTGGATCAGTTTCTCTTTCTACACTTTCCTATTCAATGATTGCCCTATCGTGTCTTAACACCATGATACAAATGTCCAATAATGGATCAAAAGTTGAATTGATATTTTCAATTGGATTGATATCAATAGGGTTTTTAGGTTTGTATAATATTCTATCTATCAAATTTTTGGCTATATCATGTATGGTAATCGCAGGTGAGGTACTTATTGCCTCAGCTCTCCTAAGTGTTGTCACTCTTGGTATTCTTGGTGTATTGATTTACATGGCTGGTTTATTCTGTTATCGCTTTATAAAAGGACTAAGACAAAGAAACAGTATTTAATTTTTTTTTGAATGAAGCAAGCAATAATAAGCAGCCCCTTTTAAACTAGCTTTATCATCTAAAATAATTTGGACTGGGACTTCTTTTAACAATTGACGAAAACGCCCTTTATTGAGAAATGCCTCATAGAAGATCCTTTCTTTTAGCTTAGGTAGGATTTTAGGAGGAATGCCTCCTCCAAGATAAACACCTCCTATAGCCATATACTTTAAAACAGAATTACTACATTCCGCTCCAAGTATTGAAACAAATAAATCGAGAGTTTTTTCACAAAGTATAGATTTTTTTTCTAAAGCATGGATCGTAATTATTTCAGCTGGATCCCCTTTTTGGATCTTTTCAGATAACCAAAGAGGCTCATTAAGACATATTTTATCACGAAAAAAATGATAAATATTGAGTAAACCAGGTCCAGATAGGATACGCTCATAGGATATATGATTAAAATGATCATAGAGATAAGACAAAAAGTCCATTTGTAATTGATTACAAGGAGCAAAATCACAATGCCCACCTTCACTTGCAAATGGGTAATAGGATTTTCCATCCCAATATAATCCAGCTTCTCCTAAACCTGTCCCTGGAGAGACAATACAACGATTTCCTTCGGGATGTATTACTTTAGAGTGAATTTGTAAAATACTATCAGTAGGTAAGATTTGAATCGAATAGGCATTTGCTTCTAAATCATTAATGAGATAGACATTTGGAATATTTAATTCATTAACAAGAGCTTTGGTATCAATAATCCAAGGTAGATTTGTAGCATAGCATTTTTTCTCTTCAATAGGACCTGCAACAGCGAAACAAGCTGCTTCTATTTTAAAATTTTCTTTTGTATTATTTAAATAATCTCGAATAATGAGATTTAAATTTTCATATTTCTGACTAGAAAATGTTGCAAGGTTTATACCTTCATATTCAAGGAGGGGTTGTTTAAAAAAAGCAAGGTTTACTTTTGTGCCCCCAACATCACCAGCTAAAATCATCGATTTATCCGTGATAAAAAATTTCTAAAATTTATATGAGCAATTTTTTCAATCTCTTGTTTTGTAAACACTCTACTTAAATAGTCAATCAGTTTTGGATAAGAAGCTGAATTATCAAAAGATGAGTAAAAAGATGTTGGAAGTTTCTTATCGAAATCGCCCTCGTAGAAAAAATCAGCTCCAAAACAAAGAGTATCTAATCCACCTATGGAAATAGCGTGAGAAACTTGCTTAATAAAATCATCAGGAAATGTTTTTCCTATAAAATCTTTTACAAAATTCAAACCAATTAAACCTTTTCGACGAATAATCTCCTTTGCAATTTCATCAGGTAAATTACGTGGGTGATTAGCAATGAATCTGAAATTGGAATGGCTAGCAATAGGAAGAATGTCTAAGTTTTTAGCATCTAAATATTCGAGAATATCATATGCAAGCCGATCTGATGTATGACTTAAATCAATCGCAATTTTCTTACCACTAAGATATTCTAACAAAAGTGCCCCATCACGCTTTAAGCCAGTTTTTGAGTTATTCCCTCCACCAAACCGATTTTCATCATTCCATGTCAAACTAATATAGAGAATTGGTCCAATAGTTTTAGAATACTCATCTAAACGCAAAAAAGTCTGTTCCAGATCTTCATCTTCCTCACATAAACCAGATGCATTTTCAATTCCCGCAACAATATAGATCTTATTATTTGATTTAGAGATTTCAAAAGCTTTTAGATGTTCAATAGATCTAGGATAAAGATTAGGTAAATAATAAAAAATTTCGATTTCTTTTTTAGCTAAATCTACCGACTGTTTCTTAGTCATAGTAAAAATAGCTAAAGTCTGAAGTAGAACGTGACCTTTAGAAAGCTGTTGAAGAGAACAGCGTGATTCATCATTTTCAGCAACTCTTTTTTTATTTTGTGCTAAGTAGTATAGCAAGTCACAATGAAAATCAATGATAGGAATCATCTATTACCTAGCTTACGATAACGTCCAATCATTCCTCCTGCTAAAACACTTTGAACCTCACGCTGACTCATATCGTGCTTCACAAAAAAGACATAGTTTTGAGTTAGATTTTTTACAGTGACTTGATTGCCTCTTTGAATCTCCTGATGAATATCAGGAAAAGAGCATAGATCCTCTTGATGAATCCTTTCCCAGTCCCCTGATTCACAAAATATTAAAGGAACAATACCAAAATTGCATAAATTTGCTCGATGAATGCGAGCAAAACTTTGTACTATAACAGCTTTTACTCCTAAATAACGCGGTGCAAGTGCAGCATGTTCTCGACTCGATCCTTGACCATAATTTTTCCCTCCAACAATAAAATGTCCAGAATCCTGATATACTTTTGCTCGATCCGAATAAGTTTCATCAATTTGGTCAAAAACAAATTGACTAATTGCTGGAATATTACTTCGAAAAGGAAGAACTTTTGAACCTGCTGGCATAATTTCATCAGTCGATATGTTATCTTTAACTTTAATTAAAACGGGGCCTTGAAGCTTGATAGGAAGCTCATGAAAATTAGGCAATGGTTGAATATTTTTTCCTTTATCAAGTGGAGTTTCTCTGCCATCTAAACGAGGGGGAAAAACTGCTTCAGCATCAATAAGAAGTTGATCAGGTTCAGCAACAACTGGGTATTCAATTTCAAGTTTTCGCGGGTCAGTAATTTTTCCTGTAATAGCAGCTGCTGCAGCAGTTTCTGGGCTACAGAGATAGACAGAATCTTCTTTTGTTCCCGAGCGACCTGGGAAATTTCGAGGAACAGTCCGCAAGGAAGGTCTCCCATTTGCAGGGGCTTGTCCCATACCAATGCACCCATTACATCCAGCTTGATGAATGCGAGCACCTGAGAAAATCAGTTTTTCTAGATGACCGTTGCGTGCAAGATTTTCTAAAATTTGTCGTGAAGTTGGATTGATATCAAAAGATACTTGATTATGTGCTTTTTTCCCCTCCATAATTTCAGCAACAATTGCGAAGTCTCGATAACCAGGATTCGCTGAAGAACCTACCATCACCTGATAAACATCTTTTCCTTCAACTTGGCTCACGGGTACCACATTTCCAGGGCTACTAGGGCAAGCAATCAATGGCTCTAATTCAGAAAGATTAATTTCTTCATGTAAATCATAAGAGCAATCTTTATCTGGAAGAATTTCTATCCACTGGCTTTCACGACGCTGACTACGCATAAAGCGGTATATCGCTTTATCAGAAGGGAAAACAGTTGTTGAGGCACCTAGTTCTGCACCCATATTTGCAATCACATGTCTATCCATCGCTGAAAGACAATCTAATCCAGGTCCATAATATTCGATAATCTTTCCCACCCCTCCTGTGACATCATGACGACGTAGCATTTCTAAAATTACATCCTTTGCACTCACCCAATTAGGTAGTTTACCAATAAGTTTAACTCCCCATATTTTTGGCATCTGAATATGAAACACCTCTCCTGCAATTGCAAATGCCACCTCAAGTCCACCAGCACCTATGGCTAACATCCCCATACAACCAGCAGCACAAGTATGGCTATCTGATCCAAGCAATGTTTTTCCTGGAATACCAAAACGCTCCATGTGAATAGGATGACTGACTCCATTTCCAGCTCGACTATAATGAATACCAAAACGCTGACAGGCACTTCTCAAAAATAAATGATCTTCAGCATTTCTGAAATCATTTTGAAGAGTATTATGGTCAATATATTGAACAGAAACTTCAGTTTTAGCAGTAGTGATGTTCATGGCTTCGAGTTCTAACATCACCATTGTGCCTGTTGCATCTTGCATTAAGGTTTGGTCTATTTTTAAGCCGATCTCTTCTCCTACTTTCATCTCCCCTTCTATAAGGTGATTTTTAATCAATTTCTGCGCAACATTCAAACCCATTCTTATCCTCCTTACGAAAAGCAGAAGGTAGCAAAATATACATTATTCTGCAGCACGAAATAACCTATTAAAAAGAGCAGCATTCGCCTTAACTGCAGGACTACAATAAATAATAATCTCTTCAATTCCTTTTTTATCTGCTTCACGTAAAACAGCATACAACTCTTCTGGTTTAATCGATTCAAGGAATAGTTGTTTAGAGGAACAGGAAATAGATGGATATGTTTCAGTAAGATGTATTTTGGCTTGAGGAGCATAGTGTTTATATTTCATACCGGGAGCAAGAGGTTTGCTTGTTTTTTCATATACCGTCAATACTTTTTGTCCGATGACCGCTTCAATTTCCTCTTTGGAGATATTACCTGGTCTTAAAATAGTCGGTGGATCAAATGCAAGAATTGTTGACTCAATTCCTTGAGGAGATGCTCCTCCTTCCAGGACCATAATTTTATCTCCAAAATCATCACGAACATGTTCTGCGGTTGTACTACTGGGACGTCCAGATAAATTCGCTGAAGGAGCTACAAGAGGCTCTCCTACAGTTTCTATTAATTCTAATGCCAAGGGATGAGAGGGCATGCGTATTCCAATCTTATCTAATCCTGCTGAAGCAGCATCAGGAACATATTTTTTTTTCGGAAGAATCAATGTCAAAGGACCTGGCCAAAAATGAGCAGCTAATTTTTCAGGAAAATCATCAACTACCCTATCTATTTGATCAAAACTTGATATATGAACAATAAGAGGATTATCTTGTGGGCGCTTTTTTATCTCAAAAATTCTTTGGATAGCTTTAGGAGAAAATAGGCGAGCTCCAAGTCCATAGACAGTTTCTGTTGGAAAAGCAACAAGTTGATCTTCTAGCAATAAAGCAGCTGCTTGTTTAATGAATTCAATAGACAAAATATAGAAATATAGTAAATTAACAACAGTGGTTATTAGATTAACAAATCTCTCATTTTTTCTTAAGAAGAAGAGAGAATTCTTCTATCTTTTGGGATAAAATTACAATAAATATATCTAAAGTCTATGGGAAAAAAAACTAAAAAAATATGGTTTAAACATCTTTATTATGGAATCATTCAAGCAGAAAATTTTCTTGGTCATTTGTTATTGTTTATTATCCGCTTCTACTGGGGCGGTTTACTAACATTAATGGGATTTGGAAAATTCACAAATCCTGTGATATTTGCAGATTTTCTTAGTTTATTTTCTATTCCAGCTCCTCTATTTATTGCTTATCTTATTGCAAGTTTCGAGATCATTGGAGGAATTTCTTTATTTATTGGTTGCTTTAGTCGAATTTCTGCTATTTTTATGATCTTTCTCTTTATTGGAATATATCTTGTTGCCTATCAAGAGGCCCTAATGACAATCTTTTCTAATCCAAGCCTTTTTATTCACGAAGAACCATTCCTTTATCTTTATTCTACACTAATTATATGCTGTTTTGGCCCTGGCTTTATTTCGATCGATTATTGGATCGAAAAAAAGCCAGGAAAGATAAAATCAATCAATCAATCCTAAGTCTTTTAAATTTTAATTATTGAATATCTTCAGAAATTCACTTCTCCATTTCTTTGTCCGTTCAATTTTTGCTGTTCTGGATTTACTAAATTGAATGACTCAATAAAATGCATGCAATCATTCTTTACATCAATAGTGTTTTTATAAACAGTAAATACTTGATAAAGAGTATTGTGCACTAAAATTAGCATGCCTTGAAAATACACGTCTTCATTTTCTACTAAAAACTCAAGTGATTTATACCCCTGCAGTTCTGACATTTTTATATTAAGTATTTCAGAGCCAGGAAGAGCTGAGAGCATTCCAGTAAACCCATCTTGCAAATTCACTTCAGGCTTTGACATATCGACTTGAACCGGATAGTGCCAAACAGAAATGACATAAACAATATTTTCGTTTGGCTCACTTAGATAAGTATCATAGCTAATTTTCAAATCAGTATTTGGAACATCGATTGTTTGTTCAACATGTTCAGGTTTTTTCGGTAAATTAACCGAAAAACCATCTTTTTTTGAATCAAACTTTACCCACTCTTCCTTTAAAGATTCATTTTTGAGATCATTAATTGGAATTAGATGAGCTCCTTGAAGAGGAGATGAAAAAAATAATCCAAGCACAAATATAGCTAATAACAACTTGTTTAAAAAAATACTCATATTAATCCTTAGAATATGATTTTTATTATATAAATAATTCTACTTTAAAAAGTTTTTTAAAAAAATACTTTTATTAAAAATAAAAACTCTTCTCCTTGCGATGAATAATATTTTTATATAAAATACTTTCTTCACAAAAAAAAGGAAGTATATGACTAGTAATCAAGTAGTTGGAATAATTCCTGCACGATGGAATAGTACTCGATTTCCAGGCAAACCTCTGATTGATATTTTAGGAAAATCTTTAATTAAAAGAACTTATGAAAAGGCGTTAAAAAGTAGTCGACTTAACAGTTTGCTTGTAGCCACTGATGATCATAGAATTTATGACCATGTAAAAGATTTTGGAGGGAATGTCTGTATGACTTCTATATCTTGTCCTACAGGGACGGATAGAGTAAGCGAAGCTATTAAAATATCTCAGTCTAATCCTTCCATTGTTGTAAGCATTCAAGGAGATGAGCCTTGTTTCGATCCTACAACTATTGATACTCTTATCGAACAAATGCAAAAAACTGATGATGCTGTGGTAACTACGCCAGTTACGAAAATTACTAATCCGCATGACATCTTGAATTCAGGAATAGTGAAATGTGTGTTTGACTACTTAAATCGAGCACTTTATTTTAGTCGAGCACCAATTCCTTTCTCAGTAAAATCGAGAACAGTCGATAACTATTATCGTCATATTGGGATTTATTGTTTTAGAGGCTCTTTTCTAGAGCACTATGTGAAGATAAAAAATTCTCGTCTTCAAAACATTGAGGATTTAGAGCAACTAAAAATTCTTGAAATGGGACACCAAATTTATGTTTCAATAGTTAAAGACCAGGGAATTGGAGTTGATACCCCGAAAGACTTAAAAAGGATTAAAGAAATTTTATGCGCAAATATATCTTTATAACAGGTGGTGTTGTTTCCTCTTTAGGGAAAGGTTTAACACTGGCTTCAATTGCTATGCTTTTAGAGAAAAAAGGTCTTCAAATTGCTATGCTTAAACTAGACCCCTATCTTAATGTTGACCCAGGCACCATGAATCCTTTTGAGCATGGTGAAGTCTATGTCACAGATGATGGGACGGAAGCTGATCTTGATTTGGGCCACTACTACCGTTATACTAATGCTTTACTTTCACGTGATTCGACTGCAACCACCGGGCAGATTTATGACACAGTGATCAAACAAGAAAGACAGGGGGACTATCTTGGTAGAACAGTTCAAGTGATTCCTCATATTACAGAAGAAATCAAAAAACGTATTAAAAATTGCGGACAAGTCGCTGGTGCTCAAGTTGTACTTATAGAAATTGGAGGCACAGTTGGAGATATTGAATCTCTGCCTTTTCTAGAAGCAATAAGACAATTTCGGTATGATTATCAAAATGATTGTCTTAATATTCATATGACTTATGTCCCCTATCTTAAAGCAGCTGGAGAAGTAAAAACTAAACCAACTCAACATTCAGTTCAAACACTCCGTGGTATTGGAATTTTACCGGATCTTATTCTCTGTCGTTGTGAAAATCCACTTTCATCCGAAATTAAAGAAAAAATCAGTTTGTTCTGTAATATTCCTTATGGAGCAGTTTTTGACGAAGTAGATGTAAAAAACACTATCTATGAAGTTCCTATTATGCTTCATAAACAAGGAGTTACAGAAATTATATGTCGGAAGCTAAACTTAGAATCCCCTAAAATCGATCTTTGTGATTGGGAAAAAATTATTAAAAAAGTCAAAAAAACAAAAGAAACTCTCACTGTAGGCATCGTTGGTAAATATTTACAGCATCAAGATGCCTATAAATCTCTTTTTGAAGCACTTCATCATGCAGCAATCGCAGTGGAATATAATTTAAAAATCCAAACAATTGAAGCAGATAGAATTACTGAATTTGAAGGATGTGATGGTTATCTTGTCCCTGGTGGGTTTGGTCCGAGGGGTTGGGAAGGAAAAATCTTGGCTGCAAAATACTGTCGAGAGAAAAACATTCCCTTTTTTGGAATTTGTTTTGGTATGCAAGTTCTTGTTGTTGAATTTGCTCGTCATGTTCTTGGGTTAATTGAAGCAAATTCAGTTGAAATAGACCCCTTGACAAAAGATCCTATTATTTCTCTATTAAATGAACAGAAGACTAAAGACCATTTAGGAGGGACGATGCGTTTGGGATCCTACCCATGCTCTCTTAAAGAAGGATCAAAAACCTATCAGGCTTATGGAGAAAAAAAAATCTTCGAAAGACATCGTCATCGTTATGAATTTAATAATCAGTATAAAAACCTAGCGGAAAAACATGGTCTACTTGTTTCTGGAATTTTTGAAAAAGAAAATCTTTGCGAAGCTGTTGAAATTCAAAATCACCCATGGATGATTGGTGTTCAATTTCATCCAGAATTCAAATCTCGACCAACAAAACCTCATCCTTTATTTCTAGATTTTATGAAATCAATGATTAAGTATCATGAAAAAACGCATAGTAAGCATTGACTATGGCCTCAAACGCATTGGATTAGCAATTTCAGATGAAAATCAAATTATTGCTATGCCAATTGGCCTGATTCTCGCGACTAGTGATATTAGAGAAACCATTGATAGGATCTTAGAAAAATTGAAGAGCTATGAAATCGAAAAATTTTTAGTTGGTTACCCCCTTCATCTCAATGGTAAAAGTAGCACCTTAACTGATCAAGTGAATCTTTTTATCGTTTTACTTAAAGAAGTAGTTAATTCTCCGGTTACCAGAATAGATGAGCGCTTATCAACTCTACAGGCAGAGCGTTTGATGAAAGACAGAGGGATGAGTCGGAAAAAAAGAGTCAAAATCATAGATGCCATGTCTGCTGCTGTCTTACTTCAAAGTCATCTGGGGTATTAGTAAGAACAATTTTTTCATTTATATCTATATTGATATATAGCTTTACTCTTTATATAATTGGTTAAGCGATCAAAATCAATGACGAGGAAAGTGAATTCTTTCTTTTCTTTCAAAAAGAAAAATAAATAAAAAGATCTGTTTTTAGTATGGATTATTTTTATTAGTTTAAATTTCTTATTCAATTAGGTTGCTCATATCAAAAAATAAAGAGCTTTTAAGGGTTGAATAAAAAAATATTATATTTAAATGCATTTTTTTTTATATGGTGATGAATAGTAAACGAAAAAGATTTTATCACTATCATCATTAGGGATTTCTAGGTAATTATGGCAAAAGATTCTTCAATTATTTCACAAACGAGACCTCTCTTATTTAATCAAAATAAAGAGTTAATATTTACAAATCCTTTATTATCAGAAACAAAATCTGAAAGGATTATTGATCCCTGTATTATAGTGATTTTTGGTGCAACGGGTGATTTAACAGCTCGCAAACTTTTCCCTGCCCTTTATAATCTTAAAAGAGAAGGACAACTTCCTATGCACTTTGCATGTGTAGGTTTTGCTAGAAGAAAAAAGAGCAACGAAACATTTCGTAAAGAGATGCACGATGCAGTAAGCCAATTCTCACGTGTCAAACCATTGGATGAAGACCTGTGGTCTTCATTTATGAATCAGATTTTTTATCTTACATCTAATTTTGACGAAGAGGCTGGATACGAATCATTAAGTCAACTACTTCTGCATCTTGATAAAAAATTAGGAACACAAGGAAATCGTGTTTTTTATCTCTCTACTCAACCAAGTTTTTTTCCAAAAATCATTAAAAATTTGAGCCTCCATCGCTTAATTTATGATTCTAATAAAGAAAAGGAAAAGTTCTCTCGCGTCATTATTGAAAAACCATTTGGTCATGACTATAAATCAGGTATTGCACTTCAAGAGTTTATTCTAAACCATTTAGTAGAAGATCAAATCTATCGTATTGATCATTATCTTGGAAAAGAAACTGTACAAAATATCCTAGTGTTTCGATTTGCTAATTCTATTTTCGAAGCTCTTTGGAATAATCATTATATTGATCATGTTCAAATTACCGTCGCTGAAGAAATTGGAATTGGATCGCGTGGAGCATTTTATGAAGAAGCGGGAATTTTAAGAGATATTGTACAAAACCATCTCATGCAGTTAATTTGTTTAACAGCAATGGAACCTCCTGCTGTTCTCAGTACAGAAGCAATTAGAGATGAAAAAGTAAAAATATTGAAGGCTCTACGTCCTATTGACATGAATAATTTTAACAACTATGTCGTTCGTGGACAATATGGGTCAGGTTATATCAATGGTATTTGTGCTCCAGGATACCGCGAAGAAAATAATGTCAGTCCTAAATCTCATATTGAAACTTATGTGGCTTTGAAACTTTATATCGATAATTGGCGATGGGGAGGAGTGCCTTTTTACCTAAGAGCAGGAAAAAGATTACCAAAACGTACAACTGAAATTGCTGTGAATTTTAAAAAGGTACCAAGAATTCTTTTCTCACAGGAAGGATCAATAAATACTAATAATGTCTTAATTATTCGTATTCAGCCTAATGAAGGAATTGCTCTTAGGATAAATTGCAAAGTGCCTGGACCAAGCAGCCCAATTCAACCAGTAAAAATGGATTTTCGCTACGGCTCTTATTTTGGTTTAACCCCTCCTGAAGCATACGAACGCTTGATTTGTGACTGTATGCTAGGAGATGGTACCCTTTTTGCAAGGGGAGATGAAGTCCTTACGTCATGGAAATGGATCACTCCTATACTTGAAAGATGGAGCGAAAATCCACCGACAGATTTTCCAAATTATCCATCAGGATCTTGGGGGCCAAAAGAATCTGATGAGATGATGACACATGATGGTCATAGGTGGAGATTGATCTAATATGGTAGTGAGCAAAAATCCAATTGAGCTTACCGATATCAATCAAGAACTCAATCAACTTTGGGATAAGGAACAAGGTAAAAATACCACTCGTGCCTCATTATTTACCTTAATTGTCTATGTTTCAAAAAATACAAAATTAAATTCTTCTGAGACTTTAATTAAATCTGTAATTAGTAAATTTCCTTGTCGTATTATCCTAGTCATAAGAAGTGATGATCAAAAAGAAACCTATCTACGTACAAGCATTGCTTCAGAAACAGTCAGTCAAGGTGAATTTCAAATTTTTTGTGAAATCATTAAGATTGAAGTTGCTGGGCCTTTAATAGAAAGGGTGGCTTTTATTATTACTCCACAGATTCTTCCTGATTTGCCTGTTTATCTTTTATGGAGATACAACCCAGCCATAGAAAATCTCATCCTTCCTGCTCTAGAACGGATTGCTGATCGAATTATATTTGATCCTGAATCAACTTATCATCTGCAAAGATATGCTCAAGTAGTCTCATCTTTTTTAAACCAATTTCATTGTAGAATCGGTGATCTCAAATGGAGTAAAATTTCAGGTTGGCGACATCTTTTTGTACAAGTTTTTGATCACTCAGATGCTTTAAAAAAGCTTTTAGAAAGTAAAGTTATTCAGATTTTTTATAATAAAAAAAAATCTGAATATCAAGAACATACGGAAATCGAAGCCGCCTATTTACAAGCCTGGATAGCCACAAGGCTTAACTGGAAATTTCAAGCAATTGAAATAAAAAAGAATCAAATTTACCTTACTTATTTTAATCAGGGAAAGATAGTCACAATCATCATGATTCCTGAGTATCTTCCTGTACTTGCTCCTGGAATGATTACTAAAATTGAGATAGAATCTGTAAAGAATCAATCTCGTTATATCTTTAAACATCATCCTGAGACTCGCCAAGTTTTTATCGAATATGCTGATCAAAACTACTGTGATATTCCTATTTGTATGTATCTTCCAGAAGTTTCTGAAGGTCAAGAAATTATTGAAGAAATTTTTCATCCTTCAGTAGATTTTCACTACTACGAAATCCTGCAGCTTTTACAATCAATTTCTTGGGAAAGTTAATATGAAAAAAAACATTGTATGCGATGAACGCCGCTTGATTCAGATTCCTGGAAACTACGATCAAACCATTCTCTTTGCTGTAGATAAATGGATTGAATATGCAAACGAATCAATTAAAGATCATAATTTTTTCTCTGTTGCGCTATCAGGAGGAACAACTCCAAAAGCAATCTTTCAAAAGCTTGTAAACCAAGCTCATCTTATTGACTGGTCAAAAATTTATGTTTTTTGGAGTGATGAACGTAGTGTATTACCCTGTCATCCTGAAAGCAATTACCGAATGGCAATGGAAGAAAGTGGATTGGAAAAATTACCTATTCCTAAAAATCAAATATATAGAATGGTGGCTGAATCTGATATTGAAAGAAATGCGACTAATTATGAAAAGATCATTCAAAGAGTACTTGGAACGCATCCATTTGATCTGATTATGCTTGGACTAGGAGATGATGGACATACAGCTTCACTTTTTCCAAATACTCAAGGTTTAATAGCTAAAGACCAACTGATCGTGGCAAATTACATTCCACAAAAAAATACGTGGAGAATGACCATGACATATAAATGTATTAATAGCGCACGCCATACTTGTATGTATGTTTTAGGATCAAAAAAAATTAAAATCATAGAGAAAATTTTAACCTCTGACTACAATTATAAAAATTATCCAGCACAAAATATCGGAACGAAACTTAACCCTTCCCTATGGATTTTAGATAAAGAGGCAAGTAAAAAAATCTATTTGTATTAAACAAAAAGCTAATTTATTAAAAGACACTAAATTTGAATAAAACTCATGATTTTTTAGAAAACAGATTTAGATAAATCAATCGACGAAATTCTCTCTTTCGATCATAATTTATTTACAAATGTTAGTACTTGGAATTGAAACAACATGTGATGAGACAGGAATAGCTCTTGTTTCAAAAGGTCATGAGATTTTATCAAATGTAGTAGCCACTCAGGATGAACTCCATAGTAGCTATGGAGGAGTTGTTCCAGAAATTGCATCAAGACGTCATATTGATGTACTTCTACCTTTGCTTGAAAAAGCCCTTTTTGATTCTTTTGATGCAATTGATTTGATAGCTGTAGCAAATGGGCCAGGTTTAATTGGCCCACTTTTAATTGGGATTAACTTTGCAAAAGGATTGGCTTTTTCATCAAACAAGCCCCTTGTAGGAGTGAATCATGTTGAAGCTCATCTCTATTCAGCTCTGATGGGGTTGTCTCCACCACTTCCCTCTCTTGGCGTAGTCATATCTGGAGGACATACCTTATTAGCATTTATTGAAAAGATAGGTACTTATACTCTTATTGGGCAAACTCAAGATGATGCAATAGGAGAAGCTTTTGATAAAGTCGCTAAAATTCTCGGTCTCCCTTATCCAGGGGGTGCACATATTGAAAAACTTGCTCTGCAGGGCGACCCACATCGATTTCGTTTTAAAGCTGGTAAAATCAAAGGACGTCCTTTTGACTTTTCTTTTAGTGGATTAAAAACAGCCCTTCTTTACCTTGCTAAGGGGCAGAATGCAAACCAGAATTCTCCCTTGCTTCTTTCTGAGAAAGATAGGCAAGATGCAGCTGCAAGTTTTCAATATGTAGCTTTTTCTGATCTTGTAAAAAAAATCTGTTCTAGTGCAAAACTGTATTCTTGCAAAAGTATTTTAGTAGGAGGTGGAGTCAGTATCAACCACTGTTTTCGTGATCTTCTTGAACAAAAATCATCGCTCCCCATCTTGTGGCCTTCACAAGATCTTTGCCTAGATAATGGAGCAATGATTGCAGGTCTTGGTTACCATGTCTTTCTTAAGCATGGTCAATCAAAAGATATGAAAGCAAATCCTGGCGCATCTCTTTAACTGCTCATCTCGTGTTTTAAGAAAGGAGTTGTATATCATGAGATTTATCTTGATTTTTCTTGTCTTACTTAGCTTAGCAAGTTGTAAGCATAAAGAAGAATGTCATTCTAATGAGAAGATTTTGCGCTTAAATATAGTAGATGATCCTATCTCACTTGATCCTCGAATTGTAAGAAGCATAAAAGATATTACAATAGTGAAGCATCTTTTTGATGGATTAATGCGTGTTGACGCCAATGGAATACCACAACCTGCATTAGCTAAACAGGTAGAGATTTCAGATGATCTTATGACTTATACATTTTATCTTAATAAAACCTATTGGACAAATGGAGAACCTGTAACTGCTTATGATTTTATATATGCATGGAAAAGCGTCTTGGACCCTAATTTCCGAACAGATTATTCTTACATACTTTATCCAATAAAAAATGCTAAGCAAGCTCGTGAAGGTAAATGTTCTATTGATGAGGTAGGGATCATTGCAGTAGATCCAGAGACATTAGTTGTAAAATTAGAAAATCCTACTCCCTATTTCCTTGAATTAACAGCTTTTCCTACCTACTATCCTATTCACCATCAACTTGATAAACAAACCAATACTTGGGCACATTTCCCTGCCAAGGAATTTACTTCAAATGGTCCATTTAAATTAAAAAAATGGGCACCTCAAGAAGAAATTGTATTGGTAAAAAACTTCGAATACTGGGATGAAAAAAATGTCCATCTTCATGGTATCAGTTTTAGTGTCATTAGCAATAGTAACACAGAAAATCTTCTCTTTGAGACAGATAAGCTTGATTGGCTTGGTCAACCAACTTCTCATAATATTTCAACAGAATCGATAAAAAAAATGAAAAAAAATCAACAGTTTTTTTCCTATATGATTGCAGGTACGTTTTGGTTCAAATTCAATACGGAAAAATCTCCTTTTAATCAAGTCAAAATTCGTCAAGCATTTTCTCGTGCAATTAATCGACAAGAGATTATTGAACATATTTTACAAGGAAACCAAATTTCTGCAACTGGCCCTCTTCCACCATCAATGCAAATGTCTACTACCCCCTATTTTCAAGATGGTGATATAGATACTGCGTATGAGATATTTGAAGAGGTGCTTTTGGAAAATGGGTGGACAAGAGACACCTTCCCAAAAGTAGTTTTAAGTTACACTCCTTCCGAACGTAATACAAAAATTGTTCAACTAGTCCAGCAACAATGGAAATCGGTTTTTAATATCGATATCTCTTTGGATGGAGTCGAAAAACAAATTTATCTAAATAATATCAAGGAAGGGCTTTATCAAGTTGGTACTGGTGACTGGGTTGCAGATTTTAATGATCCCCTTGCATTTTTAGAAATATTTAAATTTCGTAATCAAGATGGAAATGGAATGAATGATACTGGTTGGTTTAATGAAAATTTTTATAACCTTCTTGATCGTTCAGTAAATGAAAAAAATCCTAGCCAAAGAAAAAAAATTCTTGCTGAAGCTGAAAAAATTTTAATTGATGAAATGCCAATTGCACCAATTTATCATTATGCCTTTGACTACGCTAAGAAAACACGTGTAAAAAATGTAATTTTATCTCCTATGGGCAGTGCTGATTTTAAATTTGCTATAATTGAATAGTCATATTTGCTACGCTCCTTAACATACTTATAAAAATTTTATTATTTTTTAAATCACCTCCTAATAAGGTGTATTTATTTTTTTAAATTCAATTGAGTGAAAGAAATGACGAAGTACATTTTGAAAAGATTATTAGCTAATCTAATCTCACTTTGGATGATCATTACTGCTACGTTTTTTCTTATGAAAGGTATTCCAGGGGATCCATTCGGACAAGACAAAGCTCTACCTAAAGAAATTTTACAATCCCTCTATGAATATTATAAATTAAATGACCCTTGGTATAAGCAATATGGCCATTATCTTAAATCCATTGTTACATGGAATTTAGGACTTTCGTTTAAATATAAATCACGTACTGTTAATGAAATTATTAAAACTACTTTTCCTATTTCTGCTATTTTAGGCCTTGAGGCAATGGTTTTATCCATTACATTTGGTATTATCTTAGGCACGATTGCCGCCCTTAAGCAAAACAAATGGGAAGATTACTTAGCCATGATCGTTGCTGTAATTGGCATTTCTATACCCAGTTTTATCTTAGCAGCTTGTTTACAATATCTTTTTGCTATTAAAATAAATCTCTTGCCAGTAGCTCGTTGGGGTACTTTTCAACATTCAATATTGCCTGCCATTGCTTTATCAGCTCTGCCTACTGCTTTTATTGCTCGTCTAACAAGAGCAAATATGATTGAGGTACTTTCAATGGACTATATTAAAACTGCACGAGCAAAAGGATTGAATGATTTTATTGTAATTGTTAAACATGCAATGCGTAATGCTCTTCTTCCAATTATTACTTATATTGGAATGCTGATGGCAAATATTTTAACAGGAAGTTTTATCATTGAGAAAATTTTTGGTATCCCTGGTCTTGGACAATGGTTTATTAATAGCATTACAAACCGTGATTACACGATGATCATGGGAATTACCGTTTTTTATAGTATGATTTTACTGACTACTATTTTTTTTCTTGATTTAGCTTATCATTGGATTGACCCAAGAATTAAAATTGGGAAAAAATCAATGCGATAAGAATAGGAGATAACAAAATGATTTTTTTTTTGATTCAACAGGAAACATTCAGTAAAAAATAGATGGCTGACGAAGTTTATAAAAAAATATTTAGTAATCAATCTATTAGTTCTTTGTTTCAACCTATTGAGCAAAACATATCTAGCCATCAAGATGTTCTTCCTCCTTCTATTGGTTTTTGGCAAGATGTATGGTATCGCTTCAAAATGAATCGGATTGCAATTCTAGGTCTTTTGACTCTAATTTTGCTGATTGGTTTTGCTATTTTTACTCCACTAATGAGTTCTCATCCCTACTACGAAACCAATCTTTTATTAAAAAACCATCCCCCTTGTAAAACGTTTTGGTTTGGGACTGATGATTTAGGAAGGGATGTATTTAATAGAACAGCTTATGGAGCGCGTATTTCTCTTTTTGTTGGAATTGCTGCAGCCTTTATTGACCTAATCATTGGAGTATTATGGGGAGGGTTTGCAGCTCTTTTAGGTGGAAAAATTGATAACATTTTGATGCGTATTGCCGATGTTTTTTATGCCATACCCTATATTTTAGTTGTGATTATGTTAATGGTTGTCTTGGGATCTGGATTGATTCCTATCCTTATTGCGCTCACAATTACTGGATGGATTGGAATGTCTCGAATTGTTCGTGGACAACTGTACCAATTAAAAGAACAGGAGTTTATTCAAGCAGCAACAGCTCTAGGAGCAAGCTATCCTCGCATTTTGTTTAGACATTTAATTCCAAATGCAATGGGACCTATTATTGTCACAATGACTTTAACTATTCCGATTGCAATTTTTACAGAAGCTTTCTTAAGTTTTTTAGGAATAGGGATCCAAGCCCCAATTCCTAGTTGGGGTACCATGGCAAGCGATGGATTACCAGCTATGCGTTATTATCCTTGGAGGCTGTTTTTCCCTGCATTTTTTATTAGCATTACCATGCTTGCTTTCAATCTTATAGGCGATGGACTACGTGATGCACTTGATCCTAAATTGAGAAAATAATGAACAATCTATTAGAAATTAAAAATCTTATTGTTTCATTCCGTACCTACCTAGGACAAGTGAAAGCTTTACGGAATATTTCCTTTTCAGTGAAATACGGAGAAACAATTGGAATTGTAGGAGAATCAGGTTGTGGGAAAAGTGTGATGGCTCAGGCAATTATGAGATTAATCCCTAACCCCCCTGGGCAAATTGATGGAGGGAATATTTTTTTTGAAGGGAATGATCTTCTCCTAAAATCCCGTAAACAAATGGAAGGAATTCGAGGAAAAGAGATAGGAATGATCTTCCAAGATCCAATGACCTCTTTAAATCCTACTATGCAAATAGGTAAGCAGATCATGGAAGGGTTGATTAAACACCATCGTCTTAAAAAAGAAGAAGCACAATCACAAGCCCTTAAAATGCTTAAATTAGTAGGCATTTCTGATCCTGAAAAACGATTTAATCAATATCCTCACGCATTTAGTGGAGGTATGCGTCAAAGAGTAGTGATTGCAATTTCACTTGCATGTCGGCCAAAACTGCTCATAGCAGATGAACCAACGACAGCTCTTGATGTAACTATTCAAGCGCAAATTCTTAATTTAATGAAAGGGATTCAAAAAGAAAATAAAATGAGTATCATCTTAATCACTCATGATTTGGGTATTGTTGCAGGGGTATGTGATCGTCTATTGGTCATGTATAATGGAGAAATTATTGAAAAAGGAACTATTAATCAAATCTATCAATCTCCTTATCATCCTTATACAAAAGGCCTTCTTCATTCTGTACCCCATTTAGGAATGAGTAAGCAAAAAGAACTTCTCCCCATCCATGGAACTCCTCCAAACGCTTTAGTTTCATCAAATGGATGTGCTTTTTGTCCTCGTTGTAAACATGCGATGCATATTTGCCAAACACAAATTCCTCCGAAAAAACAAATTGAAGAAGAACACGAAGTCAATTGCTGGTTAAAAACATCATGAAAGAGGTGCTTGTTAATATTGATAAACTTGAAAAAATTTTTAAAGTAGGTAAGCAATGCTTACATGCTATTAAATCATTTAATCTTAAAATTTATCGAGGAGAAACACTAGGACTTGTTGGAGAAAGTGGATGTGGTAAATCGACTGTTGGACGAACCATTCTTCGTCTTTACGAACCTACTTCTGGAAAAATTGAGTTCAATGGAGTGGATCTCCAGTCACTTTCAAACTGGGAAATGAAAGCTATGCGACGCCGTATGCAGATTGTTTTCCAAGATCCCTATGCTTCACTCAACCCTCGTATGACAGTTAAGGATATTGTAGGAGAACCTATCGATATCCATCGTCTTGCAAAAGGAAAAGAAAGACGTAAAAGAATTGAAAAATTGCTAGAATATGTCGGTCTTAATCCAACCTACATCAGCCGCTTTCCTCATGAATTTAGTGGTGGTCAAAGACAACGTATTGGATTGGCTCGAGCACTCGCAGTTGAGCCTGAATTTATTGTCTGTGATGAACCTATATCAGCCTTAGATGTTTCGATCCAAGCACAAGTAGTTAATCTCTTTAAAAAACTACAAGAAAAGATGGGTTTAACCTATCTTTTTATAACTCATAATCTTTCAATAGTGAAATATATTTCTGATCGAGTTGCAGTCATGTATCTTGGAGAATTAGTAGAACTTGCTTCTAGTGAAGAGCTCTACCTCCACCCACTGCATCCCTATACTCAAGCTTTACTTGCAGCCATTCCTATTCCAGATCCAAAAAAAGAGAGAGAAAGAAAAAGAATGGTTCTTCAAGGAGAGACACCTAATCCTTTGAATCCTCCTCCTGGGTGTGCTTTCTCAAGCCGCTGCCCTTTTGCAACGGAACACTGTAGAAAAGTCGCTCCTCAATGGAAACAAGTGAAAGAAAATCATTTTGTTGCTTGTCACTTAATTAAGTGAAAATAGGGATTTCTATTTGAGATAAACAATTTCTATAATCTCAATAGGTTCAATTGGTACATTTTGATGTCCATAGCGTTTTTCTGTTTCAATATTTTGGATTTTATCAATTACATCCATGCCATTTGTTACTTGACCAAATACACAATATCCATATCCATTCTGAGTAGAATTTCGATAATCTAGAAAATCATTATCAACTAAATTAATGAAAAACTGAGAAGTGGCTGAATTGACTTCAGATGTGCGAGCCATGGCAATGGTTCCTCTCTTATTCGAAATTTTATTTGATGCCTCATTTTTAATAGGTGAATGAGTAGGTTTTTCTTTCATATTAGAAGTCATTCCTCCACCTTGAATCATGAAACCACTAATCACACGATGAAATATCGTTTTATTGTAATGTTCTTCATCTACATATCTCAGAAAATTTTTTACAGTGATAGGTGCTTGATCAGCAAATAATTGAAGATCAAAATCTCCTTCTGTTGTGCGAATAGTAACGAATGATTTATTCACAGGAATACTCTCCTTAGTTTCAGATTGACACATAGAAAAAAGCATAGAGAAAAACATGATAGGTATAAATCCTTTCACCTAATTACTCCTTAATATTTGGCAGAAAAAACTGTAGAGGAAAAAAATGTTTTTTGCAAAGACTGATCTTGATATAAAGAGGTATCTATGAATCTTGCCCATATTATTGAAGATTTAGCTTATGACATGGGAGGAGAATTCCCAAGGGATGCAATTGAAGCTGCAATTGCAAAACGAAAACAAATTACTCCTCATCTTCTTATGATTCTTGAAGATGCAATATATAGAATTGATGAAATTATTGAGGATGATAATTATCAGGGTCATCTATATGCAATGTATCTTCTTGCACAATTCCGAGAAGAAAAGGCCTATCCCCTAATTATTGAGCTTTTTTCATATCCTGGAGAGATTCCTCATGCAATTGCTGGAGATGTTTTAACTGAAGATCTCAGTCGAATTTTAGCAAGTGTATGTGGGAAAAATATTGATCCGCTAAAAAAAATGATTGAAAATCCTTCTATCAATGAATATGTACGTGCTGCATGTCAAGCATGTTTAGTGACACTCGTTGGATGTGGATTTATTAATAGGAAAGAAGTCATTGAGTATTTTCGTGCACTTTTTCATGAAAAACTGGAAAAACACCCTTCTTTTGTCTGGGACCATCTAATTGTAAGTTCCTGTTCACTCTATCCTGAAGAAATTTTTGATGAGATTAAGAGGGCTTTTGATCGCAATTTAATCAACAAAGCTTTTATTTCTATAGAAGATGTAGTGACAACATTAGGGGAAGAAAAACAAAGACATCTATTCCAATTATTTCATGATGCTGAACTCATTGACGATACAGTAGCAGAAATGGAAAAATGGATGGGAAACTACTCTTTACAATAAAAATACTTATTTATCCATTTTGACCATAATCACTCCTTTCTATATCCTCTTGGCCTGTGAATAGAAGACAATTTATTTCTTTTTTGATTATTATTCTAGTTGGGTTACTGATTTGGTTTTCTCCTCACTCTGAAAATATCCATAATAAAGGCTGGCACTTATTTGCCATTTTTATGGCAACGATTCTTGGAATTATTTTTAAACCTCTTCCAATGAGCGTTTTTGCAATTCTTTCTATGACAATTCTCGATTTAACTCATACATTAACTTTGGAAGAAACACTGGCAGGTTTTCATAACCCCATTGCCTGGTTAGTCCTATTTGCTTTTTTTATTTCACAAGGATTTATCAAAACAGGTTTAGGAAGTCGGATTTCTTATTATTTTGTCTCGATCTTAGGGAGAAAAACATTGGGTCTTAGCTATGGGCTTCTTATGAGTGAGCTTATTCTTGCCCCTGCTATTCCTAGTGTAACTGCTAGAACAGGTGGTGTCATTTTTCCAGTGGTACAAGGGCTTGCAAAATCTTTTGCAAGTGATCCTCAATTTGGTACGGAACGGCGTATTGGCTCTTTTCTGATGACAGTCGCTTATCAAGGATCTGTAATTACAAGTGCCATGTTTCTCACAGCAATGGCAGCAAACCCTTTTCTCGTCGAGCTGACTCAACAATTTGGATATTATTTATCTTGGAGTCAATGGGCTCTTGCAGCAAGTATTCCAGGGCTGATTAATTTAGCAATTATGCCTTTCATGGTCTTCAAACTCTATCCTCCAATCATTCGCAAAACACCGAATGCAGCAGATTTTGCCCGTTTAAAAATTCAAGAAATGGGGAAAATGCAGAAGCAGGAATGGATCATGCTAGCTATCTTCATTCTACTAATTATTCTTTGGATATCAGGAAATATGATTAAGATGAATGCAACGATTGCTGCTATGGTTGGTCTCTCTTGCCTCTTAATTTTTAATGTTCTGAAGTGGGAAGATATTGTTAAAAACTATTCAGCATGGGATACTTATATTTGGTTTTCTAGTTTGATTATGATTGCTACTCAACTTAACCATCTTGGATTTACCCCCTGGTTAAGTGAACAAGTTGTTCAGCTCGTCGGTCAAATGAACTGGATGCCCGCCTTTACGATTCTCGGATTGGTCTATTTTTATTCTCATTATTTTTTTGCTAGTAATACTGCTCATGTCGGTGCGATGTATCCTGCTTTTTTGATGATTGCTATTTCTCTTGGCACTCCTTCTATGATTGCTATTCTTGTATTCGCATTTTTAAGTAATCTTATGGGGGGATTGACTCATTATGGAAGTGGACCAGCACCAATCTATTACGGATCCAATTATATTGAACTAAAAGCATGGTGGCGCATTGGTTTTCTATTAAGCCTGATTAATCTCTCAATTTGGATAGGTCTGGGAAGTATTTGGTGGAAGTTGATTGGGATTTGGTAAAAAAGGTAAATATTAATTAAATTTATGCCACCTATGAGATCTATTTTATGAATAAAGTCACCTCTATCTCTGTATTCCTCTCTTTAATGGTGTATCTAAATTCTACTTCATATTGCGATCTTTTATTACCAGAGCATAGTCTTGAAGAAGAAGGACACCTTGCATACTATACAGCAAAAGACTTCTCTTATCTTATTGGAATGGAAGGCTTTTCAAAGGAAGCCTTGGAAATGCATTTTAAACTTTATGAAGGCTATGTGAAGAATACAAATCTTCTACTGAAGATTCTCTATGATTATGTAAAAGAGAATAAAGAAGAAACTCCGCAATTTGGAGCAATTAAACAGAGACTTGCCTTTGAATTAGATGGAATGCGCCTTCATGAACTCTATTTTTCAAATTTAGGAGGGAAAGAAGAAATTGATAGAAATACTTCTCTTTACAAGCAAATCATCAAAGATTTTGGAACTTTTGAAACATGGAAACAAAATTTTATCAATACTGGAATGATACGGGGTATTGGTTGGGTCATTCTTTATCTAGATCCAGTGAATAAACAGCTAATCAATATGTGGATTTCTGAGCATCAAGAAAACCATCTAGTAGGTGGAATACCTATCTTAATTATGGATGTATGGGAACATGCTTACATGATTGATTATGGTTTGAATCGTATGAATTATATCAATGCATTTTGGAATAAAATCAATTGGAGTATTGTTTCAAGTCGTTATGATAAATCATTTTAACAAAAAAAAAATTGCTGATCTGGATGTATTAGAAATTCCAGGTGATCCTGATGGCAAAACTATTCTTCTTTTGCATGGATTTGGATCCAATGCCATGGATTTAGTCCCTTTGCACAGGATTTTTCAAGAAAAACTAAAACCTAACTGGTTATTTCCAATGGCTCCGTTTAATGTTTCAGGGATTCCTAGCAATAAGGGTAGAGCCTGGTTTCCAGTGAATCTATCCACTCTTCAAACAGCTTTTGAAAAAAAAGATTTAAAAACAGTTGAAAATGCATTTCCTAAGGATTTAACCGAGTTTAGGGAATGCATTGAATGTTTGGTCGGGGAACTCAATATTCCCCGATCCAAACTGATTATAGGAGGATTTAGTCAGGGAGCTGTTTTATCTGTAGATGTTGCTTTAAATGGAACTGAATCTGTAGCAGCTATTTTAATTTTTTCAGGAACATTAATTTATGAGTCGATGTGGCGTAGTCTTTCACACCAACATACTAAAACTCTATTTTTTCAAAGTCATGGAACGCATGATCCCTTATTACCATTAGAAAAAGCTGCAGAACTTGCATCTCTACTTCAAGACGGTGGACTAAAAGGAAAATTGCATATGTTTGAAGGTGGACATGAAATTCCTCAATCCATTTTATTCCAATTGAATTTATTTCTTAAAAGTTTAGTAAATTAAATATCTAAAAATTTATCGAACTTAATAAATCTGAAGCTTATAAAAAAGAACCTCTAGACAAGTCAGAAGTTTAATAGAACGCTCTAAACCCATACGGGCTTCTTGTAGTGCCTTTTCTACATAATCAATCGGAAAAAGAGAAGCGGATTGAATGTGTTTATGGTAATCTGGATAAGTAAGATAGCGTTCTCCTCCTTTTATGTTTAAGAGCAATCGATCACGATACCAATTTAGCACTGCTTCAAAAAGCTCTTCAAGTTCTTTTCCTTCTTCAATAGATTCGAGAGGTTCTTTTTGAGCCAAAACATCTAAAATCTTATGTCGACTTGTTTTATGAGGAGCAATAAAATCAATTCTTCGACAACGGGAAAGAATAGTAGGTAAAATTTTTTCAGGATAATAAGAAACAATAATGATCACTGTAGATTTTGCGGGTTCTTCAAAGATTTTTAGAAGAGCACTACTACTTGTCAAAAGCATTTTATCAGCTTCATAAATAATGAATACCTTCCACTTAGCTTCATAAGGCACAAACCCTACTTCATAAGCTAGATTGCGTAAAGTTTCGATCGAATGCATATTTGCTTTTCCATGAGGAAAATATTCATGCAAATCTGGATGTGGGTAGCGCCCTAAAAGGGCGATAGCAAATTGACGAGCTTTCTGTTCAATCTGAGCTTCTTTAGTTCCAACAAAAAAAAGAGCATGTGGGATTTTATTAGAAGCGATCATGTCAGAAAGAATATCCATTTTGTTTATCAAGACTTAAAAGGTAAAAAATTCTGAAGCCGGTGGAAGCAAGATTGCACTACAAATTCTAATGGTTTAACAGCATCAATGATTGCAATTCGACCAGGATATTGATTAGCTAAATCAAGATAACCTTGGCGTGTCTTTTGATGAAATTGCAGCATTTCCTGTTCTAATCGATCGCATGTATTTCTCTCTCGATGTTTTAAACGTTCCATCCCAATCAAAGGATCAAGATCTAGTAAAAAAGTTATATCTGGCTCTAGTCCTCCTGTAGCTAGTTGACATAATTTTTCAACATATTCTAAACCTAAATCACGACCATAACCCTGATAAGCAATAGAAGAATCATTAAATCGATCACACACTACAACTTCTCCCCGGTAAAGAGAAGGTGAGATACTATCTTCGATATGTTGAGCACGAGCGGCTAAAAAAAGAAAAAGCTCAGCACGATTTCCAATTTTATAATGATTTTTAGAGTCTAATAAAAGATGGCGTAGAGCTTCAGAAAGGAGAGAACCACCTGGTTCACGTGTAGCCATGACTGAATAACCATAGGATTCAATGATTGTTTTAAGGTGTTTACAAACTGTAGTTTTCCCCGATCCTTCTCCTCCTTCAATTGTGATAAAAAGTCCCGGATAAGATGGATTATTCCTCTTCTTCACTAACCAATGCCTCTTTCTCCTCTACTCTTGCTAATTTTTCAACAGCAATTAGAGAATCTCCGCTTTTAAGATTTACAAGCTTTACACCTTGTGTTGCACGGCCCATAACACGGAGATCACGCATACTAATACGAACAGTTTGCCCCTGAGATGACATCATCAAAAGACCATCTTCATTTAATACAGAAACAGCAGCAAGAACATTCCCATTCCGTGTATTTGTAATGATAGATCGGACTCCCTTTCCCCCTCGGTTTGTTTGACGAAAATCTTCTACGTAAGAGCGTTTTCCAAAACCATTTTCACATACAACTAATATGGTACTTTTTTCATTATCAATGATTTCACAACCAATGACATAATCATTTTCTTTACCTAAAGTCACCCCTTTGACTCCTCGAGCAGATCGCCCCATTGCACGGACATGTTTATGATCAAAACGCACTGCCATCCCTTGATAAGTAAAAAGCATGACTTGTTGATTTTCTCCAACTAAATGGGCTGCAATTAACTCATCTCCTTCTTCAATTTCTAGAGCACGAATCCCCTTTCGTCTTGGATGACTAAAATTAGATAAATCAGTTTTCTTTACAATGCCTCTTTTTGTCGCCATAAAAACATAACGATCAGAATTAAAGTCTCTGGTTCTTAAAATAATTGCAATTTTTTCTCCTTCTTGGAGATCTTCAATAAAATTCACAAGAGCTTTACCTTTAGAACGACGTTCTCCTTCAGGTAGCTGCCATACCTTTAACCAATAACAACGTCCAAAATTCGTATAAATTAACAAATAATCATGAGTAGAGGCGACGTAAACTCCTTTTAGCTTATCTGTTTCACGTCTCATATTAAATCCAGCAACCCCTTGTCCTCCTCTTTTTTGTTCACGAAATGTATCCATAGGCATCCGTTTAACATAATCATCTTGAGAAATTGTAATGATCACCTGTTCATCAGCAATTAAATCTTCTACATTAAAATCTTCTTCTGCCTGAACAATTTGTGTTTTACGAGGAGAATGATGAGCTTTCTTAACTGAAGTTAATTCTTCAGCAATAAGATTGCGTAGCTTTTCTTCACTTGCTAAAAGCTCGCGATAATAGTGAATTTTTTTTAGCAATTCCTGATAATCAGAATTAATCTTATCTTGTTCCAGTCCAGTTAATTGATAGAGACGTAGTTCCAAAACAGCTTTCGCTTGACGCTCTGAAAACTTAAAACGAGCAATCAGATCCCTATAAGCCTCTTCTCTGTTTTTGCTAGAACGAATAATTCTCACTACCTCATCAAGATCCTCAATCGCTTTTAGATAGCCTTCTAAGATATGCGCACGTGCTTCAGCTTTATTTAGATCAAAGCGAGTTCGTCGGCGAATGACTTCTATTCGATGATGAATCCACGCAAGAATCATTTGCTTGATATTCATGATACGAGGTAAGTTTTTATCAAGAGCAAGCATATTACAACCAAACGTCGTCTGCATATCAGTGAACTTATAAAGTTGATTGACAACTACATCAACAATTTCTCCTTTTTTTAACTCAAGAACAATACGCATCCCCTCTTTATCCGATTCATCTCTTACATCACTAATCGCAGTCACTGTTTTATTGTTTACAAGTTCAGCAATCTGCTCAACAAGACGAGATTTATTGACGTTATAGGGAATTTCATCAATCACAATCCAATCTCGATTGCGATGATCTCGATTCTCTTCGATATGAAAAGTTCCACGACAAATCAATCGTCCACGACCCGTATGATAAGCATCATAAATTCCTTTATATCCACAGATCAAACCACCTGTTGGAAAATCAGGGCCAGGCATCACTTTCATGATTTCCTCTATCGTGGCTTCCTCATACTTCATCACTAACAGAGTAGCATCAATCAGCTCCATCAAATTATGAGTAGGAATATTTGTCGCCATTCCAACTGCGATACCAGAAGACCCATTACATAAAAGATTAGGGAATTTTGCAGGAAAGACAGTGGGTTCAACTCTAGTCTCGTCATAATTGGACACCATATCCACAGTTTCTTTATCAAGATCTTCCATAAGATGGAGAGCATTGCCAGTAAGGCGAGCTTCTGTATAACGCATTTGTGCTGGAGGGTCACCATCTACTGAACCAAAATTCCCTTGACCATCAATAAGACAATATCGCATTGCCCAATCTTGAGCCATCCGTACTAATGTCGGATAAATGACAGATTCCCCATGTGGGTGGTAGTCTCCGGAGGTATCTCCGCAAATTTTCGCACACTTCCTATGCTTAGCTCCTGGTGTCAAGTTGAGTTGGCGCATTGCATATAAGATACGCCTTTGAGAGGGTTTTAACCCATCACGTACATCGGGAAGAGCTCGAGAAATAATTACTGACATTGAATAACGTAAGTAACTTTCTTTCATTTCATCTTCAAGATTACGAGTCAAAATCGTTTCATTTTCTCTAAAAGGCATGATGAATATCCTAGATATCTAAATTCTTAACTGAAAGAGCATGGTTTTCAATAAAAGCTCGACGTGGAGGAACTTCTTCTCCCATTAACATAGTAAACATACGGTCGGCAGCAATTGCATCAGGAAGGGTAACTTGAATTAAAGTGCGTTTACTCGGATCCATTGTTGTCTCCCAGAGTTGGTCAGCGTTCATTTCTCCTAACCCTTTATACCGCTGAATTTCTACTCCTTTTCTGCCATTTGCTCTTAAAAAATTGATAAATTCTTTTAAAGTAAAGAAACTTTCAATACATTCCTCATCTTTAAAAATAGACAGCAGTTTTTTGTCACCAAGAAAGTAGTTTTCAATTTTAAAATCAAAACTGTGAAAATGCTCGATTAAATGAGCCAAGGTTTCTTCCTTATATAATTCGATATAAGAAAGAGGTTTTGGTTTAAAAATTTGCCCCGTGCTTGTAATTTCCTGCTCATGGCTCGAATCAATTGAGCTTTGGTGTATGGCACGTTGCTTTTCTTCGTCTATACGAGCAATTTCTAAAAATTCTTCTTCTGAATAGACCAACCTTTTTTCAGAAGAAAGAAAATAGATAGGATATTTTCCTACTCTCTTTTTTGCTTCTAAAAACTCCAGGAAGGGAATCGCTTTTCTTTCCACCGAAGCAATGAAACGCTCAACTTCTAAAATCAATTTAACAAGTTCTTGCATTCTATTCTTGTCAAGCCTTTCTTTCCTTAAAAGATGTTGACAAACAATATCTTGCGTTCCTAGCTCTAAAAGATAATCATCCATTTCCTCGTCATAAGTAATGTAACGACTTTGCTTTTTATGAGAAATTTTATAAAGAGGAGGCTGGGCAATGTAGATATAATTATTCTCAATTAAAGCTGGCATATGTCGATAGAAAAAAGTGAGAAGAAGAGTACGAATATGGGAACCATCGACATCAGCATCAGTCATGATAATCACTCTGTGATAGCGAAGTTTTTCTATGTTAAAGGAATCCACTCCAATCCCACAACCAAGGGCAGCAATAATTTTTCCAACTTCTTGATTTTGGAATACTTTTTGTAAACGTGCCTTTTCTACGTTAAGAATTTTCCCTCGAATTGGTAAAATTGCTTGAAACTTTCTATCACGTCCCATCTTTGCTGATCCACCAGCAGAATCTCCTTCTACAATGTAAATCTCACATTTCTCAGGATCACGTTCAAGACAGTCTATTAACTTTCCTGGAAGACGAGCACTATCTAGAGCAGTTTTACGTAAAGTTAATTCTCGCGCCCTTTTAGCCGCTTCACGAGCTTGAGCTGCAATCATGACCTTGTCTACAATCATTCGAGCAATTTGCGGATTTTTTTCCAAAAAAATCCCTAGTTCCTCCCCTACAATTTGCTGTACAATTGAGCCTACGTCACTATTACCTAGCCGCTGTTTTGTCTGCCCCTCAAACTGAGGATTAGGAACTTTTACAGAAATCACTGCTGTTAGACCTTCGCGCATATCATCGCCTGATAAAGAGATTTTATCATTTTTGAGAAGATTCTGATTTTTAATGTAATGGTTGAGAACACGCGTAAGAGCCGTAGAAAACCCAGTGAGGTGGGTTCCTCCTTGACGAGTAGGAATATTGTTTGCATAAGAGTAAATCATCTCTGTAAACCCATCATTCCATTGCATTGCAACTTCAAATTCAATGATTCCATCATCTCCTTCTCGTCTCCCCTGAAAATAGACAGGGTGAGGAAAAAGCACCTCTTTGTTTTCATTCAAATAAGAAACAAAAGAACTTAATCCTCCTTGATAAAAAAAATGAAGATCTGGACGATCTTCATCTCGTTCATCTTTTAAAAAGATATTTACGCCCTGATTTAAAAAAGCCAGTTCACGTAAGCGTTTTGATAAAATATCTGCATCAAAAACAGAGATAGAAAAAAGCTCATTATCAGGCCAAAATCTCACCTTTGTTCCTTGATTTTGGGTCGTTCCAATGACTTCAAGATCACTAACTAATTTCCCCTTTTGAAATGCCATGGCATAAATTTTGCCATCTTTAAACACTTCCACCTTAAATAATTTCGAAAGCGCATTTACACATGAAACACCAACCCCATGCAATCCCCCAGATACTTTATAAGTCTCTTTTGAAAATTTTCCTCCAGCATGAAGGACGGTAAGTACAACTTCTAGAGCTGAAACATCAGAGCCTCTTTTGATAGATTCTTGCTCATGCTTATCAACTGGAATCCCTCTACCATCATCTTGAATTGAAATACTCTCATCTTGATGAATGATCACATGAATAGATGAACAAAAACCCGCCATCGCCTCATCAATACTATTGTCCACCACTTCATACACAAGATGATGAAGGCCACCAATTCCAGTGTCTCCAATATACATTCCAGGACGTTCTCGAACTGCTTCTAACCCTTCCAATACGGTAATCGCACTGGCATCGTATTCTTTTTCTATCTTTTGATCTTTCTCTAAATTCATAGTCATGTGTTTAACCCAATTGAAAGACAATTGACTTAATTTTTATTTGAGGAAATTTGTCTCTTAAATTCTTAATTAATCTAGGTTTATCATGATGCACAAGGAGGCTATAAAGAGTAGAATTATTCACTTTTACTATGAGAAAGCCTTCTTTAAATGAGAGGGCTTTGGTCATAGGGGCAAGGGCTTTTCCAATCAGATTAGGCCATGCAGATAGAATCAATTCTGGGGTATCTTCGCGTCGCTCTCCAATCTCATGAAGAATACCTGACAAAACTTGAGAAATATGTCTTGTCGTCGGCATAGACCCATCATAATACCTGGTACGTTTTCTTTGCTTCACTACTTCCCTTAAAATCCCTTAGAACCTAGGTAAAAAAACCATACTCTATCCTTCTATGGAACATCAATAAAAAAGCATTCATGCAAGCAGTTCTTTTGCATTAAAAATCTTAGTAAGAGAAAAGAATCGTCTAGATCAGCTAGTAAGGATGAGCAAAGAGATGATTGAATAGAAAATTTTAAATCAAAATACTAAAGGAGAAAATGAGAAGTTTACCTATACACAGATTTGCCACTTTCTCCCTTTGATATTTTCTATTTATTGAGCGGTCTCTACCAGATCATTAGGTGTAGTGTTCTCAAACATAGATTTCCTTACAAATTTTGGATAAACTAGATAGGTTGCCAAAGATAACAATGGGATTGTTCCAAACACAATTCCACCGGCTGCTATAAAATAGACGACTCCTCCTCCAAATATTCCAGTTGCAGCTACAGTCGCTACAATGGCAATAAAAACGGCTGAAATCAAGGCCACCAATCCACCAACTTTCCGGTTAGTCGAAGGGTATATCATAGTAGGTTTCCAAGCTTCTAAAGGCTGTGATTTACTTTGTTCGAAATTTACTAGTATTGACATAAGCTTTATCTCCTAAAAGGATTAGTTTGTACATATATTATAAATAAAAATAGTTTTTTTTTGTTAAAAATTTTAGATAAAAAAATTATTATTAATTTTTATATATAATAATATAATTAAAAGATGAAAGACTGAAAATAAAAGACTATATAAAATCAGAAAGAAAGCTAAAAAGAACGTATCTAATTTGTATTATATAAATATTTAGAATTTATGTGGTTGTGTATTCAAAAAGATAGTTATACTCTGATTCATTGTCGAGCTACAATCATTTCCTCAATTGCTAAACGAAGACTTTTTTTCTCTTCGGTAGTTGGATAACGAAAAATTAAACCAAAACTAAAATAATATCTATTAGGAACTAGACAAGTAGTAATTTTCCCTAAATAAGGACCTAATTGAAGCATTTTATGAAAATCCAGATCAACCGATGTAATTAAAGAATAAAAATAATCTAAATCCTCTTGCATGCGAATCGTATACTTTTCTTCTTTATCCAGTTCCTCTTCTAGAATCATTAAAAAAAGTTTTTTTATCGGTTTCATAGGAAGTAGACTACGCATAGTTGAAGGAACCAAGGAATAAAAATAGTTTTCAAGTAAAAAAGCCTCTTCTTTCGTTTGATGACCTAAATGTCTTTTTAATCTATCAAAAAGCTCGCTCTCTTGAGAAATCATCCCTCCGTTATAATCTCTAAATTCCCCAATGAGATAAGTAAGCTCTGAGGCAATTTTTTTACGTGCTTTATAAAGATCAATCACATGATTTCTTCGAAAAAAATCACCTTTTGAAATTCTCAGACGAAAAACCGAGGCTTCTTTATGGTATTTTTTACGCAGTGTTCCAACGATTTTCTGTCTATCTGGAATGAATTCAAGAAAGGTGTGTTTTGCTTTAAAACAGTCACTGATCGGAAGTGTGTCTTGTTTGACTAATCTTACCACAGTAATAAGAAATTCAAGCTGTTCTTCCATTTGTTGACTAAATTCAATCATTACCTGAGGCAAATCGCGAACAAATTTAAGCTGATTACTTAATGTAAGAATATTACGTATAATCATCTCTTCATTTTGAGGCATGAATATAGGATTTAATCGTGATTCAAATCGATTTTTCAGCTCTTGAGGAAGCTCTATTTTTAGAATTTTTTGTTCTTCTAGGGTAAAAAAGCTGTCCTCTTTTTCAATTTCAATATAAGCCATACAAATTTGGTCTGATTGACGTTTATGATGCAGATAGGATTCAGGAACTTTTCTCGCTGTAGGAATAATTGCCTGAATTCCACTTAGAATATGACGTGATTCAAAAATTTCATGATCATGAATATAACTTAACCCAATGACAATTCCCAGAACAGGACGACCATAACGAATCTTTGCACGAATCAATTTGACACTAATGTACCGTCTTTCAGGAAAAGTTTCGAGTGAGAGCTGCAGTGCGCGTCCAAAAAGGTAATAGACACAAATAATACGACCAATATGACGATAACTTCTATCTTTCTTGAATCCTTCTTTAGAGATGACAAGAAATCGATGCATTTCTGACAAAAGATCATAATCAAAATCCTGAGGACGTTTTTGAATGAGCGAGGTAATGACCTCTTGAATCAAAATATTTTTTTCATCTAATCTTAATCCTTTCATTTCCAAGATTCGGCATGCCTGGTAATAGGATTTTAAACCAAGATGAATTTCATTTTTTAGAAGAGGTAGATTATTTTGAATAGCTCTAAGTTCAAATAAATTTCTAATTTGAACCATGACCTCTCCTACAACATATTTTTGGTCATGAAGATGGGGAAAAGAAAAATCAGCTGCAAATTGTAGAATAGGATTTAAACGCTTATCTGGAATCAACCAACGACTGATCATTTCATAGAAGAAATGAAATGCATTAGGCCGAAAATGGCAACAGAGAAAAAAAGAGAGATTGAATGGAGGCTGACTAAACTGAGTTGCAGAGATCATCGGAAGTTGGGTATTAAAATGAGAGAAAGATTCCTGGTCTTTAAAAAAATTAGAAGGAAAAAGCAGATCTAAAATTCGATGAACTGCTCTCATACAAAATGGACTTTTTTTCTCAAAATTATCTGGAATACGCAGATAGTTATTCATACACTGCTCCTGCAAGCTTAAGATTTGATTGTGAAATCACCGTACCTTCTCCGGTCAAGTCTAGAAAAGAACGTACATGTAATGGAAGTGCATTGTTTTTAGCTAAAACAAGGGCTCGATTGTGAAGAACACGTCCTCCACTTGTATTGACAATTTCCAGTGCTTCATCAAAAGATAATTGAGAATAAAAAAAAGCTTGTGGATCATGGATTGGATCTTTAGAAAAAATCCCCTTAACATCTTTATAGAGTTCAACTTTTTCAGCTCCAAGGGCAATCCCTAAAGCAACAGCTGAAGTATCTGACCCACCTCTTCCAAGAGTAGTAATCTCTTTATTCTGACTCACACCTTGAAAACCAGCTACAATGACAATTTTTCCTTGATTGAGAGAGAGAATAAGACGTTCTGGTCTCACAGAAAGGATCCGCGCTTCTCGATGTTGATTTGTTGTCAAAATACCAGACTGACTCCCAGTAAAGCTGACTGCATCAACCCCCTTAGCTGCTAGAGCCATAGCTAAAAGTGAAATACTAATCCTCTCACCAGCACTTACAAGCATATCATATTCACGTTCAGGAGGAGAGGGATTAATCCGAAATGCAAGAGAGATCAGATTATCTGTCATCCCACTCATGGCACTGACAACAACAACGATATGAAAATATTCTTTTTTTCTTTCTAGAATAAGATCCGCTAAGCTAGAAAAAATCTCAGGATTTTTTAAAACTGCTCCCCCAAACTTCATAATGAGGGTTTTCTTTTTTTCTGATAGACTGTTTTCCATGAACCTTAATCTTCTTCTTGTTCCAATACATATCGCAATTGTTTGTGGATTAACCTTGTTTACATTGCGCTTCGGTAAAGAAATGATCATTACTTGGCTCTCTTTGCTCGTCGTGATCATGAATCTTTTTGTACTTAAACAAATTACTTTTTTTAATTTAAGTATTACACCAACAGATGCATTGAGTGTAGGATATCTTCTAGGATTGAATTTGATTCAAGAATTTTTTGGAAAAAAAACTGCTCATAAAACAGTTTGGATTTCTCTATTCATTTCCGTATCTTTTGTTATTCTTGCACAAATTCACCTTGCTTACCTTCCCAACTCCCATGATCTATCACAAACCCATTTTATATTTCTTCTAAAACCCCTACCCCGTCTTATGACGGCTTCTCTGATTTCTTTTGTCATCGTGCAATTTTTTAACCTAGCATTTTTTCGATTTTTACAAAGAAAGATGTCTAATAAATATTTAACAACTCGCACAATTCTCACTCTGATTCTTTCACAGATAGCTGATACAGTGCTTTTTAATCTTATTGGTCTTTATGGAATAATTGCAAATACCCATCATGTAATTCTTTTCAGTTTGATGATCAAAGGAATGATCATCATCTTCTCTACACCTTTTGTTTATCTTTCGAGGCAAGTCATTCGTCATGAATTTTGAAATTCTCCATAAATCAAAAAAATCTAGTGCACGTGTGGGAAGGATCTACACACCCCATGGGATTATCGATACACCAAATTTTGTTGCTGTAGGGACAAATGGAACACTGAAAGCGCTCAATAATGAAATGATTGATCAAATGGGTGTGCAACTCATGTTTTGTAACACCTATCATCTCTTACTTCAGCCGGGGACTGGGATTATTAAAAAAGCTGGTGGCCTCCACAAGTTTATTCAACGTAAACAACCTCTGATTACTGATTCAGGAGGATTTCAAATTTTTAGTCTTAATGCTCAAGCCATGCATAATGAAATTAAAAGCCATCGTCATACACAAGAAAAAGGAGGCGTGTTAAAAATCAATGAAGAAGGAGTCACTTTTCGTTCTTATCGGAATGGAGAAAAAATTTTACTGACTCCTGAATCTTCAATAGAAGCACAAAAAGATCTAGGGGCTGATATCATTATTCCACTAGATGAGCTTCCTCCCCATTCTATTGATCATGATAATCTGAAAAAATCTCTTGCTCGAACCCATCGTTGGGAAATGCGTTCTCTAAATACTCATCTAGCCAATCCCCAGAATCAAGCGATATATGGAGTGATCCATGGTGGTATTGACTTTGAACTACGTAAATTAAGCATCAAAACATTGACTGAATTACCTTTTGATGGTTTTGCCATTGGAGGAAGTATAGGAAAAAATAGACAAGAAATGAGTGATCTCATTGAATATATCTGTCCACTTCTTCCTGAGGAAAAACCCAATCACCTTCTTGGTATCGGAGATGTCCCTTCAATTCGTAGACTCATTCCTTTTGGAATTGATACTTTTGATAGTTCATATCCTACTCGTGCAGCTCGTCATGGACTTTTATTAACACAATCTGGAGGGTTGAAAATTCATCAACGTCATTATGCAACTTCTTTTCAACCTATCGAAACTGACTGTGCCTGCTCTACTTGCTCGATTCATTCTCTCGCTTATCTTCATCACCTTTTTAAAGCAAGAGAAGTGATTTTTTTGAATCTTGCAACGATTCATAATCTCCATTTTATGATTAAAATGATGATGATTTGTAGGAAAGAAATCCTTGAAGATAAAATTTAGTTTATTCTTAGATCTCCATGTTTTGGTAAATACTTACATCTCTTAGAAAATATATGCATCCCAATCTCCATATTTTTCTTTAATTTTTCCTCGAAAAATAGACAAACTAATAATACACATTGAGATCACGACTATATGCCAAATAAATAGAAGGGTTGCACCAGAAAGAACAAACGTAGATATAATAAGCCATAGAGCAATAGCTATATTCATCAATCTTAGAGCACGAACCACCTCTGCCCAAGAAATAATCGAAAAAACGATAATCAAGGCACCACAAACATCTATATTATCGGCTAGTATTCCTTGGCATCGAAAAATATCTTTTGAAAATAATAACCATCCCCCAATTAACGCTGTGATTAAAAGATTCCATTGAATTTTTACCCCAAAAAACATCGATTGAATGATTTTCCTAGGAGCTTCACTGAAGCTAGATGTCTGATGGTCAGAGCTTGTGATACTATCTAACGTGTATTTTGAACCCATAAAAAAAGTACGCCAAAAGGGTTTTTTTTCACGACGAATTTGGGACAAATACTGGCAAACGGCAACCACTTCGTCAATAGTTAAAGCGAGCATAATAAGCATACAGGTTGCGATAATTAAACAAAGACCGCACCAAGCACCGACAACAATTGGCTGAAGCATGACAAGAGTAATGCTCACAAAACCTAGAGGAACAACCAGAATTCCAAATATTACCACTATCCAAGGCATTGTATGCCAACGACGCACTCCTCCTTTTGCTCCCATAATCGCTTCCAAAGAATAGGCCATTGCCCCTAACCCTGCATCAGGAACAGGAAAATCATGCGAAATCATAGAGGTGATCACTTTTTCGGTTCCTAATCCAAAAAATGGATCCCAAACAAAATGAATATAGTGAAGTTGAAAAGCTGCCATATAACGGGCAATAAACCATCCTACAATAGCAAAAAAAATCACTGGAATTCTTTGAGACCATGCGGAGGGGTTGTAAGTCCAACCATGAGGAATTTCAGGGCCAATTTCAAACTGATAGGGTCTTAAAGGGACTAAGACACAAAATGAAATAGCAAGTACCCCGATCAGGGTATCATTCACATAAATCACAGGTTCTTTAGCCCAAAATACAAGTGGAGCAAATTGAAGCCAAATTCCCACAATGGCACCTGTCCAAATCCAACCACTCAATTTCTGCTTCATTGATATGCCACCAAAAATAATCAATAGAAATCCAGAAATCCAATCACTGTAATGCAACCTGGAATCAATATATCCGAAAGATTCTGGGCTCATTAACAACCAAAAACCTAGAAAAATCATTCCAAACCGAGTCCAAATCATTTTATTGTGAAATTCTCGATAAATTCTATTGTACTCCTTTTCATTCACCATCTCTTGCTATCTCCTCTTAAGATGATTTTTCATAGATAGAAATCCATATCTGTAGAACAATAAAATGTTTTTCTATTTATCAAAAATCTTATAATTTTAATTATATTTAAGTTTTGATTTATTTTAATATTAATAAAAAATATATAAAATAATTTTATTAATATTATTGAAAATATAAGATTTAGTTTGTGGAATTGAAACTATTTCACTAGCCCCCAAAAAGTTATGTTTTTCTTAAGATCAAAATACCTGTTTGGATAAGTAAGGCATTTAGGAATAGGGATGGCAAGAGGTTTAAAAACCTAAGATAACTATTAAATATTCTGGACATTATATGGAGGTTAGCTCTATTGGATAGTCTATGATGAGAGAAAAAGAAATTCTAGATGTTTTAGCTAACCAAAAGCATGAATATTGAAGTGATATTTTAATCACGATGACCAAATACAATATGAGTAAGCAATATGGATGAAATGCAAAATAAAAATCACAAAAACATCTCCCTAGATGAAGATACACTGGCAATTAATACAATACGTACACTTGCCATGGATGCTGTGCAAACTGCAAATTCTGGTCATCCAGGAACACCGATGGCATTAGCTCCTGTAGCTTATTGTCTTTGGCAATATTTTTTACGTTTTGACCCAACAGATTGCCTTTGGCCTAACAGAGATCGGTTTATTCTTTCAAATGGTCATGCTTCGATGCTTCTTTATTCTCTTCTCCATTTAACTGGTGTACAGGCAGTTAACAAAAAATATGAAACAATAGGAGAGCTTGCTGTCAAGCTTGAAGATATCAAAACATTTCGTCAACTTGAGAGCAAATGTCCAGGACATCCTGAATACCGTTTAACTTCTGGTATTGAAACAACCACAGGACCACTTGGCCAGGGTGTTGCGACTAGCACTGGAATGGCGATTGCAAGTCGCTGGATGAGCAGTTATTTCAACCGTCCTGGTTTTGATATGATGAATTACAATGTCTATGCCATCTGTGGAGATGGTGATATGATGGAGGGTGTGAGTGGAGAAGCTGCCTCGATTGCCGGTCACTTGAAACTTTCTAATCTTTGTTGGATTTACGATAATAACCATATTACCATCGAAGGAACGACAGATCTTACTTTTACAGAAGATATTGCAACGCGTTTTCTCGGATATGGTTGGAATATTTTAAGAGTAGGAGATGCTAATGATTTAGTTATGTTGGCACAAGCATTTCAAACTTTTCATCATACACATGATCGCCCAACATTGATCATTGTTGATAGCCATATTGCATGGGGATCTCCTAATAAACAAGGAACAGCAGCTGCTCATGGAGAACCACTTGGAGAAGAAGAAGTTCGTCTTACAAAAAAAAATTATGGATGGCCAGAAAATTCTCGTTTTTTAGTGCCTATGGAAGTTTACCAAATATTTAAAAGAGGGATTGGAAAAAGAGGAAAACATCTACAAGAGACATGGATCGAACTATTTAACCGTTATCAACAACAATATCCAGAGCTTGCTGAGGATCTTTATCGGATGCAACATAGACAGTTACCTGAAAGATTTGATCGTGATTTTAAACCATTTCCGCCTGATTCTGTAGGACTAGCAACACGTGACTCGAGTGGAAAAGTGTTAAATATGTTAGCAAAAAATTATCCCTGGTTAGTTGGAGGAGCGGCTGATTTATCTCCTTCGACAAAAACTCAACTCACATTTGAAGAAGCAGGAGATTTTGGGGTAAATAATTATGCTGGTCGTAATTTCCATTTTGGAGTGCGTGAACATGCAATGGGATCCATTCTTAATGGCTTAGCTCTCTCGAAAATACGCCCATTTGGAGCAGGATTTTTTATCTTTAGTGATTACTGTAGACCAGCGATTCGTCTAAGTGCAATTATGGAAATTCCTGTGATCTATATTTTTACACATGATTCAATTGGGGTAGGAGAAGATGGTCCAACACATCAACCCATTGAACAAATTCCTTCTATGCGGGCCATTCCCGGTTTAACTACAATTCGTCCTGCTGATGCAAATGAAGTCCTTGAGGCATGGAAATATATTGCTTATCAACGTCATGAACCAGTTATGCTTTTACTAACGAGACAAAAAGTCCCTACTCTTGATCGTAAAAAATATGCTTCTGCTAAGGGCCTACATAAAGGCGCTTATATTCTTGCTGATTGTATCGGTCAACCTGATCTTCTATTACTTGCCACAGGAAGTGAAGTCTCTTTGTGTATAGAGGCTCATATCGAATTAGAAAAACAAAATATTAAATCCCGTGTGGTGAGTATGCCCTCATGGGAAATTTTTGAAAAACAAGATGAGAATTATCGAAATTTGGTGATTCCTCCAGATGTTAGTGCTAGGATTTCTGTTGAACAAGCCTCTACCTTCGGTTGGGAACGCTATGTTGGGTTAAAAGGAAGATCAATTGGAATGGAAGCATTTGGAGCATCTGCTCCATTGAAAGAATTATTAAAAAAATTTGGGTTTACTTCTGAATATATTGTGAATCAAGCAAAAGAAGTGTTGGAGATCGTGAAAAATAGCACGTATTCTAAATTTTAGCATTGACTCTCCTATCCAAAAGAGTATTGCCTTAATTTTCAAATTGATGTGTTAGATCATCAAACGAAGATAGAATGATTATCTTTTAAAAGATGAAAAACCAGAAAAGTGATCCCCAAGCTTTCTACCTCTTATGAAAATTTATAAATATCTTCATGGAAAAAGTCTCTAAAAAAAAAATTGATGAGCTAGAAGAGCGAATGAAATATCTTTCAATCTCTGATCAAGATCTTCTTGAAAAATTTATTACTGGAAGTGGGCCAGGAGGACAAAAAATCAATAAAACATCTTCATCTGTTTATCTCAAACATCTACCATCAGGCATAGAAGTCAAGTGTGGTAAAACACGATCTAGGGAAACTAATCGATTTCTAGCTCGTCGTGAATTATGCGAACAAATCCAAAAAAAAAAATTTGGACTTAAAACTCTGAAAGAAAAATTTTTAGATAAAATACGAAAACAAAAAAAACGACGAAATCGGCGTCAAAGATCTCAAAATCCTAAAACTGATTAACTATATATTTAATAAAAAAATTATTATTGGTAATATAGAAATATTTAGGAATTTTGATGCGTTTTATTAAACCTCTTGTACTAATTACTTGTTTTTTACTCATCGCAATTGTGGTTTTTTACTATCACTTATTTTTGAAACAACCTCTAGAACCAATCCCTATGACAACACAAAATAACCCTACAATTGGATATCAAAAGGCCCAAGTTCATGTAGTGGTATTTGAAGAACCAAAATGCAAGAATTGTAAGGTTTTCAATAATGAAATTTTCCCAACTATCAAAAAGCAATTTATTGATACGAACAAAATTCTATATACCACAATCCCTGTTTCATTCTTACCAGACTCCATGCCCATGGCAGTGGGAGCGCTGTGTGCCTATTATGCTGATCCTCAATATCCAAATTATGAGATGTTTGGCAAATACTGTAACTATATCTACTCTTTTGAATCTGATCATGAGGAGGGTCTGATGAACCTTGATACACTGACTGAATTTAGTAAAACACTCTCTCTTGGAATGGATATTTCTCAATTAAAAGAGTGTATTCAAACCCAAAAATACCGTGTTCAGATTGAAAAAAATACTGATTATGGAATAGAAATAATGAATGGAATGATTTCTACACCAACAGTTTATGTAAATGGAATTGAAGTTAAAGAAAGGACAATTGAGGGTATTTCAAAATTAATTCAAACCTACCTACAAGAAGAATAAAAAGTGGCTCGTAGTCTTTCCTTATATTTAGCATGGTTATTTGCCTCGATAGGAATACTTGCTAGTCTATATTTTAGTCATATTTCTCATTTTGAACCCTGCTATATATGTTGGTATCAGAGAATCTGTCTCTTTCCTTTAGGGATTATTCTAGGAATAGCTGCTTATAAAAGTTTTCTTAATATTACTATTTACATACTTCCTCAAGTCATTATAGGCTTTCTTTTTTCTGTTTATCAAATTGCTATCCAAGAATTTCCAAATTTAAATGGAATGAGTCTATGTGGGAAAGAGTCAAATTGTATAAATAAATATGATTTAGGACTTGGTTTCATAACTATTCCTATGCTTTCTGCCATTCTCTTTCTGGTCGTCGGTTCTCTGCTGCTGTTTAGCTGGAAATATAAGAGTCAAAAGAAGGATGATCATTTTTAAAAATTATCAATCACTGCGCTCTTTTAAGAGTTTTTTTCTTCTCATGGAATCTGTTGATAAAGCTCTTCTATATAGAATCTATTAAAATTAAGAGAATCAAAATCAAATTGCTGCATAGATAATTCATAATAGCTTTAAATAGAGATATTCTTATGATTGAACGTTGTAAAAATCGTTTATTTCTTATGAAAATCTATAAAGATCAAAAAATTGTTCTAGTCATGTTAGGTGCGCCTGGTGCTGGTAAAGGAACCCAGGCATATTATCTCAGCAACATACTGCAGATTCCTCAAATTTCTACTGGGAATTTGCTACGTGAAAATCTCTCTCAAAATTCAACTGAGCAAAAAACAAAACAATACATAAATACGGGGCAACTTGTTCCTGACCAAATTGTAATGAATCTCCTATGGAAACGTTTGAAAGAAGTTGATTGTCAAAAAGGTTATATTCTTGATGGTTTTCCACGTACAGTCTCCCAAGCTGAAATGCTCGATACTATGATTCATAAAACGGAGTTTCGATTAATTGTCATCAGCTTAGAAGTACCTGATGAATTAATTGTTGAACGAGTGAGTGGAAGAATCATCTGTAAAAAATGCGGAGCTCCCTATCATAAAATAACAAACCCCTCAACTAAAGAAGTTTGTGAGAAATGTGGAGAGCAATTAATTCAAAGAAAAGATGATACCAAAATCGTTGTTCTTGAAAGATTGAAAGTTTTTCATCAACAAACTCAACCAGTCAAAGACTACTATGCAAAAAAAGGAGATCTAGTCTTGATCGATGGTGCGCTTCCAATCAATAAAATTCATTGTCAAATTAAAGAAAAACTGGAAAGCGCTCTTTGAGCATGATTTTTAAATTAATTTATATATAAATATATCTTAGAACCAAATAAATCATTTAGTTCTACTGTGCGAATAGGAATCCATCCAGGAATGGAAAAGGTATTTGTGATAATCCACGTTCCGGGTTTCATTTCTTTTTTAAACTTGCTTTTTAACTTCTCCATTGCTTTTGGATAAAGATAACAAACCACAAGATCTGCTTCTTTAATGGAGATTTTAAGAAAGTTTTTTCTAGAGATTTTAAGGTTATGAATTCCTAGTATTTTTTTTAATCCTAATGAAACAATCCATGGAAACCAAGAGCCTTCAAAAGCATGAATCCATGCCCAAGGATAATGTTTGGCTAAAGAACAGGCTAAATTCCCCCATCCTGACCCTAATTCAAAAACATTTTTTGGAGTTTTAGGTAGTAGAGAAAATAAGGCTTGTTTCGCCTTATAGGAAGTAGGCATAGGAGAAATCCCATAGTATAATGAAAATCCTACAATCGATATGCTGATCAGACAAGTAACAATTATAAAAATTAGTATGATCATTTTATTCTCAATTCTGATCAATATAATTGCTGTATGGGCAACAGGATATATCCTTCCTGGTATTCATATAAAAAACTTTGTTACAATTATTTTAGTGGCTGTGATCTTTGGTATTACAAATTCTACCTTACGCCCGATACTTTTTATTCTCACATTGCCAATCAATATACTTACAATGGGACTGTTTTCTTTTGTCATTATGGGATTGATTGTCTACTTTGTGAGCATGATTGTGCCTGGATTTATTATTGATAACTTTATCTCAGCTATTTTCTTCTCTTTAATTTTCTCTCTGATTCGCTCATTTCTTACTTTTTTTACGACTCCTAGTCATAAATTTTAACACCTGATCAAACGGATAAAAAAATCCAAAATACTTGTGTTTAATTAAAAAATAAGACCCTTACATCGAATAGAAAATTCTTATACTTAGCGAATGTTCATGATGAAAATTTTTTAATTTACCCTCTTCTTGTTTTATAAAATGGATCCATAGAGAAAAAATCTAGATCCAACTAAATCTATTTAAAAATTCCTAAAGTCAAATCCTTTGGCTACTTAAAACCGATTTAGTATTCTTCCTATTTTAATATTTTTATCAAAAAATAATTAAAATTGGATTTAAAAAATATAAATCTGAATACTGCTCTCAGAAGGAGAACTGGAACGTGGTTCAAAAACAAAAATCTTTTTCAGAAAAAAATGACTTTCAAATACATAAACAACACATGTTTAGTCTTATAAAAAAGATTTTTGGTGATGAACTAACTGGTCAAGAAAATCCCACAAAAAGACTTCCCCTATTTAAGTGGAAAATTTCACCATTCACTCCTGGAGCATTTTTCTTTTATCTTCTATTCCCTTCTGACTGGAATCGAAATGCGATTTTATTTGTCGAAGATATTTTAACCAATTACCTAGTTCCTAATAAACAATTGAAACTTCTATCCTCTAGAAATCTAGATTTTTATCCAGCGACTTCTGGAACACCTCTATTTTTTATAGAGATTTCTATTTACATTCCTAACAAAAAAATTCTTCAAATCATCGAAAAAAGGCTCCCAGAAATTGTAGATAAAATTAAGGCAAGTACCTTTTCATCGGGTTATACTAAATCTATGCTCAAAATGAAGAACTTCCTATTCGATGAAGATATTACTTATATTCACGACTTAGTAACTAAGTTAATTAGTCATTACCCTAAACATTTTTCAAATGATATTTTCCGTGATATCCAACATTTTATGTCCCATTTTCATCAGGAATTTAGAAAAATTCGCCAACTACACCATCTTTGCCGAATTATTTGCACCCACTACCTTTTCCAAAAATCTCTAGAAAAAGAAATGAAACTCTTTCCTCATAATCGCCATGTCTATCTAAGGTTGATGCAAACCTATCTCCGTTATCCATTTGGTTTAAAAAAAGTTCTTGGTTTAGCAATCTGTCTGAATTCTCTTCAAAATTATGAATTCTTTGAACTTCGCCATATTATTAGAGCAATTCAACGGATTATTCCTAATATAAGAGCCTTACAAAACACTTATTATTCACATAAAAATGAAGAGAATCGATTACTCACTTTTTATCTTGAAATTGAAAAAAGTAATAGGAAAAATTTTAATTTAGAAGATATTAAAAAATTAAAAAAAGAGCTACCTAGCGAACTAAAAAATAGTATTGAATATCTATCTCCCTCCCTTTTTATTCCACGTAATGAAGAAGAGCTTATTCGGAATATCGTGAACTTAAGTCAAGAATTAAGATTTGTTCGAGACATTCCTCAAGCTATTATTTCTTTTCAAGAACAAAATAATCATATTCTAACATTTAACATCATTCTTCTTCGCGTTCTCGATAAAAATAGTTGCGATCTTCATTCTCTGGTCCATCTTCTTCCTGAAAATGTCCTCTTCATCTCTGAACGAACTGCAAATGTCGGTTATCTTCGTAAAAAATATATTAAAGAAGCGAATATTTTTTCTGTAAAAATTGATAGTCAATTGTTTCTACGTAAAAATCACTCAGTTGACCTATTAAAAGCTCGTCAATATGTAGTTCAAGCAGTTGAGAAAATGATCGGGCCTTTTCGTGATTATAACGGCGGATTTTTGATAAAACAAAATGAACAACTTGAAGCAATTACATTAGCAATAGGACCAGCAGCAAAACAAAACGCTCTTTTACTTGAAAATTTTTTCTATTCACTCAGCCCTTCAGTCCTACAAACCTATATCGATCCCCAAAAAGGAAAAATTCTTTTTTTGCTACTTCTTACCACTCTACAAACTCCAATCCCTCACCAAGCAAGGTATCTAAAAAAAACCCATATTGAACATGATTCATTAGCAATAGTCGTAAAATCAACAGATCCTGAAATTAATAATACACTAGCTAAAGCTATCGATACACTCAATATTGATCCTTTACAACTCGCTTTTGCTGTAATAGAAGTAGACTGTTTTTATTATCAATGTTATCTTTATCTTAACCCAACTAAAAAAGAAGCAGATCACTTTATTAAAGTGATTGAAAATGCGATCTTTTCTTTGATTAAAGAGAATCTTAATCAACAGATTCTCTATTTTCATCTTCCTCGTGCCGCACAATCGCTTGATCCTCGTATTGGTGCTGATTGGACCTCTGGTATCATCATTCGAATGCTCTATGAAGGATTAATGCGTATTACAGAAATAGGTTATCCTGAACCAGCTATTGCTCAATCCTATACTCTTTCTGAAGATAAGAAAACCTATTGCTTCTATCTAAGAAAAACCATTTGGTCTAATGGAATGCCTCTAACAGCTTATGATTTCGAATATGCTTGGAAAAAAATTCTTGAACCAAACTTTGAATATTTTTATTCATTTCTTTTTTTTCCAATTAAAAATGCTAGAGCTGTGAAAAAAGGAGAAATGCCAATGAGTGAAGTTGGTATTCAAGTATTGGATTCTTATACTCTTGTAGTTGAACTTGAATATAGTTTCTACGCATTCCTCTCTTTAGTAGCAAGTTGGATTTATTCTCCTCTATGTCGAGAAATTGACCAACAGTATCCCGGATGGGCTTATCATAATGTTGAAAATTATGTATGTAATGGCCCTTTTAAGCTGAATATTTGGGAACTTAACCATGAACTACAAGTCATAAGAAATCCTAACTACTGGGATGCTTCATCTGTGAAGCTCGATAAAATCCAATTTAGTATTATTAAGAGCGAAAAAGCGGCTTTAGATCTATTTCTACATGGGAAAGCTGATTGGGTAGGTGACCCCCTTATCAAAATCCCTATAAATCAAATTGAGTCTTTGAAAAAAAAAAACTTACTCAAAACTTCCAATACAAATTATGCTCTCTTCTTAATGCATCTTAATGGTGAATATATTCCTTTTCAAATTAAAAATATGAGAAAAGCCTTCGCCTACTGTATTAATCGGGAAGAATTAATCAAAAATATTCTTCAAGCGGATTACCTACCTGCTTATGGATTTGCTCACATCCCTCCTAAAAACCAACATCTTTCAATTCCTGAAAACGATCCCGAATTAGCAAAATTTCATTTTAAAAAGGGTCTTGATGAACTTGGAATTACACTTGAAGACTTTCCTCCGATTTTAATCACTCATAGTGATATCGAAGAACAAGAAAAAGTCAGTCGTGCAATCGGAAAAACATGGGAAACTGTTTTAGGAATCCGAGTAATATACGAACAAATTCCTTGGAATTCTTACCTTGAGTCAATTCATAAAGGAGAATGTATGGTCGGTGCTTTGACCTGGTATTCACGCTATGAACATCCTTGCTATTTCTATGATCTCATTGTTTATCAGGAAGAGGCTAATCTTCATGCCACAACTTGGAAAAATCCAAAATATGCGTATTTAATTAAAAAAGCTAAACATGCTGACGAGTTGTCTGTTTGCATCGATTTGCTAAATGAAGCAGAAAAAATCCTGATGGAAGAAATGCCAATCATTCCTCTCTTTTATCAAAGGTTTCATTATGTCAAAAATTCACGACTAAAAGGGTGTATTCTTTCGAATACAAACCAAATCGATTTCCGATCTGCTTATCTAGAAAACACAACCAAGGAAACCAATGCAATTAAATAAATTTTTTTTTCTCTTATTAGTTATCAGTTCTCTAAATGCATGCAATAACCAAAAAAACACAGGAAATAAAAAAATGACTTGTCCTCAAGTGCTTCATATTAACCATCAAGGAAACTATACATCGGCTCATCCTCATACAGGAGTAGATTTTGGCTGTAGAAATTTGCAAAAAGCTCTTTTTGAAGGATTAACTCGTCACAATAGTGAAGGACTACCAGAATTAGCTGGGGCTGAAAATGTAGAAGTTTCTCCAGACAAAACCCAATATATCTTTACTCTTCGACCTATGTTATGGACAAATGGAAAAACAGTGACTGCTTTTGATTTTGAACGATCATGGAAAGAAGCTATTTCTCCTCAATCCAATTGTCTACGACCCGATCTTTTTTACCCAATTAAAAATGCTAAAAGAGCCAAAATCAAAGAAGTTTCTATTGATGATGTAGGAATTAAAGCAATTGATGACAGAACATTAGTAGTGGATCTTGAACATCCTACGCCTTATTTTCTTGATTTAACTGCGAATGCTGTCTTCTATCCTCTCTATGACAAAAGTGAAGAACCAACTGTCTTTAATGGCCCATTCTTTCTTAAAAAATGGAATTTTAGCCAAAATATTATTCTGAAAAAAAACCCTAAATATTGGGATGCTGAAAATGTGAAATTAGAAGAGATTGATATTTCCCTTGTAAGTGATCCTAATACTGCCATTCTTATGTATGAAAAAGGAGAAATTGATTGGGTGGGTCATCCTTTTACTTGGTTACCTCTAGATACTATAAAAAAAATGTCAGAATCTCAAGAATTTAACAGTCAACCAATTGCTGGTGTCTATTGGATTACTTTAAATAATGACACTTTCCCTCTTAGTTCTGCTAAAATTCGCCGTGCTTTATCAGCGGCAATTGATCGAAATTTAATTGCTGAACATGTGGCATTGGGTGAGATAGTAACTAACACACCTATTCCTACTTACTTATCTTTAGTCAATCCAAATGAAACCTATCTAGGAGATTTTAACGTAGAATATGCAAAGCAGCTTTTTGAGGAAGGGCTTAATGAACTTAACCTAAGCCGTAAAGATTTTCCAACTCTTCTCTATAGATATAGTGAAGTGCCGGGACAAAAAAAACTTGTAGAAGCAATTCAAGAACAATGGGAAAAAGTTCTAGGGATTCAAGTTGAGCTCATTCCTTCCGAATGGAATGTATTTTTAGCTAGTTTAATTGATGGTGAATATGAAGTCGGTGGATATATCACCTTTAATATGGTGAATGATCCTATGTACATTCTTGAATTTTTTGAACATAAAGAATCTACATATAACATGCCTAATTGGGAAAACTCCCACTATCAAAAACTTCTCGCTCTAGCAAGAGCAGAAACAAACCCAGAAATAAGAAATCAACATCTTAAAGAAGCTGAAAAAATGCTCATAGAAGAAAATGTTGTGATCCCCCTATATATGGTATATGCTAAGTACTTAAAGTCTTCAAAGATTCGCAATCTTACTGTGAACAATTTAGGACAAACAGATCTAAAATCGGCTTATATCGAAACAAATTAACCTTAGTCTAAGTTTAAATATTAATTATGGAGGATTTTCCTCCATAATTAAATCAACCTCATATGGATTTACTCGATTATGAAAAAATTCATTTTCTTTTTTTTACTTGTTAATGTAATGCCTCTCCATGCACTACTATCACCTTTGCATCAAAGCATTGTAGAGTTAAAAAAAATCATCGAAAGCGATCAGTTGAGTGAGTATCTTCCTTCTTGTGAAAATATCTTGAAAATCGAACTCATAGAATCTGACTATCTTATTTCTACTCAAAATTACACGATGTTAGTTGAAGTGATTGAAGAACCACAAACATCTCTTGGGCCGAAAAATTTTAAAATGATTTATAACGAACCTATAAAAAATATCCCTTAAATCTAAACCACAGACAAGTTTATTTTTTAAGTAACTTATTTAAAATCATTTTTGTTTTATTCATATCGGTATGATGTATCCCTTTTAATCCAATCTCTTCTGCAGATTGGATAAGCATAAGACGATCATCAATGTACACAATATCATCGGGAGAAACTTGCATGATATCAATCGCAAGTCGATAAATATCGGGATCTGGTTTACGAAAATGGACAAAAGAGGAGACAACAAAAAAATCAATAAAAGAAGATAGGTCAAACCGTTTAATCCTGTCTAAAGCCAGTTCGCGTCCTTCGTTGCTTATAACTCCAATTTTCAAATTATATTCTTTTTTAATTTTACAAATATATTGAACCATATCATGAAAAGGTTCGACTGAGTTAAAAATGAATTTTTTTACTTCTTTTAATGTAAAGACACGCTTTTCAAAAAAGAAAATCTTTTTTAAATATTCCTCAAAAGTAAGTTTTCCAATTTCATAAGTCTCAAATAATAAATGATGTCTAGCTTGCATTTCACTATAATCTACTCCAAAATGATTTGCTGTCTTTTGTTGTAAAACATGATCCCAACCATTAGTCATTAATACTCCTCCAATATCTAGAAATAACCCTTTAATGATCATTGCAAATCCTCAATAGTTAAATTGTATAAAAATAAGTATAATATATTAATGTTATTAACATATAATAAAATTATATTATTTTTTAAAGAACAGGTGTGCTATGAAAGAAACAGGAATTATCTTAGTTACAGGATCTTGTGGGCGTATTGGAGCTGCTATTGTCAAAAAACTAGGAAAACACCATCGAACCGTTGGATTTGAACTGCTTAAAGCATTTTATGCTTCTGCAAACGAAGAACTTATTCCTTGTGATCTCTCATCAGATGAAAGTGTTCATCAAGCCTTAAGACATATACAAGATTTTTACGGCAACCATATTATAGCTGTGATTCATCTTGCAGCCTATTATAGTTTTAAAGATCGAAGTATGGAAAAATATGAAAATATCACTATTGAAGGGACTCGTCGTTTACTAAAAGGTCTTCAAAATTTTCATGTTGAGCAATTCATTTTTTCAAGCACAATGCTTGTGCACGAGCCATGCCAGCCAGGCCAAAAAATTACTGAGAATTGGCCTATCAACCCCAAGTGGGCTTATCCCTTATCTAAAGTCAAAACAGAGAAGGTGATCCATGAAGAACGTGGAGATATTCCAGTAGTTATATTACGTATTTCTGGGGTATATGACGACGACTGCCATTCGATCCCAATCAGTCAGCAAATTCAGCGCATCTATGAACATCAGATGAACGCCCATCTATTTTCTGGAGATTTAACACACGGAGCGGATTTTATGCATATGAACGATTTAGTAGAAGTCCTTTTTCAATGCGTGCATAAAAGAAAAGAGCTACCTGATGAACTTATTCTAATAATAGGAGAAGGAAAAACATACAGCTACGACTATCTTCAACGAAAAATTAGTCTTCTATTACATGGAAAAGAGTTTAATACACACACTCTTCCTAAGCCAGTTGCTAAATTTGGTGCATGGGTGGAAAATCATCTCCCATTTATGGATAATCAATTCATTCAGCCTTGGATGATTAGCATAGCTGATGATCATTATGAACTCAATATTTCTAAAGCAAAAACCCTACTGGGATGGGAGCCAAAACACAGCCTTGATAAAACATTGCCTAAAATGATTGAAAAACTGAAAAATGATCCTATCAATTGGTATAAAAATAATGGTCTAAAAATGGCTAGCCATATCAAAAAGAAAATGAATAGGAAACAAAAAATTTCTTAGTCAAAAATAGATTTTCTATAATAAGATTTCATTGAAGTTTTTTTAATAAAAACAGTGAAAAATATTATTTATTATTCATAGATCTTAATATCTTAATATGAGAGCGATGGTTTTAAAAGAGGTTGGACAACCTCTTTATCTAACAAAAATCCCAATACCTAAGCCCGATCAGGACCAGGTTTTAATTCGAGTACTAGCATGTGGCATATGCCGTACTGACCTGCATGTGATAGATGGTGAACTTCCATTTCCAAAACTTCCGCTCATTCCTGGACACCAAGTGATCGGTAAGATTGAAAAGATAGGGAAACAAGTCAAAAATATGAGAATTGGTCAGAGAGTAGGTTTACCTTGGCTTGGTGGGAGTTGTGGCCAGTGTGACTACTGCTCTTCTGGAAAGGAAAACCTTTGTTCTCAGGCAATTTATACAGGATACCAGATAAATGGAGGTTTTGCAGATTACTGTCTAGCAAAAGCAGACTTTCTTTTTCCTATTCCTGAACCTTATTCTGATCTACAAGCAGCTCCACTTTTGTGTGCGGGTTTGATTGGCTACCGAGCTTTACAAATGGTTGGAAATGCTAAAACAATCGGTTTTTATGGCTTTGGAGTCTCGGCTCATATCCTGATTCAAATTATCCGTTATCAAGGAAATGAAGTATATGCGTTTACAAAAACAGGAGATCTGCAAAATCAAGAGTTTGCGAAATCTTTCGGAGCCTCGTGGGCAGGAAGCTCTGATGATCACCCCCCTGTCTTACTCAATGCAGCGATCATTTTTGCTCCAACAGGAGCCCTCATTCCAAAAGCTTTAGCTGTAGTGAAAAAAGGTGGGGTTGTGGTTTGTGCAGGGATTCATATGAGTAATATTCCTTCATTCCCTTATCATCTTTTATGGAATGAACGGACACTTAGATCAGTTGCAAATCTTACGCGAAAAGATGGAGAAGATTTCCTCTCTCTTGCTCCTAAAATTCCTATCAAAACTACAGTCCAACCCTATCCTTTAGAAAAAGTCAATGAAGCAATAGAAGATCTACGGACAGGAAGACTATCTGGTGCTGCTGTCATTCAAATGTAATCATCGGCTTCAACTATCTAATTATTTATAAATAACTTACTCAAAAGTTCAATTTTATTGAATTGATCTTAAGTGTATTAAGAATAAAAAAATTTAAAATTAATTATAAAATAATTTTAATTATTAATTAAAAAAAATATAATTTATATTAAATGGTTTTATAGTGAAAAAATTAACTAAACTATTAATATTAATATTATTGATTTATAGTAATTTCTTGAATGCAAAAGAAGGATCTATAATTTGTCTTCATGGTTTTTTTCGTTCCTACAGATGTATGATTCCTATAGGGAATACTTTTAAAAGCGAAGGACTTGAAGCTTATCTTTGGGATTATCGAAGTCGAAAAGAAACAATTGAATCTCATGCTCAAAAATTAGTAGAGGTTCTGAATATGATTGCTAAACAAAAACCAGGTGAACCGATTCATTTTGCGACTCATTCATTTGGAGGCATTATCGTACGAGCTGCTGTGAATCATCCCGCATGTCCTCAAGAAGCGAAAATAGGAAAAGCCGTCCTACTTGCTCCACCAAATAAAGGGTCTAGTTTGGCGCATAGGGTAAACAAATGCCCTGCTGTGCGTTGGTTTTTTGGGAAACATGCAGGAAGACAACTACTTGAATACGATGAACAAGCTATGAATAGTATTGGAAATTTTCCAGATAAAATGGAGGTAATGGTAATAGCTGGTAATAAGAAAAGTGGTTTACTAAGATTCTGGGTAGATGGACCTAATGATGGGAAAGTCTCTATTGAAGAAACCAAGCTGTTAACCCCTCATGACCATTATACCTTATACGTAAGCCATAACTGGATTATGACCAGTCGAGAAGCAATTGAATTAACCAAAAAATTCATTTTAAAAGAAAAAAAGCTTTTAGACTAAACTATTTTTTAAACTCTATTAGAATTGTTTGATTACTTAATAACCAACATTATTTATATCAAAATCTTATTAAAAATATAGGAGCTATGGTTATAAAAAAGCTCAAGTTCAAATAGCCCTTGAACTTGAGCTTAAAAAATTTTGGAATTTCTATTTTAATTATTTTTATTTCTATCTTTATCCCAATAAGGAGAACGATTATCATCAAGAAGTTTTAATAGATTACCATTTTTATCAATGTCTTTGGCAACAATCACTTCTTCTCCATTTGCACCTATTCGAAAGCCATTGACTATAATTTTATCTCCAATTTGAATTTTAACTTTTGATTGGTCAACATAATTGGCAGGTCCAACAAGAATAGTTTTGCTTCCCTCTTCTGTATTAAGAACAATTTGAATGAACAGACGACCATCAGGATATGGTTCACGAGTGACACTTTCAACAGTTCCTCTAAATTTTTCAGCAGAATGCATCTGAAGTTTTTTATGATGAACTGTATCCTCATTGTCTTGCTCATCTTCTTTTTTATCTTCAATGACATCTTGAATGCTACCTAAATATCCATCTGAATTTCCTGGATAAAATTTTTCTTCATCATTTTCTATTTTGGAAGATTGCGCATCATCTAAATTTGCATAACTAACCGGGGATAGTCCTCCTAAAAAAACAGTCATCAGTATAAATAATCTATTCTTCATTATTGTCTCCTTAAGATAATTCATATATCATACAACCTATATAAACTATTTTCTTAAAAAAAATGGTTTTATGAAATAAAATTATTTTTATAAGTTTAAAATTATTTTTATATATCTTAATATAAGTGTCTTATATTAATAACAATATTTATTTTAAAATAAAATAAATATTTTAAAACCAGTATTTTATGATTTTCTTAACTTGCACTTTAAAACTCTTTTAGAATGATTTCAATATTTTAAAATCGTTTTATAAAATTCGATCAGGATGATGAGCTTCTCAATGGCTGACTTAAGAATCTATAATAGATCCAACATCCATCAACTCAATTGGCCCAAAAATGAAGATGGGTATCTAGGAAAAAATTATTTACTTCCTTTTATTCTAGAAGGTACAGACAGTTTTATTTCGAATGCTAAAACCACTCTTTATCTTCTACATTTAGATGATTGCATCATTCCTATTTCTGTAAATGAGACTGAATATGATAACTCCTATATTCTTTCTTCTTATTTTTTAGTTACAAATTTAAAAGAAAAAATCCACAACACTTACGGATGGGAAAAGATCCGGAATAAGATATCCATTTTTTTACTCGATCCTTTACTCAAATGGATCAAAATCAATAAAGTCGTGATTATTAATAATTGGCTTCTAACAACTAATCCTTATCCAGATCTCACAAAAAAGCAGATTGAAATACTCACTAATTTTTTAAAAAAACAGTTTCCCGATCATTATTTGATGTTTCGTTCCTTAAATATATATAAGAATACAAACGTTTTTGAGGCTCTGCAAAGAGCAAATTACCGAATGATTCCAACTCGTAATATATATCTATACGATCCACAACAAACTGAAAAACTCAATTCCAATATAATACGTAAGCAGAGAAGAGATATAAGCAAAATATCTCAGTCTCATTATTCAATCGAGACACCAAATGTTCTATCAGATAAGGAAGTTTCTCGTATTTTAGAGCTTTATCACCATCTCTACATTTCCCGCTACACTAAGTATAGTCCTTTATATACAAAAAAATATTTACATCACATGCTAGAAAAAAAGATTTTAAGATTTAAGCTCTTAAAAAAAGAAGGGGAAATTTATGCGGTTGCTGGATTCTTAAAAAAAAATGGATATTTACTAACCCCATTTTTAGGTTATGACAGATCTTTGCCTCAAAAAGAAGGTCTCTACCAGATGATTTCTGGAATCATTATGGAAGAAATTAAAAAAGAACAACTGATTGCTCATCAAGGATCTGGAGCGTCTGATTTTAAGAAATGGCGTGGTTACATAGAACAAGAAGAATATATTGCGATTCATGATAGCCATCTCTCGAGTTATCGTCGTTTATTTTGGTTTTTAGGAGAACGGTTTGCACCTAAATTTTGATAAAAATTGATTTTCAATAAAAAATGGCATCACTTATGAGTAAGATTTAGTTTTGGCGGTCTCTTAATCATGGAATACTCAAAAGAACGCCATTGTGCTTGTTTTTTTATAAGTTCTGTTAAATTCGGGTTGGCCACTAGAAGTCTTCCAAAAGATACTAGATCAAAATGTCCCTTTAAAAGCGCCTGACTTCCGCTTTCTGGGTTATATCCACCTCCACCAATTAGCAATCCACCATAGTATTTACGAATAAATTGTGTAATGCTGCCTAAAGGTGGATAATTATCTTCATCAGCTGCAACATGTACATAGGCAATTTTTTTGTTTTCAAGATGTTTGAGAAGTTGCTGAAATACTTGGAGATCAGATGGATGATAGAGCATGTTTTGCATACCAGAAACAGGAGTAGGAGATAAACGAATTCCTGTTTTGATAACTGGAATCACAGCATCTAGCACTTCTAATACGAAACGAGTTTTGTCTTGACCATAACAATCTGTACGTCGATTGGTATGGTGGTGTAAAAAAGAATCAAGAAGATATCCACTAGCCCCATGAATCTCAATGCCATCAAAATTCGCATTTTTTGCATATTGTGCTGCTTCAACAAATTTTTCGATAACTAATAAAAAATCTTTTTTTTTCATAGATCGTGGCTTTTCTATAGCCAAATCTGTACGTGCAACTTTTTTTCGAAAAGGAGAAATACCCGAAGGCGATAAAGGAAGATCACCAGCACGAAATGAAGAGTGTCCCATCATCCCTGCATGACATAATTGAAGGAATATTTTTCCCCCTTTTTTATGGACAGACTGGGTAATTTGCTTCCAACCCTGAACTTGTGATTGGTTAAAAATTCCTGGTGCACGGAGATACCCATTTGCACAAAAAGAAATATAGGTTGATTCTGTGATAATTAAACCTACAGAAGCCCGTTCACGATAATAGATTGCCATCTCTTCTGTAGGAACTTGAAGATCCGTTGCCATACACCTCGTAATGGGAGCCATAACAATACGAGAACGTAAATTTAAATCGTCAAGAGCAAAAGGTTCTAACAACATGAAAATTAAATTAATAAAAATTAATCTATTTTGTTCTAAGTATCATAGAAAAATTCAAAAAAAATGACTCTTTCTAAAATAAAAATCTATAAATTTTTTCCTTTAAAAATCGCATTTCGATTTAATCTATTAAGGAAATATTGAGGAAAACTAGATTACAGCAAATGTATAATAAAAATCTTTCCTTATGACTTATTTTAATACTTCACTCAATGTTTTATAATTTATTGGGAAATTAAAACCTAATACGTTATTCTTTTGCCCTTGTGACTTCTTTTTTCTGCGGACTAGGCTAAAAGAAATCTAAAACTAATATCTTGATGTCTAAAGATAAGAATTAATAAGTTGAGATCAAACATTCTCAAATAAAATCTTTTGGTAATTTTTTTTAAATAATCAAAACCTTTATTAATTTGTTTAGACTAACTTTATAACAAACTTAAAAAACAGAGTAAATTCATGACATCCTGTACATTTAAAAGCTTAGGACTCAATCAATCCCTTTTATCTACAATTGAGGAAATGGGTTTCTTCTCTCCAACTCCTATTCAACAGGAAGTCATTCCCCTCATCCTATCTGGAACAGATGTAGTAGGTCAAGCACAAACGGGTACGGGTAAAACAGCTGCTTTTGGTTTGCCTACTATTCAAATGATGACAAAAAGAGGTGCAGCACAAATTCTTGTGATCACTCCAACTCGAGAGCTTGCCTCTCAAGTAGCCGAAGAACTCTATCAATTTGGAAAATTGGATCAATTAAAAGTTTGCGTGATATGCGGTGGAAAATCATTTAAACATCAAATTGATAGTTTTAATCATGGCGCTGACATCCTAGTCGCCACTCCTGGAAGATTGCTCGATCTTTTAGATTCAAAACGACTCACTAATTTTCAACCGAAAACTGTTATTCTTGATGAAGCAGATGAAATGTTAAATATGGGATTTTATGAAGATATTCAAGAAATTTTTAAATATCTACCTACAGAAAGGCAAACTCTTCTTTTTTCTGCAACTATGCCTAAACAAATTCAAATACTGATTAAAAAAATTCTTGAAAAGCCTATTTTTGTAAAAACACATTCTGACAAAACCACAGATCAAAACATTGCTCAAGCTTACTATCTCATTGAAGATTATGAACGCGATCATGCAATCATCCGTCTCTTTGAGGAAAGAAAATTTATAAAAACCATTATCTTTTGCAAGACAAAAAAAGATGTTGATCGATTATCTGAAATCCTAAGCAAAAAAGATTTTCGAGCAAAAGGGCTGCATGGTGATATGGAACAGAATCAAAGACAACGTGTGACAAATGCATTTCGTGCGGGAGAAATGGATATTTTAGTGGCAACTGATCTTGCTGCAAGAGGGTTAAATATTGTGGATGTCACTCATGTAGTTAACTACCATATTCCTTTTGATGTTGAAAACTATGTACATCGTATTGGCCGAACAGGAAGAGCAGGGCAAAAAGGAAATGCGATCACTTTTGTGACACCAAAAGAATTTTATAGGCTTATGCGCTATCAAAAACATATAGGAAGCACTTTAGTGCAAAAATTTATTCCTAATAAACAGGAAATTCGAAAGGCACAAATTGCTGACTTAATCAATAAAATTCATCTCCAAGGGTTTGATGAGAATATTCGAGAGAATCTCTTAAAAGATCTACAACAAAAAATGGATCTTGAAATTCTCGTTTGCAAAATGCTTGCAATGGTATTAAAAGAGAAACTCATTGAAGGACCCGATAAAATTGGGATTTCAAATGATCAAAAAAAACACGATCGAAAAAAAAAGAAAAAAAACTCTGTCTATCCAAAGAAGCATAAGAAATATATCAAGTCTAGGTAATCTATGGTCGATAAAAAAAATCCTATTCATCTCAATTCTATAAGGAAAAAACAAATTCTTTCTATTCAAGTTTTGGAAAGAAAAGTCACCTAATCTAAGCTAGATAGATAAATGAGAGTGTTGATAAAATCAATTAAATGCTATTCTTATTTTGATGAAAGATTCCTATTTATTTATTAAAAGATTTTTTTCTCATCCATCAACTATCGGATCTGTTGTACCAAGTTCGAAAAGTTTAGCCTGGCATATGACTAAACAAGCACTTCAAAAAAAAAATAGGCCTTTGCGTTATCTTGAAGTTGGTGCTGGATCAGGTGCTCTAACTAAACACCTCATCCCAAAGCTAAGAAAAAATGATACGCTGGATCTTGTAGAAATTGATCCTTATTTCTGCTTACAATTAAAAAAAAAATACTCACACTTCCCCTATATAAAAATTCATCAAATCTCAATTCTTGAATTTGAAAAAAATAACTATGATGTTGTCATTTCTAGTCTTCCTATCAATGCGTTTAAATCGAGTTGCGTTGATAAAATCCTCATCAAGTACAAAACATTAGTAAAACAAGGGGGAGTTATTTCTTATTTTGAATACATGGGTTTAGGAAAAATTAAAAAACTATATCTATTGGGAAAACTTCAAGTTGATTTCAACACAATTCTTCTATTAAAGAAAAATTTTGTTGAGAGTTATTGTACTGAAGTCAATAAAATTTGGTGGAACTTTCCTCCTGCTCGTGTTTTTCACTGTCAAATGTAGTCAAATCATTGTTAAGTAATTATAAAATCCCTTACCTAAAAAAATATCCATACACACTTTTGGATTATTAAAAAACCAATAACGGTGGATATTGTAATAACCTAGGACTTCAAAACTAAAAATAGCTTGATGATATTTTCTTTATCTTTGGTCTAAATACCGTGGTCATTAACTACATTGAATTTATCCCTATCCGTAATCCGTAAAGCTTGTTGATCAGCTTCAAACATACGAGAAAGACGCTCCGATTCTTTTTTATTGATAAAATCTTTTAATTGACTATCAGCTAAAGTACAATCAAAGGTTTTAGAGAAAGAATCAAGATAACCATATCTTAAACCTAAAAATTGAATTCCTTCTTTTTGACACGCAAGAGAGACTGATTGAAGATTTTTTTCTTTATCGTCAATAAAAAGAATCTTTTTTGGCCGGTAATTCAGCTGATTTAAAAAACGTATTAACGTCTCTCCTTTATCGTTCTTTAACCCCACGAAAATAATCCCTTCTAAATATTTAGCACCTCCCTCAATTTCACAATCAAAATTTTTTAAAGTATTTAAGGTGAAATCTATTCCAATTGAATGGATTTGATCAATCGTAGGATATGCCATTTCAACATAACGAGCTGTTAAACCTAAAACAGTATTTCCTTGTTTTTGTAATTTGCGAATTACACCAGCTGTTGAAGGCTCTACAGCTTTAAATTTAGCCTCCATCAGAATATGATGCCAAAGAGGAATAAAACTATCCATGATCTCAACTTTTGTCATCCCTGTGGATGCCATTCTTTTTTTTATTTCATAAGCTGCCCAGGTATCGGATCCAAGAGATTCTGTCGTTGTCATAAGCACATCATTAAGATCAGTAATAATTAATGTCTCTGGATTTGCAAATGCTAACAGATCACGAATATCATGACTCTCCAGAATTTCTGCTGACAAATAACTAGAAAAGAAAAACAGGACAAAAATATATTTTTTCATCACACCTCAAATTTTAAAGAGATTTTGTATGTCAAAATGACTTTTTTTTCTATACTTTTTTCTATTTTTAAATTTAATTAATCTAAAAACCACTTAGATTGATATATAAATAAAATAACTTAATTTTTTTTATAAAAATTCAATGTATATTTTCATCTATTCTTAAAATTGACAAATAAATCAATACTATTGACAATCAACTTATATATAACTCTACTACGTTCTACTATGAATTTTTTTTTAAATTTAACCTTTCTTCTGATTTTTCTTCCTGCAACTTTATTTAACCAAAGGGTTTATGCGAATGAAGAATCTAAAGAAGTATTGATGACAAGTCAACTTCAGGTATTAATTGATGACAAGTCTACTTCAGGTATTACCAGACAATCCTAAAATTCGATCTCTTACGAATCATCTTCTAAGTGAGTGGCAAAATTACAAAACTTACGAAAATCCAAGCTTCAATACTCACCAATTAATTTGTGCGATCATTTACAGTGCACATCAACATGCGAATCAAGTACGAAAAGATAAAGAATCTACTCCCTATATTATTCATCCTTTAGAAGTTTGCAATAATCTTTGGGAAGTAGGCCAGGTGCGTAACGCAAATATTTTAATGTCAGCTATTCTTCATGATACTCTTGAAGATACTTTGGCGACAGAAGATGAGATTCAAAAATATTTTGGACAACGTGTTCTGATCACGGTCAAAGAAGTAACTAATGCACCTAATCTCAGTAGTGATGAAAACAAACAATGCCAAATAGATCATGTACCTTGTATGTCACAAGATGCTCGTCTCGTTAAATTAGCAGATCGATTAGCCAATATTACCGATTTAAATACTAATCCTCCTTCTTCATGGACATCTCAAAAAATTGAGAATTATTTTACATGGGGAGAAAAATTATTGGCAGCATTACGAGGAACAAATCATCAACTTGAAACGATGTTAAAAAAAATGATAGAAGATCACAGTACCTCTAAAGAGGTAAGACAATGACCCCCGTTTTCTTCTAGTATAAACATTTCCAAATGCATACGAGAATCATCCTCTATCACTTCAATAAAACTTCCCTTAAAAGCTTATCCCTTTATAAAGAGTGGGGGCAGCTGGATTCGAACCAGCGGATCCCGAAGGAGTCGGATTTACAGTCCGATGCAATTGGCCACTATGCGATGCCCCCAAAAAATATGCTGGAGAAAGGACTTGAACCCTCAACCGTCCGATTACAAGTCGGATGCTCTACCAATTGAGCTACCCCAGCAAAAAACGTGAATTTTGTACCAGAAAAAAGGATTTTTTTTGACTATTTATTTTCTTGAAGATCCTCGGATGTTGGATTAAATGGTTCGTCAGGTTTGGGTAGATGACGTGTACGCGCGACTGGATTTTTCTCACTTCCTTTAAATTTCAATGACTCTCCAATTTTTTTACTTTGATAATCATTCTCTGTGCTCCGAAATTTTTTCATTCTTTCCAGAACATTGTTTTTAATAGGAGTCTCCTGAATTGGCGTCAATCGATCAAAAAGGCCTAAATTTCCTTGGTTAATTTTAATCACCTTGGCTTTAAACTTTCTCTTACCAGAAGGTGTATATTTAGCCACTACTTGCTCTTTATTCATACAGCAGTTTTTATATTTCTTACCTGAACCACATGCACAAGGATCATTTCTTCCTATTTTTTTTGTCATTCCCTAACCATGATAAAAACAACATCAGTCTATCTGATTATCTTGATGTTGTCTAGATTATGCAATCAGTGAATACAAAAAACTTATTTTAAGATTTTTTACTTTAATTTTCTAAAATAAATTTATGAAAACATAAAAAAGAAAATAGGATGGTGAAAATAGCATCTATGGATCTATTAATTGATATCACATCTAATTCTATGTACTGATATACTTCTTTTTATGCTAGATATCTCTCTACCTATTCCCACTCCCCCATGGAAAAAGCTCGGCAGACACTTAGAAAGTGTCATCCGTAAAGGAATTTATGAATACCAAATGCTAGAAGGAATCGACACACTGGCAATTGCACTAAGTGGTGGAAAAGATAGCTTAACCCTTTTATTCATGCTAAAAGCAATTTCTGGACATGGATTTCCTAAACTTAATCTCTATGCTATTCATATTAGAGGAAGTTTTTCTTGTGGAGCCAGTTTACAAGACAATCTTTTAGAAAAAATTTGTAAAAAACTTGAAATTCCCCTAATTATCTGCCAATCAAGCCAAAAAGAAAATATGCAAAATTGCTACTCTTGCTCAAGAGAAAGAAGAAAACTCATCTTTGAAGCAGCAAAAAAAGTTGGTGCTACTACAGTAGCGTTTGGCCATCACCGCGATGACAACGCCCAAACCCTCTTAATGAATCTTTTTCATAAGGGAGAATTCGCAGGTAATCTTCCAAAACTCTATATGGTAGACTATAAAATTTGCATTATTCGTCCTTTAATTTTAGTTGCTGAAAAAAATATCACACAATTTGCTAAGGAATATGGGTTTTATCGCCTTACCTGTCGTTGCCCCATTGGACAAAATTCGATGCGCAAAAAAATGGATCGTCTTCTTAGTGAAATGGAAGAGCTATTTCCAAATATACGTGGTAATATAGGACAAGCTAGCCTCTTATATGGATCAGACAAAGCAAAGAAAAAATAATTCACTGGGTAAGAAAAAGAGAAGTTCACAATCGATTACTTACAGCCTGGCTCATAATTAATAAAGAGTATAGTCTACTTAATGTCCATTTGATATGAAAACAAGAATAGCGTTCATCTGGATAAACCTTTGATAAGACAGTTTTTTTATCTATCTTATTATTGTTTATATAGCAAAAAAACTTCCAAAAAGTACAATAAAAACCCTTGCATCTTATTTAGGAAAAAATGCTTATCTTCCTATTACCCAGCTCTTACGTATCCTTATCAATCCATCTAGATATTTCATCTTTTAGGTGGTCATGATAGAAGAAAGTATGATGCATCGTCCATCTATTATTTTAACAAATGACGATGGAATTGAAGCTTCAGGAATCAAAGCCTTATGGGATGCTCTGCATGAAGCCAATTTTGCGGATTTATTCATAGTGGCTCCTCTAGTTGAACGCTCTGGTACTGGTGTCAGTATTACTTGGGATCGTCCTATGTTGATTCAAGAAAGACAATGGCCGGCTAACACTCCTGCTTGGTCTGTTGACGGCACCCCTGCTGATTGTATTAAAATGGGAATGCGTATCCTTCTTAAAAAGAAACCTGATTTTATTATTTCTGGAATCAATGCAGGTTCTAATGCTGGCCGCAATGTTTTGCATTCTGGAACAATCGGTGGAGTGATTGAAGGTGTTCTACGTGGTATACCAGGAATAGCTTTTTCATGTGAAGATGGTGGAAACCCTAATTTTCATGTGGCTAAAAAATATATTATCCCCATCGTACGTTATTTAATGGAGTACCCTCTTCCTCCGGGAAATTTTTTAAATGTCAATTTTCCTCAAACTGCAAAAGATAAAGTGAAAGGATTTCACCTCACCTCTCAAGGAAGAGGACGATGGAGTGAAAACCCCTATTTCCACATTCAAACTGATGATGGACCCAGCTACTGGTTAGGTGGAAAGTCAGAAGAATTAGCTGAAGAAAAAGATTGTGATATTGCTCTACTTAAACAAGGATATCTAACAGCTGTGCCTATTCAAATTCAAGAATTGACTAACCATCATGAGCTCAATTCCAGAAAAAAAACATTTGAAGACTATTTATCAAATCTCATCGAATAGCACCACTATACTTATTTCTTTATCTTCATCTTCGCTAAGGAAAATTTAAGTTTCTAGGGTAATTTTTTTCCTTTTTTATAAAAAACTTGTTCTTATTTTCTATCTTGATTACCCTATGTTACTTTTTTGGGCGTATAGCTCAGCGGTAGAGCTCCTGTTTTACACACAGGCGGTCATAGGTTCAAATCCTGTTGCGCCCACCATGTTTTTCTTTTGCGGGAGTAGTTCAACTGGTTAGAGCACCGCCCTGTCACGGCGGAAGTTGCGGGTTCGAGTCCCGTCTCCCGCGAATCTTAAAGGAATTGATCGATGTCTAAGCCAATTTCTACTACTTTTTACTTCGGAAAATTCTATTTTAAAACCTTACTCTGGTTAATTATAGGTGCTACTCTTGCAGCAGGAGGAGTAGAACTAATTCTGATTCCCAATCACTTAATTGACGGGGGAATTGTTGGCATAGCTATGATGTCCTCTTACATTTTTGGCGATCAATATCTCCCTTATTTTATGATTTTGTTTAATCTTCCTTTTGTCATTTTAGCTTATAAACAGATTGGACGCCATTTTGTCATCCAAATGATGACAGCTATCCTTCTTTTTTCAATTGCACTTTCGATGTATTACTGGATCCCAAGATGGCTAAATATACAACCAATTCATTTTCAAGGAGACACTATTGAAGTAATTGTTTTAGGAGGCTTTATTATTGGATGTGGGATTGGATTAATTATTCGTCATGGAGGATCGACTGATGGAACTGAGATTATGGGAATTATTATTAACCGTAAAAAGGGATTTACAGTAGGTCAAGTCATTCTCTTTGCAAATATTTTTATATTTGCTCTTGCGGGTTTTATTTATCGAAATTGGCATTCAGCTTTTCTTTCACTGATGACCTATGCTGTAGCAACCAAGGTAATGGATATGGTGATTGTTGGTTTTGAGGATACAAAATCAGTCATGATTATTTCGGTGAAACCTCAAATCTTAGCAAATGTACTGATGGAAGAGCTTGGTGTAGGCTTGACCGTCATGTATGGGAAAGGAGGATATACAGGAGATTCGCGTGAAATCCTTTACATCGTTGTAGAACGCCTTCAACTTGCTGAACTTAAGGAAATTGTTCATAGAAAAGATCCACAAGCTTTTATCGCAATTGAAAATTTACATGAAGTGATCAATGGACGCCATAACTCTCTTGGTACCCATCAGAAACCCTCGAGTATTAATTAAATTACATAGTATTACTATTAACATCTTTACTTTTCCATTTTAAATAAAGATTGTGTTCTATTCTTAAAATATCTAAAACTCTTCCAACAATGAATTTTTCGATATCCTCAATTGTTTTTGCTTGAATGTACCAAGCAGGCACAGGAGGAATAATTGTGGCTCCCCGACGACTAAGTATCAGCATATTCTTTAGGTGAATTTCACTTAAAGGAGATTCACGCGGAACAAGGATAAGCGAGCGTTTTTCTTTAAGAGTGACGTCGGCAGCACGTCGTAGTAAATTATCGCCAAGACCACAAGTAATTGCTGCTATAGTTGTCATGCTACAGGGAATAATGATCATTCCATCTGTTAAAAATGAACCACTCGCAACTGCAGCACCAATATCTTGATTAGAATAAAGCGTGATCAGCTCCTTCCTTTTGACATAAGAAAGGAATTGTTCAGCATGAGCATAATCTTTCCCTATTTCCAAAGCAGCCACATAAAGAGCATGTTTAGTAAATATCAGCTCTACCTTATGTCCTTCGTTCGTTAAGGTACGCAAGAGATGCATAGCTAATACAACTCCAGAAGCTCCACTGACTCCAACTACATAACGGCCCATAATACACTGACTAGTACGAATATAAAAACAGTCGATCCCACTGAAACAGTAAGAAAAAAGAAAATTTTTTCGGAATTTTTTTTTTCAATTTTTTTGTGGAATATATAAAAAACACATCCTGTTATACCAATTACCCAATAATAAAATAGAGGAAAATGAGCAGTGATCCCTAATCCAACTAGCATAATAAGAGAAAAACCATGCAATAGACGGGCAATGCTCTGACTCTTTTTTAAACCTAACCTAGACGGAATGCTGAATAAATGATGGTCGCAATCAAATTGATAATCCTGAATTGCATAAATAATATCACTCCCAACTATCAAACCAAAAGCGACTCCACCTAAGAAAAATGAAGAGATCAATACATCTCCTGAAATTGCAACTGAAGACATCACAGGCACTAAAAAATGAATCACTCCTAAAACCACATGACAAAAAGAAGTGAAACGTTTTAAATAAGAATAAATAAATAGAAGAAAAGCAATCACAAATGCCATTAAGAAACAGTACTCATTGATTTGCAGACAAATCATAAAAAAAAGAATTAGAGATCCCCAAGCAATTTTCCAGGCTACCTTTTCTTTCATTCCTTTGCTTGGAAGAATGCGTTCTTTTGTGCGTGGATTTTTTGCATCAATATGACGATCAATTAATTGATTAAAGGCCATGCCAGAAATTCTTGCACACATAAATGCAGGAAGAATCCATAACCAATACAAACTAAACTTCGCATTGAGTTCTTGCATGGGTAAGAGTACTCCTGCTAGAAGGAAAGGCAAACCAAAAAATGTTTGTTCAATTCGAGTTAAACTTTTCCATGCAGTAAACATTTTCTAAACCTAAACTGTTAAATCAGTTGAATTTTATCCTGAATTGATTTATTGATCTAGTATTGTGAATAAAGATAAGTCTTCAAAGAAACATCATTTTGACTCCTGGAGAATTTTTCGTATTCTCTCTGAGTTTGTTGATGGATTTGAAACAATGACCGACCTAGGTCCTTCTGTCTCAATTTTTGGATCAGCACGTATACAACCCGATTCTCCTTATTATCAATTAACAAGTGTAATTGCGGAAAAAATTGCAAATAAAGGATTCGGAGTCATTACAGGCGGCGGACCTGGTATTATGGAAGCAGCAAATAAAGGAGCTCAAAAAGGGAAAGGAGCCTCTTGCGGTATTAGCATTAATCTTCCTTATGAGGAGGCAAATAATAAATATATCGATCCAAAATACCACCTTTCTTACCGTTATTTTTTTGTAAGAAAACTCATGTTTATCCGTTACGCACAAGCATTTGTTTTTTTACCAGGAGGTTATGGGACTCTAGATGAACTTTTCGAAGCTTTGACACTAATACAGACAAAAAAAATCCGAAAATTTCCAATTTTTTTAGTTGGAGAAGATTACTGGAAAGGGGTAGTGGATTGGCTAAAATCTATTCCTTTAAAATCAGAATATCTCAATCAAAGAGATTTTGAACTTTTCACCCTTACTGATGATCCCGATTTCATTGCTAATGCAATTGAAAAACATTATCACCATGCTGGAGAAGGAGATACCTTTTCTTTAGAATAAAAAATTAACCAAATTTTATTTAATTTAAGAATTTGAAGCCTTCTTATAGGCACTTATATCACGCAATTTTATTTTCATCATAATTGTAAATGCTAAAGTTACTATTCCTCCACCAACAAGGCACCCGATTGTACAACCAAGAGGAATTGCGAAAGGAGATTTAAAGTACATAGGCCTGAAAATAGAGAAACGTGCCCCACTTAGATGTAATATTCCTTCTACCCCTATGAATAAGGCCATCACTCCAAAGCCAGTCAAACAACCTGAAAATGGGATAGAAAAAACTATCTTGGCAACTCGATTGGTTTTTCTAGCTTCTAAGGTATAGTTATCGCTGCCTTCTGGAGATTTAATTTTTTTCCATTTAAAAAAGGCAGTGAGATGGTCTAGTGTAGAAGGTGGATTTGTAATCATTAAAACATCTTTTGTAAAACGATAATTAAATTATAAAGAAAGAATACAATAATTGAAATTATTTATTGAATTTACATCCTGTACTCACAAGATCATCAATATATTTAATATCATACTTTGAGGCATGGAAATCTTTATTATCCATCATATATTGATGAAAAGGTATTGTCGAATAGACACCTTCAATATGGAACTCTCGAAGAGCTCTTTTCATAGTTGCGATTGCTTTTTTTCTATCTGCTCCTCTCACAATAAGCTTTGCAATCATAGAGTCATAATAGGGAGGAATTCTATATTTAGCATAACACGCGCTATCAACTCGTACACTGGGGCCACCTGGAGGAAGATAATAATCCAGAACTCCAGGTGAAGGAGAAAAATTTTCAGCTGGATTCTCTGCATTGATTCGACATTGAATGACGTGGCCATGAAATTGAATTTCTTTCTGCTTCCATTTCATCCGATGACCCATGGCAATCAGTAATTGCGCTTGGACAAGATCGATTCCAGTGAGTTCTTCTGTTACTGTATGTTCAACTTGAATTCTAGTATTCATCTCCATAAAATAGAATTTCAGTTTTTCATCAAGAAGAAATTCCACAGTCCCTGCAGAAAAGTATTTAGCTGCCTTTGCAAGGTTAATTGCTGCTTGACCCATTTTTTGTCTAAGATCAGATGAAAGAAGAGGACTAGGAGCCTCTTCAATTAATTTTTGTCTTCGCCTTTGAATCGAACAATCTCGCTCACCAAGGTGAATGTAGTTACCAAATTTATCCCCTAAAATTTGGATTTCAATATGACGAGGACGAGGAATCATTTTTTCAAGATAAATGTCAGGATTATTAAAGCTAGCTTCTGCTTCAGCACGCGCAGCAGAGAATAATCGGCTAAATTCTTCTTTATTGTGGGCAATCCGAATCCCCTTTCCTCCACCTCCAGCAACAGCTTTGATAAAGATCGGAAATCCAATTTTCTGAGCAATATTTATTCCTTCATCGACTTCTCTAACCACTCCTTCTGAACCAGGAATGATAGGACATTTCACGCTTCTTGCAAGAGCTTTTGCTCTTGCTTTATCTCCAAGAAGAGCAATCGATTTAGGAGAAGGGCCAATGAAATTTAACCCACAACTTTCACAAATAGAAGCAAAATTTGCATTTTCACTAAGAAAACCATAACCTGGATGAATCGCGTCAGCCCCAGTAATCTCACAAGCTGAAAGAATATGAGAGGTCTTTAAATAAGAATTTAATGGAGGAGGCTCTCCGATACACACCGCTTCATCAGCAAATAAGACATGAAGTGCCTCAAGATCAGCTTGAGAGTAGACTGCAACAGTTTCAAGTCCTAGGTCATGACAAGCACGGATAATACGGACAGCAATTTCTCCCCTATTCGCTACAAGTACTTTTTTCATCTATTGATACTACTATGATTCAACTCGGAAAATTTTTGAGCCGAATTCAACTGGATCTCCATTTTTAACAAAAATTTCAGTAATTCGTCCTTTAATCCCTGCTTTTACTTCATTCATGACTTTCATGGCTTCAATAATACAAAGAACTGTCTCTTCATCTACTGAGTCTCCAATTTTTACAAATGGAGGATCTTCAGGAGAAGGAGAAAGATAAAAAGTTCCTACCATAGGTGAAGTAACCAGTTCTCCTTGAGGCGTCTCTTTCATCTCTGCATAATGGTGAATTTCTTGCACTTTATTAGGAACTGAAGGAGTAGAGTAAGAAGAAAAATTGGCTTCAGAGGTAGAATCTCTTTCAATTTCAATTTCGAATCCATCTTGCTTCAGTATCACTTTTTTCATTGATAAACGTCTCATAGCCGTCATAAGTTTTTCTATTTGCTTAAGATCCACTTTTTACCTATTTAAATACGTTGAATATATTCTTTTGTACGAGTATCCACTTTAATCACATCGCCTGCTTCAATAAATGCAGGGACTTCGATTGTAGCACCAGTTTCTAAAATTCCTTCCTTTGTTGAATTAGAAAGAGTTCCCTCTTCTGAGGATTCTGTTGTTTTAGAGACCATCAACTCTAGAAATTGGGGTAGTTCTACAGAAAAAATTGTATCTCCATAAAAAGTAGCCTTAAGATCAATACCTTCTTTCAAAAAATGAATATTTTCTCCAATCACAGCTGGAGAAATAAGAATTTGATCAAGCGTTCCAGTATCTAAAAAAAGATAATCCTTACCTTCTAAATAAAGAAATTCAATTCTTCGTTCTTCTAGTTGAACATGAGTAACTTCCTGTCCTAATTTAAAATTTTTTTCAATCATCTTGTCATTTGCAAGGTTGCGTAAAGAAGTTTTAATAAAAGGCTGTCCTTTTAAAACTGTAACTTTTACAACAGACTCGACACGAAAAAGCTTCCCATTAATGGAAAGAGTCATTCCTGGGACAATTTGCTGGCTTGTAACCATCTCCTAGTTTTCTCCTCCTGATCTTAATATTTTAATCCCCTCACTCATCTTGATATCTTTGAATAAATAGGTCCCAGAAACAAGGATATTTGCTCCGGCTTCAATACACAAAGGAGCTGTTTCAGCATTAATCCCTCCATCAACTTGGATGGGAAAAATAGGCAACTTCTCATCTTTTTTACATCTTTTTTTTTCTTCTTCCTTCTTTTTTGCATTAGAAACTTCGCGGATAAATCGAACTTTATCGAGAATCTCAACAAGAAAAGTCTGCCCTCCAAAGCCAGGATTTACCGTCATAAGAAGTATCAAGTCACATTTATCCAGAAATTTTGGCACAAACTCCACAGAAGTTTCAGGAGAAAAAGCTAAACCTGCTTGAACATTACAACGGTGTATGTAATTAAGTATTTCTTCAATATCTTCAGTTGCTTCAAAATGAAATGTAATCCGATCAGCACCCGCTTCCACAAGCCGTTCAATAAAATCATATGGATTATAAACCATGATATGTACATCTAAAAACAGGGGGGTTGCTGCATTAATGGCAGCAACTGCTTTTGGTCCCAAAGTTAGATTAGGAACAAAATGACCATCCATAATATCCACATGAATACAATCAGCTCCAGCTGCTGTAATTCGCTGCGCTTCATTCGCAAGAGATCCAAAGTCTCCTGCTAGTATAGAGGGAGCGATAAGAATATTTTGAGCTTGCATAAGTACAAATTTGTACACTTTTAAAGAACTGAAAGTCAAGTTTACTATTGAAATTGTTAGACCTATATGTTACACAAGAGTTACTTAAGAAAAAAGTTAAGAAATTAACCTTAATAACAAAGAGATTTGTCAATAAGGAAAGTAGGTGTCTGAAGAACAAAAAGAATTTTTCACCTCTAGATGGGGATTTATCCTCTCAGTATTAGGGATTGCGGTTGGAGCAGGAAATATTTGGCGTTTTTCTCGTGTGGTGGCTCAAAATGGCGGAGGATCCTTTATCATACCTTGGGTGATTTTCCTATTTATCTGGTCTATTCCTCTTATTTTTGCTGAAATTGCTTTAGGTAAATTGACTCGTCGAGCTCCGATAGGTGCATTAATTAAAACAGCTGGTCCAAAATTTGCCTGGATGGGTGCATTCATTGCACTTGTAACCACAGGTATTCTTTTTTATTATTCAGTTGTAGTTGGATGGGGAATTCGCTATTTCCTCTATAGCCTCACTGGCACACTCAAAGCAACAGATCATCAAGCTATCTGGAATCAATATATCCATAGCTTACAACCTCTTTGTTTTCATATCACTTCTGTTTTAATTGGCTCTTTTGTGATCTATAAAGGAATTGCAAAAGGGATTGAGCGAAGCAATAAAATCTTAGTTCCTACTCTTATCCTCATTATTTTAACTATTGCTTGTCGTGCAGTGACTCTTCCTGGTGCTTGGAAAGGAATCTCCTACTTTTTCACTCCAAAATTTGCAGATCTCTTAAATTATAAAATTTGGATTGAAGCACTCACACAAAACGCATGGGACACTGGTGCTGGATGGGGACTTTTGCTTGTCTATTCAGGTTATATTCATAAAAAAGATAGCGTGACAATCAACGGTTCTTTTGTTGCCTTTGGAAATAATGCAATTTCTCTCATTATGGGAATTACAATTTTCGCAACTGCTTTTTCTATTGAAAATCAATCAGGTATCGAATCTATGATCACCGGTCAAGGCAGTACAAACACAGGTCTAATTTTTATCTATCTTCCTAAGCTTTTTTATGCACTCCCTGGAGGATTAGGGATCCATACCACTTTTTCAGCTATTTTCTTTCTGGCTTTTACATTTGCTGCACTAAGCTCTATGATTTCCATGCTCCAACTGACAGCACAAGTTTTTAAAGAAATGGGGATTCAGAGAAACAAATCTATCTTTCTGACTAGCTTGCTTACAATACTACTTGGAATCCCTTCAGCAATGAGTATGGCTTTTTTCGAGAATCAAGATTGGGTATGGAGTTTAGGATTAATTGTAAATGGCCTTTTTACTTCCTTTGCTGTAGCTACCTATGGCACAAATCGCTTTCGTAAAGAAGCTTTAAATACCTGTCCAAATGATTTTAAAATCGGAAAATTTTATAACTTATTTATCAAAATATTCATCCCAGCACAAGCGATTATTTTGATTTTATGGTACTTCTCTCAAAGCTTAACCCACCTTAATACTAAATGGTGGAATCCATTCCAAACTTATGGGATTGGAACTATCGTTTTTCAATGGGGACTTGCTTTAATTATCTTTTTCATTTTAAATAACTATATAGCAAAAAAAACCATACATTCTTCAAAGGATTAAAAAAAATATGAATCTGTTAACTCTAAGTACAATGGTTTTTGTAGTTGGAACCATTTATGGAGGACTTGGATTTATGCTCTTTTTAGTGTTTAAACGAAATCGCAACAACTAAATTCATTTCCGAATACTTTTGTCTAAAAAATTTTAGATTCTTGATAAAAACAACTAGTTTTTGACTATTTTTTTTAAGTTGTGTGAGCATGCCTATCTTAGAACCTTGACAAAAAGCCTTATTTCTTCTATCTCAAATTGCTTATTTAACACTAAATAGATATAAAGAAAACAAGGAGATATCATGTGGGATTCTGAGCCAAAAAATGTAAATTGGGTCTTAGCTTTAGTGATGTCTTTATTCTTTGGAACCTTAGCTATTGATCGTTTTATGATGGGCCACGTTTTTTTAGGAGTTCTTAAGTTAATTACAGCTGGAGGATTTGGAGTTTGGTGGCTAGTCGATGTGATTTTAATTGCATCACATTATAAATTTAAAAATATCAACTGGATTGAGTAAATACTAACTACGTGTCATCCTCCTACATAAAAACCCATCCAAACCCATCTGAACCTTCTATTCATAAAACAGAGGAAGTGGGTTTGCAATTTCCTACAGAAAAAAACACCCCGCCTAACGATTGGATAAAAATTACTGCGATTGCAATTCTGATCATTGCTGCTCTTATTTCACTCCTTTCTTTTCTTTCTATTTTAGGAATATTACCTTCTAGCATTTGTGGACAACAGGAAACTCTTTTAATTGCTCTAATTCCTCTGATCATGATTCCCCCCGCAGCTTGTATAGTTTACTATAGAGTCCAAATCAATCGCCTAATCCTATCCCATGAAAATGGGACTCAATAAAAAAATTTAATTCTTTTAAAATCTTAATTTTAGGATAACCTCTTTAGCTCTCAAAAAAAACTAAAGCATTGATAAAAATTGTCTCAACACTTACCCTTTTATTTTAAAAAAATTAAAAGGATAAAATATGTCAATACAAGCTAATGCACAAAATATACCATTATCTGAAGATGTTACAAATTATATTAATCTATATGTTAAACACGAAATTGACGCAATTATTCTAAGTGAGGATTATAGAAATTTTATTAGCCGTAATGTAGTTGATTATATTTGTCAAGTTAAAGAAATCAATATAGGAAGAAAATCCAACTCAACATGCAAGTATTTATCTGTAGCCTTTCTTGTGGCCTCTCTAATCATAGGATTTCTTGGAACAGCTTCTTATTTAGGATACCTAAATATAGGAGTGCCTGGTGTAGGTAATATGCCTCCTCATGTTGCGTTTTATACTATGGTGGGTGGAGTAAGTATGTCTTTTGTTACTATCTTGGTTCTGTGTATTGAGAATTGTGTTCGTAATAAATCTAATAAACCACATCATGATGCCCGCCTCGATGAGGAGGATAGTTTTAAAACCGAAACTGCTCATCTTAGAGATAGGATGACTCAAGGTCATGATGGTGATGAATAAAATGTTCGTTATTAGTTAAAACTTCTTTATCAAACTCATAAATAAGCACAAAGTTGTTTTCTTTGTATTTAAGATAATCAAATTAGGATAGTTTCTAATCTCATCCTGTAAAATACGTAAAAATTTATATATTTTAATCTAATAAAAAAAGCTATTTACAGTAGATTAGGTAATTAGAAAAACATTTTGTTTAAAAAATAAAAATCTTGAATTCAATCTTTCTTATTGCATAAAATTTTTTCGTTTCTAAATTTAATGGATAAAAAAGGTATGGTGGAATGGAACGAGCGTTTCGCTTACTTTTTAATCTCCATCCGGGAGAGTGGAAAAAAGCTTTTTGTTTTATTGTTCTAGGTCTCTTTTGGAGTATCGGAGGTTACGGCACATTTACTCTCTCTGAAGGGCTTTTTCTTGAGCATATAGGAGCAGGAGCTCTTCCTCAGGCTTATCTAGTGATTGCAGCCTCCATGTGCCTGTTATCTCTTATTTTGATTTTTTGCCTTAACCGTGTTTCAATCCGTCACCTTTTATTTGCCTTAATGGGATTATCGATTGTTTCAATCTTTGGTTTTTTACTTTTTTTATCCTCTGATTCTAAATTGCTGTGGTTTCTTTTTAAAGTGATTGGATGGGTCATGCCAATCTCAACATATATCGTCTACTGGGCTTTTGTTGATCTTTATTTTGATCTCCAAGATGGAAAACGTTTTTTTTGTCTGTTTAACTCAGTCACTTTTCTAGGGGATGCTCTTGGTGGAGGATTAATTTCTTTTTTTCTTGAACCACTTGGGATTCATATGCTTCTTCTTTTGTTTAGCCTCTTTATGATAGCTGCACTCCCTTTTATTTTCGCAATTAATCAGAGACTTAACCCTATTTTAGAAGATCCTAATCAAAGCCATCATCCTATTAATCCTTTAAATTTACATAGCTTATTCACAATCATTATTCGTTCAAAATTCACTCTCTGCCTCCTCTTTTTTTATTTTTCTATGCAGGTGTTAGCAATTGTGACTGAATTTAATTACATGGAAACCTTTACTAAAATTTTTGCTCAATCAAAAGAACATGCTGTCACTAAATTTATTGGAAACCTTGGAATGTGGATTTCTCTTACGAATATGTTTTTTGGGATGATGATTTATAGTCGTTTAGTCAAAAAAATTGGTATCAATAATATGGTCATTATCGCTCCTTCATTTTTCCTAGCTATCTTTGCTGTATGGAATTTAAAAGAAATCCTACCAATTGCTATTTTTGGGATGATTACTCGAGAAGGAATTGCATATGCATTTGATGATAATAATCTTAATTTATTGATTTCTGGAGTACCTAATCGTATCAAAAATCAAGTACGCATTATCATTGAATCTTTTTTTGAACCTGTTGGTATGTTTATTGCTGCTTTGCTCCTTCTTTCTTTTCAACAACAAACTCATCGTCTTGGGTTGATCCTTGCTTGTATGGCAATCATGGTTGTCTTTCTCCTAAGAAAATATTATGCTAGTGCTATTTTTCGCAACTTAGTGACAAGTGCAATCTGTTTTGAGAAAAAAAAAGCTACAGACTGGATCGCTCATTTTTCAAAAAAAGAGCAAAAACAAGTACAATTTCTCCTTATTTCAAAACTAAAAAATGCAACAGAAAAAGAGCAAATTCTTGCTTATGAATATCTTTTGAAAATCAATAATAGTAAAATTCTTCCTCATTTAATTAACCATTTAGGAAAACTGAGCCTACCAATTAAAATCAAAGCCATTGAATTATTTAGTGATAGTAGGTGGGCAAAAGAACCAATTGTGATCGAATGTCTAGAAAGATGGTGTCGTATTTCTCCCCACCCAGCGATGAAAAGTGTGATTCATTTCTATCTTGCTCGTCATGGACTGCAACATCCTAAAGAGATTTTCAATGATCTTCATAGCGATCATTTACGACTACGTGCAGCAGCGATTCTTACTATGAAAACCTCTCCGAAAGCTTCTCAATTTCCTCTTCTTTTTACACAAGCGACTAAAAAACTCGATGATCTGCTCAATTCTAAAGTGGAAGAAGAAGTCTGCTCTGGATTAGAAATTTTAGGTTTTGAAGGCAATTCTGATAATATTCAATGCATTCTCCCCTACCTTAGATGCTCATCATTGATGATCAATCGTACAGCTGCAAAATCAATTGCTTATTGTGTCAATCCTCACAAAAAAGAACATGCAAATTGGATTATTCAAGGTCTTCTTTATACAAATGATCCAAATGCACGACACTTTCTTCTTAAAGCTTTATATACTCTTTCTAATCCCACTATTCTTCAACCGCTTATTCTAGCTTCAAAACATTTTCGTCCAAATGAACTCAAATTAACAGAAGATATTATATTGAAAATTCAACCTCTTTCATCAAATACTCTTTTAAATATCCTCTGTACAAAATCTATACCAGATAGTTGTCGTTTGCTAGCTGGCAGAATTTTAGGTAAAATCGATCGAAAAACACTTCAAAAAAATCTTTATTCAATTGTGAAATTTGAGATTGACCGAGCATATTTCTATTTTTATCATGCTTATGAAATTCAGAAACAACTACCTGAGCAAGAACTTTCTATATTAGAAAATGCCCTATTCACTAATTACCAATCTATTATAGACTTTATTATTCAAATACTTGGTGTCGCGGGGTCAATTGAGCAAAGCCAAATTCTTTCAATGACTTTACGTAGTCCCAATCCAAAAATTCGTGCTCAAGCAATTGAATCTTTAGATAAAACATGTGAAAATCATATTTTCAATCTTCTAGAGCCTTTGATTAATGAACAACACCCAGAGAAAAAAATCCACTACTACTTAAAAAATGGTGGTATTCCTTATAATTTGAATCAATTATTAAATACTATGCAAAACTCCTCTTCAATTGGTGATCAGATTGTGTCGATTAGTTTAAAAGCACGTTTACAAACTCCTGACTGGCGTCAAGCTCTCCGCATCAAGTTAGAAGAAGGTGCAAAAGTCTTTAAAAATCTTGCTAACGAACTTCTTGAGCTAAAAAGATGAAGTTAAATTTGATTGACAAAGCATTCATATTGAAAAAAACTTTGATTTTTGGTGCATTAGATTTAGAATTGCTGTTAACTATTTCAAATCATTTAGAGATAGTTAATCATAAGAAATCTGAAAAGATTTTTCAATCTGATCAACAAAGCCGCTACACTTATCTTATTGTGAATGGAAAGGTTTTAATAGAAGATAAAAGAGGAAACTATCTTGCTGAGCTAGATTCAGGAGAATTTTTTGGAGATGAGTCTCTGTTTAATGAAAAACCACGAGCTTATGAAGCTATTTCTAAAACTCCCTTGACTCTACTTACTCTTTCTTACTCTCATTTGATCAGTATCATCAACGAATGCCCAACAGTGGCAATCGCCTTACTTAAAGCCTATAATCAACATATAGATTTTCGAAAGAGGTAAAAGCAAGCATTTTGAATGCTTGCTTTTAAAAAATTCTAATTCTTTTTCCTATGAATCTTTTTGTTTTTTTCCAATGTAGTTAATTACATCTCCTACAGTTTTGAGTTTTTCAGCTTCTTCTTCAGAAATTTCAAAACCAAAACGCTCCTCAAAAGTCATAATTAATTCTGTAAGATCTAAACTATCTGCATTAAGATCTTCAATAAAAGACTTTTCCGGAGTCACATCTTGCTGATCAACACCAAGTTGTTCAACAACAATATCAGTAACTTCTTTTTCCAGTGACATAGTGATTTCCTCTTTTCTCATAAAAAAAATAAATTTGAAAAAACCTAAATAATTAAAAAAGGATACTTTTTTCTGGTTCTTTTAGCAAGCTTTACAATTCATTGCAAATCTTTCAAAACGCTATTTTACAACTTTTCGAATGACACATAGTCTAATAAAAAGAGATAACCTTATATATATCTTTATTTATAAAAATAAGAGCTAGAAACTTTTATGACATTGCCATTCCACCATCAACGGTTAATACTTCTCCTGTAATATAGTCAGCCATTGAACTAGCTAAAAAAAGTGCTGCATTGCCTATATCTTCAGGTCGACCAAATTTATGCATCGGAATTTGATTAAGGATCGCTTCTCTTTGCTTTTCCTGAATTGTCTTCGTCATATCGGTTTCAATAAAACCGGGTGCAATACAATTAACTGATATATTCCATCTACTTACTTCTTTAGCAAGAGACTTAGTAAAACCAATCATCCCTGCTTTTGAAGCAGCATAATTCGTTTGGCCTGCATTCCCAATCAATCCAACAATAGAGCCAATATTGATAATTTTACCTCTTCGGACCTTCATCATTCGACGGACTAAAGAACGACAAGTGTTATAGACCGAGTTTAAATTTGTATTTATGACCTCTTGCCAATCATTCTCTGAAAGACGGATCAATAAACTATCACGAGTAATCCCCGCATTATTTACCAAAATCTCCACATGGTTAAAATCTTCATAAACTTGTGTAATAGAAGACTCGACCTCTTGATAATTAGAAACATTTACTTTATAAAAAGCAATTTTCTGATCTTTTTTAGCTTTTTTTTGAAAATCTTTTAGTATTTGAGACCCCCGCACTTCATCTGTTCCAAAAAATGCAACAGAAGCTCCATGCTCAATGAAAGAGCTGACAATCTTACTACCAATTCCACGTGTTCCTCCTGTGACAATCGCTGTTTGTTCAGAAAGTAGCTCCATATTCGCTCCTATTTGTAATAGAAAATTTTCTACAAAAGAGTTTCTATCACGATACCTTTAAGAATCAAGCTCAATTAAAGCCAGTTTTTCTAAATCTTCAATTTTATTAATCGGTATCGTTGGTACTGAGACCCCAATTTGTTTATTGATTCCTGTTAGAGTCTTACCACATCCAATTTCTATGAAATAAGCAATCTTAGGCATCATTTTTTGAATCCCCTGCTCCCAGTAAATAGGGGAAGTGACCTGTTGGATTAAATACCTACGCATTTCATCCCTATCTGAAACATAATCGCCAGGAACATTCATTACGAGGTCAATTGAACTCTCAAAAATAGAAATTTCTTGGATTTTTTTTTGTAATTTTTCCTGGGCTAACGCCATTAATCCACTGTGAAATGCACCATGAACATTAAGTAGTACCGTTCTTTTTGCCCCTCTGGCCTTTGCAGCTTCAATGCCAGCTTTTACTCCTTTATGAGTTCCAGAAATTACTGTTTGACCTGGACAATTAAAATTTGCTATCCAAAGATCATCAGGTAAATCTAGCTGAGAGACCATCTCTTTAATCTCCTTAGCTGAGAGACCAAAAAGAGCCGCCATGGTTCCACGAGTTTTTTCACATGCCTCATGCATCACCTCACCACGAAACTGCACCAATGACAAACATGTGGAAAAAGGAAGATAGTTACTCGCTGTAAGTGCAGTATATTCCCCTAAACTCAAACCAGCACAGACAGAAGGTTTAAGATGAGGAAATTCTTTTTGAAGAACTCTTAGAATGGCTATACTTAAAAGGTAAATCCCAGTTTGACTATTGGACGTTTCAGTAAGTTGATCACTCGGTCCTTCAAATACAATCTTAGAAAGACAACGATTTAACTGTTCATCGCCTTCCTGAAAAACCTCTCTTGCTTGAGTATAAGTTTTGTAAAAATCTTGTCCCATTCCTACAATTTGAGATCCTTGTCCAGGAAAAAGAAAAGCGATGTTTTTCATAACACTACCTCCCAACTATTCTTAGATTGTTTTTAAGAAATGATGTTTTTTATTGTAACTGGATAAAAACAAAAGGCTTTATATTTTTTTTAAAATTGTTGCTCCCCAAGTAAATCCTGCACCAAAAGCAACTAAAAGAATACATTCTCCACTTTCGATAGTTCTTTCTCTAATTAATTCATCAAAAGCAATTGCAACAGCTGAAGCAGAGGTATTCCCATATTTATGCACTGTCTTAAAAACCTTCGACTCATTGACTCCAAATCTTCGAGCAATCGCATCAATAATCCTTGCATTAGCTTGATGAGGAACAAGCCAATCGATCTCATCTTCATGCATATTTGCTCGTTCTAAACAATCTTTTGCTGCATTCTCCATTCTACGAACAGCATGTTTGAAAACCTCTTTACCTTCCATCATGATAAAATGTTGATGTTGAGCAATCGTATCTGGTGAAGCTGGTATACGACAGCCTCCGGCTGGAAGTATAAGAAGTTGAGCCAGCTCCCCATCAGCACCAAGAGACGATTCCATAATTTCATATCCCTCTCCATGATCACTAATAACTGAAGCAGAGGCACCATCACCAAACAAAACACAAGTATTTCGATCTTTATAGTTGACAAAGGAAGAAAGTTTTTCAGAAGCAATCAACAAAATATTCCTATAGATACCAGAATCAATAAAACCTTTCGCCATCACCAATCCATAGAGATAACCCGTACAAGCTGCTTGAAAATCAAAAGCAGCCGCTTGATGCGCTCCTAACATGTTCTGAATCAAGGCGGCTGTACTTGGAAATATATAATCAGGTGAGATTGTAGCAACCAAGATAAGATCAATCTCTGTGGGATTTTTCTTAGCTATTTTAAGAGCAGCTTTTGCTGCTTTTAGACCCATATCAGAGCTGTATTCATCATAGCTAGCAATACGTCTTTCCTTTATCCCCGTTCTTGAATAAATCCACTCATCAGAAGTATCGACTAGTTTTTCTAAATCTTCATTATTTAAAATGTGTTCAGGTAAATAAGAACCTGTCCCAATAATGCGGGCTTTTGTCTTCACAATAATTCTTTATAAATAAACGGTTAAAGCAAATAAATAATACTTTAGCAAATGGTGCTTTAAAATAAAACCCTTAAGGGGCAATATATTTTTCTATGCACTATCCCAAGCCTCTTTCGCAACTGATAGCAATTTTCCAAAAACTCCCAGGAGTAGGAATAAAAACAGCTGAAAGATTTGCTTTTCATGTTCTAAATTGGCCCGAAGAGAAGTTGGCTGATATGGCCTCAATAATTAAAAACATAAAAAAAAATATTAGTCACTGCCTTGAATGTGGGAGTTTGGTTGAAGAGGGAAATAAGTGCACAATATGTTACAATAAGAATAGAAACTCAAAAACTTTATGCATTGTTGCTTCAGTTAAAGATGTTTTTTTAATTGAGGAAACAAGAGAATATACCGGGCTTTATCATGTTCTTGGAACACTTTTTTCACCAATTCATGGTCTAGCACCTTCTAAAAAAACCATTGATAAACTTAAAGCTCGTATCGTTGAAATGGAGATTCGTGAAATCATTATTGCCTTAGATGCAACTTTAGAAGGAGATGCAACTTCTCTTTACTTAAAAAAAGAATTAACAAATTTCTCTCTTTCTGTTTCTCGTCTTGCTCTTGGGTTGCCAATGGGTAGTTCTCTTGACTTTATTGATGGAGGCACATTAGCGCGCGCCTTTTCTGGTAGGCATGCATATTAACTTGATTAAATTAAACGCTTTCTCTTACGATTTTTATCTTTGATCTTTGTAAATTATTATGAAACACTGGATTTTTGCCTTTTTTTTATTTAGTTTTCCTTTTTTCTCTTTTGCCGAACAATATGAAACCATGCGGATTGCTAAAATTGAATTTATTCCTCGCAATGTTTCAAATGATGAAACATTTCATCCTATAGCGATTCAATCTCGAATGGAATCAAAAGTTGGGAATTATTTTTCTCAATCAGAGTTTGATAGTGATTTAAAGATGCTTGCTAAAGAATATGACCAGGTGTTGCCATCGATTGAAGTGATTCATAATGAGATCTATATCTTTTTGAATATCTGTTTGAAGCCTATCATTAACAAAATCCATTTTTGTGGAAATGAAGAGATAAAATCGAAAAAACTATTCAAAAATTTAGGGATTGAGACTGGTTCATTATTTGAGCGCGACGAGTTTATTAAAGCCTTACACCAGCTTCGACTCTTCTATGCAAAAAGAGGATACTTTGAAGCTGAAATTGATTATTTGATCATACCAAATGAAGAAGGAAGTAAAATTGATATTGAAATTCATATCTCTGAAGGTCGTGCTGGTAAAATTCATCAGATTCTTTTTGAAGGATTGAATGCCAGAGAAGAAGAAGAGATTCTAGAGGAAATCCTATCTCAACCCTATAATGTTCTACTAAGTTGGTATAGTGGGAAGGGAATATATCATCCCGAAATGATTGAGCATGATAGGCTTAAAATTATTAATTACTTACAAAATCAGGGGTATGCTGATGCTATAGTAGACATGTCGGTTAAAGAAGCTAAAGTAGCTAAAAAAATTGATTTGGTGATTAAAGTTGAAAAAGGGATTTGTTATAAGGTTGGGCATATTAACATAGAAGGAAACTCTCTCTTTACTCATGAGAAAATTTATGAAGTCTTCGCTTTTAGTATGAAAAGTCCTCTTTCTCCTGAAAAGATTCGTTCAACAATTCAAGCGATTCGTGATCTTTATGGATCCTATGGTTACATAGATACAGATATTGACATCCAAATGGTCATGCGCAACGACTCTCCTGTTTATGATCTCTTCATCAAGATTGAAGAAGGACTACAGTATTATGTGGGTTTAATTCGGGTTTTTGGAAATCGTTCGACCCAAACTAAAGTCATTCTTCATGAGAGTCTGCTTTGTCCAGGAGAAGTGTTTGATAATCGTAAAATTGAAAAAACTGAAGCGCGTTTAGGAAATACTGGATTTTTTAGTTGTGTCAATGTTTATGCTGTTCGTTCTCAAATCGAAGATTGCGATTCAAAAAAACTCTATCGTGATGTTTACATCGAGGTAGAAGAAACAGATACTGGAAATCTCGGCCTTTTTGCTGGATTTAGCTCTCTTGATCGAATCTTTGGAGGGATAGAAATCACTGAACGTAATTTTAACATCACTGGACTGATGGATTTATTGAATAAAGGTCCTAGGGGTTTACGTGGAGGTGGAGAGTATACTCATGCAAAGGTCAATATTGGAGATAGACAAACAAGTTATCTTTTGTCTTGGACAAAACCTTATTTTCTCGATACTCCATGGATTTTTGGCGTAGACTTAGAAAAAAGTGATAACCGTATCTATTCACGTGACTATGAAATTAAGACATATGGAGGAACTGTCCACGGTACTTATATTATTAATTCCTTTTTAAAATATGATATTTATTACCGTGCTCGTCATACTAACATTGATATACGTGAGAAGAATAATGTTACTTTGCGTAAGGAAGGCGAGCAAACTGGTTTTATTTCAGCAGTTGGAAATGCTTTGATTTATGATTCAACAGATCATCCACGTCGTGCTTCATGTGGTTTTCGTTCTAGACTTGGTTATGAAGTTGCTGGTATGGGAGGCAACTATCAGTTTATGAAATTTTCCTATTTGAATACCTACTACTATCCATTTAGTCGAAAAGGAACACTCAAAATACGTGGAGATATACAATTTATTACTACTTATGGCAGTACAGATCCCGTCAATCTCCCTTTAAGTGAACGGTTCTTTTTAGGAGGTGAAACGACTGTACGTGGTTACAGGCCATTTATTATTGGACCAAAATTTGGAAATAATGAACCTCGTGGAGGTCTTTCCTCGTTACTCCTATCAGAAGAGTATCAACATAACCTAGTCACAATTCCTTCTGTTGATGGATTTATTTTTGTTGATGCAGGGTATGTATCAATGAATGAATTTACTCTTGGTCCACTATCTGCAAGTATTGGATTTGGAATACGGGTAGAAGTGATGCGCAATATGCCTCTCATGTTTGGGTTAGGTTGGCCGATCCATCCAAATGATATAGTAAATGGTCAAAAAGTAAATGTTGCTCAGCGATTTTTCTTTGCAATCGGTGGCAGCTTCTAAATATAAATTTAATCTGAAAATGCTTAAGGAGAAAAATATGAAAAAAATTCAAATGATTATGCTCTCTCTGGCTCTTGTCTTGATCAATAGCACAGTCATTGGCGCTGATGCAAATATTGGTTTTATCAATTTCAAAACCTGTGTTGAAAAATCTAAGCATGGCCAACAAGAAAGAGATAAACTTGAAGCTATGAAAAAACAAATGACTGAAACACTCGAAAAAACGGATAACGAGCTTCAAGAAATGGCAAAAAAGATTGAAGACCAAGATTATATGGATGCTCTTTCTTCTACTGCTCAAAATGAATTGAAACAAAAATTTCAATTTTTAAGTCAAGATTTTGCACGTTATCAAAACCAATATTACCAAATGCTGAATCAAGCAAATTATAAAATGCTCCAGACAATACACGATGAAGTCAGCTCTATATCTGAGAAAATACGTGAAAGAAAAAAGCTCTCATTCATCATGAATGAAGACTCAGCTTTTGCCTTTGCTCCATCTCTTGATTTCACTGAAGAAACAATAAAAGAAATGGACAAGCAATTTGAAATTGAAAACAATCCAAGTTCAATAGCAAATTTAAATTGAAAACTTGGAGAACACTATGAGTCGATACACACTGGAAGAAATAAGAGAAATCACAAATTCAAAACTTATTGGCAATCCTAATTATGAGATTACAGGAGTTGATGATTTAGAAACAGCTTCTTCCAGTGAACTTTCTTTTCTTCATAATCCCCTTTATCAGAATAAGCTTTATGCTTCTCAAGCAGGAGCAGTGATTATTTCAAGTGATTTTACTAATTTTAAGAATGAATCTAATAAACAATATTTAGTTCATCCAAACCCTTCAATTGCTTTTCAAAAAGTCATCGAATTATTTATCCATCCCTCCTCTTCTGGCTTTTCAGGAATTCACCCAACTGCTGTCATTCATGAAGAAGCTTGTTTAGATCAAGAAGTAGATATTGGACCTCATGTGACTATTGACCGTGGTGCAATAATTGGAAAAAACACAGTCATTGGAGCAAATGTCTCAATTGGCACGAATACAATCGTTGGTGCTAACTGTATTCTCTATCCTAATGTAGTTATACGTGAAAACTGCACTATCGGAAATCGTGTCATTCTACAACCAGGTGCGATCATAGGTTCATGTGGTTTTGGTTTTTTTACTGATGCAAAAGGCAATAATCATAAATTGAAACAGTTAGGAAGGGTGATTATAGAAGATGATGTTGAAATTGGAGCGAATAGTACCATCGATCGTGCCCGTTTTAAAGCAACAATCATAGGGCGTGGTACAAAAATTGATAATCTTGTTCAGATTGCTCATCAAGTAGAAATTGGCAACAATAATCTAATCGCTGCTCAAGTCGGAATTGCTGGCTCTACTAAAACCGGATCTTCTGTGATATTTGGTGGACAAGTGGGGATCACGGGACATATTTCGATTGCTGATGGTGCAGTATTTGCAGCTAGGTCTGCAGTAAGTAAAACAATTAAAAAACGAGGTGTCTATAGTGGAGTACCAGCAATCCCAATTAAAGATGCTCATCGTCAATATGTGTCATTAAAAAGCATTTGTCAACTTACTCAGCGCATTAAAGATCTTGAAACAGATCTAAAAAAACTCCAAGATGAAAAATCCCTAAGATAAAAAATCTTTCTAAAACATATGAGTATTGTTAAAAAGTAACTTGATAATAAGTATCTTAGTAATGCGTCGATCAAGTTCTTCTTCCTGAATTTTTTCAAGACGAACAAGCTGACATAATAAATTGATTAAATCAGGTAATTTTTCTCTGACTAAAAAGAGATCATAGTGGCAATTAAATGCGATAAGACATTGTTTCACAGTAAAAAACTTAACCGAGTTAATTGTATCAAAAATTTTTAGAGTCTTAAATCCTATGATATCAAGAGATTGTGAGTCATTTTTTTGAAAAATTGGAATTGGAAATTTTTCCTTACATAGCTGAAATGAGGGTAACTGCTTTTCTTTTAATCGATTTCCTTTTGCAACAATTCCTTTACCTTGACGAATACCACGGCTAAAAGCTTCAATTTGTTTTTTTACCATTGGGAAGGAGATGAAATTTCTTTCCTGATTAAATTGGACATGAACACCTAGCCGACGATTTTGAGACATGACAGCTTTACCCAAATCAGAAAAACACTGTTCAGAAAAATTGCTACTTGGAAGACGATCACCCTGAAAATAAAAAGAGAGTCCATGAAGAAAATCATTTCCAACTAAAAGTGTTGTTTTTGAAATTTTTTGGTAATAATCAATAAGATAAGCTTGATGTTTATAGCTACCTTTTCTAAACAAAATGCCCCCAATATGATCATTTAGAATCCTTGATTCAACTTCAGCCTGAAGATGGGTGTCATAAACTGCATCAGTTTCTAAAAAGCAAAGTTGAGCCACTTTTTCTTGAAGAGTTTTCATTTTATTTAACAGTTTATTTGCTTCTTGAAGCAATATTTGATCCGCATAGATTCTTATTTTATTGCTATTATCTTGTTTGATTTTAGCAAAAAGATCAGGTTGAGTGGGAAATATGTTCTGATTTTTCATCCAATGTCTTCCTAAATAATGTACGTATTTATATTTGTTCTTTTTTTCTTCTTCTCCATTGTTCGGATAATGGTCCTTAGAATGGTCGACATCGATTGATTGAATATTCTTAACATACTGACTGAAATGGGATCCATAAGTCATTTTTCACCTATTCAAATAATATATTTTACCAAAAAAATTAAGACACCATTAAGATAAAAAAGAGAATTTTTCCGCAACAAAATACTTAAAAAAAATCTGACAACTTTTATAAAAAAGACATGAATATGCTAATGGAAAAATAATTAACAATTCTAAATAGAAAAATAGGAATTAGATTCTATAAATCATATAAATTGCATAAATTGAGATTTATAGAATTTTATAAGAAACAAAATTCATCAATTGAGTCTACAATCATTTCTTGTATTTTTGCCTAAATCTTGTTTAAGATAAAGGAATGAAGAAACCCTCTTACTTCTCAAGTGACTTTAAAGATAATGAAATAAATCTTGAAACAATCAAGCGAATCGGTAAAAAACAAGTTTTAGAAGCGCTATATCTGATGGTTTTGATTCGCCATTTTGAAATCCGTGGTGAATCAGCTTACCAGCAAGGGTTAATAGGAGGATTTTATCACGCATATTCCGGTCAAGAGGCAATTCAAACTGCTGCTGTTCAAGTATTTGGAAAAGAAAACTGGTATGTAACTTCTTATCGTTGTCATGCTCTTCCCCTTCTCTTAGGTGTGACACCTCATGAACTAATGGCAGAATTATACGGTCGCTTGACAGGTAATGCTAAAGGAAGAGGTGGTTCAATGCATTTCTATACGAATCGCATGTTAGGGGGTGCGGCAATTGTTGGAGGTCATCTTCCAATTGCTATTGGTGCCGCTTTTTCTATCAAATATCAAAATAAGAACAATGAGCTTTCTGTCTGTTTTTTAGGTGAAGGAGCTGTTGCGCAAGGAGCTTTTCATGAATCACTGAATCTCGCATCTCTATGGGATTTACCTGTGATTTTTATTATTGAAAATAATCAATGGGGAATGGGAACACATGCATCTCGTGCACTTTGTTGTTCAGAAGCAATTGCTGAGAAACAGGGTCCAAGCTATAACATAAATAGCTACAAGTTAAATGGAATGAATTATTTTGATTGTTATCAGGGATTTAGATCTATCTACCAAGAATGTTTAAAAACAGGTCGTCCAGTTTTAATTGAATGTCTCTGCGAAAGATTAAAAGGTCATTCGATATCCGATCCAGGTCTTTATCGTACAAAAACAGATTTAGAGGCAATTAAGAAAAAAGATCCTATTGTTTTTCTAAAAAACCATCTGAAAAAATGCGACCTACTCACTGAAGAAGAGTTTGAAATTTTAAATAAAAAAGCCAAAGACACTATTCTTGAATCGATGACTTATGCTGAGAATAGCCCTTGGCCCTCTCCAGCCGGCCTTGAACAGGATGTCTATGCTCCATAAGACTCAAATAATTCAAATGCGTGAAGCAATTTGCCAAGCTCTTGATGAAGAAATGGTAAGAGATGAAATGGTTGTCATCATAGGCGAAGAAGTAGCTCAGTATAATGGTGCTTATAAATTAACCAAAGGACTTCTCGATAAATGGGGACCTAAACGGGTAATTGATACTCCAATTTCTGAGCTTGCTTTTTCTGGACTAGGAATTGGAGCAGCAATGACAGGTCTGCGTCCTGTTGTTGAGTTTATGAGTTGGAATTTTTCTTTTGTGAGTTGTGATCAGATTATCTCTAATGCAGCAAAAATGTATTATATGTCTGGTGGCAGATTTAATGTTCCAATTGTATTTCGAGGCCCCAATGGAGCAGCTGCACAAGTTTCAAGTCAACATTCTCATTGTGTAGAAGCTTTCTATAGTAATCTTCCAGGACTGATTATCCTCGCTCCAAGTAATCCCTACGATGCTAAAGGTCTGCTTAAAACTGCTATTCGTAATAATAATCCTGTGTTATTTCTTGAAAGTGAACTTGATTATGGAATGGAAATGGAAATTCCTATAGAAGAGTATCTTGTTCCAATTGGAAAGGCTAAAATTGTTCAAGAGGGTAAGGATCTTACCCTGCTTTCTTATAGTCATGTACTCAGAAATTGTGTAGAGGCAATCAATCAACAAGTTGATATCAGTGTAGAACTAATTGATCTAAGAACAATTAAACCTCTTGATATTTCTACTATCATCAAATCAGTAAAAAAAACTCACCGATGTCTGATTGTTGAAGAAGGGCACTATTTTTCTGGGATTGCTGCTGAGGTAGGATTTCAAGTGATGGAGTTTTGTTTTGATGATCTTGATGCACCTGTTATGCGTGTCTGTCAACGTGAAACACCTATGCCTTATTCCAAAATATTGGAAGCCTCCACTTTACCAAATGTAGATCGTATAAAAGATGCAATACAAAAAATCTTACAATAAAATTTCATAAGCAAAAATCCCATTTTTTTCACTTGCAATTCCAAAGGGATAATTCAATAATCAAGCCAATATGACAATGTTGCTTATGAAAATGGATTTATGACATGCCTTTTACTGTGATTATGCCTAAACTTTCCCCTACGATGGAAGAAGGAATAATTGCCAAATGGCATAAAAAAGAAGGAGATTTTGTTAAAGCAGATGAACTTCTTTTAGAGATTACTACAGACAAAGCTACAATTGAATACCATGCTCTTGATGAGGGGTGGCTACGTAAAATTTTACTTCTTAACGGATCGATAGGATTGGTTAATCAACCTATTGCAATTTTTACAGAGATAAAAGATGAAAGTATTGAGGGATTTTCACCTAACCCATCTCCTGATCTGAATGAAAAGAAAGAAGAAAAAAAAGAACAAACCATTCTATCTTCTCCAATCACCTCTCATGCAATTCAACAACCTATCTTTATTCCAGAGCCTCCTCTTAAAAAAGTATTAAAACCTATCACAAAAAAAAATTCTGTTTCTCCATTAGCTCGTCGTCTAGCAGAAGAACATCACCTTGATCTTACCACAGTGAAGGGCTCAGGACCTTATGGGCGTATTACGAGTAAAGATTTAAAAATGGCACAGCCTATTGGCTTAGTTAATTTTAAAACTCAAGAACTCCCTTCCCTTCCAGCTGGCAGTTATGAGGAAAAAGCTCTCACTCCGATGCGAAAAATCATCGGAGAAAGACTGCAAAAATCTAAAAGCTTTATTCCCCATTTCTATGTCAAACAAATCATCAATGCTGAACCAATCGTGATCCTCCGTAAACAGCTTAAAAAGCTCAATCTGAATATGACTTTTAATGATATCATCATCAAGAGTTGTGCCTTAGCACTTTCCAAACACATGGAAATCAATACTGGCTTTAATACAGTGAATGCAACATTGATTCAATTTAAAACAATTGATATTTCCGTAGCAGTGGCTGTTAAAGAAGGCTTAATCACTCCTATTATTCGTCATGCGAATTATAAAAATCTCCAAGAGATTTCAGTCGAAATGCAAATGCTCGCAGAAAAAGCTCAGAAAAACCAGTTAAAAGAAGAAGAGTACAAAGGAGGATCTTTTACGTTATCTAATCTTGGGATGTGCGGGATTACGGAGTTCACAGCGATCCTTAATCCACCTCAAGGAGCAATTTTAGCTGTAGGAGCGATAGAAGATAGAGCTGTAGTAAAAGATGGATCTGTTGTAGCTGGGAAAACACTATCCCTCACTCTTTCTGTCGACCATCGAGTCATTGATGGTCAACCTGCTGCAGATTTTATGAAAACACTGCAATTCCTATTAGAAAATCCCATTGCAATACTTATATAGATACGTGTCACTTCGATAGAGAATAGATATGTATCACTTTCGCGTCATAACCTGATTTCTCATTTACCATCTTACTCAAACTTTTTCCTTCTACAATTTTGTTGTTTTTTATTCTAATTGAACCTTGAGGCTGATAACACCCAGGAACAAAAAAGTTCCATTCTAGGTTTGCAAAAGTCCATAAACGTTGAGGCCCTCCCACTGACCAATACCCCTCTGCTCTTGAAGCCCCTTGATTCCAATCTCTTTCAATTTTACTAAGTAATATTGCTCCTTGCCTAGGATGAACTAATGAGTAGATTGCAGCGACCATATAAGCCAAACCATAAGAAGGAGATAAGATAATCTGTTTGAATGAGCGTAAAGGTTGTTCAACAAGATCTCGCATTTTATAACGAGAGGGTTTACCCAGTGTTGGTCGATTTAAACAAGCTTCAATAGCCAAGTGAGTCGCGACCCAAAATGGAATAATTGCCATCCGAATCACATGATAGGCAATAGAACAGGCGATATAGATTGGAGCCGTAAGAATGACGATGGTATTGATCTGATAATATTGATCCCATGGCTTTGCTTGGTAAAAATAGACTATTCCAGATTGATTCTTATTTAAAGTAGAGAGATCAACAAGCCTTGTCTTATTTTTTCTTTTATCTCCATCCTCTACTTTACTTTCTTTACCTCCTTCAATGGAGAAATAGAGTAGCTTTTCGGAGGTTAAATGCTTGAAAATTTTTTTATGCACCAAAGGATCTACCTTATTGCATGCTCGGTGAACGATCCAAGCTGCTCCACCAATGGATAAGGTAGATATTCCTAAACCGATCGCTAAACTTCCTGGTTTAATATGACCCCAAGAGATCGAAAAACCTGATTGATGCAATGAGTTGACTATAAGTGCACAAACTCCAATAATCACAAGAGAAGCGGCGGCAGCTCCTATAATCCGTTTAGTTATTGAAAACTCAAATCCCTTAAAGTCTATTATTGGTACTGATTCGACATATGAGGCATTTTCTTTAAAAAAATCGTTGATTGAATTTGTCATAGTTAAAAAAATTTTAAACTCATCTATATTAAATAGCAATTAAAAAATAAATATTTGACAATGCTTTCTTATTCAAGATAGTCTTTATTATAAAAAGGAACAAACCTCTTGACTAAACTCGCCACTGTTAAACTTGAGCATCTTAAAGGAGACACTGAATCGCTTAAAGATCTCATTGTAGATCATCTTCGATATACTCTTGCAAAAGATAAATATACTGCGACGAAAAGAGATCTATTTCAAGCAGTCGCTTATACAGTTAGGGATCATATGGTAGGCCAGTGGATAAAAACACAACAACACTATTATGATACTGATGTCAAAAGAGTCTATTATCTTTCAATGGAGTTTTTGATTGGAAGAACTCTGGAAAATAGTTTAATCAATTTAGGGATTCTTGAAAATTGTCGTCAAGCAATTGCTGATCTTGGTTTTCATCTCGATCTGATTATCGAAATGGAGAGAGATGCCGGATTAGGCAATGGTGGACTTGGTCGATTAGCTGCCTGTTTTCTTGATTCGATGGCGACTCTCGGTATTCCAGGTTATGGTTATGGAATTCGATATGATTATGGGATCTTTAACCAACAAATCTCTGAAGGAGATCAACAAGAGATTCCTGATAATTGGCTGCGTTATGGAAATCCTTGGGAAATCTGTAGAAGTGAATACCTGTATCCCATCCAGTTTTACGGAAGAGTTATCAATGATAAAGATGGTAAAGGAAAACACCGATTTCAATGGATCGATACTCAAGAAGTGATGGCAATGGCCTATGACATCCCTATTTGTGGCTATCTTAATAAGACAGTCAATACCTTGCGTCTTTGGCAAGCTAAATCATCACGTGGATTTAATCTAAGTTATTTTAATCATGGGGATTATATCCGAGCTATTGAAGATATGGCCATGACAGAAAATATCTCAAAAGTACTTTATCCTAATGACAATCTCTTTGAAGGGAAAGAATTAAGATTGAAACAAGAATATTTTCTTGTTTCAGCGACTATTCAAGATATTATCCGAAGGCACAATAAGGGACACCTCTACTTAGATAATCTTGATGAAAAAGTTGCGATTCAACTCAATGATACCCATCCTTCTCTTGTGATTCCAGAAATGATGCGGATTCTTATCGATCGTGAAGAATTAGAATGGGATAAAGCATGGAGTCTTACAAAAAAAATTTTTGCTTATACTAACCACACTCTCTTACCAGAAGCAATTGAAAGATGGCCTATCTCTCTTTTTGAGAGAGTTCTGCCTCGTCACTTACAGATTATCTATGAGATAAATCATAGATGGCTGAAACAAGTAGAACTGCATTCCTCAAACAACCTTGAGATGCAGCAGAAACTCTCTATTATTGAAGAGGGAAATCACAAACAAATTAATATGGCGCATCTTGCCATCATTGGCTCTCATAAAGTCAATGGTGTCTCTGCACTCCACTCTAATTTGCTAAAAAATCATGTATTTAAACAATTTTCGGAAATAGAACCAAATAAATTTACTAATAAAACGAATGGGATTACCCCTAGACGCTGGCTCAAAACATGTAATCCATCTCTAGCAGAACTTATTTCCTCTTGTATTGGTCATCAATGGATAGTTGAACTCTCAGAACTTGAAAAACTCATTCTATATCAGAATGATCATGGTTTTCATCACGATTGGGATAAAATCAAACAGAACAATAAAAAAGCTTTCTCTAATTTTATTTTTACTCAAAAAAATATCCTTGTAAACCCTGAATCGATGTTTGATTGTCAAATTAAACGCATTCATGAATATAAGAGACAATTGCTTAACGTTCTAAGACTCATTCATGACTACTGTTTCATCAAAGATCATCCTAATGCTGATTGGATCCCTCGCACTATCTTTTTTAGTGGAAAAGCTGCACCGAGTTATTTTATAGCAAAATTGATCATTAAACTGATCACCTCAGTAAGTAGAGTGATCAATGATGATCAATCTATCTCCAATAAACTAAAAATTGTCTTTCTTGAAAACTATTGTGTGACACTAGCTGAAAAAATGATTCCTGCTGCCGATCTATCTGAACAAATTTCTATGGCAGGGACAGAAGCCTCTGGAACAGGTAATATGAAATTTGCACTTAATGGAGCACTCACAATTGGGACTTTTGATGGAGCCAATATCGAGATCTTAGAAGAGGTGGGTTCTGAAAATATTTTTATTTTTGGAATGAAAGCTGAAGAGATTATGCAATTAAAAGAAACAGGTTATAGGCCTATCGATACCTACCACCAAAATGCTGATTTAAAACGGGTAATTGATATGATTCGGGATGGATTTTTCAATTCAGAAAACAAAAATCTCTTTGAACCTATTATTCACACTCTTCTTGAAGGTGGTGATCACTATTGTCTTCTAGCAGACTTTGCTTCCTATATTCATTGTCAAAATGAGGTCAGTAAAGTCTATGCAAACCAAAATGTATGGATAAAAAAATCCATTCATAATGTTGCAAAAATGGGGAAATTTTCGAGTGATCGTACAATTAAAGAATATGCTCAGGAGATTTGGGGATTAAGGCTAAATTAAAATGTGTCTTTAATTTCGAAATAACTTTTGACGTAGGTGTTCTTTTTGAATCTGGAGCGTTCGTAACTCGCGCATAATCTCCTTATGATTTTCATCATTTATCATATCAATAAGGTCCCGCTCGTGAAGAGTAATGATTTCAATTTCATTACGTAGATATTGAGCTTCCATTCGCCATTTAAAAAATTTACGTAGAAAACAGAAAAGGGATTTCATAGGATCATACAACTTAGGAAAAAAATGGAGATAATCAAACCGTTGTGCACGCTCTTTGTTTTCTTGTTCTATTTCCTTTTCAGTGAGATGAAAAGAGAGCCAATTTTCAGATAGAGGAAGAATATGCTGATGAGCTGGAAAAGCATGCCATATATTAAACATGAATTTCACAATCGCAGGAATGAGTAATATGCAATCTATAAAGTAGACTGGATAATAGCGCCATCTTTTTTTCCCTAAAAATACCGTCACATTTCCAATCACCTTTTCTCCTACTCGCCAGAATGCAAAATCATCTAAATTGGCAGAAATGAGAATTTTTCTTTTACGTATTTCATCCATACTTCGATAAAATTCATAATCTCTTCGATTCGGATTGGGAGGATTAAAAGCATGGGCTTGATGGATAAGATCATGTGAATAAAGCCCAATCTGTATAGCTAGTGAACCACCCATGCTATGTCCAACTACAAATGGCAACTCGCCATTATATAAGTCACGCAAATGCTTGTGAATCCTTCTCCATGAATGTGCATATGCCGCTGTTGCAGAACCATGAGTCGCAAAATTTGCCATAATGGATCCAATCATAGAGGGTTGTGAAGGCCAAAGCTCTGTTCCTTGACATAAGTAGATTGGTATGGCTTTCTCTTTCATGGGCACCATACTTATTGTACGTACTCCTTCAGCAATTAGATGTTTATGACAACGATAAGCGACTAGTTGATCTGATTTTTTAAATGAAGGAATTTTCAGGATCTTACCTTCGATTTCGCGATAAGCTGCTCCATGACTAAGGATGGCTAATGTGAGCCATTGACGTCTAAAATCATCTTGAATGTAAGCTAGCCTAGCCAAGTCCTGGTAGATATTTGAGAGCTGCTCCTTATCTTTTTTCAGACGATGAGTAATAAAGAGTTTGGGTAAGAGACCAGGAGGTGTAGCATTTTCATCAAAATAAAGCGCACTTTCTTCATTCCATTCAATACAAATTGGATGTAAATCAATCTTTTTAATATCAATTGAATCATTTATACGCTCCCAAATACGAAAAAAAAGCTCTGTACAAAGAGGTTGACCAAGAGCATACATGCGTAAAAATCCATCTTGATCAATAATTCTTGGTAATGATGCAGATTTAGTGGGTGGGTTTTCTTGAATCCAAATGAAACGAATCAATCGATTTGCTTCTTCCCAGGATTCTGCCTTGCATGCTTCCACACAAGCCATGTAAACATGGGCTAAAGTTTCGCGATTTTTTGGTTTTTTAAGAGGTTTGGTATGTACTAAAGAAAAAGCATTCTCTTTCCAGAGAATCCACCCTTTTCTTATCTTTTTTTCATAAAAATCATGCAGTTTCATGAAAAACTAACAATTGCCATTAACGATCTAGTGCCTTTCTTTCATCTTTTATAAGAAGCATGATTTGAAAATAAATAATAAAAAAATCTTTTTTAATTCTTACTCTGATTTTTTTAAATTTATGACTGACTCATTCTTAGATTGCCTATTATCAACAGTTTTAGGACAAAGGTTATTTAGAATTTTCAATCCAGGACTTCAGAAAAAATGATCATTTTCTTCTTCGTATCTTGTTGATTTAGAAGTTGTATCATTGAAGTCATGTTTTGCACCCTCCGTTTTTAACCTAATATTCTGACTCAAAATTTCTCTAGTCATCTTAGATTGATCCTTATCCATCCAAAGCTTGCGTAATAAAGAGATAAAAATAATTCCTAGAATTTCAAAAGATTTCATTATAGATTTTCTGATGTAGCTTGTTGAGATTCTTCTTTTAAATGCGCAATGGATTTTTGCATTTCCATATCCGCCTGAACATTCATCAATCCCGAAAGGAATTTGTGCTTCTGCTTCGATAAATCGAGCACGCATTTCCTCAACTTTTGCTATATTCTCTCGCTCCATAGTAACTGCCATAGCTCTTCTTTCTTCCGCCTGTGCAACGCCTGTATCTGATTGAGCTCGATCTGCTTTTAAACAAGCTCCAATATTTTCACCAACAGTAATATAAACAATATCTATTGAGAGAATTTTGAAAGCTGTTTGAAAATCTCACACTTTATCAAGTACAAGTTGAGAGATGGTTTAAGGATTGCTAAGAACATCTAAATGAGTGCTAGCTTGTTCAATTGAATTCACAATCCCTTCACCGACTCATCCAATGATTGTTTCTTCAGTAACACCTCATGCTCTTTTTTAATAGTATATAACCTGATTTATGAGATAAGAGCTCCATCGTATCTTCTTTTGGAATCAACTTTTGAGAATTAGTCAATCCATAGGATTCTAAGAAAAATCTTCCTTTATCTTGCTTACTTATTTTGCCAAATTGCGAAAACAACTACCAGGCCTATCCAAATAAAGAGCCCACCTATCAATAAGCACAAAGAGAAGAACGAATGCTCATCAACTGCAAAAAGAATAATGCTAGTAAATAAAAAGACTCCTCCGGCAGTTCCAATCATACCTCCAAGAAGAAAACATTCTAAAAAAACCGTGATCAAACCAGTCAAGAGTAAAAGAAAAAAGATCCAACTCAAGGCACTTCCTCAACAATGACCCTACCTCCTTGGATTGCTATGATACGGACTCGACATCCTTTACCTATGAATTTGCCATTACTCAGGACATCATCACTCACACCTTGGATTTCTATTTTTCCAGCAGTCCGCAAAGGAGATGTAACCACACCGACAGTATCAACCTCGGGCAGTCGATCTGAACAAGCTATGTAGCCTGTTTGTTCTTCTTTTAAGATCAAAGAAGAGAAATTAAAGCGTGGAATAATATATTTTACTAGCAAACCAATGATAATCATACCAATAACTAATGAAACTGATAACCAAAAGATTCTTTCAATCACATATTTACCTACTCCATTTAATGTATGGGTTTGAAAAACAAAAGTCATTTCTTTGATACTAGGAAGTAAGAAAAATTCAATCATCATTAACAACACCCCAGCTGAAAAAATAATGACATCCAACCAATTAGCTACTTCTAGAGAAAAACTGGAGACAATCATCAATGCTAAACAAGTGAAGGCAACTAATCCGGGAAGACCAACACCTGGAGTACTGATTTCTATATAAAAACCTAAAAAGACGCTTAAGAATAAAATTGAAGTCACAATTGGTGAACTCAATAAAATAAAAAACTGAGTTTTCCAAACTATCGAATATGTTTTTACAATTGCATGAAGAATTTTATTAAAAAATGCATCAGTAAAGAGAAGTTCTTGACTCATTGGCCACTCTCCTTCTCTTATGATTTGGAGAAGTCTATTAGGTAGGAAAGCAAGATCATCTACACCTAATTCACTCGTTTCCTCGGAAATTAAAGTAAGAAGTTTGCCTTTTTTCGTGATCACTCGTTCCATGGGTTTCGATTTCCTTCTCATGACTCACTTCCATGATCATACCACCACGGATAACCAAAATCAAATCATCATCCACTATTGCTTTAGCAATCAAAGAATTTCGATCAAAAAAAAATGCGCAATTTGCCAAATCTGTTCGAATAGCAGAATTAATTTTTTCTGATGCTACCTCTCCTGTCTTTAAAACAGGAGCTGCTGCTCCCATACATAACGGACACGAATAAGCCAGCACCTGCAAAGAGTGCCCAATGATTGTCGGCGTATCTGTTTCCTTCAAAAGATTAGGAATTTCTTGTACAGGAAACATCTCACCACCCGGGGTATCTAGTTCTAAAATAATAAAAATAGGTTTAAGACGATCACATAGTCATTGATGGCTTGTTTTATACAAAAATAGGTAGCTGAATTGATTGAGTATGATCTCCGATATAAATATGGCTAATATAATTTATTCCTTCTTCTTTGTATTGGATATCGTTCTCTAAACTCTGATACACTACTGCCTCAGAAGCAAATAAACGATTCACGAATAATATGGATAAGAAAAACTGCCTCATCTATATCATTTAAGAAAAGCCAAAATACAATCCCGCGCTCTTTCTAAATTTTCCTTATTGTGAACAGAGGAGATAAAATTTGCTTCAAATTGAGAAGGCGAAATGTAAATGCCTTGTTCAAAAAGAGTGTCAAAATAACGACTAAAAGCTTGAGAATCGCATTTTTTGACATCTTCGATATCCTGTACAGATTTTTGTCCTAAAAAGAGAGTAAAAAGAGAACCTACCTGATAGAGACAGCCGTTCATTGTTTTCATTGCTTCACAAATTGGATCTGTCAGCAAAGAAGTCATATTGGCAATTCTATCATAAAATCCAGGAGTTGCACAAATTTCAAGTGTCCGCAACCCAGCCTCCATAGCGACTGGATTCCCCGAAAGAGTTCCTGCTTGATAGACTGGGCCAACAGGAGCAAGATAATCCATAATCTCACTTCTGCCTCCAAAAGCTGCTGCAGGAAATCCTCCTCCAATAATTTTCCCAAAACAAGTTAAATCAGGCTTAATTTGATAAAGCTCTTGTGCTCCACCCAAAGCAACACGAAATCCTGTAATCACCTCATCAAAAATTAATACTGCCCCTACATCGTGCGTTTTCTCTCTTAAGAATTCTAAATATCCATCCTTTGGTGGAACAACTCCCATATTTGCTGCAATGGGTTCAATGATCACAGCTGCAATCTGTTCACCATATTTAGAAAAAGTTTCTTCAAGTACTTTAACATTATTGTAGGGTAGAGAAAGAGTATGTTTAACAACATCTGAAGGAATTCCTCTGACAGACGATGAGATAGTCGCTGCACTTGATCCAGCTTCAACAAGAAAAGGGTCAGCATGTCCATGATAATGGCCAGAAAATTTAATCAATAAATCTCTTTTAGTAAATCCACGAGCTAGCCTGACTGCACTCATTGTCGCTTCAGTTCCTGACGAGACAAAACGCACTTTTTCTACAGAAGGGACACATTGATTGACCATCTGAGCTAGTTTAGTTTCAACAGCTGTACTGATTCCAAAAGAGCTTCCCCTCTCCACCTGTTGCTGAACTCCTTTGGTTACAAATGGATGGGCATGTCCATGAATCAAAGCTCCCCAAGAACAACAAAAATCGATATAAGTATTGCCATCTACATCAGTGATCCTATCACCATTACCCGAATCAATAATCATAGGTTTTTGATTTAATCCAATAAAAGCACGAACAGGTGAATTGACTCCAAAAGGTGTCACACGACAGGCATCACGATAGATTTGTTCACTTTTCAAACGTTGTTTGATCAATTTTATATTTTTCTTGGATTAGGATAATGTTCTTGTTCAGGTAAAAGCTGATTCAATTGTTCAACAATCAAGGAAAACTGTAGAATTCCCTCTTGAGCTGAAATTTTTTTTCCTACCTGTTCCCATAATGTTAGTGAATCATGAAACAGGGAAGTTTCATCCTGAATTGTTAAATGATTTACTCTAAGTTCTTGATTAAGATAATATTCAAATGCAACAATTTCTCCTCTTAAAAAACTGTCCAATGAATCTATTTCCACTATCGGATAGGGAATAGCAAGAGATTGATTCAATATTTCAATTAAACGATTCACTTCAAAAGCTCCCTTATTTGCAGTGATCTTTTGCATTTCTAACTGATTTATTAGATCTAAGCATTGCAATCTTGCTTCTTCGACTTTTTTGTTTTCAAGAAGATCTGATTCTTTAGAAAGATTTAGAAATAAAAGAAGAGCTTGAATAGAATAGGCGACTTTTTCACAATTCAAAAAGCCCATAATTATTTCATCTCTTGAGTTTGAGATTTAAATATTTTATGACACGCAATTTTTAAGAAACATTTGAACATGAACCCTTTAAAAAGTGGAAACTAGACAATTAAAATGGAAAACCATCACAATTCTTAGGTTAGCTAAAGAACAGAAAACTAGCAATATTTATGGTGTTTCATGATGAAATGTTTTTTGTTTCTTTTTTTTCTTTCCTTCTCTTCGCCATTTTTTGCGTACCATATTTCATTTGAAGGCGATTTACCAGAAGAAATTTTTACGACAATTTCCGCAGCTTCTCAGCTCAACAACGATTATAATCATCCTCCTCCTACATTTTTTATTTTGAAAAAACAAGCAGAAAAAGATAAGAAAACACTTTTACAAGTCTTACATGCATTTGGTTATTATGATGGAGAGATTGAAATACACTACTCTGGCCAATTTCCTAATACAACTGTGCATATCTTCTTCAATCTAGGTCAAGCCTATACATTTGACGCAATTACTATCTTAGATCAAGAGAAATTGGCTCTTTGTTTAGATACATCTACCTTCAAACTGAAAATTGGAGACCCAGCTCATTCCAATTCTGTTATTGAAACACAAGAAGAAATTTTAATGCAGATGCATAGTTTTGGGTATCCTCTTGCCCTAGTTCATGATCGAAAAGTTCTTGTCGACCAAGAGAACAAGTCAGTCTCTGTGACTTATATTGTCCAATCTGGACCGCTTGCCTATTTTGGAAATCTTGAATTAAATGGTTTGAATAAAGTGAAACGAAGATACATTGATCGGAAAATTGCTTGGAAAACTGGCGAAATCTATAACCCAAAACTTGTCTCTTGTACAGATAACTTTTTAAAAGAATCAGGGCTTTTCTCTTTTGTAACAGTTCGATCTGCTGATTTTGTTGACGAAAATGGTTATCTACCTATGTATATTCAGCTGCAAGAAAAAAACTATCGTCATATTGGTGCTGGAATTAGCTATAGTACCGACGAATCCATTGGATTAATGGCTCAGTGGGGTCATGATAATTTTACTGGTTGGGGAGATACTCTTGCCTTAAATGGAGAGTATTCGGAAATCATCCAGAGAGCCACTTTGATTTATGCCATACCCGATATCTTTGGTAAAGATCACAACCTCCTTTATTCAGCTGAAGCAAGGCGTGAAAACACCCCTGGGTTTATTGAAAAAGAAATTAGTTTTTTAATCCGGTTTAATAAACAAGTTAACCCTCTTTTCTTTTTAGATTATGCAGGTCGTTATGAAAGGTTACTGAGTACTAAGTCAGACAATAATTCAAACTATAACCTCTTAAGTTCTCCTATTCAATTGCGTTTTGATACTTCAAACAATTTGTTAAATCCTACAAGTGGCACAACAATTGCTTATTTTTTTACTCCTTATCAAGCGATTTTTAACTCGCATATTAATTTTTTAAGACAAGAACTTTTAGTGAACACCTATCAACCTCTTCTACAATCTGGCAAAATTCTGTTGGCAATTTCTTTACAAATCGGAGCAATTTTAGGACAATCTCGATATGAAATTCCTGCACCAAAACGATTTTATGCTGGTTCTGCAACTAGTTTAAGGGGATATAAATATCTCTCAGTTTCTCCATTAGAAGGCGATAAACCTATTGGAGGCTCTTCTTTGATGATTGGATCGATTGAACCACGATTTCAAGTTTGGGATAAAATTTATCTCGCGCCATTTTATGATATCGGGAATGTTTATGCTTCCTCTCTTCCTCGTTTTGATAAAAAGGTGCTCACTTCAACTGGGATTGGAATACGTTATTTAACTTCTCTTGGCCCTTTTTGTGTTGATATTGGATTTCCTATAAATAAACGCAAAGGCATTGACAAAACATTTCAAATCTACGCAAGTTTAGGACAAAAATTTTGAGATTATGAAAAAAATCATTCAAAAGCTGTTCTTATTTTTCTTTCTAATAGTCATCCTGACTTTCTTACTTTTTCAAACTTCATTTGGAAAAGAGAAAATTCGAAAATGGATTGAAAAAAAAATGGAAGGAAGTCTTGTGATAGGCAAGATAGAAGGAATATTTCCTTTTTGGCTCCATATGCATGATGTCCAATATCAAAATGAAACGATCAAACTCAACTCTACAACGATTGAGCTTTTGTTTTCTCCTATCTCTTTGCTTTTTGGTAAAATTTCAGTTCTAAAGCTCTATGTTGATCAAATGAATCTAGATACTTCAAAAAATATAGCTCCCACCTCTTTAAACCAACCATGTATACTGCTTCCAATTACCTTTCAATCAATTGAAATTCCCTCTCTTAACTTGAATGAATTTAAAAATATTTCCCTTAAAGGAAGAGGAGAAATAAGTAAGAATATTGCTTTATATTTTACTGCTCATTATCAAGGTGGATTTTTTCAATTTAGAATAGAGAGAAAATCACAGGAAAAGATGATCGAAATCGATGGACGGTTTAAAAAGAATCGAGAAATAAACATCTATCTTTCTGGTGCTTATGAAGCTAACAAGAAGATTTTGACGGGGAAAATCTCTGGCAATATGTATGCTTGGCAAGTAAAAACTTACTTATGTCTTTCTGAGTCTGATCTTAATCTTACAAATACTATAATTGAAAAAGATGATCTTCTTATCTCTGGTTCTTTGTCTTTCAATCTCAATACCCATTTTTTTGAAGGAGATGGATTTTTTTTAGAACAGGCTTATTCTACAAAAGGCGTGATGAATTGGAATAGAGGTGAAGTGAGTTTATCGGACTTTTTCCTTGAATATTTCGGAAATACTCTTCATAGCGATTTAGCCTACTCGTCAAATACAAATACTCTAACTGGTGCACTTGCTCTCGATTTAAAAAATTCTTTTCAAGACTCTATCCAAGGAGTTGTAAGTGGAAACTTATCAATTAAACCAGAAGAAAAGCTATTTACAATCTTAGGACGTGATATTACATGGAAAGATCTTACCTTTTCAGAAATGCATCTTGATGCAAAAGTTAGAGAAGAACAACTAAGCTTTTCATTACATCTTAAAGATTTCATCATGCTTGATCCTGCCTATGAGGTCTTTCCTACTACTCATCTTAATTTAAATGGAGAAGCCACAAAAAAACAATTGACTCTGCAGGGTGAGGTTTTAGGGCTAGGTAGCGAGCCTTTTACCCTTTTGGCTGATCTACCTATTCATTTCTCTTTAATACCTTTTGATATCACTATAAATCCTAACCATCCCTTTTCTATTTCTTTAAAAGGAAAAGGATCTATCGATCCTATTCTTGCATTTCTTGAAAATGGTTCTTTGATGGCTCATGGAGACATTGATATGAACCTCGCTTTGCATGGTCATTGGAATGAACCACAAATCAAAGGAACTCTTCTCTACGAAAATGGACGTATTGAAAGTTTAGCTACAGGCGCAATTTTTGAAAATATTCGCATGGAAGCTGTTGGGGAAAATCATTTGCTAAAAATCCAATCAATGACTGCTAGTGATTCAGAACAAGGCAAATTAGTAGGATCTGGACAAATTGAATGGAATCCTGAGAAGAACTTCCCATTTAAATGGATCATTCAATTAGACAAATTTCACCTTCTGACAGTTGATCTCTTAACCATGTCTGCTAATGCAGATCTTAGCCTATCCGGAAATGTTAAAGAAATGTCTATTCAAGGGACAGCAAATATTGTTGAGGGAGAGCTGACTATTCCTAATAAAATGCCATTGCATATCCCCACTCTTGAAGTTACCTATATCAACCTTCTACCTACTGCGAAACCTGAAATCGAAACATCCCCTCCAATCATTCCAATCTCCCTGGATCTTCAAATTCAAATTCCTAAACGATTTTATATTAATGGACGTGGCTTAAATTCCGAATGGTCAGGACATATTCATATACACGGTCTTCAAGATGCTCTAGAATACTTAGGGGAAATTAAACTCCTCCAAGGGCGTTTTTCTCTCATTGGGAAAACATTTGATTTAGTCGAAGGAAAAATTCTCATTCATGGCTTGGATCCGAAAAATATTCTAGTCGATCTTAAAGGTGATCTTGATCTTTCTACGATCACTGCTTCGATTAATGTGAGTGGAAACCTTGATGCGACCCATCTTGTTTTTACTTCAAATCCTCCAATGGACACGAATCAAATTCTTTCACAAATTTTATTCAATCAAGGAATCAATGAATTAACTCCTTTTCAAGCTTGCCGCCTTGCTAGTATTCTTGTGCAGCTCTCAGGAAAGTATGCTGGTCCTACAATTTGGAATAATATTAAGGCAGGATTAGGAATCGATGTATTTGATATTACCAACTGTGATCTTAACTCAGCTGATCTAACTTTCCAATTTGGGAAATATATTTCTCAAGGCACGTTCGTTGGTGTAAGTAAAAGCTTATCTGGGGATTTCGACTCAGTCTTAATTCAAACGCGTCTATATCATGACTTCTATCTCCAAGCGAATTATGGAGGTTCATTGAATAGCTTAACTCCAAGTGGTGGCAAGATCATTTTCAAATGGTATAAATCTTATTGAGAAAAATGATCATTCACTAAAAGCTGATGAGCGGTGATCTCCATGACACCTAGAGCATTTTTGAGAATTCGCCCCTCCTTTTCTAAACGATAGACAATGATTACGATCATAAAATCTTGAAATCGGATAAGGTGATGGATTGAAATAACGGTTCACAGGAAGAGTATAAGGATAGTCATTAATGTTAATATAGCCGTAAAAATCTTGATGACTATCGGCCCAGCCTGGATTGTAATAGCGATCACGCAAACAAGGACGCCCACACCAATAAGCCTCTAAAGGAGAAATTGTCAATAAAGAAAGAAATAAACTAACCAATAGTATTTTCATACTACTCATTATAGTAGATTTTTAAAAACTTTAGTATAAATATTTAATTATATTAAAACTATTTATTTAAACTTTTTAAAATCAAATTCTTATGATTTTCATAGAAAAATGCATTCGATCCATCGATTTTCACCAATTTTTCCTTCTATCTAAAGAGGAACAAGTGATAAGTATATGATACTTAAAAGAAGATTACTAAATTTTAAATGAAGATTAGATATGCAATCCAAAAATCAGAATAATAGACTAGCAAGTTCTTAAAAGAGGAATCTGGAAGATATTTTGATCAATTCGTTTGAGTTTTGCTTGGCTCAATCCAACGTCCATGTTCTTTGATTAATTCAATTAATCGGTCATCTGCTTCTGACATATCAATGTTTTTTTTTACACACTCTTTTCCAACATAAAGATCAATTTTTCCAGGACGGGATCCCACATACCCAAAATCTGCATCTGCCATCTCGCCAGGCCCATTAACAATACAACCCATGATGGCAATTTTTACACCCACTAAATGTTGAGTATGACAACGAATACGAGAAGCTACCTCTTCAAGATCGAATAAAGTTCTTCCACAGCTAGGACATGAGATAAATTCTGCTTTTGAATGACGCATACGAGCGCCTTGTAAAATTGAAAAACTAAGAGAACGGAGAGCATGTAAAGAGGCTGATCCAGTAAGACAGATTCCTTCACCAAGATGATCACACAAAAGCGATCCACATTCAGCTGAAGCTTGAATCACTAAGTCTTCTTGATTGCAGGGGTAATGAAATTTTAGAATTACAGGCATGTTGAGATGATGCAGAGTAAGCCAATCAAAAAAACAACGTGTATGATAAAGATAATCAGATGTTGGAGAAAAAAACAGTACATCTGGTTGATCCACTAAAATCTTCTCCCAATTCTTCTCCACTATATAGGGATTTCTGAGGATAGCAATTCCTGCTTCTTCAACTTTTTTAAGTTTAGGATGGTCAAAATCGACGATCAGCCCATCAACGCTTCTTAGAGTTTTTACAGGATGACCTAATTGGACTGTGCAACCAATCTCTTGATAAAAACGACTCTCTTCTACCTCTTCTTCAGAAACAGTCAAAATGACTGATCCGTTAGGATGCAAAGGAGGAGGGATTTTAACCCGACCTAATCGAGAAGGAGGAGAAAAAGATGTTAACTCATGGCTCTTATCTTTCACTAAAAGAGAATTTTCTCTTATCTCTGGAGAATAAAGAGAAATTTTTGCATGAGAAAATGCAATAATTCTCTTACAAGGATCTATTTCATGACAAGGACCTTCCGTTAAAGAGACACGAATTGTATCTCCAATTCCATCTAAAAGCAGTGAACCAATCCCTATGGCTGATTTAACACGACCATCTTCTCCTGCTCCTGCTTCAGTGACTCCTAAATGAATAGGATAATCCCATCCAAGTTCATCAAGCTTTTGCACTAAAAGACGATATGCCTCAATCATCACTCGAGTATTGCTCGATTTCATCGAAAAAATAATATCATGAAAATCTAATTGGCGACAAATTCGTGTGAATTCAAAAGCTGACTCGACCATGCCTATGGGAGTATCTCCATACCGGTTCATAATGCGATCGGATAATGAACCATGATTCGTACCAATCCGTATCGCTTTTTTAAGACGTTTACATTTTTCAACAAGTGGAGAAAATTTTTCCTCAATTTTTTTAATCTCAGAAGCATAAGTCGATTCATCATATGTCATAATTTTAAAAGAGGCGCGTTTATCAACAAAATTGCCAGGATTGATACGTATTTTATCGACAAAATCTGCAACTAACAACGCAGCAGGAGGATAGAAATGAATATCTGCGACAAGAGGAACTGTGTATCCCTTTTGAATTAAGCCATTTTTGATGCTTTCACAAGCTAATGCCTCTTTTTTTCCCTGAACAGTGACACGTACAATTTCACAACCTACATCAACTAAAGAGAAAATTTGTTCAATCGTTGCCTGAACATCAGCTGTATCTGTGGTTGTCATAGACTGAATCTTAATTCGATTGGTCCCTCCAACCCCTTGATTCCCTACCATTACCTCTCGTGTTCTACGTCTTTTTTTTTGATAGAGCATGATCATTAAAATTAAAAAAAATAATTGACTAAGTAGTAATAAAAAAAGGATAATAATGAAAAGTAGCTAGAAAAGCAAGAAACAAATGCCATCTATTCAACCATCTGATTTTTCCGAAAGAGGAGATATATCTCCTCTACAACATTTGGCAATAAACAAGACCCAATCAGCTAGCCAAATTGTTGCATCTGAAAAAGATTTAATTAACTTTCATTTACAAAAATATTCTTTTTTAAGGGTGAGAATTTTTGGGAAAATTCTTAAAGCTATTTTTGGAAATCGCATCGCAAAAAATACCTATATCAAAGAGCTGGAAAAACAAATTTCTTCCCAAACACAACCGAAAACAATGGAAAGAATATTTCAAAAGCTACGACCCCATTTAAAACATCTTTCCATGAAAAATTTACAAAAAATCGAACTCTTTCTTAATCTTCGAGGGGGGCCACTTTTTCTTAAGACGAATGAAATAGCGAAAAAACTTCATCATATCATTCATTTGTCAGGAGAAGATGGAAAAATAGAATCTTCTTCAACTAAACAAAATCTATTGTTTATTCAAGATCTGCCAATCGATTTAAATGAAAAAAGTGAAATATTAAATCTTTTAATTGACCCATCTTATCAAAATTATCTCAATTTGCTTATTCAAGACTATACAGATCATCTATCAGATACAGAAGCAAATCTTCTCAATCCAGATTATGATCAACTTCTAAAATCTATCCGTGATCTCATTGAAGCGACCAAACGACATCCTGAAGGAATCAAAAAAGCCCTAGACATAGGAGAAGCACATATTTTTCCTATGATGGGAAATCGGTTTGATAGAGAAGAAAAACTGACTTATTATCAAAGTTGGATTGAGATCGCAAAAAAGGCGGAAAAAGATGAATTTCATAAGGGGCTAAAAACATTTACCGATTTTTATCAGCAATTAGAAGAGATTCAAGCTCAAAGACCAACGATTCCTGAAACATTAGATCAAAAACTCGATACATCTTATCGAAAGATAAAAAGCTGGTTTGCCAATTATCATCAAAACTATCTCAAAGATGTCAGTACAGAGCTTCTCCTTGCAACAGTGAATATCAATACACAGATTATCCATCAAAATCTTGCAGGATTTTTCCTAAAAACAGGCAATGATGGAAGAATGCGTGTCAGGCCCAATCTAGAACACAGACTTACGTCCTCCTTTTCGCTTAGTAATCAAACCTATACGGATGTTAGTATTTTAGAAGATGGAGAAGAGATGGTGAATTTGTTCGATCTCCGGATGCGTCTCATGGTGACTAATGAAAAAACCATGGAAACCCGTGCTATGCGTCTTCCAATTCCAATTGGAGGAGCATTGACAAAAACAAATGCCCGTAAGCTCTTTCAACTTCTAGAAGAGACGGCATGTAGTCCAAAAGGTTTTGATAAAAAGTATGAGGAGTTAAGTTTACCTCAAGAGCAAAAAGAAGAAATCAAAACTGCTTTTATTCAATGGGAAAAAGAAGCAGTTAAGACTTTTAATCAAGTGACTGCGGATTTCAACCAGACAAAGATGCGAGATGCATTTACTTTTTTAAGAGAAGAACCTCAAGTGGTAGCTGCACTTAATCATCCAGAAGAGACGACTCTACTTCTTGAGGTGATTAAAGGACAAAACCTCTCACAACTTCCTAATGGACACCTCTCTCTCCTACCTCCAGAAATTCGTCATCCAAAAATTGGAGAAATTGCCATCGATGACCTTAAACAAGGTCAAGAGAATTTAAGAAATCAATCAGGCAAGCAATCTACAATCGATCTTCCTCAAGGGGAAGGAAGCATCACATTTGCAATTCAAGAAGATATAATCAATTCTGAAAATTGCCTATGGATCAATATAACGATTTCTCAAAACGAAAACAACTATACCCATAAGACTCTTCTATATAAAGAAAATAGATCTGATGAGACCTGCATAGAGGATTTTATTCAATCTAACCACTTTGAAAGAGAGTGTCTACTTGCAAAAGCAGAATTTATTGAAAATTTAGAGCGTCTGACCTTTGAGCCATTAAAAACTCATGTTCTACCTTATCTAACCAAATTTAGTTATTCTGACCAAGCGCTTGTCTTGAATTTTATGACAAGCTTACAAGGAAAAGCTTTCACTGCACATCTTCTAAAGCAAGAGGGGGGACAACAAGGACTTTGGACACACAATCTCTTATCGAGTTTAAAAAAACATCCTGAATTTTTTGCTGCGATTCCTTTAAATCATACTCCTAAACATTTAGCTAAACTTCTCGAAAATATTCTAAATGAAAATGATTTTAAACGTCGAAATGGATTGCTTAAATTTCTAGGCCATCCTAAGAATCGTCCTTATCTGAAAGTAGTATTTGATCAGCGTATTGAACTTACTTTCAACAACGAATAAATGCTATAGAAAATGCCATATATTCTTATCCAGAGAAGATATTCGAGGCGATTGCAACTTATTCAGATGATATCAAAAGGATGGTAGGAGATCGATTTAAACTATCTGACCACTTCAAATATATCCACACATGGATCGAGATGGCTGGTGGAGAGAACTCCAACTTTCCTAAAGCTTTGGATGATTTTCAAAGATATCTGCAACAAGCCAATGAAATACAAAATCAACGCCCACGCCTTTATCGAAGAAGCGAACAGAAGGATTTTGTAAAAATGAACAAACTATGGAAACACGTGCTTTAAAAATACCCCTTCCAATCCAAGGTAAGATGACAAAGAAAAAAATACGATCACTTCTCAATGTTTTACAAAAAACGCTAAGTAACAATGAATTCGAAAAAGCTTATCAAGAGGAGGAATTGCCTAAAAATGAAACAGCTTTATGGAAAGAAAAGTTTTTATCCTGGCAAAAAGTCCAAGAAAAAGAATTCATGAAAATGATAGATGATTTCAATGCGACTTCAACACGTCCTTTATTTACTTTTGCCCTTGAGACTCCTTCAATACAAGCAGCTATTCAAAATCCCTCTTCTCCCTTTTTAGCTCTTGAAGCAGCAAAATCTGGGAATATTTTTAAACTAGAAGATGGAACACTCTCTCTTCTTCCTCAAGAATCGATAGCATCGATTAAAGAGAAGGTAAAATCTATGGAAACTCATCCTTTAAAATTTTCGGAAAATGAAAGAGATTTAATGGAATCTCAAAAAAAAATGCATTTTGCAATTGGACAGATTCCCAAATCTAAGATCCTTGAGGCATTAGAACTTTTAACTCAAAAGAATCAATCTTCCGCTCCTGTTGATGTTGTTAATCGAATTGAGATTTTCTTACCTAAAGTTAAGAATAAAAATCTCTCCTTAGTTAAAGGAACCATCAGTTTCAAATTTGAAGAAAAACACATTCAAGGAACTCGGTTTGTAGAATTGAAGAGTACGATCAAATGTGACAATCAAGAAAAAACACGCACAACTCGTTATGAATTGAAAGAAAAAGAAAAAGCAGATAGGAAATTTCATAGTATGTTAGAAAGCAAGCAATTTGAGAGAGATCTTTTATTAGCAAAATCAGAGTTTATAAATGCTTACCTATAGTTTTGACAAAATCCTCCTATTTTTTAGTGAAAAACTGGATGTGGATCCTCCACCTGAAGTAGATATCCAGTCTGGTAAAGTAGAACTTTTTATTAATCAGATCCATGTAACAATCTCACAAGGGAGAATAGAAGGGAGTCTGACCATGTCAACTGATTTTGGTTTGATTCCGAAACACATATCCGAACCACATGCAAAAGAATTACTAATCAGCAATTTTTTAGGGATTCACACAGGAGGATGTACCTTTGCTTTGAATGAAGAGGAAAAACTATTGGAGTTACGGTTAAATATTACACCAATCACCTCTCTTCAAGAAAGTTTGGATTCTCTTTATAGATTAATCAGTGTGAGAGTTGAATGGGAAAAAACCATTCTGAAATGGGAAGAATTTATTCCTTTTTACGAAGAGATAATTCGTCCAACCCAACAGATCTAAAGTCCTATGAATTGATCATAAGAGCAAGCTAGATGTTTAAAGCATTTTTAGTACAATTATCTAAAGTATTAGATTTCGAAAATCTACAACCCGATAAAAATGGGGTGTGTTTAATCTCATTTACAAAAAAAAAGATACAAATGCTTATCGAATATGATGAGAGCCTGATCTCAAATAAAGTCCTTATTTCTAGTGCTGTTCTCTACTTTCCTATTGATCAAAGACAACAAGTTTATCAATATTGTCTTAAAACAAACCATAAGATTGAAGCAAGTATTTCCATAAAACCCGATGAAGACATCTTGTATTTACATCAAAGGATTGCACCCACAATCCACGCAACTGAGCTTAAGCTGATTATTGATAGCTTTCTTGAAACTATTAAAATGATTGAAAATGATCTCACAAAACTATTTAAAACATCACGAAAAGATCATCAAGTGTCTTCCCCATCTTCTTTGATACAACCCTTTCCCTATAAAGCTTAATTCTATAAGATGAATCAAAATGAATTTTTATCTTAAAAAAATCTATCAATCCTTTAAAGGCGTTGGGATGTGGGCATTTTTGCTCTTTCAAACAATTTGTGCGACAATTAAACGTCCCCCCTCTACTTCAATTCTTATTGATCAACTTTATCAGATTGGCTTTCTTTCATTGCCTGTTGTGGCAATCACAGGATTTTCAACTGGCCTTGTCTTAGCTGCTCAATCTTTCTATCAATTAGGTGATAAAGGACTTGCAAGTGCAACTGGACTTCTTGTAGGGAAAGGGATGTTAACAGAAATTGGTCCTGTGCTTACTGCTTTTATGGTCACAGGAAGAGTCGGGTCTTCGATGACAGCTGTTATTGGCACTATGCGAGTAACTGAACAAATTGAAGCTCTCAAATCTATGTCAGTCAATCCACTAAGCTATCTTTTAGCTCCTAGAATTATCAGTACTATCACTATGCTACCCATTTTGACAATGTTTAGTGCAGCAATGGGAATTTTTGGAGGTTATTTGATTTCTGTACATCTTTTTGGGATGACTTCTCAAGGATATTTCGATTCCATGCCCATAGAGATCTCCTCTTTTGATATCTGGATAGGAATGATAAAAGCCACTTGTTTTGGTTTTATCATTAGCACAATTGCTTGTTACAAAGGAATGATGACTAGTCAGGGCGCATCCGGAGTAGGACAAGCGACAACGCAAAGCGTTGTCATCTGTTATTCTTATATCTTAATCATTAATTTTGTATTAACAGTTGGTTTGAATATTTTTCATACCAATTTATTGAATTGGGAAAGGATATGACAATTGAGGTAGAAAATCTCTCAAAAAAATTTGATCGCAATCTCGTATTAAACAACTTAAATCTTATGGTCAAACAAGGAGAAACCGTTGTCATACTAGGGCGTTCAGGATCTGGTAAAAGTGTGTTATTAAGACAAATATTAGGTTTGGAAAAACCAGATCAAGGAAAAGTCATAGTAAATGGAATCACGATTTCTGATTTAAAAGAAGGAGAAATCTATCAAGTCATCCATGACATGGGAATGCTGTTTCAGGCTTCCGCTCTTTTTGACTCCATGACAGTTGGTGAAAATACCGCTTTCTATTTAAAACAACATACCCAACATACTCAAAAAGAAATTGACCTACTTGTCAACGAAGCTTTAAAGATAGTGGGGTTAGAAGAAAAGAAAAATATGATGCCCGCTAATCTTTCAGGAGGGATGCGTAAGAGAGCAGCTCTAGCACGACTGATTGTTTATCGACCAAAAATCTTGCTTTATGATGAACCTACAACTGGACTTGATCCAATTACTGCAATGCAAATTAATGAGCTGATTGTTAAAACACAAAAAGAGCTAAATGCTACAAGCATTGTAGTTACTCATGACATCTGCTCTGCGTTTTATGTAGCTGATAGAATTGCTTTAAATCACGAAGGAAAAATTGCATACATTGCAACAAAAGAGGAATTCATTAAAATCGATGATCCGATTGTCCAGAGATTTTTAAAACATGCAATACCAATGACTATGGGTAAATATGGAGGATAAATATAAAGCTTTTTGGTTAGGAATTTTTATTATTGGAGGCATTACTGTCATTTCTTTATTTATCTTATTTCTTAAGCCCTCTGTTGGAGATGGAGGTTTAATCTTAAAAGTTCGTTTTTCGAATATTGATAAAATACAACGTGGGACACGTGTAACCCTTGCTGGAAAACCTATTGGAGAAGTAGTAGACATCAAAGAAGTAGAGGATCCTCAACAAAGTCCTGCAGATGCATTTGGAAATCTTTATATTTTTGAACTTTCTCTTCAAGTGGATTCAGCTCTTCGTGTCTATTCATATGATGAAATTATGTTTTCTACCTCAGGACTTCTTGGAGAAAAATCCATCACTATTCTCCCTAAAGCTACTCCTATTGGAGCGCTTCCTGCTCAAGATGTGACTCAAGAAATGCTATTTGCAAATTCTACAGATCAATTAGAGCAAACACTCAATCAAATTGGATATTTAACACATAAATTGACTAATACAGTAGAAAAAATGGATCTATTTATTTCTGATAATAAAGAAGATTTTAACTTAGCACTTCATGCTTTTTCTGACGCAGCTAAGGAAGTGAAAAAATTTATAGCTCATGCAAATCAAAAAAATCTCGTGGATAGCATGTATTTAGGAATTGAATCAGCTATTCGGACACTTGATCGTACTAATCAGTTAATTAAGGAAGTTCAAGAAAATAACTTAATCCAATATCTCCAATCCAATCTCCATGATCTCCATCTAATCATCAATCGGATTGGAAATGGAGAGGGTACTTTAGGTCAGTTAATTCACAACAATTCTCTTTATTTACAGATTTCAGCTATGATAGCTAAAGTGAATACCTTTCTGAATGATATTAATAATTATGGTCTACTTTTTCAGTATGATAAGAGTTGGCAACGTTCTAGAACAAACAAGATCAATCGAATGAATCAATTGCGTCGTCCTAAAGATTTTTATGACTATTTTGAACGAGAAATTGATGAAATTTCAGTAAGCCTAAACCGTGTGGGGCAAATAATTGAGCTTATGGAAGATCGTACTATTCCCATGCGAAGTGAATGTTTCGCAAACAGTTTCCTTGAACTTCAAGGTCGAATTGAATATTTACGAGATTCTATTAAATTATATACTGAAATACTCCTGGAAGATGGTTGTAAGAAGAGTTGTACTGATTAGAAGAATGAGTGAAAGTTTTTTAGAGATTTTTATGACTATTTTTCATATTTTCTAAAATAAGCTAACGTGAGTTAGAAAAGTTTTTTTTCAAAAAGATAAGAGAAAAACTATTTAAGTATCTTCATTAGGAGAAAAATTGTGGACTTAATCCCCTACTCACATCTTGAGAAAGGGACTTTTTTGATTGCAACACCTGACATGGAATCCGGTATTTTCTTTCGCAGTTTGTTACTACTCTGTGAACATAGTCCGAATGGATCTTTTGGTATTGTCATCAATAAAAACCTTGAAATTGAGCTCCCTCATGAAATTCTTTCATTAGAACAATTAAACAATCCTAACGTTAGTATTTGTGCTGGAGGCCCTGTGCAAACTAATCAAATGATGCTTCTCCATGCATCTGATCAAATTCCTGAACAAACTATTGAAATTTGTAAGGGAGTCTATCTTGGTGGAGATCTTCAATTTCTTCATGATACAATTATTGATGAAGCTGGACCCGCTATTCGGCTTTGTTTTGGTTATGCAGGGTGGCAAGCAGGTCAACTTGAACGAGAATTTCTTAATAACGACTGGTTTATTTGTCCTGGCACAGCTAAACATATTTTTGAAACTCCCCCTGAAACTCTTTGGCAAACTGTCTTACGCGAGCTTGGCGGAAAATATGCCACCCTATCAATGATTCCTGAAGATCTTACTTTAAATTAAATTTAAAAATTTAATTTAAAAAATAACTTCAAACACTTGCAAAATTTCTCTATTTCATCTAATAAAATGCATAACGAGAGTAAAAAAAAAGCCCCTTTGGCTGAGCCAAAAGGGCAATTACTCCAAGGTAAAGAGGAGGGGGAGTCTTAACGCTTGGAGAATTGAAAACTTTTACGAGCTTTTTTACGACCATACTTCTTACGTTCTTTTCTACGAGGATCACGAGTAAGATAATCTTCAGCCTTAAAAGCCTGTTTGACTTCTTCATTTTCAAGCAAAAGTGCTCTAGCAATGCCTAAACGAGTTGCTATGACTTGACCTTCAATTCCGCCGCCATTTAAACGAATGATAATATCATACTTATTTTCGCCCTCAATGATTTTCAGTGGAGAAAGGATAGTGTTTCTTTGAATTTCTAAAGGAAAATAGTCAGTAAAATTTTGGCCATTCACATTAATTTTTCCACTGCCATGACGAAGCAAAATGCTTGAAACAGCACGTTTACGACGACCAGTTGCTAAATATTCTTGAATTTTTGTCATAAACTTCCTTTTAAATATCTGCTTTAATAGGTTTCTGAGCTTGATAAGGATGCTCTGCACCCGCAAAAACACGCAGCTTACGTAGTTGCTGTTTGCCCAAGCGAGATTTTGGCATCATTCCTTTCACAGCATGAGTAATAATATATTCCGGTTTACGTTCTTTAATATTTCGGTAGGGAATGATACGCTGTCCACCAATATGACCTGTATAATACTGGTAATTCTTTTGTCCTTCTTTGTTACCCGAAACAAGAATCTTGTCAGCGTTCACCACAATTACCCCATCTCCCATATCTAAATTTGGGGTAAAAATAGGTTTATGTTTACCACGGAGCACTCTTGCAATCTCAGCACAAAAATGACCTAAAATCTTACCTTCAGCATTAAAAAGATACCAAGAACGGGTAATAGCCTCTTTTTTTATTAAAGTTGTTGTTGTTTCTTTCTTGCGCTGCATTATCCATTTTCCTTAGAATGTAAAGAAGAAAATGATAAATTGATCTCTTTTTTTTGCCAAGCAAAAGAATATATTTGGACCAGGCTAGCTAATATCTACAATGCTTTAAAACATAAACTGCAAATAGAATACAAACTAATAAGAGGCTAATGAGTCCGTGAAAAAATCGATAAAAGAGACGAGATTGCACCCTCTTTGTGATGAAAATGCCACAAATCATATCAGACATAATTAACAGAAAAGCAAAGGTAAGTTTCATATGGAGCCAAGGAGCTTTCCAGTTGGTTTCTTTGAATAAAAGAATTAATCCTCCGAATAGGATAGCTAAGATCATTGCAGGAAGATCTAGATAGAAATATATTCTTTTATCGAGACAATTCATTGCTTCCATATCTGATTTCTTGATTAGGTATCCGAGCATCCAAGTCAATATGAACAAGGCTCCAATCCAAATAAATAGAAAAAGAACATGAAAAAATTTTAAAAACGCCATAATCAATAAAAAGTCATTTTCGAGAGATTTTTATTGTCAATTCCATTAAATTTGTAAAATCGAAAATTAAAAAATAAAGTAGAATTTTTTGTCAAAATAATCTCTCTATGAAAAAAGAACCCAAAACATTTTACATGCGGACTTATGGATGCCAAATGAATGAACTCGATACTGAAGTCATGTCAGGTATTTTAGAGAGGCGAGGTTTAAAGCAAGTAGAAGAAGAGGTTGAAGCGGATCTGTTGATTTTTAATACCTGTTCAATTCGTGATTTAGCGGAACGAAAAGTCATGGGTAAAGTTGGGCAACTGGGAAGAAAAAAAAACCGAACCCAAATCATTGGTATAACAGGATGTATGGCTAATGCAAAAAAAGAGAGCTTGTTTCAAAAACTTCCTCAAATCGATTTTTTATTAGGCACCAATAATATTCATCATCTCGATAAAGTTTTAGATGAAGTTTTATACAATCAAGAACAGACGATTTTTGCAGATGAAAAATTTTACCAAGAGCTTGACTATGTCAACGCAAAACGGACTGAGAAATATAAAGCTTATGTCTCAATCATTCGAGGATGTGATAAATATTGTACTTATTGTGTTGTCCCTTATACACGTGGTCCTGAAGTCTCTCGTCATCCAGATAGCATTCTTGAAGAATGTCAGAAATTAGTTGAGAAAGGATGTCAGGAGATTACTTTACTTGGTCAAAATGTGAATAGCTATGGTAAAGATCTTCATGAAATGCCTATCCTTTTTCATGATCTTCTTTATCAACTTGATAAAATTGAAGGATTAAACCGCATCCGTTTTTTAACAAGCCATCCTGTAGATATTACTCAAGAGCTGATGGAAGCGATTCGGGATCTGCCCAGCTTATGCGAACATGTGCATTTCCCATTACAATCTGGTTCTAATCGTATTTTACGCAAAATGCATCGGATCTACACAAAAGAAGAATATCTAAGTAAAGTCTCCCGTCTAAAAGACCTTGTTCCCCATGTCACTCTTGGGACTGACATGATTGTTGGTTTCCCAACAGAGACAGAAGAAGAATTTGAAGAAACAATGGATGCAATGCGCCATGTGCGTTATGGGAATGCATTTCTCTATACATACAGCCCTCGCAAGGGAACACCTGCAAAAAGATGGGCTGATGATATTTCTGAAAACGTCAAACATGAAAGACATCAACGTCTTCTCAATTTACATAATCAAATTGCTGCAGAGTTGATGAAGGAAATGATCGGTCAGGAAGTTGAGATTCTTGTCGAAAGAAGAAACCATAAACACCCATCTTATCTTAAGGGATTGACTCGTTGTTGGCGTAATGTGATTTTTAAAGGAGAAGATCTACTTATCGGAACACTCCAAAAAGTGATTTTACGTAGTTTTACCCATAATACATTTTTTGCAGAACTTATCTCATGAATTCCAAGAAATATCAAATTTAACTATAAAAAATATTAAAGACATTCTATAAATTCTTTTTCTAAAAGAATTGTCAAACCTAGATTTTTTGCTTTTTCATATTTTAAGCCAGGATTTTCACCAACCAGAACATAATCAATTGACTTATTAACCGAATTAGTGATTCTGCCTCCACGCTCTTTGATTAAAGAACTCACATGATCACGTGTATAATGCTCAAGGGTCCCTGTCAGTACAAAAATTTTTCCTTTAAATAGATGTTTTTGAGATGGAATAGCTTCTGTGATCATTGGTTCAACTCCATTTTCCAATAAATGGGTGATCTCTTCTTGGTTTTCTCGATTTGCAAAAAATGTGATCAGAGATTCTGCAACTTTTGGGCCAATGCCTTCAATATTGAGCAATTCTTCCCTAGTCATTAGGTAGATATTTTCTAAGGAACCAATACGATTCGCTAGAAGATCGGCTGTCTGCTCACCTACATATTTAATACCAAGAGCTTTAATAAATTTACCTAGTGGAATTTTTTTCGAATCCTCAAGGCTATTTAAAAGATTTTTAACAGATTTTTCTTGTAAATTTTTCAACTCAAAAAGCTCTTCAGCTGTTAGTCTATAGATATCAGAAAGACATTTTACAAAACCTTTTTCAAAAAGCTGTGTAACGATTTTTTTACCAAAGTGAGCAATATCCATTCCTTCCTTACCTGTAAAAAAAATTATCCGTTGTAATTCTTGAGCAGCACAGCCTTTTTGATTAGGACAACGCACAGCGACTTCATCTTGTCTTTTAACTACAGGGGTTCCGCAGACTGGGCATTCAACAGGCATATTCCAAATAGGTGTATGAGGGATACGCTTTTGCTGATTCACTTCCAGTATTTTCGGAATGACATCTCCTCCCTTTTCTATAAAAACATGGTCTCCCACACGAATATCTTTGCGTTTGACTTCATCTTCATTGTGTAAAGTCGCACGTGAAATTGTGCTTCCGGCAACTAATACAGGCTCAAGCTCAGCTACGGGTGTTAATACACCCGTACGCCCAACCTGAACAGTGATTTTTTGGATGACTGTTTCAGCTTTTTCTGGAGTAAATTTATAAGCGACTGCCCATCTATAATTTCTGCTAGTGACTCCTAATTTTTTTTGAGCCATTAAATCGTTCACTTTAACGACAATTCCATCAATTTCAAATGGAAGGGCAGAGCGTTTTTGCTCAACTTCTCTAATAAACTCCCAAATTTCATGAAAATTTTGACATTCTCGAAAATCCCCTACAATAGGTAACCCAAATATTTGCATAAGATTTAAAGCTTCAAATTGACTCTTAGGCATACAAGTAGAAATTTCACTAATACCATAAAACGAGATTTCCAACTTTCTCTGTGAAATTTCTTTAGGATCCAATAACTTAAGTGAACCAGCAGCTGCATTCCTAGGATTGGCAAACAGCGGTTTGTTTAATTTTTTTTGTCTCTCGTTAAGTACATTAAATGCTGTTTTTGATAAAAAAACCTCACCACGAACTTCTAAAAGTTGTGGAAAACCTTCTCTTAGTTTTAAAGGAAGGGTACTGATCGTTCTAATATTTGAAGTGACATCTTCCCCTGCTTCACCATTCCCCCTGGTCAATCCACGCACCAATATCCCATCTTCATAACGCACAGAAATGGCAATACCATCCATTTTAAATTCTGTGAGATACAAAATATATTTTGTTTCCAATAGGCGTTCCATACGCCCAATAAAATCAATTAACGCATCTGGAGAATAGGAGTTGGCTAATGAAAGCATAGGGTGGGCATGTTTAACAACTGGAAATTTACCTGAAACCATTTCTCCAATACGTTGAGTAGGTGAACCAGGAAAAATCCACTCGGGATGTTGTGATTCAATGTTGACAAGTTTTTTAAAGAGTTGGTCAAAATCATAATCAGAGATTTTTGGGGTATGTTGGACGTAATAGTGCCAATTATGCTCCCAAATCTCATTGCAAAGATCGAAATACTCTTCTTTATTGAACATCAGCAGCACAGCGAAAACCATAAGTACTATTCACTGTTCCAGGATTATTGCGATGTCTGTGAGTGGTACGCATATCTTCTTTCAAACTCTTCCAACATCCACCACGTAATACACGATAGACTCCTTGCGAAGGGCCTTTAGGGTTATCGGGTTCTTGTTCAGAAGTTTCATAGTAATTATAGCCATACCAATCTTGACACCATTCATAAACGTTCCCAACCAAATCATAAATCCCGTAAGAATTAGGCAGGTAACTCATCACTCTAGTGGTATCTGAATTAAAAAAATTCGCTTGATTTTTCTCTATATTTGCTCCATTTGGATATAGGGTATTCTCTAATCCTCCACAAGCTGCAATTTCCCACTCAGCTTCAGTAGGCAAACGTTTACCTACCCAATTAGCATAAGCCAAAGCCCCATACCAAGTCACACCAACAACAGGATGCTTAGAATAACCTGATTCAATAGAAAGTTGACCACTAATTCTATGAAGACGAGAATCTTTTAAACGAATTAAGTCGTTGTAATTCTGATCTTTTTCTCCACCGATATAATCTAAAAACCTTACAAATTGTTCGTTAGTTACAGGATGAATATCTAAAGCAAAACTATTGATGACAATCATATGACGGGGTACCTCATCACGATTTCCTTCATTCGAACCACGATAAAATTCTCCACCTCGAATTACAACCATCTCCGTTTGTAAAGGTTCAATATTTTTAGATTTTTTGACTTGAGGTTGATATTGGCTGACAATAGGATCACGATTTAACATTGAATTTAATTTTTTTGCATAAGCCTCATTCTTTGGAGGAGTGATTGGTAATGGAGTCGCTTCAGTCACATCTTTTGTCTCCACAACTACTTTTTTTTCTGATTGGGGTTGTTCTAAAGGGGGAGATAAGTTATCAAGATTCCGATGGATAATTGGACTTAAGGAGGCAGATTCTACAGGTTGTATAGGTGCATCATTTGAGGTTAAACGCATGCCTTGGAAGATTTTTTGTTTCTCCTCTTCTTGATGGGGATGAGCAGCAATTTTCACGAATAAGTCATCTTCTTTTCCAATACTCTCATCTCTTAAAACTTCTTTAAATTGCTCGATTGTCGGAGTTCCAATTTCTTTCTTATTATCAGAAAGAGAACGCAAATTAAATTGTATTGGATCTTCTATGTGCAGTGCCCCTTTCCGGCTAAAGAAAGGAGAAAGTTGTGTCGGACGACATGTTGGATCTACCTTAAGACAAGCATCAATTAAAGCATCCCAACCAAAATGGTAATCAGGTGCAAAATTTGAAGGTTTTTCATATGCTCCTTCAGGGAAAATTCCTGTAATTAAATAATAAGCAAGTACACCAAAAGCATAAGAATCTGCTTGCATTCCCACCTGTTCAAAATGTTTTTGCTCAGGAGATAAAAAAGCATAGTTTTGTAAAAAAGAGTGACTTAATTTTGAAAGTTTATCACCATCAATTGGAACCGATGAATATCGCTCCCAACTCCCTTGTTCTACGGGCAACGCCCCTAAAGCCTCCGCAACTGTAAGAAAAGTACGGCAAATCACCTTTCCAGGACTGAGAATTTTTGCAATTCCAAAATCCGATATAAATACATCAATCCCTGGCGTTCCTTTGCCAATTAAAATATTATTTAACTTAAGAGCACAATGAGAAATTTGTCTTTTTATGTGAGCATAATCTAAAGCATCAGCAATCTGAGATAGAAGAATGAATAATTCCTCTTCGCGAAAACGTTCTTTGCGCCCAGACATATATTGTGCAAGATTTGTTGTCTCTCCAATCGAATCAACCACACAATCAGATACAAGAAAATACAATCCCTCAGCAAAAGAAATATTGTGTATCTTGACAATATGCGGATGATCCAAATCTGCAAGCTTAGTTACCTCTTCTTCAAATCTTTGAATAAAACCCGGTTCTTGGCATAGTTCTGTGGGTAGGACTTTCAAAACATATTGTTTTTTTATAAATCGATGTTCAGCAAGTAATAGACTACCTAAAGTTCCCTGACCCATCTGTTTGACAATCCGATAATCACCTAGGATCTTTCCCTGCATACTAACCTCTAATAAATTGATTTAAATATTCTTCAGTAGCTAAAAGAGCCTTGCTAAGCCTATATTTTAAGTACCCTAATTCTATGGTTTCCCCTCCCATTTGTAATTCTGTTAATGAATAACCACTCGTCTCTTCTGAAGCAATTTTAGCAAGAGATTTTGAATTCGTTATAACCAAAGAAAGATAATAGTAAAAGACCTTGTCAACCTCTTGATCTAATAAACACAGATAGGCTAAATTGAAACAAATTTCTTTACTTTCATAAGAAATAAATAGATTTTCTAGTATGTTGGTATTTTCTTTAAATTCAGATCTATAAATTGAAAAAGTCAAGAAAATTGGCACGAGATTTTTTTTCATATCACTCATATGATCAGAAATTTCATCCTTTGTCAATAATAAAGGATCTGTTACTGTTAGGTCATTTTTATGAAATTTTTTCAAAAATATGGATAAAAGAACGATTATTTTTGTATTTCTTGTTAGTGTGACTTTCTTCGGTCTCAATTTTTTCTTCAGTTGTCAACGTGATGAAAAAAATCGTCGTTTTCTCAAAAATCAAGAATCAACTGCAACTCATAAAAGGCAAGAAAAACAAGCTGAGATTGAAAACCGAACAGCTAAACTGCATCAACTCCCGATGGTTCAAATCTATCTTAATCCAGAAATCAATTATCCTACTGCTTATGGAATTAATATTCATGGCAATACTTTAACCCTTGCTTGGGATCACAATCTTCCTGACCTGATTTTTGTTAATCATCAACCTCAGGTTTTATTAACAGAAAATGTCGTGAAAGGAGGGGTGGTTATTTATGGAGAAAAACATGTTAACCATCTTGATATTTACTCTCTTCCTGACACAGGGATATTCGATCTTCAGATTGTTACATTTCCTATCAACGATCCGCCTCATGTACATTTTGGTAATTTAAAAGATGGAGAGCTCATCATTCCATCTGGTTCAATTGATCAAAATGGGGTGGCTCTATACCACTCACCAGTGGGTTGGTTTCCAATTGGTTTTTATGATTGGAAAGCCAACATTCTCATTGAATTACAACATCTACCTAATTTAACAGACATACTCAATCCACTTACCATTGATTCTAACCGTAAAAATACTCAAGAAGAGAAAATTTATGTATTAGAAAATGCCTATCAACAAATCGTATTTTCAAATATTGGGGGAGCAATTGTTGAAATTAATCTGCCTTTTCAAAGTGAAAAGAATCCGGATAGTGTAATCAAAGAAATTGGTTTTGATCGTGAGATTCTTGATCACCATCCAAGTCACGCCCATTTTCCTTTAGCTCCTTACTATACATCCGACGACACAACACCCCATTTATCTGGAAAACTTGGGGGATATTATCCCCTATTAAGACGAAACTTATCAGATAAAAGAAACCTGTCTATGTCTCCTCAATATTATGCTTTGAATCTTGTGTCAGACTATCCTGAAATTGCAGAGTTAGTCTATGAAGTGATTGAGTTCACTCCCACAAAAATCGTATTTGAAGCTAATCAACCTCAAAGAAAAATTACAAAAACTTATACTTTAAACCCAGACAATAGTGGTCCTCCTTATATTTTTTATTTATCTCTTCGCATTGATGGAGATAGCCGTCGTCTTTGGTTAACTTCAGGGGTTCCTGAGGTCGAAATTATGTCTAATTCTTCTTCTCCCCAAATTCAGTATTATCTAAATTCTCAAGGGAAAAAAGAGGTAAAAAAACTCTCTCTTCCTAAAGTAAAAGAGGTGATTAATGTTGGATCGATTCATCCTGACTGGATCGTAAATTCAAATGGATATTTAGGGATCATTATGGATCCTTTAAATGAGATGAGCTCAGGCTATCGAGCGACTGCTATTCCAGGATCTCTGGTGCCAACACGTCTTTCATTAATTGATCCAAACTACAAACCTTACCCAGCTTCAAAATACCCTGGATACCAAACACTCCTTCCGATTCCTACCACAGGAGGAACGTTAAATTTTCGTATCTATGCCGGAGCATTTGAAGAAGCTGTTCTAAAAAAAATCGATACTTACTACTCAGATTCCCTAGGTGATGATCCGAATTATATTGCTAGTCGGACATTTTACGGGTGGTTTTCCTTTATTTCTGAGCCGTTTGCAAAGCTTCTCTTTATTGTGATGAAGTTTTTCCATCATTTGACCTGTTCATGGGGATTTTCTATTATTCTTCTCACAATTTTTTTACGTATCCTTCTCTATCCACTTAATGCTTGGTCCATCAAATCGATGAGGCGTATGCAGCTGCTTTCTCCTCAAATCCAAAACCTTCAGAAAAAGTATAAAAAAGAGCCAAAGAAAGCACAAATTGAGATTATGTCTCTATACAGAGAAAAACACGTCAATCCATTTACTGGATGTATTCCAATCTTAATTCAAATTCCTTTTCTGATTGCCATGTTTGATCTGTTAAAATCTTCTTTCCAGCTTAGAGGAGCTGTTTTTATTCCTGGTTGGATTAATGACTTAACTGCCCCTGATGTTCTCTTTCAATGGAAAACTCCCATTTTTTTTATTGGTAACCAATTTCACTTGCTCCCTCTCTTACTTGGTTTAGTCATGTTTTTACAGCAAAAGTTGACTTCTACAACTCCTAAAGACCCAGCACAAATGACAGATCAACAGAAGCAACAAAAGACAATGGGGACCATTATGACTATTGTATTTATGGTGATGTTCTATCATTTTCCTTCAGGTTTGAATCTATACTGGCTCTCTTCAATGCTTCTTGGAATCGGTCAAACATTAATGACCAATCGTTTACTAGATAAAAAAAATCAACATGTTCAACAACCGATTCTACAAAAAAAGAAAAACTCTCTAAAATAATTCTAGAAAAAATGTTCTAATCGAGCTATGACGTTTAATATAACGGTATTGTAAATTTAAGGATTCTCTTCCGAATAAGATCTATTTAAAACTTAATTCAAGGTGATCTTTTAGATGCGTGCTTGGGAAGAATTTCTTGTAGAACAAGAACAGAAAATTGGTAAAGAGATTGTCGAAAAATGGTTGAGACCATTGAAAGTAGTGCGTTTTGACGCATGTAATCTCTATCTAGAAGCTAAAGATTCGTTCAAATCGATTTGGTTTGAAGAACACATGCGTCACCGTGTTGAAACAGGATTCTATAACAACAATCATAAACAAATTAAAGTACATCTTTCAATTGCTTCTCAGACTATTGATAAAAAAAGAAAAAAAACAAATTTTATTTCAAATGAAAATTCAACATTTCATATTGATTTCAATGATTTTGATTGTGAAGCTCGCTTTGATAACTATATCCCTTCACAAGAGAATCTTCTAGCTTATAAGCTCCTTTGTGAAGCTTCTGGAATCAATTCAGATAATTTGAAACCAACCCAAGAAAAAAAATCCTCTTTAACTTTTAATCCAATCTACCTATTTGGACGCTCAGGAACTGGAAAAACTCACCTTATGATGGCAGCGGCAAATCAATTAAAAGAAGCAGGTCAAAAAGTTCTTTATGTAAGAGCTGATACATTTACTGAGCATGTGGTTGGTGCAATCCGATCGGGTGAGATGCAAGCATTTCGCAAAGCCTATCGGAATGCTGATGCTTTATTTATTGATGATGTGGAAATTTTTTCACGTAAAGGAGCAACTCAAGAAGAACTTTTTCATACTTTCAATACTCTTCATATTCAGAATAAGCAGCTAATTTTTAGTGCTGTGTGTGCACCACAAGATCTTAAATTTATCGAACCTCGATTAATCAGCCGTTTCGAATGGGGAATTGTTATTCCTCTCCAAATGGCTGAAAAAGAAGAAATGAGAACCATTTTAAATCAACACATTAAAAAAACAGGTTTTGCTCTTGAAGACTCTGTTATCTCCTTTCTTTTAGACAGATTTGGAAGTAATACAAAAGGATTAATTCGGGCTTTTAACGCACTTGTTTTGCGTACTCATCTTAATAAAGAGATTGGCAATCCTCTCTCTCTTCCACTTTCTCTAAAATCTGTTGAGCAATCTCTTGGAGATTTAATTCAAGAAGAAGAAAAAATTGCTCTGACTCCAGGTAAAATCATACGTACTGTAGCTCAATATTATGGCATTCGAATGGAAGATATTTTGAGTAAATCTCAGGCACGAGATTGCGCTCTCCCCCGCCAAATTGCTATGCATTTATGCCGCCAAGAACTCAATCTTCCTTTTATGAAGATCGGAGATCTCTTCACCCGTGATCATTCAACTGTCATGGCATCTGTCAAACAAATTCAAAAAAGACTGGATACAAAAAATCATGAAATTGGAGGATCTGTGAAAGGAATTCTTAAACTACTTGAAGCGTCTAGTTAGCTTTTAGCCAATAAAAATGTGCTCTTTTAAAACTTAGGATGATTAAAACAAGAACTATTAATACGTCCTAAATAATCTTGATAAGTCAATTTAAGTCCCTCTTTTAAAGAAACTTCTGGATGCCATCCCATTTGAGTAATACGAGAAATATCACATTTTTTTCGAGGTATCCCATCTGGTTTAGAAAGATCTTGAACTAGCTGGCCTTCGTAATTCACTACTTGTGCAATCATGTTTGCTAGCTGTCCAATTGTCACTTCTTCATTTGATCCAATATTAATGTGATCAGGATGGTTATAGTATTTTAGGAGATAAAGACAACCTTTTGCTAGATCGTCTACATATAGAAATTCACGCAATGCTTTCCCTTGTCCCCAAATTGATACTTCAGAGAGATTTTCTTCTTTAGCTTTTTGAAAACGATGAATTAGGCCGGGAATGACATGAGAATTTTCAGGATGGTAGTTATCTCCTGGACCATAGAGATTAGTTGGCATAACTGCAATATACTGACAGTCATACTGTTGACGATAATATTGACAAAGTTTGATACCAGCAATCTTAGCAATTGCATAAGCTTCATTAGTTTTTTCAAGTGATCCAGTTAAAAGAGACATTTCCTGAATCGGTTGAGCTGCTTCTCTTGGGTAGATGCAGGTGCTTCCAAGATAAAGCAAACGCTCGACATTAGCTTGATAAGATTCATGAATAAGATTAGAAGCAATCATTAAATTTGTATAAATAAAGTCAGCAGGATAGGTTGTATTCGCATAGATTCCTCCAACCTTTCCTGCTGCAATAATCACAATATCTGGTTGATGACGATGAATAAAAAGACGTACTGCCATTTGATTAACACAATCAAGCTCTTGTGATGAAGGGGTTAAAAGTTGAGTATATCCTTGACTAAGAAGAAGACGCTTAATCGCGCTCCCTACCATCCCATAGCTCCCTGCAATAAAAATCTTGTGATTAGTCTTGAGATAGGGTTCCATTTTTGCATGTAAATAGTAAAAAACCAATAAATAGATACCTAGAATGACAAATGGAATACTAAGAAATTGCCCCATTGTTAAAGCAGATTCTCGATCGAACCATTCATTCTGAGGCATTTTCAAAAATTCAATCAAAAAACGCAAACCAAAAGTTAGCAAGAAAAACCAACCACTTAATAAACCTACACCAATATGAGAAGGACGATACCGCCAAATCAGAAAAAGGAATACAAAGATCCCAAAATAAGTGATAGATTCATAGATTTGTACTGGATGGAGTGCTACCCCTGGAATTCCATCAACAGGGTGGACAAAGACAATACCCCAAGGGAGATTTGTTGGGATTCCATTGATTTCTTGGTTCATAAAATTTCCCATTCGAATACATCCTCCTGCAAAAGCGGTGGGAATCACAAGGAGGTCTAATAGACAAAGAAAGGTAATTTTTGGTTTAGATTGACGGTTCCACCAAATAAAAATTAAAAGACTAATCAGAATTCCAACAGCTCCACCATGGCTCGATAACCCTCCTTCCCAAACTCTCAAAATATCCTCAGGATGATTAAAATAGTAAGACCAACCATAGAAAAATACATGTCCAAGACGAGCTCCAATAACTGTTCCAAACAGAACAAACATCGACAGCCTATCAGCAAATTGCATCGAAGAGATGTTTGCTTTTTCAGAAGATTGCCCTTTTTGTTCTAAAAATTTTCTAAAAATTTTCCGAACTAAAAAATAACCAACTAAAAAACCAAAGGCAAAAAACAACCCATAAAAAGTCATAGGGTGGTTGATATAAGGGAGAACAAAAAAAACTCTATCGGGGTCCCAGTGAAGATACCCAAAAATCATTTCAATCCCTAGAGAAAAAATGAGAATTAATTATATACTCAAAAACAAAAAAAACAATAACAACTATGTATTTTAAACACCACACTCTTATTACGATAGCAGGGTTGGTCTGGTTAAGTATTGGGATTTTTCTTCTTTCCCTTGGATTAAATTTTATCCTACAAGCTCCCAATCTCCCCTCTTCAGCTAAATTCTCTATCCTTGAAATCACTTTAAATTTTATCCTGCATAAAAATCATGCCATTCTCTTTTTACTGATCTTCGGGTTACTTATCGGGCTATTTAAAGGACGCATGATACTCAGTAAAACTGTAAATAAACAAGTGGATCGCATTTTAGCCCTGCCTAATCCTACACACATAAAATATTTATATAAAAAAAATCACTATTTTTTGATTGCTTTCATGATGAGTTTAGGAATGATCTTACGTTATCTACCGATTACTATTGACACACGTGGTTTTATTGATATCGCTATAGGAACAGCTTTGATTCATGGCTCAATTCTCTATTTCCGATCTGCGATTAACGCTAATTGTTTGAAAAAGGGATTTTGAAAAGTGGCGATTTCAACCAATTTTGTACGCATTTTATTCATGCTCCTAAGTGTGATTTGTATGATAGCTTTTGCTGCCCGGATACAAATTCATCCTGGTTTGAATGACTATCTCTTTGGGACGATTTTAGGATTAATAATAGGTGGAGTAGTTCTTGGATTAGATCTTATGTTTCATCGTTTTACCCTTCGTTCTTTTAATGCGGTGATCCTTGGTCTGTTTATCGGATATCTCATGGCTCTTGCTCTTCTTTTGATTCTTGATACTATTCTGGAGATATTTCCTATCCAAACTCACCATGCTTTTATTGAAATGATTCGTATTTTCATTTTTCTATTTGGGTCTTATTTTGGAGTGATAATGACATTACGCGCATCTAATCAACTTTATTTAACCATTCCATTTATCAAACTTACTCCTGCTAAGAGTCATATTAAGCATATCCTTCTTGATATTTCTGCTCTTTGTGATCCACGAATTATTGATCTAGCTGCCTCAGGACTTTTAGATAAACAACTCATTATTCCCCATTTTGTCTTAAAAGAGCTGCATCATCAAGAAGAGGGAAATGATCCAGATGCGAGCATAAGAGCAAAAAGAGCTCTCGAAGTAATCAAACAATTAGAGAGGAAAACAGAATTAGGTTTAAGTTATCATCAAACTGATTTTCCAGAAGTCCAAGATTTGACTGATAAAGTTTTTAGATTAGCTCGTCTTTTAGATGCAAACATTCTTTCCCTCGATCTCAACCGTACTCAAAGTCAAGACACAACAGTAAAAGTCATTAATATCCACTCCCTGATCAACGGCCTAAAACCTCTGATGCAAAAAGGTGAAGAAATGAAAGTCAAAATTCAACGTCAAGGTAAAGAAAATCTTCAAGGAGTAGGTTATTGTGAAGATGGCACAATGGTTGTAGTGAATGGAGGAGGTGAGCATATGGGGGAAATAGTGACTGCTCATGTGCTTTCTGTGAAACATACTTCCTCTGGAAGGATGATTTTTTGTAATATTATCGAGAATAAAAATCATGATGCAGAAAACTTATCCTGAATCTATTATTGGGATTGGAACAGATATTATTGCAATCCATCGAATCAAAAAAGCCGTTCATCGGCATGGAGAGCGTTTTATCGATCGTCTTTTTACAGAAAAAGAAAGAGCTTATTGTACAAGTCAAAAAGATCCCTTTCCCCGTTATACAGGAAGATTTGCTGCCAAAGAAGCGATTGTTAAAACACTTGGCATCTATCCTGATATCCAAATTCAGTGGCGAGAAATAGAAATTTTGAATGATACTTGTGGAAAACCTGAAGTCTATTTATCAAAACGACTTCAAGAAGTATTTTTATTTCATCGCTTTTTTATTTCGATCAGTCATTGCAAAGATTATGCAACTGCAATGGCTCTCTTAGTTGGAGGCGTAGATGAAAAAACATAATAAAGTCATCATTATTGGATCAGGGCCTGCTGGATATACTGCTGCGCTTTATACTGCTCGTGCTAATCTTGAGCCTGTTTTGTATGAAGGGTTTTTTTCAGGACCTGCAGGTGGTCAACTGATGACAACAACCGAAGTAGAAAATTATCCTGGATTTCCTGATGGTATTACTGGTCCTAAAATGATGGAAGCTTTTCGTAAACAATGTGTAAGATTTGATACTGAACTATTACAAGAAGATGTCCATAGGCTGGATTTGTCTCACAGACCCTTTAAAGTATTTGGGAAAAAAACGATAAAAACAGGGGATGCGATTATCATTGCCACTGGAGCCACAGCAAAAAAACTGGATATCCCTGGAGCAGGAGAAGATGAATTTTGGCAAAAAGGCGTCACTGCATGTGCCATCTGTGATGGAGCGATGCCTATTTTTCGAGGAAAGACCCTTTATGTCATTGGGGGTGGTGACTCAGCGGTAGAAGAAGCCATCTTTCTTACTAAATATGGAGAAAAAGTGTATCTTGTTCACAGACGAGATTGCTTACGTGCTTCAAAAATCATGGCAGAACGTGCCATGAACCACCCAAAAATTGAAATCTTATGGAATTCAGTCATTACAAAAATTGATGGAGAAAGAGTTGTCTCCTCAGTAACTATCCAAAATGTGAAGACAAAAGAAACTGAGATAAAGGAAGCAGCAGGGGTATTTTTTGCTATTGGTCATCAACCAAATACCGAATTTCTACAAGGACAACTGAAGACAAATAATGGCTATCTTGTTGTAAAGGCTGGTTCCACTCATACAAGCATCGATGGTGTTTTTGCTGCTGGTGATGTTCAAGATCCAATTTATCGCCAAGCCATCACCGCAGCTGGAAGTGGTTGTATGGCTGCTATTGATGCAGAAAGATGGCTGACAGAAAATTCAGGTTAATGAAACGACTTTCTTTATTTCTTCTCTTTTTCTCTCTTCATGCAAATGAAAACATCCGTTATGCACCTTGGTTACCTCCTCTATGGGAGATGCAAAAAGAGATTTCTTATAGTTATAGCCAACAAAAATTTGTTCAATCTCCAAAAGAAATCTTCTTAGATCCTAGTCAATGCTACACTCTTGCAGGCCATTTTGAATTGACTCCCTGGCCCTATTGGAATATCAAAATGGATCTTCTCTTGACTCAAATCGATCCTATCCCCTTCTCTTATCAAGCAGTCTATACAACTATCCGTTATCAGTGGTTTGATGATATTAGAGGCGATCCTATCACATTGACGACCGGGATCACACTCTCCTTTCCAGGAAAACGTTACCTACATAACTATAATTTTCCCTATCATGGAGAAATCAATAGTGAGCTACATGCGACTATTGGGAAAGAATGGACAGATCGCAATGATTGGTGGATGAGAGGATGGGTCTTTGGAGGATGGGGAATTGCTAACCGAGGGAATGGATGGTTACATGGAATTGCTAGCCTAGAGTTTAAACCCAAATATTGCGATTGGGGCTTCTTTACTGAAGCCCTTTTTGGCCTTGGATCTCACGACATTGTACTTGACAAACCCTTCGTAGGGTATGCTTTAATTCATCATAAAACAATCAACATAGGAAGCTATCTCCATCCGCATTTAAAGCTCGTCCATCCTCTCTCTTTTGTGGGATGGTACAACCCCTATGCATACAACTTTGTCTTTCATAACTGGGGAGTCTTGATGAATATGTTATTCCTTTTCTGAGTCTATTTCTGAGTCTATGATATGCCATTTCATATATCCTTTTGAGACTAAAGAACCATTTTCTCCTTCGGTATATTCAATCAAAGTATGAGCCTTAGCTTTTATTGGCAAGTGTACGACATCATAGGTGCTCTTTACGTCGGAGATTGGAGAAAGATAATAACTAGAAATAGTAATTTTTTTTTGGTTAGATAAATCCACGATCAATTTCAAGGACCTTTTTGCATTCGACGATTTCCAATTCAAAGATATAAAACGACCCCATGTAGTTTTCTGGATAAGGGTTAAAACATCGACAAAAGCAGCTTGATGGAAACAACTTAATATCTGTAGCAGATTCTGTTCTTCCCCATTCACAAGAGAATGATTAAGAATCATCTTTTGTAAAGATGCAAAATCTGTAACACATGCCTCTCGACCATTATCATCTATAAAAAAGCACTCTTCTCTATTCTCTTCAGGCGCATAAGATCTGTTAACATCACGTTTGACCTGCATAAAAATCTGCTCTTTTATGAACTTGCCACTCTCTTTATCTACATATCCTTCAGAGATTTTTACATCAAATGGTTCCCACTGCTCATGTTCAAATCCTAAATACTGCTTGAATAGACCGAGAGCGTTGTCCCCCTCCACATGTTCTAATTTTTCTTGCGTTTGTTCATAAACTGAAGGCCATCCTGATTGTTCCCTTAACTTTTCCACCTTCACATCGTTCATCTTCCATTGTTCTTTCCCAAAAGTATATTTCCTTAACCGATTTTTCTGCTGATCAGTCATCTTAGCAAGATGGTTTTCTACGGCCATTGCTGGCTTAATGCGTTTCTCAATCGCTCCGATCTTCTTCACAAGAATTGGAGGACCGACTAAATTGACCATGGCTTCTTTCTTTCTTTCTGAATCCTCCTCTTCGCCTCGCATATAATCCCCTAAACGATTCATCACAAATCGCTGTGCTCCTCCACGATCTAAATCATCTTTGCAAATAGTTTTTATTGCAGCGGGTCTATAACCGGTCAGCTCTTTTAAACGGAAGAGAAGATCCATTCTTTGAAAAGCATAAAAGAGAAAAATGTAAGTTTCTCTATCTGTTTCTGATAGGTGCTGATTGGGGAGATGATCAGAGAAAAAAATCTCTTGTACGTCTTCTAAGATCTGATTAAAATCATTTTTATACTTTTTCAGAGCCTCCTTATTCTCTAACAGAGCATAAGGTAGTACAGCTGCTTGTTTGGAATCTAGAGGTGAATCTGAAAAAAATAACTTTTGTAGTGCTGCCTTAAGTTGAGTGAGTGTTTCCTTTTTATATTTAAAAAACTCTCCTTCTACTGGTTGTATTAAAACAGCAATATTCTTATGATCTTCCTGTAATTTTTCAATTTGAAGAGCACGATCACTTTCATCTTCCACAGCATTGCGAGTTCTTCTTTGGTGGACACAATACAACTCTCCTTGACCTCTAGATTCAAGAGTTCTTAGATATTCCTGATAATCAGCCGTTACTTCCTCTAGATTGTATCTACCACCCTTTATGAAACAGCGAATTAGATTTCCTGCTTTCTTTATGAAAACTTGGAATGAAGAATGATCTTCGCGTAGTGCTGTTGGAACCCCATGGCGCGCATAAATAATAGGCAAAGTCTCTTGATTCTGATTTTTAAAGTATTGGGTAGCCATCACACCCGGTGTATTTTCTTTTCCACAAAAATCTTGTAAACCTAATGCTCCTAAAAGTTGCTGTTTTTTCAAAGCCGGCTGTGATTTTTTATTCGCCTTACCCTGATTCACTTTCTCATTTAAGCCAAGAATTTTTTTAGGATAGTCTTCTAAGGCATCACAAAGAGGTATTAAATCTTTTTGAGTTGTTAATTGGATAATATCTTCAAGATAGCGATAAAGGTGTGTATCTGCCCAGCGGATATAACAAAAATCTCTCACAAATTTTACAATCTCATGCTCGGGATTCGATGATACAAGATCTTTATAAGCTTGCGATTGAATAACCAATCGTATCTTTTGAATAAGATCTCTATAAACTTTTCGAAAATCAGGGCCTGTCTTATTGAGCAGATCGTCGCAAAATATTCGAAGATGCGAGAATTTTGGATTGGATTCGACTGTCTTTTTCATATTTTCGATCCGATCTAGACCTAAATGTGTACGATATTCTGTTAAAACAACGGCGTATTTATGTTGGGATATCTCCTCATATTTAAAGTTTTTCACAATTTTGGAATATCGATTTTCTATAGGATTTGAGGCATCTAATCCAAACGGAACTATTTCATAGTCAAGTTCGATGTCCAAATCTTCTTTCGTTATCTCGATCTCTTTAAAATCGCTATAGTTTATCTTATGAAAGCTGTCTGTATGGTTAAATAGACTAAAATCATCATCACTCATTTCAGAGTCCTTATCTACTACGATAAACTCATCTTTGTCTGCATTTTGAGAATGGAAAGAGGAAAGACTTTTAATCTGGGAAGATTTTACCTCATGATTAGTATTGGACTGAAATGGGTAGATAACTTCTCCCATATCTTGACTACTAAGTTGGCTTACTAATTGATATCCAGAACGCTCTTTGGGTCGCAGATTCTGCCGTTGAAAATGAGAATTGTTGTCAAAGATATTTGAGCGAGAAAAATGCAACTCACTTGATTCCATAGACATTGATCTTTCCTGTACTCGACCTGATTTCCATGACTGAGACCGCTTCAATGGTTTATCGCTGTTCTGGACGACATCCTGGATGAGATCTTGGTGTATTCGATTATCTTCATCAAATTCAAATGAGATAGACTTGGATTTTGCACTTGCATCGTCATCTTCCACTATATCCTTTTGAGATGGAGGGTGAGATGGAGGGTTAATCGAATGATCTAAAGGACGATTTTTTTGAGAATCTTCTTTTTTTTGAGCACTAAAATCTTCTAGAAATAATTGGGTAAATTTAGAAGACGTCTGAGATTCATCTTCTTTTAGGGTTTTTTTTGGGGGCGTATCCTTTAACGATTGTGTCAAAGACTTTGTAATTTTTTTCTTTGTAATATACCTTTTGACACTGTCAATCGCAAAAGGAAAGAAGGCACTAAGAGTAGTTCCTCCACCTAGAGAAATCATAGCAACCGCTTCTATCTGAGAAATATGAGAAATAATCCCAGCCGTACCCCACCAGCCTTGAAACCCTCCAAGCCCAACCACTCCTAATCCTAATACCCCTCCTCCAACCACTCCTAGGATAATCAATGCAATATAAATAGGACGTCTATTCTGTTGAACAAGCTTCTTGTCCTGGTAAGATCTTGAGGAGTAGTCATGCCCCTGGGTCGATATATTGCTAAAATCAGACATAAGTCATCCTTGAATTCTAATAATTTATTATACAAAATAAATATTAATTTTTGATTAAAATTGGATTTATTAGAAATAGGTAATAGAATTTTTACTAAAATAAAGAGAAATTTTACTATATTAAGGCATTTTGTGCTTTATATTTTTTTCTCAAGAGTGAGGGTCCTTCGATTTTTAAGTGGTTCAGGACCAAAAAACTGAATAGGCCCTGGATAGCGGTAATGATCCTCTAGGCTCCAAAGATCACGATAGGAAACAAAAGATTTAAACAGCTCACCTTCTAAGTCAACAAGAGTTTTTCGGATTACAGGTTTAAATTCGCCTTGTCGTTTTTCTAAATGCATCAACATGGTCATTGGCACCCCTCCAATTTCCCATTCTTTACTTGGTCCTGCAAGTCCATGCACTGTACTTAGATAACCTGTATACCCTCCATCGACCAAAAGTGTGGCTGCGAATCCCAGCGTGTAGGAATAGTCTGCATCAAAATTCGAGGGAGGACATGAGCGGCCTTCATATCCCAAAAAATGATCAATAGGAAGGAATTTTTTGCAGTCATCTGATCTTTGTTTTAAGATATCTTTCACCATACCGATCAGCAGATGTTCAGTCGAGACATGTGACACTTGAACATTTCCATGAGAATCACGATCAAAAAGAAGCTGATGCGCTATCTCTTTAGGCAGAGCCTCAAACATTTTACGCCCCTCAACTGATAATCTGGCCTTAGGGTCCTTGATCTCATTTTTTACTAAGGTATTCAGCTCTTCAATTAAATCTTGGATATCAACAATACAAGTGATAAGTCCTTCAGGGATCAGTATCACTCCATAATGTTTATTTCGTTTAGCCCGTTCATAGATCTTATTCGCAATAAAAGAGGTGATTTGTCTTAAGGTCATCCTTCTTGCAGCAATCTCTTCTCCAATTAAGGTGATGTTTGGGTGGGTTTGCAGGGCACATTCAAGGGCAATATGTGAGGCGCTACGCCCCATTAATTTAATAAAATGATAGTATTTTTTAGTTGATAGAGCATCTCTTGCAATATTGCCTATCAGCTCTGCGTAAGTTTTACAAGCTGTATCAAAGCCAAAAGAAGTTTCAATTTCATCATTTTTTAAATCACCATCAATGGTTTTTGGTACTCCAATGACACGTGTTTGACAACCCTCTCGATCAAAATATTCTGCTAAAAGAGCAGCATTGGTATTTGAATCGTCTCCCCCAATAATAATCAGGCCATCAAGAGCAAGAGATTCTACACTTTTACGAGACAATACAAACTGCTCAGCTGTTTCAATCTTAGTACGTCCTGAACCAATTAAATCAAATCCCCCAGTATTAAGATAATTAGCCAAAATTTCTTCGTTGAGTTCGATATAAAGATGGTTGATCACACCCAAAGGCCCATCTAAAAAACCAAAGAGACGAGATTGAGAATGTAGAGCTTTAAGAGCATCGAATAGACCGATAATGACATTATGACCTCCTGGTGCTGGACCTCCAGAAAAAACCACTCCTAAACGCAATGGCGTCTGTATTTTTTTTTTACCTTGCTGAAATCTTAATACAGGTTGACCATATGTTCTTGGTAATAAATTTTTAATCTCCTTCTGATTACCGACAGCTTCGGTTGACCTGCCTGCTACTGCTCTCATTGAAGAAAGATTATGCAAACAGATTGGTAGAGAGGGTTTATCATTTAAACGTGCAAATTCGAGAGGGCTTGTCATTGTAAATGCTCCTTAAAAAACGTAATGATTGCGTCTATGATTTTAGGAAAAACTCTTGCATATCCTAAAGAATGCTTCTCTTCAGGATAGAGGAGAAATTGCATATTTGCACTACAATGTGTTTTAAAGGCTTTTTGATGGGAAATAGAAGTAGTTGTATCATTTCCTCCTTGCATATGCAACACAGGTAAATCTGGCATTGAAGATAAAGTGGAATAAGCCACAAGATTTGCAAACTGTTCTTGAAAAAGAGGAGTGAGCTGAAGTTGTGAATTGCGTTCAAAAAATCTTTTTGGTTGTGTTGTCAAACATTCTGGATGAGAGGTGATAAAATCATCTAACCAAAGCTGACCGCTAGCCACAGGTGCCCAAAGAGCAAGTGCTTTTGCTAGTGGTTTTCGAGCAAGTGCTTCAATAGCAATTGCCCCACCAAGAGAGACTCCGAATACTCCTAAATGTGATCCATTGACTCCATCTAATTTGTAAAGATATTGACAAACAGCCAAACCATCTGAAATTAAATCTTCCAAAGAAGCTTCATTTAAAGAACCTTCACTATCCCCAGAACCTCTAAAATCAAAACGTAATACTGCAATTCCTTCTTTTGCTAATGATTCGGCTAGAATTACATAAGCTCGATTAGACCCGTGTTTACTACTTCGAAATCCATGCAGTATCACAACAACAGGGGGATTAAAAACATGAAGCGGTCGGTGGAGGACTCCAAATAGACGGACTCCTTGGTTATCAATAACGACCCATTCTCTTAAATCAGTTTTTTCACCTACTTTCTGCATAAGACCTAAAAATTTAATCTAACTCTTTATTTTCAATAAGTCGAGTGAAAGATCGTAGATTTTATCCTTTTATACCATACTTTAGATCTTTTAGGTGCACTTCTAACTTCACTTTAGCTTCTAATTTCCCTTTAGCAAGATTCATAAATGTAGACTAAAATGAAAAAATCTTTTTTAGAGATGATAAATAGGAGGTGTTTACTAAAACATTTAAGAAAATATTTATTGAATACTTGGAAAAATATCAATTGGAATTGTCTAACTACCAAGACTGGTCATAAATCATACTTTAATCTTAAAATTATGCAAAAACGAAGTGTTAATTTTTGATTAAAAATTTATATGTTATGGTTTTTTTTTAAAATCTATAACATAAATCATCTGCCAGAAATACCGTATCTGCTTTTTTGTATTGTCTTCCCGAAAAATTCGTGGTTCACTTGGCAAAGTCATCCCTACAAATAATTCAAGATTTAAGTTTTTAAAACACACCACACGATTTTTTTCTTCTCCGGTTGCTATTAAATGGCTACTTTTACCATTCCCTGCATAAAAGTTTTTATAGACAACTTCTTGAGAAAATACTATTTTAGCTTCACATGCGCTTAGATCTTGAAAAATCTTATTTAATCTTTGAGATTTGAGTGACATACTAGACACTACGAGAACGATATGTTTTTCTGGAGCCATGTTTGGGAATATTTCTTCAAATATATCACAAATGATCTGAGTCCCTTCCCAAAAATTTCCTTTCTTAATCTTGATTTTTTGCTCAGATTGCGTTTCTGTCTCAGTAGGAACATAAGGAGGATTACTCACTATCAAATCATATTTATGATAATATTGTTTTAAATGGTCAATAGCATCCTCTTGAACTATCTCGATATTTTCTGGCATACCTGCACCTGATGACTTCATATACTCAATCGCTTCTGATTCAATATCAATAGCAGTAATTTTGCTATTAGGTCTCTTCAATGCGAGATATTTCGCGATAAACCCAGACCCTGCACCAAGGTCTATAGCACAATTAAATTCTAAACCAGTTTTTAATAATCGGTAGATTCCAGAACAGATCAGCATCGTGTCGACATTAGGTTTCATAAGCCTTGCTGGCGCTGCTTTAAAAACAATAGCCGTGGCAAGCAAGTCCTCATCATGATAAACAATATTTTGAGGCGTAATAGTAGAGATGACCAAGCCCATATGGTCTAAAGTAGCAGCAACTGGAGACCGCTGTAATATCTCTCCTTTGCTTTTAATAGGCAGGGAGTTTGCATCCAAAGTATTCTCTTTCCATTGTTCTAAAACAAGCTCATTTTTTTCTAATCTATAATAAGTTGTAGGCAAGGGTAAAGGTTTGTTTATACATTTTATTGAAAGACTAACAAGTGCAATAGACACTCCGATAGAGAATGTAGTCCAACCTGCTATAGTACCAATATGACCTAGATCATTACATAAAACTAAAAGACCTATGATAGCTGCAATAATAGCTAAGACTAAAGCAGTCACTCTAAGTCCAATAGAAAGCTTAGTTTGTCTATTCTGAGTTGATTGAAAAAATGGAAAACCACAAGCCACTGAAACTTGATTCATAGTTAAATCACTCTTAATGATTAAATAAACAATTATAAAGATACTTCTGATTTAAGAAAATATTAAGAATATTTTCTTAAAAATTTTGCATATCATGACATCAATATTAAAATGGATGATTTCTTTTTAGCTCTCTGACCAATAATCTAAGGGTAATAGCCACTTGCTAAGGTCTGAGAAAAAAGATAGGCAATGTATGTCCAAAAGGGGTACAGGAATTCATATTGCTGCCCCGCAGGATTTGTACATTGACTTCTCAGAACTCTGACCCAAATGTCTAAAAAGAAGACTATCGCTTTTTGAGAGGCAATTCCATACCAAAAGGTAGATTTCACTACCATATTAAACTCAATGAGCTTCTAGGCTATAGGAAGAACATAAAGCTTGATCGACTAAGTTTTTTAAGAATGGAGTTTTCAAGCTTATAACAACTGAAAAGAAATATTAATCTATGCGTTCAATTTTTGTGATAAAATCCCCCCCCCCTCGAAGAGCAAACTAACCAATCTGGCTAATCTGGAAATAAGATGTGAATTTAGAATCTATAATTGGTGCTACCAACCCATATATTAAGTTTTTGAATCTTTGCCATCTGTTAATGTGCTATTTGTTAGCCATAGGATTATGAATCTCTGATAAATTTTAATTCTAAAAACAAAAGATTTTTTCTATTAACAATTAAATTACAATGAGATAAATTAATATACCATGTAGTTAAGGAGAGTTAGTTTATTTTCCTGAAAAGATAAAAATTTGTATTGCATATTACTAATTCAGTTGTTTACAGTGTTTGTTTAGATCAATAAGTAATATTATTATTTTCAAACAGTGAGGTTGTTATGTGTATTTTAAATATCGTGGATCAAAAGAATATGAATTTTATCTGCGCTGGGGTAACCACGTTTTTGGCCACATCAGCTATTACACTGCTAGTAGCTGGTATTTTAGGAATTAGTGGATCAATAATCTTACCTCAGCTTGCTTCTTATTGTATGATTGGTGTAGGTTCTGCTGTCATACTAGGAATGATCGGAGGCATAGTTGGCAGGTGTTGTTCTAAAGATGACAAAGGGGATCAATGATAGTTTAGTGGAATATAGGATATGAAATTTTTTTAAAAAACATTGAAGACGTGGCTTTGTGTCTTCAATGTTTTTACCATGTGCTCAACTCTTTCCTTTCTTCTATCGATGATTTTAAAATTGATTTGACGAACTCTATGCAAGAAGAAGTAGGTCAACTTCTTCTTCATTTAACATACAGTCATCACCTGGATTCTCTTTAAGCTTTTTTAGATTAAGATAGAGTGCTCATTAATCCATGGGAGCTGTGGGCAATAGTCTTACTATATGAAGATTAATTGTAGCTGCGCTGCAAGGTTTACCACGCATAGATAAAATTTCCGCAAAAAGCAAATCTCCTTTTCCCAATATGATCTGTATAATCGTTTGTTAAATAGCATAACAAGCTGACTATATGTATATATCAACTTTATCTCTATGCTCGAACAGCAATTTGAATTGATCGTTTTTATTTCTTGCGAACTTTCTAAGTAAAAATTCGTAATCACTTCCTAAACACAGATTATATTTTCCTGTATCATAATCCTCCTGTGCCGCAAATATCTGTTCTAAAGCAATATTTGCATATTTAGAAATTTCTCTTATTAGATTTCCTTTTCTTAACCCATACATTTTATTGCAATGTGTAACTTTGCTAGAAAAATCAAAACCAAAATAGCGAGCTATATACCCCTATTCAGTCTTTATGATAGCAATATTCAGATTATCGGAAGACCAAAGGCAATTGTACTTAGCAAGAGTATATATATCGTGTACAATGGGATTGATAATGGGAATCCAATTTTTGACATCGAACCGATCTTCGTCGCTTTGGAAAAAAGATTTCTTTAATGTCCAAGTAGAGGGTGTCTGTTTTTTTTTTATCAATAACATACATATCTTTTTTTTCGAGACTCTTAAATGAAGGGCATCTATAGGCTGGAAAAGATTGATCTGAGTCTTCGCTTAAAAAGATATCGACTCGTTCAGATTTGACAGTCAGAATACCAAGTTCGATTAATTTATCAGATATTTGTACTTCTTCATCTACAACACGTTGCCAACTCTTCAATGAATGACCCTTGTTTGGCAACATCAAGACTAAACCCTCTGGGATTTCTAAGGGTCGCTTAGAACCTCCCGTATCGAGGCAATTTCCTATTTTAATTGGTTTCTTGTCCTCGCCAACCCATACTGTGTCTCCTTCATGTAAGGCGAGAAATTGCTTAACCGCCTCTGGCGAGGCTCCGTTAGCCTCTCTAAATTTGGGTACTACTAAGGGTTTATTCTCTTCACCGAAGGATACAATTGCTTTTTTGTCGTCGTTAATCCATACCGTGTTGCCTTCTTCATCTAAGGTGAGAAATTGCTCGATCACCTTTGTCGGTACTCTCTTGACCTCTGTCTTAACTGTCTGATCTTCATCTAATTTGAAAGATTGCTCAATAGGAGCTTGAGGTTTTTTTATACATTTTATTGCAAGGCCAACAAGTGCAGACACTCCGATAAAGAATATGGCCAAACCTCCTATAGTGGCAATATGACCTAGACCACTACATAAAACGAACAGACCTACTATGGCAACCATGATAGCTAAGACTAGAACGTCACTCTAAGTGCAATAGAAAGCTTGGTCTGCCTACTCTGAGTCGATTGAAAAAATGGCAATCCACGAGCTACTGAAACTTGGTTCATAGTTAAATCCCTCTTAATAATTAAAGAAAAAATTATAAAGATATTTATGATATAATTCAATATTTTTTGTTAAAAAACAAAAATAACTGCATTTATTGCAAATAATTTTTTATTTTATCTTTAAAAAAGGAAATCAAAAATTTGTATTAGTCCCCCACAAGCGCTGTATGCTTACTTTTCAGCATCCTGGAACAGGCTACCTTTTGTGCACTACTTGTCAAAAATTTCATTCCAAAGACTGTTCTAGCGATCTAAAATGCTTTTCTATAATCTTGTAAAGAGTAGCGGCAGTCGGACTTAAACCAACGGACCCATGGATTATGATTCCGTTGCTCTAACCAACTGAGCTATGCGGCCATGAAGTGGACTTACTGCCTTAAAAATAAGATCTATAAAGGATTAGCGGGAGAAGGATTCGAACCTTCGACCTTTGGGTTATGAGCCCAACGAGCTAACCACTGCTCCATCCCGCGGTAAGGAAAAAATTTTATCATGAATTCCTTTTTTCAACCAAGGGACGAAGTGCATTAAATGTTTTATCCTAAGACCATCCAATTTTAATGTAAATAAACATAGGAGATTAATATTCAACAATCTACTGGAATTTATTAGACTCTATGATTGAACGGAAAATTTGATATTCCATGCATCACAGTCATCTGATCTGAAAAATATATGGTCAGTTAATAAGAGATGGCTATTTTTGCATTTCTTGTAGAATTCGAGGGCACTCATTTTTAAATTTTTTAATTAAGTTGCTGTATTCTTCACTTAAAGTACCATTTTCTTTTTTTGTATCAAAATCGTACTGTTCCCAAAATATGTATTCTAAGGCACCACCTAGCCATGTCACCATTTCATCCGTCGTATCATCTTCTCTTAACCCATATACTCTTTCACAAGCTTTGTAATTGCTCGAAAAGTCAAAGCCAAAATAGCGAGCAATATATCCCTGTTCACTCTTTATGATAACAAGATTCAGAGCATCTTGATAAAACAGGCAATTGTTTTTGGCAAGAACCCGCATGTCTTGTAATAAAGGTTTAATGATGGGAAGCCAACTTTCGATAGCAAACCGATCCTTATTGTCTTGGAAATAGGATCTATTTTTCCAACAAGAGCTTTTTGAGTTTTTTCTATCAATAACATACCTACCTGTTTTCGTGAGACTCTTAAATGAAGGGCAACTATAGGCTGGTAAGGGGTAATTTGAGTCTTTGCTTAAGAAGATATCAACCCATTTAGATCCAACAGTCAGAATACCGAGTTCAGTCAGTCTATTAGATATCTGCACTTCTTCATCTACCATACTTCGCCAGGTAGGGAATGTAACCTTCTTATTTGGCAGCATTAAGACTTCATCCTCTGATATTTTCATAGCTCGCTTAGAGCCTCCACAGCCAACACATTCTCCTATTATGATTTCTTTTTTTTCTGTACCAATCCACACAACACTTTCCTCATCTAATTTGAGAAATTCAATGCAAGTCTTTTCTGGCACTTCTTGAAGTATAAGTCTAGGCACTACTAGCGGTTTACCACCAATGAGTGTATATGGTTTGGGACCTTGAGGTTTTTTAAGACTATTCTTATCAAGTTCGAGAGACTGAACTGGCACTTCTTCAACAGATCTAGGCTCTAACAGGGGTTTACTACTATCAATGAGTGTATATGGTTTGGGATCTTGAGGTTTTTATACATTTTATCGAAGCTCCTACTAATGCTATAAGAGTTCCAACAGACAATACTGCCCCCCCTGCTGCAGCGCCAAGATGACCTAACCCAAACACACTCAGGATACCTGCGATAGCTGCAATAATCCCTAAAGCTATGGCTATAACCCTAATCTTGATAGAAAGATTGGTCTCTTTACCCTGAGTAGATTGACAAAATGGAAAACCACAGAGAATTGAAACTTGGCTCATAGTATACTGAATCTTAGTGAAGAAATTTAAAATAACGTTATTACATTATATTTGAATTAAGAAAAATAGTAAAACAAATTCATGATTAATCTAAAATGATTTACAACTGAGCAAAGAGTTCGCTTGATTCTTCTCGAAATCAAGCCAGGCAGGTATCGAGTTTATCATCAAAAGGGACTCCAAGAATTTGTTTTTGTTATTCCCACTCAAGCGAGTTGCCTTCTTTTTAACATTTTGACTCAAATGTCTGAAGACATTCTATAACTTCAATTCTCATTAATGCTGAATTGACCACTCAAGAAGCTGCTGGCTGTTACTTGTAAAGAAATAGCGGCAGTCGGACTTGAACCAACGACCCACGGATTATGATTCCGTTGCTCTAACCAACTGAGCTATGCCGCCATGAAGTGGACTTACTGCCTTAAAAATAAGATCTATAAAGGATTAGCGGGAGAAGGATTCGAACCTTCGACCTTTGGGTTATGAGCCCAACGAGCTAACCACTGCTCCATCCCGCGGTAAGGAAAAAACTTTATCATGAATTCCTTTTTTCAATCAAGGGACGAAGTGCATTAAATGTTTTATCCATTGCACCACGCGATTGATGGAGCAAATGAAGACCATTTTCGCCGATTTTATGACAAAGAGTTGGGTTAGAAATTAATTTCCTAAGAGTAGGATAAATATCCTTAGGAGTAATCTGGATCCCAGCACTATAAGAGAGCATGAGTTCAACTAAATCAGGTTGAGAATCCATATGAGGTCCGAAAAGGACAGGTTTTCCATAAAAACAAGGTTCTAAAATATTATGCCCTCCAATAGCAGGAGTAAAACTTCCTCCTACAAAAGCAAGATCAGAAATCTGATAGAAGGCATTGAGAATTCCCATGGCATCGATAAGTAAAATATTGTGACAATCGAGTGTTCCTTGTTCACTCCAAGAAGTATAATTGAGCGATTCTTTTTTTAATAAATGGGCGACCACCTCAAATCGTTCAGGATGACGAGGAGCAATCAATACCTTTAACTCAGGATAATCTTGCCACAGTTTTTTTAAGGCGCGAATCCAGATCTCTTCTTCAGGAGGATGAGTAGAGCCTAGTGTGATGACAAAGTGACTATTTAATCCAAGATTTTTACGATTAATGGTTGGAATAGTTTTTGTTGAAACATCCAGTTTAATATTCCCTGTGATAGACATTTTATCTAAAGGAATTCCAAGATTATGAATGCGTTCCTGATATAGAGCGCCTTGAACATAAAAATAATCAATAGGATGAAGCAAGTAGCGAATTAAAAAAGGAAATTTTTGATAACGAGCAAAAGAGCGTTGGGATAATTTTGCATTCACCACTACAAGGGTGGCTCCTGATTTTTTTGCAGCATCCTGAAAATGGTACCAAAAATCTGTTTCAGTCAAAATCACAAGATCAGGAGAAAGACGACGAATAATCGGTCGGATAATATAGGGAAAATCAAAAGGAAGATAGACTTTATAATCCGCCATTCCCTTTTTTCCCTCTTCATGACCACTTTGTGTTGCAGTTGAAAGAATGATAAGCGGAGGCTCTGTCAGCGATTTCATCTTCTCAATAAGAGGAGCAATGGCTTTGGTCTCTCCCATTGAGACGGCATGCACCCATACAACTACCCTATTCCCTTTTTTAATCTCAGGGAATCCTTGACCTAACTTGGCCTTAACTAGACCGCGATATTTTCTCCATTGACTTAACACTCTAAAGCAAGCAAAAAAATGAATACCTAAATTATATAAAAAAATCATCTAATCACAAAATTCACTAATTTTTTTGGAACAAAAATTACTTTCTCAAGATGGCCTTTTAGGTATTTTGCAATCTTTAAATCTTTCTGAGCAAGTGCAATAATCGTTTCTTGCTCCTCATCTTTTGGTAAATCAAAACGCCCACGTAACTTTCCATTCACTTGGATAATATAAGTGACAGACTCTTTCACCAAATAGTGCAACCTTGCTTTTGGCCAAGGTACATCCAAAATCGAGCTTTTTTCTCCTAGGTAGGCCCATAATTCTTCTGCAATATGAGGCGCAAAGGGAGCCAAAACCTGAATGGCTAGTTTCACTGCCTCTTTAGGATATGTAGAGAGTTTTATAAATGCATTTAAAAATGACATCATCTTGGCAATCGCAGTATTAAATAGAAGATTTTCAATATCTTCTGTGACTTCTGCAACAAGTTGATGAGCCAATTGTATCCCTAGTTTATCTGACTCTTCAGTCACTTTTGATGAAACAACCATCTCAAAAAAACGATTCAAAAAACGGCGACATCCACTGATTCCACTCGTATTCCAAACTTTTTCTTTATCAATCGGCCCCATAAACATAGAATACAGACGCATCGCATCCGCTCCAAATTCTTCAATAATTGTATCCGGCGAGATTCCATTAAGCTTAGACTTAGACATCTTTTCAATCTGACTCTGTAGTCGTTCTTTTGTCTTTTGATGAAAATATTGGCCATTTTTTTCAAAAACTTCATTTTCAGAGAGATATATACCAGATTTGTTTTGATAAGCCCGTGCAACCACAAGCCCTTGATTCATTAATCGCTGAAAAGGTTCTAATGTTGTGACAAGGCCACAGTCATACAAAACCTTATGCCAAAAACGGGCGTATAAAAGATGGAGCACTGCATGTTCAGCCCCTCCTACATACATATCGACTGGCATCCAATATTTTTCCTTTTCAGGATCCCATGCAAGAGACTCATTATGTGGGTCACAAAAACGAAGATAATACCAACACGAGCCAGCCCATTGAGGCATGGTATCTGTTTCTCGAAGCGCATTTTTTCCTGTTTTTGGATCAATGATAGACACCCAATCTTGCTTTTTGGCCAAAGGACTTTGTCCCAAAGCAGTCGGTTTATAATCTACAATTTGAGGAGGCTCAAGAGGTAACTCATCTAAAGTAAGAGTTCGCATAGTCCCATCTGAAAAATGTAAAATCGGAAGTGGCTCTCCCCAATACCGCTGACGAGAAAAGAGCCAATCACGCATCTTATAATTGATTGCACATCGACCCATTCCCTCTTTTTCTAATTGAACAGTAATTGCTTTTAATCCTTCTTCTGTAGACATCCCATTGAGATGTCCACTTTCTACCATCCGATTGTCTTCATTAATCACTCGCTTGATCGGCAATCCAAATTTTATGGCAAACTCTTCGTCACGCTCATCATGAGCTGGTACTGCCATAATGGCTCCCGTTCCATAACCAATCAACACATAATCAGCAATCCAGATAGGTAACTTTACATTTGTCATGGGATGACGTGCATATCCTCCTGTAAATACTCCTGTTTTAGTTTTTGTCAGTTCAGTGCGTTCTAAATCACTTTTTCCCGCAGTAAGCTGTTTGTATTGCTCAACAGCAGCTTGGTACTCAGGAGTTGTCACTTCTTTCACAAGAGGATGTTCAGGAGATAGGACAAGGTAAGTGACTCCAAAAATTGTGTGTGGACAGGTCGTAAAGATAGCTAATGGCTCCTCTCTCCCCTCAATTAAAAAATTAATTATTGCTCCTTCACTTCTTCCAATCCAATTGCGTTGAAGACGTTTAAGCCCTTCTGGCCAATCTACTCCTTCTAAATCCTCCAGCAATCGATCAGCATAGCTTGTAATTTTTAGCACCCATTGCTTAAGTGGCTTGCGTTCAATTGGATAACCACCTTCTTTTGCATATCCATGCTCGACCTCTTCGTTGGCTAACACTGTTCCAAGAGCAGGACACCAATTGACTAATAGCTCAGCTTGATAAGCTAATCCCTTTTCATAGAGTTGAGTAAAAATCCATTGAGTCCATTTGTAATACTTTTTATCACTCGTCCGAACTTCTCTCTCCCAATCGTATCCATATCCAATTGAATCAAGTTGCTTTTTAAAATTGCTAATATTCGTATTTGTTGTTTCAGCTGGATGAGTTCCAGTAGAAATTGCATATTGCTCAGCAGGTAAGCCAAAACTATCCCATCCCATAGGATGGAGAACAGAAAATCCCTGACTCCGTTTATAACGTGCAAGAATATCAGTAGCTGTATAGCCAATTAAATGCCCTACATGAAGACCCGCACCTGAAGGATAGGGAAACATATCGAGAACATAGTATTTTTTCTTTCTGGGATCTTCAGAAGCTTTAAAAGACTGGTGATCTTTCCAAAAACGCTGCCATTTTTTTTCAATCAGTTGAGGATGATAATGTGTCATCCAGCTAGATTAACAGATCTTTGAAAATAAAAAAACTGTAAGTAGAAAACCACTCAGTGACAATTGACATGGAATCACGCAAGACCTAGTGTAGTTCTTATCTTTTATTTTTTATCGAAACATTCACCGAATTTTTCCAATAAAGTGTTCGTGGATACAAAATTGTTTGATGCTTTCGCAATTTCGTTAGCCATACAGGATGCAAATTTCAATGTAGCTTGGTCCTCAAGACCAGCATTTTTAAAAGCAAAAAATGTTACAAAATCTTTATATGGGTCCTTTCGGTGTTTATTCAAAAAATTTTGAGCCAAACTTTCTAATATCTGATTCGTGAACCAATGCATCATATCATTATCAGAACTTAAAAGAATGAGATCCAATGCCTCTTTTTTCATCATAGAAATACTGTTATCGTCGTTTGGAGGGAATAAGCTCTGAAACAATGTTTCAATAAAACATTCTCTATATCCTCCCTCAAAGGATGTCCAACACGTTTTCACTAGAGCCTTCTGGAAAAAAAGGCTAATCCGGGTGTCCTTATCGATATTTCTTAATAATATTTGGGATAACATTTTATAGTCATCTTTAACAATCTCTTTTATAAGCGCTGCCTCTTCTTGGTTAATGTTATCTCGAAGGTAAAGTGATTGGATGAATTCGAATTTAAAATTAAATAAAACAATTTCGATCTTCTTTAAGAATCCCTCCTTTTTCTTTTTTAAAAAGGCTGTTTTATCAAAATTCTGATGTGATATCTCTTCTTTCTCATCTTTTGTAAAATCGATCTTCTCTTCATCCAACAATAGTGTACGTTGGAGAGTTGAATTCATCATCGTTTCCTCTAGTTTAAGTAGGTCACTATTGAGTTTGTGCCTAATTTCAATGAGAGCATCAAAAAATTTCTTTTTTTGATTAAAATTCATCTGACCAAACATGAGCGAAAAATTGTTTGCATCATAGCTGTTGACTTGAACGCAAGCTCTAGCTAAGGCCTCAGGTTGATAAACCCAGATGCCACTCTCACGAGTGCTTATTTGCAAGTCAATCATCAAATCTATCGCTTTATTTAAACTTAAAGATTTAAAATACTTAATTTTTGTATCTTCTTGAATGTTATATTCAAATAATTTCTCTAGTTGACTAGTTGAAAGTCGATTCGCATTAATAGCTAGCAGATCAAGTACCTTTTCATCTTTATACATAAGAGCTCCAATAAAGATTGGTATGTGAGCCCAATCACTGACATTTTCAATCAATTCTTCAGCATATTTTTTCGAAATATGTCCGAGCAAATACAAAAAACATTCCGTCTCAATAAAGCTGTTATTATCAGCTTCGTCTACAAATTTTTTTACTTTATTAAGGTTTTTTCTACCTATACCTTGCTCATCTTCAACAGCATGTTGCCTTCTTAATTGTAAAGATTTAGACAATATCTCTAAAATCTGTTGAGGAGTATTTTGATTAAACGATGAAGCCACTGGACCAGATAGCTGAGCAACTGTTGTGGCATCCGATATTTGAGCCTCTTCAGCCTTTAGATTAATTAGTGGTAAACTTTTTTCTTTTCTCGAAAAATAAGAAATGATTGTTTCAGCAACGTATTGAAAATGCTTAAAGTCTAGCAAATCAAATTTTTTAAAATAAGCTACTAAATCTTCATATTTTGTATCCTTAAATTCTTCAATCACCTTTTCAATTAATTTAGTAACCTTGTCGCCTTGATGTGCATTCAGTTGAGTCTCTTTATATTCTAAAAATTTATCATTTGCGATAAAACTCATCAGCAATCGAGATGAGATGTCGAGTCGTTCGATATGTTCAGCATAACATTCTTTGTCCATTTTGGTTAAGATCTCACCTACTGCATCTTGTGACGCTCTTTCAAGAAAATAATGTTGTTGTTCAAAAGGAATCAACCCAGAAGACAGGTTAAAATTGATCATTTGCCTTTGAATATTTCTATTCTCATTTGGACCTTGATTATTTTCTTCTGCTGGGAGGTTTTCGCTAAGAAACAAGGAATGCTTTAAAACTCCATCTGCAATCGCTCTAATCACATTTTGCTGATTTTGGTCGGATAATCCTATGCTTAGACTATTAGCTACACTTTCATGTGTTTGTATTTTTTTATATGCTTTATCTACAAAATCTTGGAAATTTTCTTTAGTAGATATTTGACGAATAATACTCGTAAAATGTCTCGATTTCATCGGGTCTGCTTCTAACATAGCTTCGAGAATTTCTTCGTTTAAAATCACCTCGTTTAGCTTAGACAAGCGAATTTTATCGGACTGGCAATTCGCTTCGTAGTATTTTTTAGTTTGATGGATAATCATGATAATTAAGCAGACAGATCCAAGTAAAAAAGGCAATCCTGCGTAAAGCCCACCAACTAAAATTCCAGCAGCTCCTGAAATTAAAAAACCTCCTCCTGCTGCAGTAATCAGTGTCAAGAGGCCAAGAACCAAAGTGGTAACTCTCCATTCTTTAGTATTGACCTTTTTAGATTGGATGCAATCCTCATCAATTTTGTCTATCTGTTGTTGAAATGAAGAGATTTTCCCTAAGTCTTTTAGAAAAATCCCTCCTACTTTTGGATCACTCATGCCTATGGCCTAAATTGATAAAAATCATATTACTTGATTTGGTATCATTATATTAAATAAGTGTTAATTAATTATAAAGATTTAAAAATTGAAAAAATATATATCTTGAGAACCTAAAAATCTAATTTGACAATAGATAAAGTATTTTTTTAAACTTTTTTCAATTTTTAAAAAAAATTTAAGAAGACTTTAATCGATAAATCATCATGGTCGAATAAATAGCAGCAGCAATTCCTGCAATTAAAAAGAAAAATCCATACATTCGTGCAGGAATTGTTCCAATCCAGCCCATTAAACAAGCTCCAGTTACCACCATCAATAACCCTAAAATTCCTAAAACAATCCATGTAATGTAATCCATTTTAGTTTTAGAGAACTTACTCAAAAACATATTAGAAGATCCGGCGAGTGTATTGGAACTTGTTGCTATCTGATCCATAATGGTCTTAATTATACTAGTGATTAAAAAATACACAAATTTAAAAGAACATTTTTGTTAGAATTTTGCCTATGAAAAAAAAATCTTCTATTTTGATTGGAACGATTCGTGTTCATCCAAAAGGATTTGGGTTTTTAATTCCTGATGATCGTTCTCAATCTCCTAATGACATTTTTATTCCACGCTCTGCAATGAAAGGAGCGGTCGATGGAGATATTGTGAAAATACGTGTTTATACACAGTCTTTTTCAGAAAAAGGTCCAGAAGGTGCAATAGTAAAAATCTTGAAACGAGGACGTACCTACCTCTCTGGGGTTATTATCTCGATTAGACAAAAAGAAAAAATTTATGCCTATATTCCCTTGTTAGGAGAAAGGGAACGTATGCGGATTTTACCTTCTAAAGCACATGATTTAAAAGTAGGTGATCGGATCATGATTCATGTCCTTGTGTGGGGGAAAGGATCAAAAGACAATGTGGGAGAAATATCCGCTTATCTTGGTCATATTTCCGATCCTTCATGTGACATTCAAAGTATTATTAAGGATTTTGAATTAGAAGATACATTCCCTCTTGAGGCTTTAGAAGAAGCAAGAGGTTATGGGAAAAATGTGACTGATGAACAGATCTTAGAACGCGAGGACTTAAGAAAACTCGATGCGTTTACTATTGATCCTGATGGAGCAAAAGACTTTGATGATGCACTTTCAATCACAAAAAACAAAGAAGGAGAGTATCAATTAGGCGTCCATATTGCTGATGTCTCTTACTATGTTAAATCGGGCACCTGCTTAGATCAAGAAGCAGGAAAAAGATGTAGCTCTGTCTATTTTCCTGAAAAAGTTCTCCCGATGCTTCCATATGAACTTTCAAGCCATCTTTGTAGCCTTAAACCTAAAGTCAATCGACTAGCCGTCTCAGTTTTGATGGAGTTTAATCCTATAGGAGAGCTAAAAAGTTATCGGATTACACGCAGTGTTATAGAGAGTAAACATCGTTTTACTTACAAAGAGGCAAAAGAAGTGCTAGAAGGGAAAAGACAAAATCCTTTCTTTAGAGAATTGCAGTTAATGAGGGATTTACATAGTCATCTGAAAACATTGCGATTGAGTAGAGGAAGTATAGACTTTGCTTTGCCTGATACAGCCATCCAAGTGAATAATAAGGGGATGCCGACCAAGATTGAAATAGTGGATTATGATGTAACCCATCAGCTGGTTGAAGAATTTATGCTCAAAACCAATGAAATCGTAGCCACTCATTTGCATCAAGAGGGAAAACCCCTTACCTATCGAATTCATGAAGAACCCAATCCAGAAAATATGAAAGATTTTTCCTTCATTGCAAAACAACTTGGTTTTTGCATTTCTGAACAACCTGATGGGAAAGAAATTCAATCCCTATTTGATCAGATAGGGACAAGTCCTGTGGGTCAATTTCTTGCAATACAGTTTATTCGCACTATGAAAATGGCTAGTTATTCATTAGATAACATTGGTCATTACGGACTAGGACTTGAACATTATACACATTTTACAAGCCCGATCCGCCGATATATTGACCTTGTTGTCCATCGTCTTCTATTTGAAAAGATAGATCCAGAAGCAAACTATGAAAAGATTGCCAAAACATCTTCAGAAAAGGAACGGCTTGCAAACAGAGCTGAAAATACCATTATTCTGTTAAAGAAAATGCGATTCCTTGAAAAGATCCAAAAAGACAATCCAGATAAAATTTATCAAGCTATTGTCGTGATTGTTAAGTCTTTTGGATTTGGGTTTGAAGTAGCTGAACTCCTTTTAGAAGGATTCATTCATGAAAAATGTACTCTGAAAATAGGTGAGGTTATTCATCTTAAAGTGATAAAAGTGAACTTGATCAGGCAAGATATCGAATGGAAACGCATCAAATATGAAACTCCCTCTTAATTTCTATTTACGTGATAATGTTGTCAAGATTAGCCAAGAACTACTCGGTTGTCTTCTTTTTACTTCAATAGAAGGTCTATTAACTGGAGGAAAAATTATTGAAACAGAAGCTTACCGTGGGCCAGAAGACCGGGCTTCTCATGCCTATAAAAATCGACTCACAAAACGCAACCAAGTGATGTTTCAAGAAGGTGGAGTCATTTATGTATACCTATGCTATGGAATTCATAGTATGCTGAATATTGTGACTAATCATCAAGGTCTTCCACATGCTATTTTAATCCGTGCAATTACTCCTCTTATTGGCATCAATACGATGCTACAAAGACGACAAAAAAAGAAAATTGATAAGACATTTGTGAATGGTCCAGGAAGAGTTGCCCAAGCTCTTGGAATTGATAAAAATCTCAACGGCTACTCTTTACTTGAAGAAACCATCTGGATTGAAAAAGGTAAACCCTCTAAAACAATTATAGCAAAACCGCGTGTCGGTATTGATTATGCTGGACAAGATGCCCTTCTTCCTTGGAGATTTTTATTTAAATGAAAAAATATTTTATTACTGGTCTTATTATCCTTCTTCCCCTTGCCGTGACAGTCCTTTTATTAGGATTCATTATTAATATTCTTACTCGACCTTTCGTTGGGTTAATTGAACATTTTTTAATCGCTATCCCTTTTTTCCAACAATATCAAACATTAATTCACATTATCCTCCGGATTATTTTGCTTTTTGGAATCTGTTTCTTCACCATTCTTCTTGGTTTTCTAGCACGTATTGTCGTGTTTAAATCTCTACTTTCAGTCTATGATTATATCCTACATAGAATTCCTATTATTAAAACAATTTATAAAGCCACTCAACAGGTCATAAAAACTATTTTCGGCTCTTCTTCTCGTTCTTTTAAGCAAGTTGTCATGGTTCCTTTTCCAACAAATGGAGCTTACTCTATTGGTCTTGTGAGTAGTCCAGCCCCTGGAATCTGTGAGAAAACGATGGGAATTCCTTTAATTACTGTGTTTGTTCCAACGACCCCGAATCCGACATCAGGTTTTTTAATGATGTATAAAGAAGATGAAGTAGTTTATCTTGATATGAAGATTGAAGATGCATTCAAATATATTATCTCCTGTGGAGTCATCACCTCGGACTCAGTCAATCTACCTGAGATTTTATCTTGAAGCTTTTGTATTAAGACAGTAAAATGCTTTTTCATTTGTGAGGTTATAAAATGACTCGTGTTGGGAAAAAAGCAGAACGTCGGGGTCGATCCCCCTATAAAACAAAACATCCTTTTCCAAAAACAGGATCAAAAAAAGATCATCTTTCTAAAGGATTTAAAGAGCATGAAAATGCTGTTTTGATGGAAGGAGTATTTATTGCTAAAGTCAAGAAAGGTTAAATAATGTCTCGTCATAAAAGTTACGGAAAATCTACAAAAACTGGTCAAAAGCGCAATGTACTTAAACGTTTTGAGCGCATTGAAGTTTTAAAGAAACTGGGTCGTTGGGATCAAGAAAAGAATAAAATAGTTACAGGTCTTCCTAAAACGCCATCTATTGAAATCTAACTCTCTTAAAAACTTGAATATAAATTTCAAAAATCAAATTCAAGTGAAATAAGTGCATGAAAGTCTTTGTTTTTGATGAACAATCTGATCTTTCTATTGATCCTGACTCGGTTCAGCCGATTGTGAGTCAGGTCTTAGTAAAAGAAAAATATTCTACAGATGAAGTGTCTGTCCATTTTGTGACAACTAAAATGATTGTGGAACTCCACAAGAAATTTTTCCGAGACCCCTCTCCGACAGATTGTATTTCTTTTCCAATAGATCAGCATCAATTTTTAGGATCACATGTTCTAGGTGAAATTTTTATTTGTCCTCGAACAGGGATTGAATATATACTAAAAAAAAATAGCAAAGATCAAAACTACTACCATGAAATCACCCTTTATCTTGTGCATGGGCTTTTGCATCTTATTGGTTATAATGATATTGGAGAACACGATAGAGCAAAAATGCGCAAGGCTGAGCAAAAATTAATGACATTTCTTATTCGTAATCAAATCCTCTTAAAGGGGTAAACATCAAAAATACACATGTATAAATATGAGATAATTTTTGAAAATTCATGCAGCTAATCAAAGGAATATTTTTTCTTTATTATAATTAAAAATCCATGTTAACTCATACTATTCTTATTGCCTCTTTCTTTCTAGTTGGGGTCTTTTTTTTAACCACAGTTTCTTATGCTTTCATGCATTTGGGAGAGATTTCTTCCTTAAATGTGATTAAGCAACATCGTAAATGTTTTTTTTATTATCCCTCTCACCTTTTTATTTTTAACGATCCTCCTTTTGAACTCCTTATTTTTTCTACGATACTTGGAAAAAATTTCGCTTTTCTTGGATTTGTTTTCACAATAGTTTATGCGTTGTTCCTTTTTTCTCTTTCTATTTGGCAAATCATTATCATTTTACTAGTCCTTTTATTAGGAATTTCATTATTCGGAGAGTTTTTTCCTCGCCTATGGAGTATACGAGCTGCTGATTATGCTTTATCTTTTTCTATGCCATTTGCCTCTTTTTTTCTCTTTCTTTCACTGCCTTTTTCCTTTTTATTTGTAAAATTTGCATGGTATTCAGCTCGTGCAAAAGAAAAAGCACAATTAGGGAATCAAGTTGAAGAAATGAAAGAAACAGTTGTGGAGGTGTTAAGAAAAAAAGGCTTAAAAGGAAAACTTAATCGATCAGATAAAAAACTGATTGAATCAGTAATAAAATTTAAAGATCGTATCGTACGTGAAATTATGGTACCAAGAGTCGATTTATGTAGCCTAGCTGCTGAAACACCTATCCGGCTTGCAGCTCAATCCTTTATCAATGAGGGTTATAGCCGAATTCCAGTATATAAAGGAACGATTGATAATATGATTGGGGTATTAATGTTTAAAGACATTCTTGAAATCTATATGAATTCTCTTGAAGACAGAGATAAAACCTCTCTTATTGCATCCCCTATCGATTCAATCATAAAAAATGTCTTTTATACACCCGAAACAAAAAAGGCCTCACAGCTCCTTCAAGAATTTCGTGCCAAACAAATGCATATGGCAATTGTCGTTGATGAATATGGTGGAACAGAAGGTGTAGTTACAATAGAGGATATTTTAGAAGAGATCGTTGGAGAAATTGCAGATGAATATGATACTAGTGAAGAAGCTAACTATACAACTGAATCGGGAGGAAAAAGCTGGATTGTTGATGGGAGGATGACAATTTTAGATATAGAAGAAAATTTTAATATTCATCTTCCTCAAGAAGGAGATTACGATACAATTGGGGGGTATATTTTCCATAAAGTAGGAGCAATTCCACAAAAAGGTTTAAAGATTCATTACCAAAACTTTGATCTTGAAATTTTGCATTCTTCAGATAAAAGTGTTGAAAAAGTGCGAATCACTGCTAGAAAAAAAATACACGAAGATTAAAGATCTAACTTACTATCAATCCAATTGAAAGAGTTCTGTTGATTATGCTATGAGAAAAATGGTCTGCATAAATAAAAGATAACACTTGACAATCTGTTAAACATTTCGCTATCTCCTGATAAAATTTAGACTAGATCATGGAAATTACTGAAAAAAAAGAAAACAATGCGATGATTTTTGTCTTAAAAGGACGTTTAGATAGCAGTGCTTCTGAAGAAGTTGAAAAAAAAATCCTTCAATCTATTGAAATGGGCACGAAAAATGTGATTTTGGATTTTTCTGCTCTAAGCTATATCTCTAGCGCTGGAATTCGTCTTCTTGTCCACTGTCATAAGAAAATCGAGAAACAAAATCGACGTATTCTCCTTGTTGCGCTTCCTAAAGCTATTGAAAACGTCCTTTATATTACTGGATTTCTCTCCTACTTTAAAGTTTATGATCATCAAGATCAAGCGATCACTGCCTTAAAAGGGCATCTCTAAATGAAATTGAAAAAACCGATAGATTGTCTTATTCCTCATGATATGTCTCTAGCTTGCAAAGCTGTTGAATAAAAAAATTATTTTTTGAAATTTAATTTCACTATGTAATTGAGATTAATCTCTCTCATAGATATGCTCAGCCTTTCTAAATTTTAATTATTTATTTCTCTTATGCGTCGATCTATTTGCTACTCTGAACCACAGATCGCCCGTTCTGGGCAAACCTCTACTTGGAAATTTCAATATACAACGGCTAATTCTCTTCCTGAAGGGACACGATTGAAATTTGATATTTTGAGTCAGGGTCGAGATATTGACTGGGAAGTCCCCTCAGTGAATCTAGAGGAAGAGGCTAATGTCATCTATCTTGAGCTTGAAAATGGGCAAATTGTTCAGTTTGAAGAGGTGGAAAATCCCAATATGATTGTACCACAGTTCACTTGCGTACTCCCAAAAAGCATGAAAATTGGACAGAAATTTACAATCTTTATAGGCGCACCTCCTACAGCTCATAAGGATTCAAGCGACTGTGGGAATGAATGCCAGCTTACAATTCAACGTCGTCGTCCTTTTTACCTCTATATTGATCCTAAGGGAAAAGGAAATTATGAAGATCCAGAAATCTTTACAATTGATATTCGTGGAAATAAATTGCATACGATTAAAATCCTTACTCCTTCTTTTGTCGTTAAAAATAAACGCTTTGACATTACTGTTCGTTTTGAAGATGAGTTTGGAAATCTGACTAACTTTGCCCCTACAGAAACTCTTATTGAACTTTCTTACGAGCATTTAAGAGAAAATTTAAACTGGAAACTTTTTGTCCCTGAAGCAGGGTTTGTTACACTTCCTAATCTTTACTTTAATGAAGCTGGTGTATATAGGATTCAATTAAAAAACCTCCATAATAATCACATTTATACCTCTCCACCAATTAAGTGTTTTGCAGAAAATAGTGATCATTTATTTTGGGGCCTCTTGCATGGTGAATCAGAACGTGTAGATTCTACTGAAAACATTGAAAATTGCCTCCGTCACTTCCGTGATGAAAAAGCCTTTAATTTTTTTGCAACTTCTTCTTTTGATAGTGTAGACGAAACATCTAATGAACTTTGGAAGACTCTTTGTCAAAATATTGCGGATTTCAATGAAGAAGACCGGTTTGTGGCGATTCCTGGGTTTCAATATCGAGGAGAACCTGGGAAAGAGGGGTTAAGAGAAATTCTCTATTATAAAGATAATAAATCTATCTTACGCCAAAAAGAGCTAAAAAATTCTTCTTTAGAAAAAATCTATAAAACCTTCACAACAAAAGATATTCTTTCCATTCCTACTTTTACTATGGGAGAAGGGAACCATTTTGATTTCAAAGAATTTAACCAAGATTTTGAACGGGTTGTGGAAATCTATAATGCATGGGGAAGCTCAGAAGAAATGGCTTCTACTCATCCCATTACAGGTCAGGTTGAGGCAAATCCTCAAGGTTCTATTATTGAAGCACTCAAGAAAAATTTGCGTTTTGGCTTTGTTGCAGGAGGATTAGATGATCGTGGAATATATAGCGAATTCTACCATAGTGAACAATTGCAGTATAATCCAGGTTTAACAGCAATTATTTGTGAAAAATATACACGTGAATCGATCTTAGAGGCCTTAGCTAAACGCAATTGCTATGCTACAACAGGAGCACGCATAATTGTAGGTTTTTACATAGCAGGTCATCCTATGGGATCAGAGCTAAGCAGTCATCTTAAACCTGGTTTAATGGTCAATAGACATCTTTCAGGTTATGTTGCTGGAACTGACAAGATTAAATTAATTGAAATTATTCGTAATGGAAAAGTGATGCATACTTTTCAACCAAAAGACTATCATTATGATTACCAATTCGATGATATGGAACCATTAGATAAAATCACTCTTGATGGAAAAGAGAAGAATCCTTTTGTCTTTTACTATTTAAGGGTCACTCAAGAAAATAAACATATTGCTTGGAGCTCTCCAATTTGGATTGATTATTCAATAAAGATCGTCAATAAAACCAACCAAAAATGAATAATTCTCTTTCTCTTACAATAGTGATTTCAATTATTTTAATGGGATGTGTAGTATTTGGATTAGGAATTGGATTGTTTTTCACAGGCAAATCAAAGCTAAATCGAGGATGTGGTAGACCTCAAGAAGATAAGAAAAATGGTCGTTCATGCTCTATCTGTCAAAATGAAAAAGATGTATGTAAAAAAAACAAATAACCAAACCCTACATCGTATTCTAGATAAAGTCTGTCATCAGGAACGTCTGACTCCTGAAGAAGCACTTTCTTTGCTAAAAACAACTCATCCTGATGAACTGGAATGCATTCGCTCAATGGCAGACAAGGTAAGAGAAGAAAAAGTAGGTCATGTTGTCACTTTTGCTTCGACTCTCTATATCCATCCTACAAATCTATGTGAACTTAATTGTCCTCTTTGTTCATTTTATGCAAAGCCAGGATGGAAAAAAGCCTGGTTTCTTACACCTGCAGATATTCAAAAAAAAATTCAAATGAATCTCAATCAAGGGCTAACAGAAATTCATATAGTTGGAGGTTTGTGGCGCGAATGTAACTTGGATTATTATGAGGAGGTATTTAAACAGATCAAAACACTTGATCCTAATCTCCATATTAAAGCATTAACTCCAGTCGAATATGATTTTTTATCAAAACTTCATCATATTTCTATTCAAGAAGTCTTCAAAAAAATGATGAGTTGGGGGTTAGGCTCTCTTCCAGGTGGTGGAGCAGAAATTTTGGTTGAGGAGATTAGAAAGAAGATTGCCCCAGGGAAAATCACTTCCGATGAATATCTCGCAATTCATAAGCAAGCTCACTTGCTTGGTTTACACTCAAATATTACTATGCTTTTTGGACATCTTGAAACCTATGAGCATATTGTGACTCACTTAACTAAAGTGCGTGATCTTCAAGATGATACAAATGGTTTTCGTGCATTTATTCCCTTAAAATTTGGAGAAGAAAATAATGCACTTGGAAAAAGAAAAAATGCACTGAAAAATAAAAATACTCCCCTAATCTATGCTGTTTCTCGTCTATTTTTAGATAATATCCCTCATCTAAAAATTCTTTGGAATTATATTGGAATAAAAGATGCGTTAGAAATTCTCAGATGGGGTGGAAATGATCTCTCTTCCACAAATACAGAGGAAAAAATCATTGCCATGGCTGGAGGTTCGAATTTGATTATGAATAAAGAGACAATGGCAAGTTTAATTCTTAAAGCAGGAAGAACTCCTCTTTTAACTCATTCAGGTTCTATGTAAATGGTGCATCTTGGAATAGTGAGTTATATCAATGCTCTGCCCTTTTATCTTCCTTTTAAATTGGGAGTACTGAAGACAACACACACTTTTGAGTATGGAATTCCCACAATTTTAAATGACTATTTACGTACAGAAAAAATCGAAGCAGCTCTGACTAGTTCCATTGAATATTTACAAGGTTCTTACCAACTGGCTCCTGATCTTTGCATTGCAACGTATCAAGAATCTTTAAGTGTCAATCTCTATTTACGAGGCAAATTAGAAGGAGGATCTATCGGTTTGACCCATCAGAGTGCGACTTCTGTGATTTTATTAAAAATTCTATGCCGTCACTTTTGGAATGTCACCCCTCAGTTTTTTCCTCTTATAAAAGGTAAGAGTTATGATGGAATCCTGATGATTGGAGATGATGCGCTTAAACGTTTAACCATTCCTCATCATAAAACAATTGATCTAGCAACTGCTTGGTATCAAATGACAGGCTTACCTTTTGTCTTTGCAGTCATTGCCATAAGAAAAGGAGTACTCTTTGATAGCAAAGAACTTCGACAAGCATTAGAATGGAGCAAGATCCACCGTCAACATCTAGTTGAGGTGGCCTATCACCAGACACAATTACCCAAATTGCTTATTAATCATTATTATGACAGTTTCCATTACCAACTCAAAGAAAGAGAACTTGAAGGGCTCGATCTGTTTAAAAAACTAAAAGAAGATGTATCATAAATCCAAACCTGAATCTATTCAGGCTATGTTTGCCAGTATTGCTAAAAATTATGACTATGCAAATACGATTTTCTCATTTGGTTGTCATAAAATGTGGAATAGAAAATTAATTCAATCGGTGACTCAGGCAAATATTTTGCTGGATCTATGTTCTGGAACTGGTGAAATTGGATTAGGTTTTTTAGCAAAGAGTCAAAATAGCCAAGCTATTCTCTTAGACTTTTGTCCTGAAATGTTAGAAATTGCAAAAGAAAAAGGAAGTGCATTCCAAAAACGTTATCGCCTTATTGAAGGAGATGCCCAAGATATTCCCCTAGAAACAGATTCAGTTGATGCTGTGACAATAGCTTATGGTATCCGTAATGTGCAAAATCCTACACAATGTTTTAAAGAGGTCATTCGTGTTTTAAAACCAGAAGGATGCTTTGCAATTTTAGAGTTAACTCGACCAAGTTCTCCTTTCTTACGTTTTGCACATAAAATTTATTTGAAATTTTTCCTTCCTTTTTTAGGTAAATGTATAGCTAAAAATATTTATGCTTATCGCTATCTCTCTAAAAGTATAGAGAATTTTGCCTCGTGCAATGAACTAGAAGGACAACTAAGAGATACAGGATTCAGGAAAGTAAAAATTATTCCTCTTATGGGAGGTTTAGCCACCTTATTTATCTCGACTCTTCACAAAAAAAATCCTAGACATATTTCAAAAAAATAGCCATCATCAGGGGGTTTTCATAGTTTATGAAATGAGTGAAAGATTTTTATGTCATCAAACCCTGTAACGCAACTTTCTTTTTATTTAAAAGACTCATACTTAGTTCCATCAAGTTGTTTAGAAGAAAGTCGTTTAGAAGACGAACAAGCTCTTGAAATAGAAAAACAAAAGATTACAAAACTTGTTCTCGCGACACTCCATGAAAATAGGAAATTGCAAAAAGAACTGATAGAAGATAGGAATAGTGATCTAGAAAGTCTCATTGCTCTCAATCTGATTGATCAATTAGTCTCGCCTCCTCTGTTTTTTCCTTATTATCATCGAGGTGTAGGAGCCGCCGTTAGAGGACAAAATGATTGTGAGGCTACACTTCTTATCTTTGCTATCATGATTTTATTTTCTATTTTTTCTTTCTCTATTTATGCCACAATTAAACAAGGACGAGCAATTTGTAAGACGCGAAAAGAGATTAGAGAAATTAACACAATATGTCTAAATACCAAATGCGAAAAGATAAAAAAGATTTGTCATCTACTGATTCTTCAAAAGAGTCAATCCCTTAAGGATAAAACTGTAGCAACCACCTTTACTTCTATAATCATCCCCGCATCTGTTTTCTTGATGGTTTCAGCCATTTTGGCTCTTACTTCTCTGTATTATAGATCCCCTTTAAACTCTGCTGCAGTTCCTTTAGCAATTGCTGGAGGAGCTTTTAGTTTCTGTTCTCTATCTGGCCACCTTGTGCGCCTTGTGATTTTCAAATCACAAGAGCGACAAAGGATCCAGACTTTGACAGAAATCTATCAAAAAACGGTACAACTAAAAGCACTTCACCCCTACTCTATCCTTAGTAGCTTAAATGCTAGTAAGGCTATTTTAGAGATTGAATACAAGATTTATGTGAAAAATGGCCACCATTTTTCAACTGCACCTGCATCATCCCATTTGCCTGAATATCAAAAATATTCTCTATCTCCTCCTGCCTGTTAAAGAAACCCCTATCTCAATACTTCTTGATAAAAATCCTAAAGATTCATATCGACTTCAGCTTATAGTTGACAGTAAAAATGGATCGTAAAAAACTTTTCTTTGAATTTTTCCAAAACGATGAATTAGAGAATAAATTATGAAAAAAATATAAATTCACCTAGACGTGAACGAAATCAAAAAGTATTTTTAGAGTTGGCCATCAATTTTTAATGAAAACAAAAGATGAACCATCCATTCATGAGATTACTGGACGATTTAACAATAGAAAAAAAAATCATTCTTACTTTTATATTCGCAATCTTAAATCTTTGTAGTTCAATCATATTTGCTTCCTATCCAATAGAGGTGTCTGGGCAAATGCTCTATCTTCTTCATCGAGGGAAAACAGCATTAGCTTTTGAAAACTATCTTAAATATGCAAAAGCAAATGGAGAACATGATTTTGCTCTTTTACAACAAGCTGGCATAAGCCTGCTTGAAGAAGGCATTGAATCTGATGACCTAGAAACACAATTGATGTGCATGTTTGGTGCTGGGATCGCTAATTCTTCTGATCTTTTTCATATCCTTGAGAAAGGCATTCATGCTAAAGAGCCACGAATTCAGCTTATCGCTTTAAGTTACTTAGGAAAACAAAATGATGATCGAGCAGATGAGCTTCTTTTAGAAGCGCTTTCATCTCCTTTTCTTCTTACAAAACTTGAGGGGTGCTACCAACTTGCCAAAAAAAATCATCCCTCCGTTTTAATGCACATGCAGTCACTGATGGTAAAAATTCCTGATTTTGTCCGATCCCTCTTTCCACAAATTATTATTCACTTAGATGGAAAAGAAGCGAATCAGTATCTAAAACAACTACTTTCAGATGCAAATATTGAAGTACGTATTGAAGCAATTTTAGCTATTGCAAGAATGAGACGCGATGACTTTCTTCCTCAAATTCGCCACCTTGCTTCACAAACTCACCATGCTCAACAAGAAGCCTGTCTTCTTGCATTAGGTGCACTGCAAGATACTCTATCCATTCCTTTGCTTAAAAACTGCTTACAAAGTTACCGAAAAGAGGTACGGCTTGCTGCTGCAGTAGCTCTCTATGAAATAGGTGATTGTGAGGCTTTAAAACTCATTGAAGAGATGGCACGTTTAGGTGATCTATTTGCTATTACATCACTTGGCATAATCAAAGAGGGAAGACAAGTTCTACATGATATGACCTCTCATGTGGATCGAGATGTGCGTCTTAATGCAAGCTTATCACTCTTGCAACTCCGTGAAGAAACTTCTCTTACAGAGATTTTGATTCCAGGAAGTAGGGATTTGGGATTCATAGCCTTTTCCTCACCAGGTCGTGGACTTAAAGCCTGGAAAACAATTCCTTCCCATCATCAAAATACTCAAGGGTACCCCGGAGTGATCCAACAGACACTTGCATTACGTGAAAAAGTCCTTATGGAGTCTATTGAACTACCAAATGATCAATTTCTAAAAATTGTAAAAAAACTCATTGATGAAAAACAAACTCAATTAATCCCTCTCGCTGCTATGCTACTCGAAAATACAGGAACTCCAGAGAGTATAGCCCTTCTATCAGAAGGGCAGCAAAAAGCGGGAGAGCCACTCATACGTAACTATTGCACTCTTGCTCTTTACAGACTAGGTCAAGAGGGACCCTATCAACAACAACTGATCAATTGGGTAAAATCGTTTGGTGATCAGTTAATGATTCAATTTCGTGAATCAGATGATGAAAATTTTCTTCCAAATCAACATGCACTCACTCCTGAAGAAACTTCCCGTTTTTTAGTTGAAACATTTGAAACACTTGCTCAAAGACAAAATCAAGCTGGATTGGAAGCTCTTATTTATGCGATGGCTTATGGAAACCCAAAAAATAAATATGCTCTTGCAGGATTATTGATCAGAACAACTGAGTAATATCTGGTCAAATAATGCATCAACTGCATACACTCCTCTTTGATAATAAGATGGTTTCTTACTCATTCAAAATGAAATCTTAGATTATTGTATTGCATAAAATAATCTCTCTGATTTTGTATACAACATATTTTCTAATGTGGTTTTTTTATCTGATTTTTCTTTGTGTCTCTCCACTCACTCTTCTAGGAGGACTTTCTGACTCTTTTCATGATTCGAAAACTAAGAATAAATATTCTGCTTTTGATTTATCAATTCCTAAAGATCAACCTCAAATTATTCTCGATTTAAATCATCCATGTTATGAGGATGGGGTTCTATCCACAAAGGAGGGAGGCGTACTTATTGCTCCTAATTTTCGAGTCCAAGCACAATCTTTCATCTATACCCATAATCTTGATATTGATCCTCCTGTGTTTACTATCGAATGTCATGGTAACCTCTTAATTGACTACCAAGAATGGGTTCTTGTAGGTGATTCTCTTTATTATGACTTTCTCACTCATACTGGTTTTCTCATTCATGGTAAAACAGCTCAGCCTCCTTGGTATTTAGGAGGAAACGAAATTTTACTTTTCGAAGACGGACATCTAATAGTCATAGATGGTTTTCTCACAACATCTGAGGCAAAATACCCAGATATAGCTATTCGTTCACCAAAGATTACCCTTTCGAAAAACCATGTGATGGAAGCAAAAAACATCACGTTTACTATTGAAGAGATCCCCGTATTTTGGTTTCCGCAAATCTGTTTTGACTTAGAAAATTGTCGAAATACTCCTTTCGCTGTGAAATTTGGTTGGGGGGGGTTCATGGGGTCCTATCTTGGTCTTCTTTATCACTTTCTTAACTGGAAAGATTTTCAGGGAACAGCTCGAATCGATGAATTTTTTGGTCACGGATTAGGGGGCGGTATTGAAACGCGTTATCATCAGAAATTTAAATCCACACAATTTTATACTCGCAGTTATTATGTTCATGATATCGCGATCAACGATCCAAATGACCGGGATCGTTATCAATTTCAAGGCACCTACCATGATAGCTTTTATGGAATGAGTATTGATGGGATGTATGATTATGTGAGTGATCCAAATATGGCATCTGACTTCCAAATTCAAGATTTCGAACTACCTACAGCAGGACGCACCCAGCTTGAATTGAAGAAACAAACAGATCTATGGATAGCCGCTCTATTTGGTAATGTGCGTATTAATTCTTTCCAATCAGTTAACCAAGAACTCCCGACTTTTAGTTTTTATCTGCATCCTTTTCAAATTCCCCATACGGGAATTATCATCGAAAATATTTTTAAAGCTAGTTATCTAAATTATGCATTTAGTGAAGATGTACATGGGAAAAATTTCCAATCAGGTAGAATCTCTTTTTCTCCTCATGCTTACCGTCCTTTTTTGTTTGGACCCATTACTGCAACACCTGAAGTGGCTTTTATTGGCATTGGCTATACTAACACCCCGTCTGGAAATTCAGCAGGACAAGGGATTGGAAAATTTGGAATCCATTTCAACTCTTGTCTATCAAAATCTAATCAAAGATTGAAACATCTTGTTAAGCCTTATATTGATTATACCTATCTTACACAACCGAGTGTCTCTAACAATGACCACTTTATCTTTACCATCAATGATGGGTATCATCAACTCAATCTTTTAAAAATGGGGATCGAAAACAAGATCTTTGTCAAAGGATCTTCTGGAATATTTCAACCTCTTACAGTAGATGCGTGGGCAAATATTTTTATTGATCAAAAAACCCATCGAAAAGCCATTCCTAAAGGATATCTAAATATCGAATGGCAGCCTTCTCAATCTCTTTTGTTTACTCTAGATGGGGGATGGAATTTTTTAAACGATCAAGTGGATTTTTTCTCTGGTAGAATTGATGCGACAGTTAGTCATCATCTAGCCTTTGGATTGGATTATTGTTACCATAGCAAATTTGATTGGCGTAAAGCAGATTTTTATAACTTTATCTTAGAAAGTGCTCATAATGAAAAAGAACTTCTTGAATCCCCTCTTTCCTTTCGTCGACAAACTTTGCTGTTTCGCATGTTTATCCGTCCTACACCTAATTGGACTGCACAATTAGACTCCCGTTATGGATGGAATCGTGGTCATCAAACATTTATTGGAAAAAATGGTGAGCTATTTAGAGAAAAACAGAAAAATTTTCTAGAATATCAGGTTGAATTTCGAAGAACCCTATTTAACCACTGGGACCTCCGCCTAATCTATGAAAAGCGTGTTGCTGATCATCGGTATCTAATCTCTCTCAAAATCAACCCAGAACGACCACCTAAACTATCTTACCGATAGCTATGTCAGCTTGAAACATAGAATGATTAAACATCAATTTGCTCAGGCATTAAGTAATGGATGGCATATTTGAGATAAACCTTGTCTTTTATAAAAATATCAAATAAGGATGGGTCTAAATAGCCTGCCTTAACCATCCTACTCATCGTCTTCAAAACCTCAGATATAGTAGCTGGTTTTCGATAGGGACGATCAGGAGAAGAGAGCGATTCAAAGACATCAGCAATAGCTAAAATCCTCGACTGGATCAAGATATCCTGACCTTTTAATCCACGAGGGTATCCTTTCCCATCCATTCTTTCATGATGAGAAGCAGCAATCTCAGGTACAGCAGATAACTCTTTAGGAAATGGAATTTGTGAAAGCATCCGATAAGTCATTAAGGAATGATTTCTGATAATTGATTGCTCTTTTTCTGTTAAATTTCCCTCTGGGATTAATAAATTTTCTCTTTCTTCAGAAGTAAGAATAGGTTCATTCTCGTTCCAATAAAGTGAGGCTATTCGATCGATATTTTTGATCGTTTCTGATGTGACTGGCTCAGTAGAATCATTACAACGATGAATGAATTTTTGATCCTCTTTTATACTCAGTATTTTTTGATGATAAGCTTGATCAAAAGAATCAAAAAAACTTTCAGCAACACGAAGACTGTCTGGATGATAGTTAGCCAACCAATCAAGCTTTTTTTTTAGGAGATGATTTTCTTCTTTGATCTCTAGTCCTTTGAAACGCACATCTATAATCTCTGAACGATCATATACACTCTCTAGCTTTTTTCTTTTTTCGATGATGTGTGTTGGAATAGTAATTTTGCCACAGTCATGTAATAAAGCAGCAATCTTTAACTCATAAAGTTGTTTATGATTAAACAAAAATTCTTTAAATGGACCTTCTTTTGTCCTATTGATTGCCTCAGCAAGAAGTTCTGTAATGAGAGGAACACGCTTGGCATGATTTCCAGTTGAGGGAGAAATTTCATCAATAGCAGAAGTCATCATACGGATGACAGCCTCAAAAAGTTCACGAAGATTACGAATCAATAACTGATTATTGAGAGCAATCGCTGCCTGTGAAGCAAATGATTCTGCAAGTTGAATATCCTCTTGAGAAAAAGAGGAAATTGTTCCATCGATAGGATTCGTGGGATTAAGTAATTGTAGAACAGCAATTACATCCTCCGCATAATTTTTCATCGGAATAGTTAAAACGGCTTTTGTCAGATATCCAGTCTGGGCATCAAATTCACGTGTCCCAGAGAAATTTGCTCCTTTTTTATATGCATCTTCTATATTGACCGTCTGCTTATAGTTTACTGAGTAGGTAACTATTAAATTATTATTGGGTTGACCTGTCTCTAAAAAAAGAGGAATATCCTCAAAAGTAATCGCATTAGAAGAAGTTCCACCAAGATGAAGTTTAAGCGAATTAGATAAAATGGTTTCAAATCGAAGCTTTTTTCCTTCAAGAACAGTGTAAATCGTTCCTCCATCAGCATGAGTCAATTCTTTAGCATTCTGAAGAATTCTTTCATGTAAACGAGGAATATCATGCTCTTCTGAAAGAGCAATTCCAATTTCATTGAGTTTTTTTAAAATACTATAACTTAAATCCATGCAAATATTAAAATTTAGAATAGTATTAATACATAATTATAAACAGATTTTTATTCATGTAAAAATATTTTTATTATCAAGAAAATTTTGTGTAAACTAAGTTTCTAGTTTTCTGAATGATACAAAAGATTTTATATCCAGTGTTTTCACTATAAGCTAAGTGAATAGGTTTCTATATGAGAAAATTATTTTTGAAAATATTTTTGCTTAATCTCAAGCAGCTTTGGTTCAATAAGAGTACGACGTTTCCCTTTAATTCGATCAATAAAAAGAGTCCCATTAAGATGGTCATTTTCATGCATAATATTTCGAGCATGATAACCGTAACACTCCTTCTTAAAAGAATTTCCCTCGAGATTCTTTGCTTCAACAGTAATCTTCGAAGGACGTTTCACGAATTCATACAATCCTGGAATGGAAAGACACCCTTCTTCTCTTTCTACAAAAACATCGCTTGGATTTGAAAGGATAGGATTAATAAAAACTACTGGCTCTCCTAGATGAATTTCTCCTTTCTCATCTTCAAAATCTACATTGGAAACAAAAATCCGCAAAAGATGACCAACTTGTGGAGCAGCTAATCCAATCCCTTTATAAGCAAGCATTGATTCGATCATATCGAAGCAAAGCTGACGAATATCATCTGTAATTTTTCCAACAGGAGTAGATTGCTTCCGCAAAATAGGGTGATTGTAATAGTAAAGAGGTAGCTTCATGGCTCAATAAGCTCTGTACCTATTCTCTGCTGTGCTTTTGCACGTCCTATTGCCCCAGTCCATAAAGATAAAATAATACATCCACCAAGAAAACAAATAGCAAGCCCAGCTGTAATCTTTTTTAACACTTCAGGGGTAGATGCTCCGAATAAAGAATCCCCTACATCCCCTCCAAATGAAGCACCAAGACCAGAACTTTTACTTTCTTGAACTAAAATCACACAACAAAGAATCAAAGAAATAAAAAGAAAAAGAAAAAGAAATAAATAATAAACGATAGTCATTTCGGTATTACACCATGAATAATTTTAATAAATGAATCAATAGAAAGAGAAGCTCCTCCAATAAGTAAACCATCAATATCAGGTTGGTGAATTAGCTCACTCACATTGTCTGGCTTAACTGAGCCACCATATTGGATCACCATATTCATTGCTACTTCTTCTCCCCATTCTTCTCTAATCACTTGCCGTATCAACTTATGCGCTAATTGAGCCTCTATAGGATCAGCATTCTTCCCTGTCCCAATTGCCCAAACTGGCTCATAGGCAATAATCAATTTCAATAATTCTTTTGGATTCACCCCTTCAAGAGATTGAAGTAACTGGGTTTTTATGACCATTTCCGTCTCCCCAGCTTCTCGTTCGTCAAGAGTTTCACCTACACAAAGAACAGGTTGTAGAGATTCTTTCAAAGCACGTTTGATTTTACGATTAATAAATAGATTGCTTTCATGAAAATAGAGACGTCTCTCTGAATGACCAAGAAGAACAAATTGAGCTCCTACTTCTATAAGCATGCGAGCTGCAATTTCTCCAGTAAAAGCTCCTTCACTTGCATCATTCATATTCTGTGCACCAACTATCATCGGAATCTTATGCTCTTTTGCACAATTTACAGCAGCTTGAATGATTGTAAAAGGAACAGCTAGGTAAATGGTCGCTTGACTCTGTTGGGTAAGGGATGCTAGAGTTTTAATAAACGTTTTTGCTTCTTCAATTGTCTTATACATCTTCCAATTAGCTGTGATTATGATAGGTCGATGGACATCTGATGTTTGCGCCATTTTTATCTTTATTTGAGATTAAAAATTTTTGATAGTTTATCATCAAAATGAACAGTTTGTCAACTCTCATTACCGTTACCGAATTAACTTTAGCGATTAAACATCAACTCGAATCTAAGTTTATAAATATCACTGTTCAGGGCGAAATAAGTAATTATAAACTTCAAGCAAGTGGGCATCTCTATTTTGATCTCAAGGATACTGGTGCAAAAATCCCTGTCGTACTTTTCCGAGGGAATGAACATACTATTACTCGTCTACTGAAAGAAGGCGACCATGTCATTTTGAAAGGATCTCTTTCTGTCTATCCTCCTCATGGAAAATATCAAATTATTGCAAAATCTATTGAATACCAAGGGATAGGGGAACTGCTACTAAAACTTGAAACACTGAAAAAAAAGCTTAGTGCACGTGGATGGTTTAGTGAAGAGAAGAAAAAATCTATTCCAAAATTTCCTCATTGCATCGGTGTTGTGACTAGTCCCACAGGGGCTGTCATCCGTGATATCATTCATATCCTATCACGAAGATATCCAGGGTTTCATCTGATTCTGAATCCTATTCGTGTGCAGGGTAATACAGCTGCTGCTGAAATTGCAAATGCTATTGAAGAGATGAATAGATACAAGTTATGCGATGTAATGATTGTTGGGAGAGGAGGAGGTAGTCTCGAAGATTTATGGGCGTTTAATGAAGAGATCGTTGCTAAAGCAATATTTGAGAGTACAATTCCGGTCATTTCAGCAATTGGTCATGAAACGGATATTTCGATTGCAGATTTTGTTGCTGATAAACGAGCGCCTACTCCTTCAGCTGCTGCTGAAATTGTGAGCGTAGAAAAACAGCATCATCTTCAAATTTTAAAAAAAATGCATAACCATTTAACAAGTGCTCTTCTTCATCAAGTCAAACACTCCCGAGTGACTCTTGAAAAATATACCTCTCATCCGATGTTCTCAACTTCTTACATGCTCATAGGAGGCAATTTACAAAAGCTGGATGAGATTAAGAGTTCCTTGGATAGATTAATTAAACACATGCTCCTCGGCAAGCGCTATATGCTAGAAGGAAAGAAAAAAGATATTAATGGCTTAAAACCTACAAATCAATTTATCCTTTCTCAGAATCATCTATGTGAAAAAATCAAACAACTGAATCAAGCTATTAAAAATAAAATCGCATTAAACAAACATAGATTAAAAGAAATCGTTAAACAACTACAATCTTTAGATCCAAAAAATGTATTAAAAAGAGGATATGCCATCATCTTGGCCTTAAATGAAGATTCAGTTATATTATCAGCTAAACATTTAAGTCCTGGACAAAAAGTCAAAGCCTTATTTAGCAACGGTGAAAGGGTTTTAAGGGTAGAAGATGAATGAACAAATTTTTAATTTCGAAAAAGCATTTGCAAGATTAGAAGTCATTCTAGAACGAATGAATTCTGGAAATGTTCCTTTGGATGAGTCACTTAAACTCTATGAAGAAGCTGATCAATTGATTATAGGATGCAGCTCACGTTTATCAGAGGTTGAAGAACGTATTGAAATTTTAATTAAAAGACGAGATGGGAAAATCGAAATCGATGAGGATGAGATACCTCTTAAAAAACCCTTTGAACCTCAAGAGGCATTTTGACTCACCTTGGAAATATCTCCTCTCCTAAAGATCTTAAACATTTCTCAATTCTCGAATTAAAAACACTTGCAGGAGAAATTCGGGAACGAATTATTTCTGTCCTTTCGGTGAAAGGAGGTCATCTTGCTTCGAACTTAGGGAGTGTCGAGTTCACCCTTGCCCTTCATTACGTTTTTGATTCTCCTCGTGATGTATTGATTTTTGATGTCAGTCACCAGACTTATACCCATAAATTAATCACAGGAAGAAATGACTCTCGTTTTGATAGAATTCGTCAATACAAAGGATTGAGTGGTTTTTCTGATCCTAAAGAATCCCCTCATGATCATTTCTATGCTGGCCATGCAGGCACTGCGCTCCCTCTTGCTCTTGGGATAGCTCAATCACGAGATCTATTTGATAAAGATCATCATGTGATTCCTATTATTGGTGATGCGACATTAACATGCGGTCTTTCCCTGGAAGCCTTAAATAATATTTCTCGTAACTTGTCTCGCTTTATTTTGATTCTTAATGATAATAAAATGTCGATTTCAAAAAATGTAGGTGGAATCACGAATATATTGAGTCGCCTTTTAAATAACCCAACAACTAGTAAATGGACGCGCGAATTAGAAACTTTTGTATCAAAAATTCCTATTTGCGGGACTTCTCTTGCTAAACAAGGGCTCAAACTTACCGAATCAGTGAAAAATATTGTTAGCTCAGCTCCTTTCTTTGAACAGTTTGGCTTTTCATATATTGGTCCAATCGATGGACATGATGTAAAAAAACTCATTGGAATCTTTCAAGCAGTAAAAAATCTAAATATGCCAATTGTCATTCATATTCTGACAAAAAAAGGACAAGGAGTTGAACAAGCTGAACAAAATCCTATTTTATACCATGGTGTCAAACCTTTTGATCCCAAAACATGCCAATTTCTTCCTTCTTTATCTCAAAAGCTCACATTTCCTAGCATCTTTGGTAAACACATGTTAAGTATGGGTAAAAAAAATAGTCGACTGGTTGTCATTACTCCTGCAATGTCTCTGGGTTCTTGTCTTGTCTCTTTTCAGGAAAAATATCCAAAAAGATTTTTTGATGTTGGAATTGCTGAAGGATATGCAGTTACCTTTTCAGGGGGTCTAGCTAAGAATCGAGATCTTGATGTTGTCTGTTCAATTTATGCAACATTTTTTCAAAGGGCTCTAGACAATCTTTTTCAAGATGTTTGTCTGCAAGAAATTCCAGTTGTGTTTGCTGTCGACCGAGGTGGACTTTCTCCAAATGATGGAGCCACTCATCATGGTATTTATGAAATTGGCTTTTTACGTACTATGCCTAATATAGTGATCTGCCAACCCAGAAATGGCCATCTTCTTAAAGAGCTACTTGAATCTGCATTCAGCTGGAAACGCCCGACAGTGATCCGCTATCCTAACTTACCAACGGAAGAATCGGAGAATGCAATATGTCACCGTCCGCTTGGAAAGGGAGAGGTATTAGCTGAAGGAGAGGATCTTCTCATTATTGCTCTTGGCCACCAATGTGAAGCTGCGTTATGTCTACGTGATTTACTTCAAGAAAGAGGAATATCAGCTGGAGTAGTTGATCCAATCTTCATAAAACCATTTGATAAAAACCTCTTTTCAGATTTACTTCTTAAATATAACCGTATTGTCACTATTGAAGAGCACTCAATTAAAGGGGGGCTCGGAAGCGAAGTCAACGACTTTCTTATGTCTCATGATTTTGGACAAGTTGAAATCTTAAATTTCGGAGTTTCTGATATATTTGTAGAACAAGGGGGGTATGAGGATTTACTAAACCAGCTTGGATTAACTCCCGAAAAAATGTTGCAAAAAGTTATGGCTCATTTTCCATTTTTCCAATATTCGAATAGATAATTTTTTATAAAAATGGAAATTCAGTCTATTTTTTCCTCCGTTCTTTACTAAAGAGATAATTAAATTAATTAAAAAAGAGTAAAAACAGGCGATTCAAGATATGAAGAGAGATTTTAATAAAATCATCGCTCTTTTCACCAACATGAAAAAGAGAGGCTCTTCTGAAATCACACAAAAAGTCATTGAATATTTACAAAATAGAAGGGTCACTGTGATTGCACGTGAAGAAGAAGCCACTCAGTTAAATATTCCTTTTTTACACTCTATCGAACCTAATAAAATTGATTTTTTAATTTCCCTTGGTGGAGATGGGACTATTTTACGCATGATCCATCATTTTCCTTATCTTAATGCACCTATCCTCGGAATCAATCTTGGACACCTTGGTTTCATGGCAGATGTGCCTTTATCTCATCTCTACCCTAGCCTAGATCAACTTCTTAATGGATCTTACACGATTCAAGAACGCTTGACTATGGAGGGGATGATCTCTGATAAACAAGCGATTTTTGCGATTAATGAAATCGTTATTCATCGCTCACGCAATTCTTCTCTAGTTGATCTTTCAATTCATGTAGATGGAAAATATCTCAATACTTTTTGTGCAGATGGCATCATCATTTCGACACCCAATGGGTCAACTGCTTACTCTTTAGCTGCTGGCGGTCCTATCCTTACACCAGTTTTACAAGCAATTGTAATTACCCCCATCAACCCCCATACCATTTCTAATCGTCCAATCGTTCTTCTTCCATCTGATAAAATTGAGATCCAGTACCTAAGTCCCTATAATCCAGTTGAGGTGACTTGTGATGGATTTTCTTCTCATCCACTTGCCACTCATGAGATAGTGAGTATGAGTTGTGCGAAAAGAAAATTTAAAATGGTCCATCTTGCACACTCTGACTTTTTTTCTACTTTACGCTCTAAACTTGGATGGACAGGTCAACTTCGTTATAATGATTTAAATCATCCTAATGAATATCGAGACTAAATAGAAACTTGTATATACATAATACCTAGAACTTATTCCTCCCCTGAAAAAAATCTTTTTCCGCTAAAAATACAAATTTTAAAATCACACCATGAGATCCATAGCAAAAGATATGTTCATCTGTAGATTAGGAAAGAATAGAAAAATGGCAGGCAAATCAAGAGGTAAAAAAACAAAAAAACTTTAAACTTACTAAAAGAAAGATAATAGACTGGCTTATCATAAAAAAAGATATGAGAGTTTTTTATACATAAAGTTCTATTTTTTAATTATTAAAGAACTATATACCTCGTTTTAATACTCTTCTAAAGCTGTTTCCAGTTGTTGACTGTACTTTTCTACTTTATGCATTTCTCACCTCTATTCCTTAATCCAATAAAAAAAATACAGTTTGAAATTCTCAAAAGCAAATGGCACAGTATCTATTTTTTCTTCATTCTTCTTTCCTAAAAAGAACAAACCCTATGTTGGGTGAAATACTAATTTTTCACTAATTGTATTTAATATATTTACTAGAAGTTAAAAAAAACAAATGACATAGTTATCTTTATGAAAATCAATGAAAATACTAATTTATTAGCTAATCCATTAAATTCTGATTCATCCAGATCAAAATCGATAAATACAAGAAGTTGTCTTTTTTTTGCCTTAGGCATCATTACATTTATCGGGAGTTTAGCTACAGCTGTCTGCTTACATCCTCATCTAGGGCATTCTTCTTTTGCTCTTGGCGGGGGGATTTTTCTGTCTGTCTGCTTATTGAGCAAATATATCTTTGTAAATAAGACAAAAACACAATCCTCTAGGATCCAATCACTACCACCACTCAATATTTTACATCCTATCGATCATCAGACTGACTTAACTCAAGACACAAACTCGGTGCTCTCCCCTACTAAATCGCAAGGCAAAACAACTCCACCTTTGAACTCTGAGAATTCTAGTGAACTAGATCCAAAAAAATTAGCAGATGTTAGAAGGCAATCATCACCGATCCAATCACCACCACCATTCAATATTTTACATCCTATCGATCATCAGACTGACTTAACTCAAGACACAAACTCGGTGCTCTCCCCTGCTAAACCTCAAGATAAAACAACTCCACCTTTGCATTCTGAGAATTCTAGTCAACTAGATCCAAAAAAATTAGCAGATGAAGAGCTAGTAATTAATCATAAATTCGAGGATCCCCTCTCCTCGAAACTGGTTCAAAATCCTTCCTTAATAGATAACTCAACACTCCCATTAGATTCATTGCAAAAAGATGAAGATATTCTACAAGACCAACCTTTAGACGATTTAACAGATGAGAAAATTGCTTTTATTAACTTCTCAAAAATAGAAAATAATAAGAAAAAACATTTTATTGAAAGCCTCTTTCCAACCAATTCTGAAGCACTTAAATCAACTGAAAATAAGTTGAGACAACTTAACCCTAAAGAGATAGATACTTATTTTCCCTTTTTCAAAAAGAAACATTTTAATCTTTTAAAAAAAGAGCAAATTCTTGCTCTTAATCCTTTAAAAATGAAGGAGGCCAATTCTCAGAATAAAAATATTATTGAAAGTATTTTACCCTCCACCAACTCTCCTGCAACACACAACAGAAATGTTAGCATCCTACAAGAATTCAATGCTGAACAACTCAATATATACATACATTTTTTCAAAGAGACACATTTTAGCTATTTAAAAAAAGAGCAAATTCTTGCTCTTAATCCTTTAAAAATGAAGGAGGCCAATTCTCAGAATAAAAATATTATTGAAAGTATTTTACCCTCCACCAACTCCCCTGCAACATACAACAGAAATATTAGCATCCTACAAGAATTCAATGCTGAACAACTCAATATATACATACATTTTTTCAAAGAGACACATTTTAGCTATTTAAAAAAAGAGCAAATTTCTCTTATTGACTTCTCAAAAATAGAAAATAATAAGAAAAAACATTTTATTGAAAGCCTATTTCCAACAATGAGTTACCAATTAGCACAAACTTATCAGAGGTTAGACCAAATCACTCCCGAACAACTTGAGATATGTATGCCCTTTTTTAATAAGACACATAAACAATATTTGGAGAAGAAAAGCAAATGAGAAAATACCTAACTCCTGTGATCATAGAAGAAGTCAGAACATACTTTTAGATAATAAAACAACATCTGAATCTTAACACTGTTTTTTATCTCTTACTTAATGAACAAAAGCATATGAGTCATATCCATAACCGATAAAAAAACTAGAAATTCTTTAAATAAAATGGCCTACTTAGAGGAATTATTCTAAGTCATATAGCTGTTTTACGCAGATTATGAATAAAAAATGCAAAAAAGCATTTCTTCCCTATTGGTTATGACGATGACTACGACTTACTTCTCTTGCACTTGGATCGTTTTCTTTGAAGACTAAAGAAGATTGACGAGCTTGTTTTTTTATTTTAGAAGGAGAGTGCTTTTTCATAATATAGGGACATGTTTTCCTAAACACCCGAGGTACGCGGGTAGCTAAATGAAAAGCAATAGGCATCAATAACAAACCTATGTAGAAATAAGAATTCGTCATGGCTTGTGTGAGGCTAAAAATACCTCCTCCACTAGCTTTTCCTGCTGCTAGAAATAATGCCGCTATACCAGCAACAAGAAGCAAAGGAGCAGCCACTGCCATGACCTTTGCTACATTTCGATGTGCCTTTTGGGGAATGATATCCTGAATTAGAAAAGTTAACCCTAAACCTGCTAATCCCGTTAGAGGCACAATCATCATAATATTCGTCAAACTAAGATTTTGAAGGGTATGTCCAATACCTGAACCCATCGTTGTTACCATTAATCCACAGGCAAGCAAAATCATTCCAAGATCAAAAAGAATATAGAGGGCTTTACGTTGCCATGCTTTTGAAGGCTTATCAGGTAAGGCAAGAATTTGATCAAATGTTTTTGAAAATTGCCCTTTAATGTTATTCACTAAATTAGAATTTATTGACGACATAATAAAATTATATTTAATAAAAACTTAATTAATTATAACATAATTAATAATTTAATTCAATATTCAACTAATCATCAAAATACTCACCTATCTACTGAGGGAGTGGAGGGGATGGCATCGCATATTGGACATGCCAAATAATACTCAAAGAAATAATAAGAACAATTAAAGACATTGACCAGATAAGAGGTAGATAAGCTGCTGCGATCAAAAAAGCGACTCCACTAAAGGAGACGATGCAACAAAATCCACAAGCTTTAAGATAAGTTTTCGCTCTATGAGAGTCCTTTTTATAAGCAGATAATCCAGCAAAAATTGGCATGACAATGATCCCTATTGCAGCAATAGGAAGCGACAAAAGGGGCTTAACAAACCCAGAAACAAGGGCAATTATCCCGGTAGCTAGACGGCCTCCAATAGGATAATTGCAATAAATATTTGTTTTTTTAATAAAATATAATTCAGGAACAAAAATAGGAGTTAGAATATTTTTAGTTGCAAAAGAGCTCATATCTTAAGGAATTTTAAAAAATGTTGAGTTTTTAGTAAATAATTTTCAAGATTGAGGTAGCTAGTGGAGGAAGTTGAAGATAGCATCCTACTGTATTTCCTTTTTCATCTTTAACTCCTATAACTTCATCGTTTAATTTCCCTGACCCCCCATACTTCTCTTCATCAGTATTAAAAACCTCTTCAAGATAAGAAAATCCATGAAATTTTAAAAAATACTTACAATGGTAGACTGGGGTAAAATTATGGATACAAAGCAAGTCACTATCAGATTTGCCTTTTCTTTGATAACTGATAATACTCAGATCAACATCTGAAAAATCAATCCATTGGAATCCACTATTCTCGCAATCACCTTCCCAAAGCGAAGGATGCTGAAGATAAAAATGATTTATCTCTTTAACCATCCTTTGAAGTTTTTTATGACTGGGATATTGAAGTAAATGCCAATGTGCTTCTTCTTTGACCCACCATTCATTGAATTGCCCCCATTCTCCTCCCATAAATACCATTTTCTTACCTGGTTGACAAATCATATAGCTCAAAAGTAACCTCAAATTAGCAAATTTTTCCCAATAATTCCCTGGCATTTTTGAGATTAAACTCTTTTTACCATGAACAACTTCGTCATGAGATAAAGGGAGGATAAATTTTTCAGAAAAAGCATAGAGAAGGCCAAAAGTCAATGCTTTATGGTGATAGCGTCGACAAATAGGATCTTGTTGAAAATAGTTCAGAGTATCATGCATCCATCCCATATTCCATTTATAATCAAAACCAAGACCCCCTGATTCAACAGAATGTGTCACTCCAGAAAAAGCAGTCGATTCTTCAGCAATCATCATCACTCCTGGAAATCTCTTATGAATAATTGAATTTAAATGTTTAATAAATTCAATGGCTTCGAGATTTTCTTTTCCCCCATAAATATTTGGAATCCACTCTTTCCCTTCTCGACCATAGTCAAGATAGATCATCGAAGCCACTGCATCAACACGTAGTCCATCCATATGCATCTTATCTATCCAAAAAAGTGCACTACCAATCAGAAAATTCATAACTTCTTTACGACCATAGTTGAAAATAAGAGTATGCCAATGAGGATGGTCTGCTTGCTTAGAATCCACATGTTCATAAAGACAAGTTCCATCAAAACAAGCTAAAAACGCGCTATCTTTAGGAAAATGACCTGGCACCCAATCAAGAATCACCCCAATATTATGTTGATGAAGATAGTTAACAAAAAACTGAAAATCCTCAGGAGATCCATAACGACTTGTCACCGCATAAAATCCAGAAACTTGATATCCCCAAGATTCATCGAGAGGATGTTCTTTGATAGGGAGTAACTCAACATGAGTATATCCCATCTCTATACAATAATCTGTAAGTGCAATAGCAATAGTTCGAAAGTTCGAATCATGATCTTTGAATATTTTCCATGAGCCAATATGTAATTCATATATATTCAATGGTTTACATATATTCTGTTGATTATCTCTCCTCTCAATCCAATATTGATCCTCCCAATTAAAAGCATTCATATCGGTAATGACAGAAGCTGTTGCAGGACGAATTTCCCCACTATGAGCATAAGGATCTGTTTTGATAAGGAGTTCTCCTTTACTTGTTTTAATTTCAAATTTATACCGATCTCCCTGCTTAAGACCGGGAACAAATAATTCCCAAACCCCAGATGTATCCATTATACGCATTGGATTCACACGTCCATCCCAAAAATTAAAATCTCCAATTACTGAAACTCTAGTTGCAGAAGGCGCCCAAACAGCAAAAGAAATGCCTTCAATATTTTGGTGTGTAATTTTATGTGCACCCATAACCTCATAAATTTGATAATGGGTCCCTTGATTGAATAAATAACTATCGATCTCGCCCCAAGTAGGGGGAAAGGCATAGGGATCATGAGCAAGTAAGCCATTTTGATGGTAAATTCGATAATCAGAGAAATCAATATCATTCAAAACAATAGTTTCAAAAAAACCTGCATCATGAATCTTTTGAGCAGAGAGAATTTTCCCACGTATTTCTAAAAAAATTTCACAGGCACCTGGACGATAAAGACAAATACACTTTTTCTCCTGTTTATGATCAGGATGAAGTCCTAAAAAATGGTGTGGATTAGAGTGATCTCCATTGACAATCCGCTGAAATTCATTGAAAAAGTTCCGATCTGTTTCTTTGAATCCTTTGAGCCTCATTCAGAAAAAAGGGATTTATTTTTGAAATTGATCTAATAAATAAGTTTTTCCTAATTTTATTTCTAGAGATTCTCTTGTTGTACGAGTTTCTCCATGCTTTTGTGGAATCACTTTTAAACGATATGAACGGATTGAAGAAGAAAAACAGAATGTGATTTCTCCTTCACATGTAGCTCTAAATACCAGCCGTCTTATAGTTTTTTTAGACCATTCTAAATCAATTTCTCCATAAGGTTGACAGGCAAAGCCAGTCAGACGTCCTGCAAATAAATCAGGAGGAAGATTAGGAAGAACGAAAATCTTATTGCCAGATAGCGTTAAAAATAATGAACGAATAAGATCAGCACCTTCAGTCAATAAATACAGAGGAGATCCTTTACTCAGACTTGATGGCTCAGGAAGAATTCCATGATAGTCCTCATCAATGAGCCGAGGTACAAATAATCCTCCAAATCCTGCAAGAAAAAGTTTTTTAAAGGCATGAAGAATATATTCAGGCTGATGGGCAGCAATTGCCTCCTTACACTCTGCTAAAAGAGTATACATTCCTTGATTTACTCCTTTTCTAGGAGAAAGGTCTAAAAGAGCACCCAGTCGAAACCAAATTGGAAATATTTCACGAAAATCAAGGCGTTTTCTTATCAACTCCCAATCTTGTTTCTTATGCATTCCAAAAGAAAGAATTTCTCTATTTTTTATCAAAGGAAAATTCCGTGGTGTTCTATAATGAATTTGGCCATTTGGAAGAATATAGACCTGATACTTCTCACTAAAAACCATGACATATCCTTTTTCAAGATCCTGAATCACTGTGAAATGATTCAATGGTCCTTGAATATTGAGGAGGATTTCCTTCGTGTCTGTTGTCTCAAGGTTTTTTAAAAGAATGCGATTTGGATAAGCTTCTACAATTTGACCAGTTCCAGGAATCAAACATCTTGTTTTAGGAAGATGAGAAAAAGGACGAAGCCTAGCTACAATGCGAATCAATGATCCCAATTAAACCCTCCGGGGTATTTTTTACAAGACGCATATTAATGAGTTCATTTGCTACAATTTCCTCTCTCTGATCCAATAAAACAGTCAGAAAATTCTCGGTATGGCCGAGAGAATGGCTTTCAGTTAATACTGACATTATTTTTCCTACATATTTCTCACGTAAAGCAAAAGCTTCTTGTTCAGCTACCTGCATAAGTTTTGCTTTACGTGTATTAATAATATCCTGCGAAATCTGTCTTGGATAGAGATTCGCTCGTGTCCTTTTACGACGACTATAAGGAAACATATGTACTTTTGCGAACTGAACCTCTTTCATCACCTGCAGAGTTTCTTCAAAATCTGCATCTGTTTCTCCAGGAAACCCTACAATCACATCAGTTGTAAATGTAAAATAAGGAGAGGCACGTTGTAACTTTTCAATCGTTTCATAAAAAATTTGTCGTGTGTATTTCCGGTTCATTTTTTTCAGGATTACATTTGATCCAGACTGCAAGACAATATGCAGACTATGGCAGGTATGCTTACCATTCAATACCGTTTCCATCAATTCATCATCAACTTCATCTGGATCAATTGAAGAAAGGCGCAGTCGTGCTAGTCCATCGATCTTATCAAGATTTCTCATAAGATTTGCTAATCCCCACTCATAATCACCGACATTAATCCCAGTGATCACAATATCTTTATATCCATTATTAACTAGTCCTGTGACTTCATGAACCACATCTTGAATCGGACGAGAGCGCGATCGACCACGTACATAAGGAATAATACAATAAGAACAAAATGAGTTACACCCATCTTGTACCTTAACAAAAGCTCGTGTATGGGCTTCAAAATGTTTAATAGAAAATTCAGGAATCTCTTCGTTAGGAAAGAGATGAGCAATAAGCTCTTCTTTGTCCTGATTAGGAAAAATCATTGAAATACCTTCAATATCTTGCAGCCAATCTGGAGGTTGCTCAGCTAAACACCCTGTGACTACAACTTGAGCTCCTCTGTTTTGACGAATGAGTTGACGAATCTGATGGCGACTTCTTCGATCAGCTGAGTCAGTGACAGTACAAGTATTAACAATACATAATTCTGCTTCTTCTCCCTCCTTAGCCTCTAAGTAGCCAATTTGCGTCAGCTGATCTCGGTAGGCTTGTGTTTCATACTGATTGGTTCTACATCCTAGTGTAGCAAGTCGAAATTTTTTTTTTCCCATAATAAAAAGGAAAAAATCATGACAAAACTGCTCCGAAAAGTCAACTTAGATCACTATTTGTATTGATAAATATATAAAAAAAAAACTAACTTTAGTCGCTGGCTTATAAACTTATAAGGAATTTTTTTATGTTCTCATTAATAGGTCAAGATTCCTCCAAGGAAATAAAAAAAACATGGCGAAATGCCATCAATATACAAGCAGATCCATTCGCTAAAATTCAAACTCATCTGAATGAAATTTTGAAACATGATTCTTCACTCATTTCTTCTGATATAGATATCTTTAAATTTTATTTTAGTCGAATTGATCATCATATTTTTGAAATTGTAAAACCAAACAAACTAGATTTTGTATTCAAAATCGCAATGGAATCTGAATCTGGCTTACCTAATATGAAAGCACGTTTTGAAAATGCAGTAAATGCAGAAACACTTATTCGAAAGGATAAAAAGCATCATTTTCGATCTCATATCATCATTCCATCAGCATTTTTCTGCCCATTGCCACCAGACAGTCATAATCAAAAAAGATGCTATTTAATGATTGAAAAAAAACTAGATTTTGATCTAATGAACCAGGAGTATTTATATCAATCTTTATCGAATGAAAAAATTGAAGTATTAGCACATTTCTTAATTCAAACCCGTTTAACCGACTATAATTGGTGCAACAATCCCATTTTAAAAGATTCTGAGAAGATCGCTTTTCTTGACTGTGAAGAGGTGAGTGCTGATCCATTAGAAGGACTGTTTGGGTTAGAAAAACCTTTTAGAAGAGGTCTACTTGGATGTTTATATTACGAAAATCAGTTTGAAACTGTTCTATCAGTAGCGAAAACGCTGATTGGTAAAAATTATCCGACAGATATAGACAAAAAAAAAAGAAAAATTACCGAAGAAGAAATTCACGTTTGGTATTGTCAAGGATTAGCAAGAAGAGAAGCTGAAATTGCGAAAAGACGCAAAAACATCCAAGAAAGATATCGCTTAAAGAATCAAATCACCGATGTACATACGCCTTTCGAGGTTGATCTTGAGTCATTGAATTTTAAAAATAATTTAGAGAACCCAAGTCTTCTAGGGAAGACTCTAAATATTGCTCTTAAACTCATCAGATTCATAAATGAAAAAATCGCAACTTGTGATAAAACAGACCCATCTGATAGGCCGATTGAATTTACCATAACTCCAAAAGTTGATTTTTCTAATAACTCTTCTGAGGTTTATGAATGCTTAGAATGTGTATTGGAAACTCTTTTTCAAGCACAATTAATTTATAAATATCAACGATGGGCTGATGATTCTAAACTTTTCACTTACATGATCAGCGTATAGAATTACAAGTACTCCTTTCTAATATTTAAAGCTTGATAAAACCTTCTTGTTTAAGAGAAAAAAAACTTGAGCTACTCACAATAATATGGTCATGAATAGGAATTCCAATCACCCGGCTTGCCTGAATGAGATTACGGGTTAAAATGATATCTTGAGGTGAAGGAGTCGGATCTCCACTGGGGTGATTATGGGCTAAAATAAGACTCGCAGCTCGATAATGTATAGCTGGTGAAAATACCTCTCTAGGATGAACAAGAGTTTGAGTAAGAGTTCCTACAGAAATTTCTTCCCATCTCATCGCATTTCCTCGTGTATCTTGAAGAATCGCTCCGAATATTTCTCGTTTTTGCAAAGCAATTCGATCTCGCACCCAAAAATACGCCTGCTCAGGAGTAGAAATAGAGTATCTCGGTGACCGACCTTGACGAGCAAGACGTTGCCCTAAACCCAAAGCAGCCTTAAGCTGTATCGCTTTTGCCTTTCCTAATCCTTTAATAGCGCACAAATCATTTATTCCTGCTTCTGCTAACCCAACAAGAGAGCCAAATGTTCCCAAAAGTTCTTGAGAAAGAGCTAAAACAGATTTTCCTTTCGTACCATTCCCTATAATTACAGCGATTAACTCAATAATAGATAGAGCTAATTCTCCATGATTTTCAAGACGTTCTCTAGGACGTTCTTCAAGAGGAAGATGTCTAATCTGCACTTAAGTAACCCTCAAACAGATTGAATAGTTTAATAGGAATTTCTGCACGTAAAATCACATCATTTTCCTCATATTCCTCATATAAGACATTTCCTTCTCTTCTTAAAGTCGTCACCAAAGCATATTCGCTTTGAGGAATTCTTAATTTTACGATTCTGCGTTTCTCTGCTAACTCATCCATCATCATTTGAGCTAATTCATTAAAATTGGTCATTTTTTTAGCAGAAATAAGAACAACTTTAGAATAGGACATCCTGAGACGATCAATTATTTGAGGATGGTTGCAGCAATCAATTTTATTTAAAACAGTAATAATCGCATCCTCTTTTGCATTTAATTCTTTAAGCAAAGTTCGTGTTGTTTTTGCATGCTCTTCGGCTAAAGGATGAGAGACATCAATCAAGTGAATAAGGACATCATCATGTAATGCTATTTCTAACGTACTACGAAAAGCAGCAATCAGAGTATGAGGAAGTTTGCGAATAAAACCGACTGTATCTGTAAGCAATACTTCCTGTTTATTGGGAAGAATAAATTTTCTAGTCGTCGGGTCAAGAGTTGCGAAAAGTTTATTCTCAACTAAGACATTAGCTTGTGTGAGTGCATTGAGTAAAGTAGATTTGCCTGCATTAGTATACCCAATGATTGCAAATGTTGGAATGCCTGAACGGCGTCTAGCATGACCTTGAGTTTGTCGATAGATTTGTACTTTCTGTAAATCTTTTGAAAGACGTTTGAAACGCTCTTTTAGAAGACGACGATCTATTTCAATTTGCTTTTCTCCCTCTCCTTTTAGATAGCCACCACTTGCCCTTTGCCGAGATAGATGACTCCAAAGTCTTTTTAAACGAGGAAATGCATAGGTTGTTCTTGCAAGTTCAATTTGTAATTGAGCCTCTTTTGTTTGAGCACGTTGTGCAAAAATCTCCAGAATCAATTCTGTTCTATCCATAACAGCTACACGCAGTATTTTTTCAAGATTACGTTGTTGTGCAGGTGAGATTTCCTCATCAAAAATTACAAGCTGTCCTTTCTGAGCCTTTAATAGATCGGCAATTTCTTCAATTTTCTTAGAATGCAGAAAAGTAGATGCTTTAATTTTTTGCATTCGGCATGGGACTTTTTGAAGTTTGGTGAGACCAAACGTATGTGCAAGACTGGCTAATTCATCAAGATGTTCACAACAGATGTCTAAATCTGCCACTTCTTTATGAATTCCTATCAAAACTGCAAAAATATCCTCATTATCTTTGAGTTTGATCCCTCCATCTAGTCTTGTTTCATCTTTAAAATTCATAGGTAAACTTTAGTTTTAGTCCATCATAGGCAAGCAAAGAACCAGTAGGTAGGGTTTGGTTAATTCCTAGATACTCCAGTTTGTGTCCAAGATGGGTAAAATATACTTCATGGGCATCTGTTTTTTGCGAAAAACTCCATGCTTCTTCGAGGCCAAAATGCATGAGTGATGGTTTGACACTCGCTACACTGAGGACAAGTTTTTCTACACCTTGGAGATCTTGGAAAATTGTTTTCGGATATTCTCTAATATCAGAGAGATAAGCAAAAGAACCAAAACGATATCCATTGACTTCCATCCCTCCTTGTTCATAGGTAATATAGTTGAGAGGAACATCGCAAAAAACTGTTTGACCTCGAGTGTTTTCTAACACTTGAAAATCTAGTTGTGCAGCTAAGCTAGCTTTCAATTTTTTACGTTTAAACAAATAAGGATATCTTTTTTTTAATGCCTTAAGAGTCGCCATAGAAAGAAGTACAGGAAGTCTTCTATGGTCAAGAAGATAATAGGCTCTTAATTCATCCAGACCAGCAATGTGATCAAAATGGGCATGTGTCAACACAAGACCATCTAATCGGTCTATCTCAAATTTCAATGCTTGTGTTCGAAAATCAGGTCCTGAGTCAATTAATAACCTCTTATTCCCTAAAGTCAGTAAACCTGATGGACGTAATCGCTGATTAAAAGGATGGTTCGATAGGCAAACTGAGCATTTACAGCCGATCATTGGAACACCCGCGGCATTTCCTGTACCTAAAAATAAAAATTCCACTTGCATGAATAAGTCTTCATTATTAAATAATACAAATTGATCATGATCCAACTAAATCCTTGTAACTTTACTTCTCAATTCCCAACATGATTCGATCATCTTCTCTATGTGTGAATTTTATTCTATTTCTACGACTAATTGTCCTTTGTAAATAAAAATACTGATTTATCATCTAAAACGAAAAAACTCTATTCTTAATAGCGCCCATTTCAAAGTACTGAGAGCAACGCGAAGACCAGACAATTAAGAGGCTATCTCAATTGAGATGTTTCTTGATTGACACCTTGAGTTTTTTTGACAATGATAATGAATTTATTATGTCTTTTAAATAAAAAAACTATGCGTATCGCTATTTTAGGGGCGGGGTTTTCTGGTTTGTCGGTTGCTTATTTTCTTTTGCATTACACATTTGGTGCAATTTCAATAGATGTATACGATCCAGAGCCAATCGGAGAAGGAATTTCGGGGCTTTCTTCAGGTCTTCTTCATATTTATCCTGGGAAAGAAGCCCGTAGGAGCTGGCAGGGAGATCACTGTTTAAAAGATACACACCGCTTAATTACAGTGGCTAGTGAAGGAATTGGAAAATCTGTCATTCTTTCTAAAGGGATTCTTCGACCTGCCCTTAACCAAGAACAACTCAGAGCTTTTAAAAGATGTGCCGATAGCCATTCTGATACTGATTGGTGGGACTATCATCAATGTCTCGAAAAAATGCCAGGACTGCTCCTTTCTAAAGAGAGTGGAGCACTCTATATTAAAGAAGGGCTAACAATTGATGTGAAAGGTTATTTGCAAGGACTATGGCAAAAACTTGCTAAGTTTGGTGTCCAATACTGTCAAAGCAAACTAATGAGAAAAAATGACCTTGCGTCATATGATCGCATTCTTATCGCAATAGGACCCGGAGTAACAAATATGGCTCTTCTTAAGGGACTACCGATTAAACCGGTCAAAGGGCAAATGCTTGAATTGGCTTGGCCTCAGAATATTCCTCCTCTTTCTATTAGCCTTAACTCCTCTAAATATCTTGTCATGAGCCAAGATCGAACAAGATGCCTAGTAGGAGCAACTTTTGAACGTGAATTTGATTCCTCCAATCCTGATCAAAAAAAAGCAGCCCTAGAGATTCTTCCAGAGATCATCTCTTTTTTCCCAATGGTTGAGAATGCTAAAATTCTCAACTGTCGTTCTGGCCTTCGTGCAACCACCCCTTCTCACCTTCCCATTGCTGGACAAGCTACAAAAAACATATATTTTATGACTGGATTAGGTTCAAAAGGTCTTCTGTACCATGGCTGGGTGGGGAAACGGGTCGCTCGTGCAATAATCACCAAAAATATTTCCCATATTCCTAAAGAAATTTACTATAAATTCCCTGCTTCCTCATAACTATCTGTTGATTAGAAAAATATATTCGATTCTATTAAGAAAGTGATTCATGAGGAGGAATAAAAATCAGATAGGATTCATAAGAAAAATGAAATAAAAAAATCAATGTAGGTGTCAAAATAAGCGTAAATGGTACCAGGATAAAAAACCCCTGAAGCATCATTGTCATATGGGTGGCTCCATGTACATAAAGATCAAATGTCATAAGTAGAGCCTGTTTTGCAAATAGCCATGTGATCCAAAAGGGAAAAGAGCCAATTCCAAGGAGTAAGAAATTCAAGAAACCATTCTTTTTCAAACGCTTTTGAAGAGAAAAACGATCAAACTTTTCTGATTTAGCTAGATAGGGAGTTAAAAAAAAGAGACTCAAAAAAGCTACCACAAACAGTAAAAGAATCCCAAAATTCAATAAAAAAGGGATGAAGGCTAGAAAGATACCAAAAAAGGGACCTAGATAGGGAATAGCTTTTAGAAATAGAAATATCCCAATGAGTAGCCAAAATAACAAGAAAATCACTAAAAGATTCAAGATAAGATAGAGCACTTGGACGACTCCATCCGATTCCTTTAAAACCATTTTTAAAATTTGGCCATCTTTTTCTTTTAGCTCTTTATCATAAATCCGAATAAGAAAAATCCCCCCTATCATAGTACACCCGATTGCCAAGTAAAGGGGAACATATTGAATTAGCAGTTTAAACCATGCAGTCGAACAAGTGATAAAATTTTGGGAAAAGAGGAGAATAGATCCTGAGATAAAAAGAAAAATAGAAAAAAACAAAATTTTTTTTAAGACAAAGATATGCGCAAGAGAACGATTAAATATATTTACAACTTCTTTAAGAGTCATTGTCTTTTCTTCTTTTAAATAAATACTTTGGACGAATAATCGGAGTTCCTTTTCCCTCACGAGCCTCTTCTCTTTCATAAACAATTTGAATAGCGATACCGACAGCACGAGAAAGACCAAATAAAATAGTATAGTAATCTGAGTAAGGAAATCCTGCTGCTGTAAGTAAAGGACCAGAAATAGCATCAACATTTGGATAAGGAGAGGCAATTTTTGGATTCTCTTTTAAGACTTTGGTTCCGGCATATCGAATTAAAAAAGCCATTCTAATGAGCACATGATCATGAAAAAGTGAATCAGCAAGTTCATACTGAACAGTTGCACGAGGATCTTCGATACGAAGCACAGCGTGACCAAAACCATAAATTAGCTCCTTAGAGGCTAATTTTTTCCTTATTATTCCTTCGACCTCTTCTACTGTGCCCTCTTCTCCAACTTCTTCAACCATAGTCTTGACAAAATGTAGACATTCTTGATTGGCTCGTCCATGACGAGGGCCTGCAAGAGCATTCATCGCTGCTGCAATTGATCCATACATATTTTCTAATCCAGAGGCAACAGCCTTTCCTACAAATGTCGAAAGATTTCCTCCTCCATGGTCATAATGAAGAATATTGAAAATTTTTAAGACACGATGTAGTGTCTTACTTTTCTGAGGCGCAAGGATCATTTGGGTAAAATTTTCCATATATCCTAATTCTGGTTTTGAAGGAGGTGTTTTTCCCCAACCAGCATGATAGTTAATGAGAGCTGCAGTTAAATGAGGGAGTTTGGCGATCAAATTCAAGCAATCTTCTCGATAATTTCCTGTGGCAATATGCATACCCAAGATCAAAATAGCTGTTGAAAACAGAGCCATTGGATCTCCTTCACATGGAATTTGGGTAATTGCATGAAGCACCTTTTCGGGACAATGTCCACGTTGAATTAATGCATTTTTAAAATCTATTAAACAAGTTGTATTAGGATCAACTCCATGTAAAAGTAAATAAATGACCCGTTCTGGTTCCCAATTTGCCAACTGAGAAATAGGATAATTCACATAATACAGTCCTTTTTGAGAATCCACTTTTGATGTCACACAGTAACCAACTGGAATCCCTCTTAATCCAGTTTCTAAATCTTTCTTCTGGATTTTAAAAAGTACCTCTTCACTCATAGTAACTCCTTCTCAATACAAGCTCTCTCAAAAATCAATTCCTGTTGAGAAACAATGATTTTTTCCTTAAGAAAAGAGTTTAGAAAGAGACCAGAAACAATTTCAGATTTTTCTTCTCTTATCGAATGACAAGGAAACCCAAAAACCAAATTCTCTTCAATACCATAGGGATTTCCATTTGAATAAACAGCAGCAGCAAACCATTCTCCTTTAGGTGTTTGCGTATAAATATCTCGTACTGAATCAATAATAGCATTTGCTGCAGAAGCTGCAGAGGATTTACCACACACTCGAATAATTTCTGCGCCTCGCTTTTGCACCATTTCTATAAATTCTTTCTCTAACCATTTCGAATCTTTAATTACATCTTGAGTTTTTTTACCTTCAATGGTGGCATTAATGAAATCTGGGACTTGAGTGATAGAATGGTTGCCCCAAATTGTCACGTTTTTCACATTCTTAACCAAAACACCTGCTTTTTTAGCTAAAAAATTCGATGCACGATTTTGATCAAGACGAGTCATTGCATAAAAATTTTCCCGCGGAATAGATTTAGCATGGTGCATAGCTATAAGACAATTTGTGTTACAGGGATTTCCCACCACAAGGACTTTCACATCTTTTTTAGCCATAGCTTCAAGAGCTTTTCCCTGTTCGACAAAAATTCTTCCATTCTCTATTAGAAGATCTGCTCGTTCCATTCCAGCAAGACGTGGCTTAGCACCAATGAGCAAAGCGAGATCCACCTGTGCAAATTGCTTATATACATCAGAACCTATCGTAACTCCCTGAAGAAGAGGGAATGCACAATCTTCTAATTCCATAGCAATCCCCTCCATAACCTTCTCAGTTCCTGGAAGATCGTATAAGCTAAGAATCATAGGTTCCGGTTTTGGGAAAAGATCTCCATGAGCAATACGAAATAACAGACTATAGGCAATCCGCCCTGTTGCCCCAGTCACAGCAATTTTTTTCATTTTCTCTCCATACTTCCTTTAAAATCTAGAACAAAAAAAATTTAAACTCAAGCGATAGGAAGATTCGAATAGCCTATTTTCAATAGATTATTTAATAGAAAAATAAGTTTATTATAAATAAAAAATAAAATAAAATTTATTAAAAGTAAATAATAGTTTAACTATGTCAAAATTATTAGAACAAATATTTCAGATTTCCATTTGCTTAAAAGAAGATGATGCTAGAATTAATGAAATTGCTCTTTTTCAACCTCTTACACAAAAAACTTGCTTTGATGAAGAAAGTGAAGCTATTCACCAACGTAAATGGAGTTATGTACATGATCTTTCATTCTCTAGTCGTCTAACATTAAAAATTCAATCTTTTTTACTTAAGAAAATGCCTTTTCTCATTGCCTCAAAGAGATTAACAAATGAGGCAAAATATAAAACGGTCCTTGCAATTCTGTTATCACAAGATTCTCTTCGGGATTTTTTTTTTTCAAATGAAGAGAAAAAAGAAAACTTCTTTAAAGCAGCTAAAAAAGCAGCTTTAGAGATTGGCTATATAGATTTTATCCCCTCTTCTGCTTCTGATCCTCTGAAAATTAGCCAGGAATTAACCCTAATATCTGGGAAAGATAAAAGCTTGATCGATGATCTTTCTGAATTAAATCTACAAATAGCAGCTCTTGGAATTCAAGAAAGGAATGAAATCTTATTTCTGATTTTAAACCAATTAGAACGTCCTCCAATCCTCTCAATTTTAGAAGTCATCCATAAAAATGAGACTGAAGCGTTTCGACTGATAACAAAATATGCCAAATACAAAATTGAAAAAATTGACTCAAACACAGGTAGAATTGAGTATCATTATCTCGAAAATCAGACCACTTCTAGTATTCGTACAAGAGAAAATTGCTTACCTGGATTCAAGGGGGTTATGAATCAAAGGTACGCTTTTAATGCTGAAACAGGCGAATATATCGGAAGCTATTCAGGCGCCTTAAATCTTGTTAATCATATTATCGAACAGATTCTCTTTATCTTGAATGTTCAAGATGAAGAAGTCTATTTAATAGATTCTCACCCTAATGCTGATCCTAAAACAATTCTTTTCACCTCTCTCTTATCATGGCAAGAAATAGAGCTAATTGGTGATCAGAATAAGGCAATTTATCACCTCAATCGAAAGGTTCTAAAAATTGGGAAAGAAGGTTATATCAAACTCAAACTCATTCATATGAATATCTCATTTGATGCGTGGAATAAATACCCTATCCCCCCAGAAATCGGAGCCACAATTAGAGATCTGAATGATCAAGCTCTGATTGAAATTTTTGTAGATCTATGGCAACAACTTAATCTGCAATCAGAGCAGCTAGCTCATTTAAAAAAGAAAATCGATTTTCTTACTCACGAAAAAGATTTTCTTAAATATCATGAAGCCATGTTTAAATTAATTGATTCTTTTCGTGAATTGAAACCAGAACTCATCAAAACATTAGAACAATACCCAGAGCAAGACTGTATAAGAGCTGGAATTGCTCTTTTAAAAAACCAAAAACCTGATGGGAAAACTTTGCAAGGAGCTGATAAGCTGCTTTACCTTAACGTATTGACTTTTTATCTAGATTATAAACACAATAAAAACTGTAAGAATTCAATTAACCGTTCAGCTGGAGCTAATGCGATTGATAAAGCACAGCATGTCTATTTGAAAATCACTCAACATCACTTTTTACCAGATTATGCAAATACACAAGAAATTGCATTTTTTAAAGTCCTTTATAGCATGTATTTAATCTGGGAAGAACCAGAAATTAATGCAGCATTAAGCAGAGGATTTATCGGAAAAAGCTTTTATCATAACTTTTTACAGAAAAATCCTGAAACGACTCGTTATTTAATTAAGTGGTTAAAACAACATCCTGACATCTACTTAGCTCTTGCGGATCACAGAACTTAAATATCTTAAGATCATTTATTTTGTGATGCTAATCAGAAAATCAACATGGAATAAGATGTGAAACATGAGATGAATCTCTGCTATAGATCATTCTGGTAATCTCTTCATACCCCTAACGACTAAAAGTGCTACAGATGCTTTAAGAAAATCTCCAATTAAAAAAGGAGCAACCCCTAAAGGAAAAGCTTGCCCCATTCCAATAAAACACCCCAGCCAAGTGGCTCCAAAGGTCAGAATAACAAATGTTCCGAGAAGAAAGACTATAAATAGCTTTCGATAACTTTCTTGTGACTTCTTTTCTATTAAATAGCCTACTAAAAAAGCAGAGAGAATAAAACCAAGATAATACCCTCCCTTCAGACCCATCAGGGTAGCAATTCCACTTCCTCCTCCTGCAAAAACAGGCAGACCAAAAGCCCCTTCTGTAAGGTAGGTCATAATAACAAGAGAGCCACGCTTAGAACCAAAAAGATATCCTATTAGTAAAACACCAAATGATTGCATAGAGATTGGAATAGGTGTAAACCAAAGATAGAAAGAGCATTGTGACATTAATGCAAGAAAGAAAGAACCAAAAAAAAGATAAAAAATATCCTCTCCATATTTGAATATCTCTTTTTTTTGAAATTGCATTAAATCAACAAATAACACAGAAAAACCTCATTAAAACTAGAAAAAAGAATGTAAACAAATGTTCTATTATTTGCGAGGATGAAATTTCGAAAATGCCATCTGAAGGCGAGTTTGGCTGACATGTGTATAGCGATCTGTAGTGGCAATATGGGTATGACCAAGCATCTCTTGAATAATTCTTAGATCTGCTCCATGGTCAAGAAGATGTGTAGCAAAACTATGTCTAAGAGTGTGTGGAGAAATATTTTTGTGAATTCCTGCTCTTAAAGCATATTTTTTAATCATTCTCCAAATAGTAAATCGATCAATTCCTCTACCTCTCTGAGTCACAAAAAGAATAGAACCAGAAAATTGATCACGAAATCTTGCTAAATAGTAGTCAATCGACTCAAGAGCAAGACGACCAATTGGCACAATTCTTTCTTTTTCTCCTTTACCTTTGACTCTAACACTTGTTTCATCAATTGAATAGATCGAGAGAGCACAAACCTCTGAAACTCGTAACCCACTTCCATACAAAACCTCTAAAATCGCTCGATCACGAGCTCCAATAAACGTATTAGTATTAGGAATTTCTAGAAGAGAGGTCACTTCATCTTGAGTCATAAATTCAGGCATAAGTTGCCAGATTTTAGGTGTTTGTAATAAGAGACTAAGATCTGTATCTAAAATTTTTTCGCGAAAAAGAAAACGAGAAAAAACTTTGATAGCAATTAAAGCGCGGGCAACTGAAGCAGAAGCATAGCCCCTATGCTTTAGGTCAGATAGATGATCCAATACTGACTCAAAATTCATGGGATAATGGGTTAAAAATCCCTTGATATCTCTTTGATACCCTTGAATTGTATGATGAGAAAGCCCTTTTTCACTAGCAAGATAAGCGATAAAATCATCAAGATATTTCATAGAAAAGTTTATCAAAATGCTCTCTATTTTCTTTTCTAGGTTTGTTTTAAAGCTCTCTTAATCATCTATTTCTTGTGCTAAATATGCAATGAGAAAAACCACGTTTATCAGAGACAATTTCCTCATCTGCATCAATCACAAGAAAAAACGAAGATTCATTTACAACTTCACTTATTTCAAGTCTTCAAAAATGACTTGGAATTTTTTCTTTCATTTCTTCCTTAAATTTAGTATAGAAATTCTGAGTCTGTTTTCATATAGATTCATTTTTTTATTAACTATTTTGGCTTATGGAGAGTGGATTCTTGATCTACTTTTAGATAAATGGAGAAATTCATGAGATATACCCCAACACGAACGAATCAAAAAACTTCATTTCGCCACTATAAAGCTACTCATATTCTCAAGGGTTTAGCCTCAAATCCATATGATCTAACTATTGAAGGGAATCTTTCCCCTGCTCGAATTGAAAAGTTTTCGATGCAAGCAGGCGAATTTAAGTTACTTTTTGCAACAGAACGTGTCAACGCAGATGTGATAGATGCTTTAAAAGAGCTCGCAAATGAGGCTGGTTTAATAGAAAAAATGCAAGGGATGCAATCCGGTCATATCATCAATAAAATTATAGGTTATCCGAGTGAAAATAGACGAGTTCTTCACACAGCCACACGTGATTTTTTTACTCATTCTAATCAACAAAAAGAGGCAATAGAAGCAAGCACATTAGCAAAAACTGAATTTGAAAAACTCAAGACATTCATGAATCAGATCGAAAAAAAAGATACATTTACTGATATCATTCAAATTGGCATCGGAGGATCAGATTTAGGCCCACGTGCACTTTATACTGCGCTTCGAGCTTTTAAAAAACATGATCGACAAGCCCATTTTATTTCTAATGTTGATTCAGATGATGCTACAGCTGTTTTGAGAGCTATTGATCCTAAGAAGACACTTGTTGTTGTTGTCTCCAAGTCAGGAGGAACACTAGAAACTCGCACTAATGAATTGCTCGTCCGTCAATATTTCAAACAAGCAGGTTGTAAACCAGAAGCACATTTTTTAGCTGTCACCCAAGAAAAAAGCGAAATGGACAACCCAGAACGCTACCTGGCCTCCTTCTATATTTGGGATTTTATTGGAGGACGTTATTCAGCAACTTCAATGGTAGGTGGTGTGATTCTCTCATTTACTCTTGGATTTGATCAATTTACTAATATCCTCAAAGGAGCTCATGAGATGGATTCGATTGCGATGAATCCCAATTTTGACGAAAATTTACCATTATTAGGAGCTATGCTTGGGATTTGGAACCGCAATTTTCTTCATTATCCCACAGTGGCTATCCTTCCTTACTCACAAGCTCTTCTTCGTTTTCCTGCTCATTTACAACAATGTAATATGGAATCAAATGGAAAACGCATTGATAGGTATGGTAACCCCGTGGACTTTGATACAGGCCCCATTATATGGGGGGAACCTGGCACTAATGGGCAACACTCTTTTTATCAACTCCTTCATCAAGGGACTAATATTGTTCCCTGTGAGTTCATTGCGTTTCGTGATTCGCAATACCAAGAAGATCTTAATATTGAAGGGTCATTTTCACAAGAAAAGCTCTTATCTAATCTCTTTGCACAATCAATTGCTTTAGCGAAAGGAGAAAAAAACGAAAATCCTAATAAGGTGTGCCCAGGGAATAGGCCAAATAGTATTCTTCTTGCTAAGCGACTCGATCCCTTTACTCTTGGCTCACTTCTCTCTTATTATGAAAATAAAATTGCCTTTCAAGGATTTTGTTGGAATATTAACTCCTTTGATCAAGAAGGTGTTCAGTTAGGGAAAAGACTAGCTAGCAAAATTATTGACCACTTCAGTGCAAAAAGGAAAGGGAAAAAAGCCGAGCAATTTCCTGAAGCAGAAGCCTTCTTATCTCAACTTGAAAACCTGTAGGCTCGGAATGCATCCGTGTTATACTCTAGTAATAAAAATAAGCATCTAATCACAAATAAATGACTTCACCTCCTGCAGCAACAAATCCATGCAATTTACGCTGAGCCTCTTCAGTCATTGCAGAGGAAGATACGATTAATCGATCTAATCCTTCCCACTCCTCTGTAAGAATCTCTTCTGGAATGATTCGAAATGTTTCTTCAGGAAGTGGAAAAGAACCATACTTCGGTATCATCACACCAGTCGAAAGTCTTTTTTCTGGAAAAGAAGACAAAAGAACCTCAGAGGAATAACCCATCGGGGAATAAACATGATCCCAAGCAAGGGCGGGAAAAGCATAGGGATACATTTTAGACCATTTGCCTTTTAAAACTGGAATAAAAAAGCCAAGTGCAAACTGATTGAGCGAGCGGAAATAGGTTTGAAGATCAGCAATGCCTTCAGTGTCTAGAAATATAAAAGATAAGAGATTTTCTGGAAGATGAGAGGCTAATCTTTTGATAATACTGATGATCGGTGGCAAAAAAGGACCTTTATAAAGAGCAATACCAAAAGTTGACTCTTCAAATCGTGGCCATACTGTTTTTAGAAAATGATCGAGAGCGAGTTCTAATGCTAAATAACGTGGTTCATCTGATAAAATTGCGATATCTAAAGCAAAATCTAGCCTCCATAAAACCAAAGCATCTTTTATTTGGAACTGCCATTTTAAAGAAGAATTTTCTGAAGCGTCCAATACAATTTCTTGGACATTAAACCCTTTAGGTAACTCCCCTTCTCCACTATAGATACGAGAAAAAAAAGGTTCTCCTTTATATAAAAAATGCTGATTAAAACCTGAAAATACGAGTTCCATTAAACTGTAAGAAATTGTAGATACTGAATCTTTCTCCCCTGACTACGCCATAAATTTTCAAACCAAGAAGCACCATAATTAGGCAAATTATCATCAAGATGAGATAGAATAAAATTAGGGTGTCTTTCAAAAGCCCCTATAGTTTCTATGAGATAATTAGCATCATCAGAAACAAAAGTTAATTTCTTCCCTAATTTTAAGATACGGGCTAGTTCATGAATGAATGCAAAATTCATTAATCGATGTTTTTTATGTTTTCTCTTAGGCCATGGATCAGGAAAATTAATATAGACTTCTTCTACTAAAGAATCTTTAACATAGTAATGAGTAAAGGTCCATGCTTCTCCAGCCACTATAATCAAATTAGATAGGTTGGCATTTTTGATTTTAGACCATACTTTACGTACCCGATCATAACACATTTCAACTCCGACCCAGTTTGTATCAGGAAATTCCTTAGCTTTTTCAGTAATCCAGCTTCCATTCCCAGTACAATATTCAATACAAAGTGGATTTTGATTATTAAAAAGAATATTATGATCCCATCCTGGAAAAAAAAATGCTTCATGCTCATGATAATAATTAGGAACATGAAAAACCCGATCTATAATCATCGGTTGCCTTTTATCCCAAGAAAAAACTCTCTTTAAGTCCTTTGGTCTCATCCTAGAAGAAGCATATCAAAGTTAGGGAATAAATCCATTATTCAACTGATTCACTGAAAAACTCAATCTCCATCTTGTCTCAAACTTAAAAACATTCTATTCGTTAAATAACTAATTGTGTATAATTAATTTATTATTTATAATTTTATGCTAAACAAAATGGCAAAAGCATGAACTCTCCACCTGATACATCTGCGGTTTATGAGGATATGCATGCCTTCGATGTCTTCCCAGCATCAACAGAGCAAAGGTCTGCAAATAACCTTTTAAATTCGCACGAGAAAATAAAAAGATATCTGACTATCACCTTAATAGTCACAGGAATTCTTCTATTTTTATCTGGATTGATCGTATTTGGGATGCACCAGGGGTGGTTTGGAGCATCTTCAACATTCCTTAAACACTCCACAAAGTTAACTGTTGCTACCCCTATGATCATAGGAGGAGGGATCACAGTGGCTGGAGGAATCACAGCCCTAGTTTGTTATCTACAAAAACAGAACTCGTATAAAAAAAAGACTCTTTCCCTCTTTTTTCTAGAAAAGGGGAATATTGACTGCGCACAGACTGGCACTCGCGTCGATCACGTCGATTTTAACAAGACTGTTGAGGGAGAACCAACGGTATATGACTCCGAATATGGATTCGATACCTAATTTTTATCCTAACTCGAACTTAGATTTCTTCATAAAAAAGATATCATGAGAGAATAATACCTAATCTATTAAATAGGACCTATTTTTTTATCTGAGAAAGCATCTATAGTAAATTATTAACTTTAAATTAATAAACTTATCTGATATTATTTAAATAAACAATTAAATTTATAAGAGTACAAACTTGAATTCCTCAAATACACAACAATCGTTAAATACACAACAATCGTTCTTTCATATCTCAAACCCTCAGGAGGGAAATCTAGTAAACATTTCTTCCAATCAAGAAAGATCTCCAGTTATGATGGAAAATCGACTCATGACTGCAACAAGCATCACTCTTACAATTGTATTAACCGGGATCATCGTATTTTTGGCTGGATTGATATTATTTTCCGTTTATCGAGGAGGGTTTGGAAGAGCAATACAAGCAGATTTTCTCAAACACTTCACGAAGCTGACGATTATTACTCCTGTGGTTGTAGGAGGCATGTTCACATTAGCTGGAGGACTATCAGCAATGCTTTTTTACTCTATGTTTAGGGAGGCCCGTCGAATCCGTCTCAGAACTCAATAAAAAACTTGACTAAAAATCAAAAAAAGAGACAAATACTCAATTTTTTAAAGAAAAAAAAGAAGAGTAAATTTGTTATATAAACTCAAAAAGTTACGCCAGTAGAGATAATAGAATTTCTTCACCCCTATCTTAGGGAATGATCCTTGTGATAATTGCGTGTTCAAATATCCATTATTGACAACTATAGACATAGATTCCATTGGTATATAACCAATAACACGACTTACTGTGGCTTTTATATTCTGGCCTTGGATAGTAGTATTGATAAGGATAAGGATCATAAAAATTAAAAGGACGTTTTTGCTGGTACTGAATTCCAGGCAATCGTGATTTAGCAACTTCTACAGGACTAATTAATCCAAGTTGTGAGGATTCTCTATTTTTATCCGCACTAGAAGCATACTCAACTTGTAGTGTCTCTGTTTTTTTCTCAGGATCCTCATCTTCCCCTAGTCTAAGATAATCTAATCCTAAAAGCTGAAAGGCAGATAGACACAAACTATATAGGAAAATCTGTCTTAACCTAGACATACGTCTCTCCTACAAAAAAAATAAAATACTTTTCTGAAAAAAATGCTTCTTATTTTTTATTTTATTATATAAAATTTTTTATTTAAAAGTCTATATTTAAGTTATTTATGGATAGGAATTATATTTTTCTTCTTGTTAATATGAGACAACCAGACTTTTCGAAAAATATCTTATCTAAAAACCTGCTAGATTTACTTTTGTTAAAAAAGTAAAAATTAATTAAATTTTATATTTATAATATATTAATTAAATATTTGATTTTTTTGTATAAAAAAGTGATAATATTTTATTAAAAATAAAGAACTTATGAACCTAGCAAATTTGCATTCCCAAAATCGACAAGGATCATTTTTCTACACACCTATCTCTGAGCAGGGAGATCAAATACAAATTACTTCTAATCGAAGGTGGAAGCAAGTGTTTCTCAACCTCGTATGAATTAGCTTGATGATCGTATTCATAGGATTCTGCGTACATATCGCGGAACTCAGAGATGCTCTTCACGAAACGCTCTGTTATTTATGTTCTTCAAATATTTCTTAAGGAATTTCTATTTTTCTCTTTTCCCTTCAATATCTTCATCTTCCTAGTCTAAAATAATAAGAGAGGGAGTAGTTTTTGCTTTTCATAAGATAGCGAGACTCGTTGAGAATTTTCAAAACAAAACTGCTTCAAAAATCTCCTCGATTTGCTGGCATCAAAAAATAGATCATCTTTAATTCAATAAGATGTTTATGCGACTACTTTTAAAAGATAAAAAATGGATATCAGAAGCTGATAGTGATTTCTATCTGAAATGTTCGTTAATATAGAAACCATTTCATTTACATTTTAAAAGAGTAGATAGAGTTTTCAACTGACTGTAATGTACGAAAAGCTTTTGCTTTAAGCATTTAAAGTGATATCCAACTGATGGAGGTGTGCCCAGAAGAGGACTCGAACCTCCATACCTTACGGTACCAAAACCTGAATCTGGCGTGTCTACCAATTCCACCATCTGGGCATATTGCTATCAGTTGCCCAGAAGAGGACTCGAACCTCCACACCTTACGGCACCAGATCCTAAATCTGGCGTGTCTACCAATTCCACCATCTGGGCGATGGTATTAAGGGCTGAGTTTAAGGTTTTAATCGCTTTACGTCAAGATGGGGTTGTTCAAAATCACAAATTGAAGTAGTTTAGAAGGCTTATTTATGCAAGGGAGCATTATGATTGATATCAGCTCAACAGATATCATCCATGGAAATCAGCATGTCGATAAACCCTCAACAAAAAATACGGGTAAATTGACTACAAATGAAAAGGAACACATTTTTGATTTTCTTGACACAGGAGATGTGTTGTCTTGTGAATTGAGTCAATGGGTTGGTGGCAATTATCAAAATGATGCGGAGCAATTCTGTTCTATGCTCTTAACACATCGTTTTTTTGTGATTACTCAAGAGTTGATTGAGCAAGAAAAAGAAATTTTATTTCTTTCTAAGGAAATTGGCAAATTAACTACAGAAGGATTAGATAAAGAAGGCTCTAAATCCATCACAAATCATCAGAATCATCCTCCTTTTGGCCAAGCAAAAACAACGACGCCTTTTTTAACAGCACAAAAGCCCCCTTTATATGCTTCTCTTTTCTCATTAGTCACCCTTACAGAGCAAGAAAAAACACAACAAAAAGAGAAGCATATTCCGGAAAAATCTCAAAAAGAATCGAAAACAAAAGAGGATCAGTCGCGTAATTCATCGAGAATTTACCCATATTCTCAAGTGTTTTCTGAAAAAACGAATCTATTTCGTGAAAAAGCGCATGATAGAAACAAAGAAGAAAAAGAGGGATCAGGAGGTCAAAAAAACTCTCAAGATGAAGAAAAAAAACAAAAGCAGCATAAGAGTTTTAAGCTTAAGGCTACCTATCGAACTAAACGGACTCACAATTCCCTCTCTCAAGAAGAAAACTCTCAGGAATCTTCTCAGATCAATCGTTCCTTGGGTGGTGTAGAAAACATCTATATACGCTTTATGGCTCTTATGGCAAAAATTTTGGGTCAAGCTGAAGCAGAAGCACATGATCTATATATCCGCATTAAGGAACGCACTGATAATGTTGATCTTCTTACTCTATTTATCTCTAAAATCAATCTAGAAAAAGGAGAGATAGACTGGACAGAGAATGAAGAGATGAAGCATTTGATAGAAAAAGTTCGTGCTATTGGATTAGATATCCCACAAGACAAGTTTAAATGGACTGAAGATGAGAAAAGACTACTTAAGGAAAATGTCCAGATGCGAAAAGATAGTATGGAAAAAGTGACACAGCTTGAACGTACGGATATGCAACGCTATCTTCAAGAAGCCTCACAGTGTCATCAGGCTCGCTCAAATGTTTTAAAACTGCTTAAAGAAGTTATGGATACTATCATCCATAATATGAGACCATAAATGAGATTAAAAGCCTTACTCGACCGTATTGCCCTTCAAAGAAAAGAAGACTTTCCCTTTCCAGAGGATATTGAGAGCTATATCGAAGACTTTATTCCAAATCATCTACTAAAAAGTGAAACGCTTCAACAAGCTTTTGGAATCACAGATTATGAAATGGAAAAGCTCTATGAAGATGCTTACAATTTTTACGAGAAGAATGCCTATCAAGATGGCTTGACACTCTTTCGTTGGCTGATTCTTTTTAACCCCTATGCACCAAAATATTGGATGGGTTTTGCTGCGATTCTCCAACTATCTAAAGCATACGATAAAGCTTTACATGCATATGCTGTGATCACTCTACTTGATTCAAATAACCCTTATCCTCATTTTCATGCTTACGAATGTTATTCCTTAATGGAGAACAGAACAGAGGCGAGAAAAGCCCTTGAGCTTGCTTATCATCATTGCAGTAATCAATTTGCTTATGCTCAATTGAAAGAAGAAATTGAGCGAATAAAATTAGAAGCTGTGATAAATTAAGGAGTTAAAAAAAATGCATTATTCATTACAAATAACTCAGCCAATCCTACCTGCAGCAACTTTTGAAGAAATACAAGAAATTGAAGAGCTAACTCTCCTAGAACCATTATCTATTCCTCAGGGTAGAATGGAGAGTGCTAAGAAAACTTATGTTTTTTTGAAAGAATGTCTTCTTAACACAACTCAATCTGTCCATTCTTATCTTGTTCAAACAGGACTAAAGATACTCAATACGTATTCACCAATGACTCAGGTAAACCAACAGCTTGCTAAAACAAAATATATTTTCCCTTCTATAAAAGGAATGATCGATTCCTCCCCTTCGCATGCGAAATCTTTCACAAAAGAATCTCTTCAACCATTTGAAAGAAAAACAAAAGAACAAGAGATGGATGAGATCTCTTTTAAAGGAGGAGAACAAAAAAGGGTGATTAAAATGAATCGCCCTGGTGAACTATCTAAACTTCTTTCTAAACAGGGTTCTGCTTCACAAGCAAAGCATATAAACCATAATCATACTTCACATTTTCAATATCAATGGATGAAAAAAGACACTATGCAATGGTGGCAAGATCGTTATGATCAAAAAGAAAGAGATGGTCAGAGCCATGATCAAAATCATTCTAACCCAGAAAGCGAAAATCCGGTAGATAAAAAGAAAAAAAAGCAGGCGAAAATTGAGGCGATTTCAATAAAGCATCCGGATTATAATTCTGAAATCTATAAAGAAAAAAAAGACATGGCTATGCAAAAACCGAGGTTAGAAAAACCTAACACTGGTTTATTTGCTCTTTATTATATTTTGACAAAAATAGGGATTTTTTCTAACAACGCTTCGAGTTTTTCTTACAAAAAAGAAATTGAATCACTTGACATGGAAACAACAAGAGCACATCAAAAACGATTAGATGAAATTAAAGAAGCTCTTGAAAAAGAAAAATCGACAGAAAATTGGGGAATTGCCGTAAAAATATTTTCTTGGATTACTTCTCTTATAGGGATTATCGCTGGTGTGACTATGATTGCAACTGGAATAGGAGCTGTAGCTGGAGGGATGATCGTTGCAGGAGGTTTGATTCAAATTACTAACCAAATCCTTACGATCACAGATGGATGGAAAAAAATTAGTCAGATTTTACCTGGTAATGATCCAGATAAAAAGCGAGCTATTATCAGTTGGATGCAAATTGGGATTGCAGTTCTCTGTTTAATTCTTTCTGGGGTAGGGATTGCTGGTGGTGGTTATTCTCACTTTAGCGAGGCAACTCAGACAGCAATGGCTCTTTTTGGCGGAGTAATTTCTATGGGTTACGGAGCAGTAACCATTGGTGAAGGAATCACGCTTTTTATGTTCAAAAATAAATTAAGCGAAGTCAAACGCTACGACCAAATTCTTGCTGAGCTCAAACATAAGCGACAGGATTTAATCGAAGAAGGAGATTGGAATATTGATCGTCTTGAACAGCTTTTTAAAGATCTTGCAAAAATGCTTGAATTTGAAGCTGAACTCTTTAAGTCAAATCAAATGATTAACAGATAGGAAATAGCAATGGAAATAGCTCGAAATTTTTCAATGGTAAATGACACTAATTCTGCAGGCCCTTTTCAGTCAATTGAGCAAAGCTATTTATTAGAGCAGCTGATTGCACAGCAAGAGGGTAGGTTTGGTTTTTTGTATGCTAATGGAGGAGATTTTTATACATGTAGTGAAGAAACCAAAACATGGGGAGTTCCAGAAAAAATCCATGGTTATCTTTTGGATAAACAACTTCTAAAAGATCAAAAAAAATCTGATATCGAACAAAAAAAATTCTCAAATTTTACGACACAAGATTCTATATCTCAAAAGTCTTATGACATGAAAATGGCTTCTCAATCTTTTAAAAATAGAGATCAAGCACTGTTTTCTACTCACCATACTACTAGAAAGACTGACACTACTACTCGTAAAATCTTCAGATCTTTATTCGCCTATTATAACAAAATCAAACAACTCTCTCTCTCTAAATTGACATTTTTTTCTCATAATAAACCACTTTTGGAGAAAGATATTTTAAAAAATCAAATTCATCGAAATGATCAGGTTCAATCTAAACAAAAACCCATAACAGACCAAGATCAAGCTAGTAAAAATACGATCGACTATCACAAGAAAAATAAAAGTGATCATCAAAAAGAAGTTATCAAAGAGCATCATTCGGAAAAAGATTTTAACCAAGATAATCGTAAAAAAAGACATAATCAAGAAGAAATGGAAGTTGGTGAAGATTTAAATAAGAATGTAGAAAACAAACATCTCGATCATCTCCATTCCAAAGAAGTTTTGACATATCTTTCTCAAGAGTCAAAACTCTTTAGCGAATTGTATAAAATGCGTGTGAGCCATTTTGATATTTTACTCCTTTTCATCAAAGTGATTGAACTTTCTCTTAAAGGACGCGAACAGGAAAGGCATGCTCGAATGGAAGAGCGTAGACTCCAGATCAGTCATATCCGAAATATGGTGAATGAATTCAAGAAAGAAGCACAATATTCTCTTTATGCGAATTTAGGAGCAGGTTTTTTAGCATTTGGATCGGGTCTTTGCCCTATTCTTGGGCATATGAAAGGGGACACTATTATCAATACACTGAGCCATGCTTTTAGTAGTCTAAGAGGTATAGAAAAAGATAAATTTATTGAGGGAGTAACAAAAATGACCTTCTCAATGTCTGAGATGAGTAAAGGGATGGGTCAAGTCCAAACGACATTTGCTGCAGGCTCTCGTAATTTCAGTCAATGTATGTCTGATATTCATAAAGCAGACTGGGAAGAATATACTCGTTCGATGGATGAACTAAAAGACTACTTTAAGAACTGTGAAAGTTTTATTTATGAAACTCTTCGATCTAACCATGATGTGATTAAGCATCTTTATGGAGCAGGATAAATCTCGAATATCACATTCAAAAAACTTTGATTAAAAAAAGTTCTCTTATTTTTTGATATTCAAATATGTTTCAGCCCTACCCCAAGGAAAGTGAGCCATAAATTTTTTTTCTAAGTGAAATACATTAGAATAGTCACTTAAGGGGTAACTGACTGTGATAATTTTTGTACCTCTTTTAAGCAGCTCAAAGCGTAATATTAATTGCTTCACTGTTTTTTCTTCTAAAGAAGTTCCATAGAGATAAAGCACTGTGGCCTTTTGAAAGTCTACTTCTAGGATATCTTTGAGAAAAAAATCAATCTGATCGAGAAGTAACCATTTTTTTATACGATTAGCACGAGAAATGAAAATGGGTTGATAATCAATTCCTATCACTTGACACTTTATAAAATAGTGCAACCAAAAAGCTGTTCTCCCTATACCACAACCAATTTCATAAACAATATCTTGCGAAAGAATTCCACATTGACGAGATATGAGATCCATAGTGGTTAAAGGAGTTTCTCCATAAATATAAATCTCCTTTTCTCCTCTTTCCTGCATAAACTTTTTACTTTCTTGGTAAGGAGTTCGCCAAAGATATTGTGTAATTAACAAACAGTCATTAAGCAAAAATCGAAAATTAGGATAATAACGCACCATAACGCACAACTCTTCCAATATTCGAAATGCTGTTGCACGCAAATTGATCAAGAAAAGCTTAATGTAATCTCCAAGTTTTAAAAAAAAATTCATCTTCTATCTATTTTACACAACTCATTTTTTTAAAATTCTTCATTAAAAAGATAATATCTTCTACCTAATTACCAATTGATCGTTTGTCCTGGTAGTAAAACACGAAACCTATTGCAAGAGATCTTAAATTTCTTTAAAGCAAGAAATAAGTCGTAAGGAGGACGAGCTATTTCTTCACTCGATAAGCGAAAAGTTCCCCAATGGCTTGCAACACTTAATTTTGATCCAATATCAATATGAATTTGTACAGATTCATTTGGATTCACATGAACTGCTCTCATAAACATGCGAGGTTGATATGCCCCTATTGGAATCAAACTCAAATCTATACTAAAAAATCTTTTATTTATCTCTTTAAAATCAAATGGATTGTAACCCGTATCTCCAGAAAAGTATATCCGTTTTCCCTGGGTAAACTCGATAACACAACCCATCCATAATGTCTTATTACGATCAAAAAGACCACGCCCAGAGAAATGTTGAGCAGGAACTGAGGTGAAATTGATACCATGATGCGTAATCCTTTCCCACCAAACAAGTTCTTGAACATAAGCATTTGAAAAATAGCGATAAAACCATTTTTTAACTCCTATTGGTACAACCCATAGAAGTTTGGGAAATTTTTTATAGAAATACTCGATAGTATAATAATCTAGGTGGTCATAATGATTATGACTAATAATCACAGCATCTAAAGAAGAAATCTCATCAAGAGATATCGATGGAAGATGAAGACGTTTTGGTCCAATAAAAGAACAAGGAGAACATCTTTGACTCCAAATAGGATCGAAAAGAAGGCTTGTTTCAAAAGCACGTATCCAAAAAGTAGAGTGGTTGATCCAAGTGACACAAGGTTTTCTGGTATCAATGACTTTTATAGGGTTGGGAAAAGAAAAGTTGTTAGGCAGAGGAAGAAGATGGTTTTCCTTATAGCAACCAAAATACCAAAGAAGAAAATGAAAGAAACTACGATTAACTTTGGATTGATATGGATTAGCATATCTCATTCTCCAAACCTATATCATGAAATCTATCTGATCACAAGAGTTGTTTTGGAATTTGAAATACAACATCTTCTGTAGTAAAAACTATATCCTCAACCTCTTTCACACCAAATTCAACTAGCTGCTGAATGCAAAGTTGAACAATATCCTCAGGAGTAGATGCCCCAGCAGTCAGACCGATAGTTTTGACATTTTTCATCCACCGAATATCAATTTCTTCAGATCGATTAATTAAATAAGCAGGAATTGCTTGTTTTGTCGCAAGCTCACGTAAACGATTGGAATTCGAACTTGTCGGATCACCAACTACAAGCACAAGATCTGTTTTAGCAATGATCTCACGTAAAGCCATTTGACGATTAGTAGTTGCATAACAAATTGATGCACTAGGAAGAGTTGTAATTTGAGGATATCTAGAAATTAATGCTTGAGTAATTTCAGCAACATCATCCAAGCTAAGGGTAGTCTGTGTGATATAAAATAACTTATCCTGCAGAGTAAATGGTAATTTATCCACATCTTCTGCCTTTTCTACAATGGTAGTTTGCTCAGGAGCCTCTCCTGCTGTTCCAATGATTTCAACATGGTTGCGGTGGCCAATTAAGATAATATGGTACCCTTTACTAGCAAAACGCTTCGCAGCAGAATGGACTTTTGTCACAAGTCCACAGGTGGCATCTATCTCAATCAATTGACGTTCTTTTGCTTCTTTACGAACAGCAGGAGAGACACCGTGAGCTGAGTAGATTACACGTGAGCCATAAGGAACATGAGAAAGATCTTCAATAAAAATCGCACCTTTTTTTCTTAATCCTTCAACAACATGATGATTGTGAACAATTTCATGTTTTACATAGATTGGTGCTCCCCATTTTTCAATGGCTCTTTCGACAATTTCAATAGCACGAACAACTCCCCCACAAAAACCACGAGGCTTAGATAAAAATAACTTCATAAAACTAATAAAACAGCAGTTTAAATCTATTTAACCAAAGATGAAATTGTTTGCATAATTGCATCAATATAGCAATGATAATCCTCTTGGAGATCTTCTGGGGTTAATTCATAGAGAATGTCAGGGTTCACACCTTTATTTTCAATGACATCTTTATTCATTCTTCTTGCTAAAGACCCTGTCATCATAAATTCCTTAATTCCTGATTGATTAGGAAAAGTGGCAGTCATGAGATAGCCACCTGCACCAGCTGTTCTTGTTCCCATTAGAGTTGCCCGTTTATTATCCTGTAAGATAGCTGGGAAAAAATCTCCACCAGAAAAATCAAGACTATTAATTAGCACAAGAATGGGTTTTGTATAACGATATTCCGGATGAGGCATAATCTGATCAACACCAAATACATGTGTAAGATCTGTATAAAGCTTTCCTCTATTCCATTGATCAATTAAAAATTGATAAAATTTTCTCATCAAAACTACAAATAGATAACTCATAGGGTATCCTTCAGCTTCATCACCAAGAATTAGATTGGTTGTCTCTTCATCCTTACAATCTTCAAGATAACTTAAAGTCGATAGCGCAGTCTCTACTTCTGCCTGAGTTAAGGAGATATGATGCTTAGGAGTATTAAGAGGTTTATCAGTCAGAATAGAAGCTAAAGCATAAAGATAGAGAACAGAACCTCCTGGATTATCCAATTGATCAATAATCAACCCATCTGTCTCAGTTTGAAAGTAGTTGATAATTTCTCCGAAATAAGACACCTCTTCAATTTCACCCATGTAATGAGGAATGCGAATATATCCGATGGTTTTACCTATGGGAGTTTCAAATATATAGGCATCAAAAGGTGAATCTTGTTCCGATTCCCAGATTTTTTTACCAATCGACGGTAGATAACTAGAGCGAGCCCCAATCTGATGTTTATTTAATGTTCTATGATTAGGATGCAAATAAGTCCATTGAGGGAAAACCATAAATTTTCTTAAAAAAGAATTTTGCTTCAAAGGGGTATGAAAAATTGATGGATGATTGAGAAACCTGACATTTGTTTGAAGATCTGTTTTGAGAGCAGTAATCTTAGAAAAATCACAGATTTTTTCTGGGATATAGTTCCATCTCAGATTAGCTGAAATAATTTTATTATTTCGTTTATGTCTTCCAGTCACAATCACATTACCTTTGGGAATTTTATTTCCTAGTGATCCATGACGATTTGTAAGCAACATTGTAGCGAGTGCAAGATCCGTACTGTATGTGTTTGAACCAAATTCTGTTTTCCGTAAATCCTCAACCACCTTATCTATAGGTTCGCCATCAAATGTTAAGATTTCATCACCAACTGCAAATGGAAATTGTTTTTTAGAGATTTTATCCGAATCAATCTCACAAATAAAATAACGTTGGTTAGCCCCTTTGATAAGAAAAGGAAGAGAAGCACTCTCAGTAGAATAAAATTCCACATGAGTGTGATAGTCGCATACAGAATTAAAGAAATCACGTATAACGACTTGGCACTCTTTTAAAGTTGGATAGGATTGATTTTCAATCTTATTTTTTGCTTCTTGAATGGCCTGATCAAGACGCCATGTTGTCGATTCCTCTTTCCACTTCAAGGGGGCGTATTTGACGGAAAAAATCGTATGGATACTATCTAAATCAGCAAGTACACGCTTTTTAGTTAATGATGATTGATTGGATGGAATAGCAGCAAAACTCGTTCCTATACACAATAATCTGATCAGGAAGCAGGAAAAAAAAATTTTCATCTTTATCATTTCTCCGATACCAAAAGAGACTAGGAGCATTAAGATGATGCATTTAAAAGTCAATAATTGAAAAAAATGCTACCTATGCTTTAAAGAAAATAAAAAATCAAAATCAAATTTACAAAAATGCTTACCTAAAGACTGTATTCATTTTTAGCTTCATCTTAATCTTAATTAAGGCAGACCTCCAAAAATTGAATATGTCAACAAAAAAGCAGTAATCCCAGCGAAATAGCTTATAAGAGCAATCCAAGAGATTTTTTTCAAATACCAGATAAAATCAATTTTCTCCATTCCCATAAAAGCAACGCCTGCTGCTGAACCAATGATGAGGATACTCCCTCCAGTTCCAGCGGCATAAGCAATTAAGAGCCATAGCTGCGAATCGATAGGAAAAGCTGTAATATCGTACATACCTATAGTTGCAGCAACAAGAGGAACGTTATCGACAATACTAGAGATTAAACCAATCAAAATTGCCACATAGTTTTGCCCGGGAAGCCAGGCTTCGAGGTGTTTAGCAAAATCTTGTAGTAAGCCATTAGCTGCAAGTGCATTAATAGCGAGTAAAATGCCGAGAAAAAAAAGAATTCCCGAAATATTGATTTTGGTCATGATATGTACAACACGTAAGTGCCATCTGTTTTCACCATGTTTGAAATGGATCAAGTCAGTGACCAACCAAAGAAGCCCTAACCCTATAAGGGCACCCATAAAAGGTGGAACACCAAGAGTAGCTTTCCAGACTGGAATCATTATCAAAGAGGCAATTCCCATGCATAAGACCTGCTTAGCCCCTGGCTCCATTGCTATATGAAAAGTACTAGGGACAGGCTTATTTTCTCCCTTAATCATTAAAGTAGCAATAAGACCAGCAACAGTTGCACAGATAGCTGAGGGAATAAAAAGCAATTTTATTGTCTGCCAAGACGTAATTTTTTCATTGATCCAAAGTAAAGTCGTGGTAATGTCCCCAATAGGGGTCCATGCTCCACCAGCATTCACAACAATCACAATAATTGAACCCAAAAGCCAACGTTCCTTTGGATTTTTTATCATTTTTTTCATCAAAGATGCCATCACAATCATAGAAGTGAGATTATCAAGGACTGCAGACATAAAAAAAGAGACCCCTATCAAAAACCAAAGCATCTTTTTCTTAGAGGAAGTATAAAGAATATCTGTAATCATTTTAAAACCATGATGGGAATCAATTAATTCCACAATGATCATGACTGCAAGTAAAAAAAAGACGATTTGAGCTACATCAGATATTTGATCAGCCATCAAATTTGGATTTATTCCTTCATGTAAATAAGTGTAATATAAAATCCAACAAATCACTCCCATGACAAGAGCAACTGCTGCTTTGTTTACATGTAAGAAATTTTCAAAAATTATGGCTAGATAACCTATAGAAAAAAAAATCAACAATTCAATGTTAAGCATAATTTTACACTAGATGATTTTTGAATTTAGATTAATAAGAAGGTTTTGATTGACAATTCCCTAATTAATAATAGAAAATAAGATAGTATTTTTTGATAGAATGCCGCAACCTAAAACACTTTTTCAACGTCTTAATACTTTTGTCCCTAAGTCAATTCAATGTCTTAGCCAAGGATATTCTTTAATTGGATTTCGCAACGATATCATTGCTGGAATTACAGTCGGTGTGATTGCTTTTCCTTTAGCTCTTGCTGTAGCGATTGGAGCTGGTATTCCTCCAGAAAGAGGTCTTTTTACTGCTATTATTGCTGGATTTCTGATTTCACTCTTAGGTGGTAGTCGGGTGCAAATTGGAGGACCAAGTAGTACTTTTATTGTCATTCTTTATGGGATTATGCTAAGACACGGCTTTGAAGGGATGCTCATGGCAACCCTAATGGCTGGAATCATCTTAATCTTTTTCGGATTAATAGGGTTAGGGACCTATATCAAATATATCCCCTATCCTGTTGTAACTGGATTGACTACAGGGATTGCCATTGTCATTTTTTCTTCACAAATTAAAGATTTTCTAGGATTACAAATGGGAAACGTGCCTATAGATTTCCTAGGAAAATGGCAATCCTATTGGAAACATTTAGGATCTTGGAATCTCAAGGCATTGAGTCTTGGAATTATGACTCTAGGAATTATTATTTATTTTCGACATTACAAACCAAAAATTCCTGGAGCGATTATCGCACTTAGCGTCACAGGCCTGATCACCTGGATTTTTCGTATCGATGTTCCAACAATAGGAAGCCGTTTTGGCACCCTGCCTCGCTATCTCCCTTCTCCTACTTTCCCAATGTTTGAAATCAATGAGATGCTGATACTTGTTCCTGATGCACTCACGATTGCGATTTTAGCTGGCATGGAGTCTCTACTCTCAGCTGTAGTATCTGAAGGAATGACTGGTTGGCGTCATCAATCAGATTGTGAACTCATTGCACAAGGAATTGCTAATATTGGCGCATCTTTATTTGGAGGCATACCTGCAACAGGTTCTCTTTCAAGAACTGCAACAAATATCAAAGCAGGAGCTTCTACTCCAATGGCTGGAATGATTCATGCAGGTTTTATTTTTTTAGTCATGTTTCTATTCGCGCCTTTAGCAATGCAAATTCCTCTTACTTCTTTAGCAGCAGTTCTTCTCATTGTGGCTTGGAATATGAGTGAAATCCACCATTTTCTCCATCTTTTCACAGCTCCAAAAAAAGATATCATCGTCCTTATAACGGTGTTTATTTTTACAGTTCTTATTAATATTACTGCTGCTGTGCAAGTAGGCATGATTCTGGCTGCTTTTCTCTTTATGAAGCAAATGAGTGATCTTTCAGATGTTGTTTCGATAACACAGTTTTTTGAAGACCAAGGCAGTAACATTGAGGGAAGTTACCGTGATCCTGATTCAATTAGTCGTACTGAAGTACCAGAAGAGGTAGAAGTTTATGAAATTAATGGACCCTTCTTTTTTGGAGTCGCTGATCGATTAAAAAATGTCTTTAATGAACTCTCTCGACCTCCTAAAATTTTTATTTTGCGTATGCGTCGAGTCCCAACGATCGATGCTTCAGGAATGCATGCACTTGAAGAATTTTATATTGAATGCAAACGGCAAGGGACTCTTCTTCTCCTTGCTGGTGTCAAAAAAGGTCCTTTACGTGATTTACAGAGATATCATCTAAATGAATTGATTGGAGAAGATCATATCTTTTCGCATATTAACTCGGCTCTTGATTTCTCTCGTGAGCTTCTTCAAATTGAAAAATTTCAAAAAGCAATGCGCTAAACATCCTATAGCATCTTTTCAGGCTGAACAAGACGATCAAAATCTTCTTCAGATAGAAAACCAAGTGCTAAACAAGCCTCTTTTAATGTCATATTTTCATGAAAAGCCTTGTGAGCTGTCTTTGCCGCTTTATCATAACCAATCACAGGGCTTAGAGCAGTGACAAGCATAAGAGAAGATTCTATATGCTTTTTAATGTTCAAATAATTAGGTTTTAAATCTTTAATAAAATACTCATTAAATGAATGTAATCCTTCAGTAAGTAAGGAAAGAGATTCTAGAAAATTATGGATAATCATTGGCTTAAAGACATTAAGTTGAAAATTTCCACGAGATCCAGCAATACTGATGGCTTGATCATTACCAATTAAGTGGACACAAATCATAGCCAATGCTTCACATTGAGTTGGATTAACTTTACCTGGCATAATCGAAGAGCCAGGTTCATTCTCTGGGAATAGTAACTCTCCTAAGCCACAACGAGGTCCTGAACCAAGTAGACTCAAATCGGTGGTGATTTTAATTAAAGAGACTGCTAATCCTTTCAAAGCACTATGAACAGCAACAAGAGAGTCATGTGTTGCGATTGCTGAAAATTTATTTTTTGCTGGCTTAAAAGGCAGCTCAGTATAGTAAGAAATTTTTTCACACATTTTTTTTGCAAAAAATTTAGGAGCATTAAAACCAGTTCCAACCGCTGTAGCTCCAATTGCGAGTTCGTAAAGAGAAGGAACGACCATTTCAATACGCTCAATATTCTGTTCAATTTGATTGACATACCCTGAAAATTCCTGACCCAGAGTTAAAGGAATCGCATCCATCAAATGTGTGCGCCCAATTTTTACCACATTCTGAAAATCGATTGATTTCTTATGTAAAGAGTCTCGTAGTTTCTTTAATACAGGAAGGAAATGGAATTTAAGACTTTTGGCAGCAGAAATATGCATAGCTGTTGGAAAGGTATCGTTTGATGACTGAGATAAATTGACATCGTCATTAGGATGGATAGGAGACTTGCTTCCCATCACTCCACCAGAAAGTTCAATAGCTCGATTTGCAATCACCTCATTTACATTCATATTCGTCTGAGTTCCACTTCCTGTTTGCCAAATTTTAAGAGGAAAATGCGTATCGAGTAATCCCTCAGCCACTTCATTAGCTGACTGGGTGATCCATTGTTTTTTATCTTCAGTTAACTTACCGAGTTCCCAATTGACTTCAGCTGCTGCTTTCTTGATGATTCCAAAAGCATGAATCACCGGAAGAGGCATTTTATGCTTTCCAATACTAAAATGTATAAGAGAACGTGCCGTCTGTGCTCCATAATAAACAGAACAAGGGACTTCCATCGTTCCCATACTATCTGATTCAATGCGTGTTGCCATAACATTCTATTATAAAAATCAATTGACTCAGAAAATATACGAAAGTACAATTTATAACCATGTCGAAGAAAGTTGGATTGCTTTTTTTGTGTTTTCTCCTTTTTTTAGGAATTTGGGAGCTTGTCTCATTATCTTTCCCCCACTTGCTTTTTGTCCTTCCTCCTCCTTCACAAATTTTATCTACACTTTGGGAACTACGTAGTCGTTTCTATTTCCATACTCTTTTTACCTTAAAAGAGATGTTAGGAGGGTTTATTTTAGCCTTGGTTACGGCCTTCCCTTTGGCCTGGACAATGATGCGTTACCAAGCTTCTCGATCACTACTACAGCCTCTTTTTATCGTCATCCAATGTCTTCCTATGTTTACACTTGCCCCTATTATGGTCATTTGGTTTGGGTGGAGTTTTACAGCGATTGTGATTCCAACTGCTTTAATGATTTTTTTCCCTTTGACTCTTAATATCTATCAAGGACTGCGTTCGACACCAAAAGACCTTCTTGAATTCTTTGAAACCCATCAAGCAAGCTCTTGGCAAACATTTTTTAAACTACGTCTTCCTTGGGCTATGCCCCATATTTTTGCCGGTTTTCGTATCTCTTCTGCAATTGCAGGTGTAGGAGCTGTTGCTGGAGAATGGGCTGGAGCCCAAAATGGATTGGGTATATTAATGCTAGAAAGTCGTCGAAAAACTGAGCTTGAAATCACTTTTGGAGCTCTCTTCTGCCTCATGGCAATCAGTATTTTGTTATACGGCGTGATTCTTTATTGTGAAAAAATTTCACACCTACCTCATATATGGAAATTTAGATCCAACACATCTCTGATGAACCGAATAAACAAAAAGACACTCATCTTACCCATCTTTATTCTATCTATTCTTCTTTTTGGAGTTTTTCAATCTAAAAAGAAAGATGAGAAAATCACAAGGCTCCTTCTAGACTGGCTACCTAATCCTAATCATATCCCCCTTTATGTTGGTTTGGAAAAAAAATTTTTTGAAGAAGAAGGTATTCACCTGGTGATCCAAAAAATGCATGATGAAGGAGGAGCCATACCCTACCTCACCTCACATCGGACAGATTTGTTAGTCAATAACCTACCAGGAACACTTAAAGCTTGTTCTCGTGGAGCTGATATTAAACTCATTGGCCTACTAATTGAAGAACCTCTTTCTGGATTTATCTATAGAAAGAATCCTAATATTAGAAAACCTCAAGATCTTACAGGATGCAATCTTGGATATTGTATTGGAGGACCCGATACGTCGTTTCTCGACTTTCTGCTAGATCAAGGCAATATTATTCCTAATCTACGTAAAAATATCAGTGTCGATCTAATTTCTCCTATGGAAGCTCAAGTTGTTGACTTCATATTTGGAGGTTTCTGGAATATTGAACCAGCCCAATTACGTGCCATTGGTGTAGAAACCAATTACTTTTCAGTCCAACAATTTGGTGTTCCTAAATATTATGAAATGATTATCTTAGCAAATAATCAAGCTGTTGAAAGCTCCCCTACCTTCGTTCAAGCTTTTCAAAGAGCACTAGATAAAAGTATCCAATTTTCATGCAACCATCCAGATGATGCTTTTTTGTGCTATCAACTCCATAATCCTGATCGACGTGCAAAAACTTTAGCATGGGAAAAAGAAGCCTGGAAATTAACTTATCCTCTGCTAGTAAAAAATCAAAATATCGATATTCAAATGCTCGAAAAACTTAAAAATTGGATGCAAGATCGTAAAATTATTACTCAATCTTTCAATATTCATCAGCTCATTCCTAATACAACTCATTAAAATGAGTTGTATTTTTATCTTTATAAAAGCTCTAATGAAGATTTTACAATGCCAATCGGTCTGACTCAAAACATCACCTAGCAATTAAAAGACAAATTATTTACATTTTTTTTCAGTCTTACTTGCTCTAGTGCTTATGAACAGAAGAATCTCAATTTTAAATACACATGAGTGAGAGGTTTAATCTACTTCTGATTGGAGATGAAGAAAAGTATCTCGTCTCTATTCAAACAGTTTTAGAATCCTTATACATCAAGGGTATTACCTTTTCCGTCATCATTGCAAAAACTATCAAGGAAGCAACCAGCCGATTAGCTAAAGAAGAAAAATATGATTTGATTTTAACAGATCTCTATCTTTCTGATAGCAAAGAGCTCCAAATCATTAAAACACTTCAAGCAACAAATCCAAATATTCCTATTATCACCACCTCTTTTCACACTGACGAAAAAATAATTCGAAAGATTATCCGTTTAGGTGCACAAGATTATCTACCAAAAAAAGAATTGGATCCTAAACATTTACAACGGGTCATTTATGCCTCTATTGAAAGAAACCGTCTTCAACAAACTTTAAAAACCCTCTCTTTTACTGATGAGATGACTGGTTTATACAACCGTCGTGGATTTTTTACCCTTTTGAAGCAACAGGTTTTTCTTTCAAAAACAAACAATCAAAGCTTTTATTTTTTTCTAATTGATCTAGATTATCTTAAAATGATTAATGACACTTATGGTCACCCTGCTGGTGATCAGGCTTTAATAGATACTGCTAAATTATTACGACTTTCTTTTCGACACCACGATATCATTGGTAGAATTGGAGGAGATGAATTTGGTATCATTGTCACCAATACTAAAGCTCATCAAGAATTGAAGATCAAAAAAAAAATTAATGATACATTTGCAAAACAAAATAAGAAAGATAAAACACCTTATCAACTTACCATCAGTATTGGATTTGCCTATTTCAAAGAATCAAGCGAAATCTCAATTAAAGAACTGGTCAAAATAGCTGACCAATGCCTCTACAAAGAAAAAGAAAAAAAACACCCAAAAAGATGACAAACAGATCATAAATTTTAAGAATTTGATTTAGAATCTATCTTTGAAATTTCTTATCACCTATTTTCAAGAAAATTATTTAGCACCACGAGATAAAAGATGTGACAAACGTACAAGCACATCCCTTAGTACTTCAAGAGGTTTCTGAGTTCCATTGACACGAGAAATTAAATGAGAAGGATAAAAATCTAAAATTTTTTCAATCTCCTTTTCATAAGTTTCAACACGTTTTTTTAACATATTTTTTTCAATACTATCTAGACGTCCTTCAATAAGAGCCTTTGTTTCTAACCTTTCGATTAATTCTTCCATACTTGAAATCTCTAAAACAATAATATGACGTACTTTAACAAACTCCTCAAGTTTATGAGCCTGTACTAAATTCCGAGGAATACCATCAAGTAAAAGATCCTGATTCTCAGGATAATAAGAGTTTGTTGCAATAAGTCCTTCGACATAATATTTCCAAATTTCAATTGTAGCCTCATCGGGCAATAGCTTACCTTGTCTAGCATAAGAATAATACAATTTACCAGCTGGAGAACCAAGAGGTAGACTACGAAAAATATTTCCTGAAGAAAGATGATATTGTGTTCCAGAACTAGTCAAAAATTTTCCTAAAGTCCCCTTACCTGCTCCTGGAGGACCAAATAAAAGAATGGCAGGAAATTTATCTTGATAAGGCTCAATTAACCCCATAATCTTAACCTAGCGTTGAGTAAATTTGATCGAAAAACTTGAAATCTCTTTGGCAAAAAAACACAACTTCTATCGAAGTTTGAAGAGAATTCGTCTAAAAATCCAGACTTATAAGCATATTTTATTGAATTATGAGAGGATTTTAAAGTAGAATTTATTTTGCAAACGCAAAATTTGTCTAATTTAAGATAATTTTAATCAAGAATGGCAAAATTGTAAAATAGAAGTAAAAATTTATCAAATATGAATAGTTATGGAAATTTTTTTGGAACTACAATGACTCTATTTCTAGTCATTGATGCTTTAGGAAATCTCTCTACTTATTTGTCTCTAATTAATTCTTATAGTCAATCCCAACAGCGTCTTATTGCAATTCGTGAGTTATTCATTGCTTTGGGAATTATGATTCTATTTCACTATATCGGTCAAATTCTTCTTCCCCTTCTTGGAGTTTCCTACATTTCTGTTCAAATATCTGGAGGACTGATTCTTTTTTTGATCGCAATTCGTCTGATTTTTTCTCCTCAAGAAGCAAACCTGAAATGGGATAAAAAAAAAACTGTCATGTTTCCGATTGCTACTCCTTTAATTGCAGGACCTTCTGTTCTTGCTGTTATCATGATCTTTGCTCAAGAAAACTCTTCTAGTTTCGTGATTTTTAGTGCCGTATCCGTAGCTTGGTTTTTTTCAGGCTTAATTATTTTCTTTGCTCATCCAATTCACAATCTTCTTAAAGAGAAAGGTTTGTTAGCATGTCAAAGATTAATGGGATTAATTGTAGCCATGATTGCTATCGAACTTTTTCTTGAAGGAATTAACGGGATCGTCAAATGATCAATGATTTGTTTCATATGTCTTTTCTCTTTTTGATTATAATGGATCCTTTGGGAAATATTCCGATCTTCGTGAGTGTATTAAAACATTTTGATCTTCAACAACAAAAAAGAATCATTTTCCGCGAATTGTTAATTGCTTTAGGTATTATGATTCTTTTTCTTTTCTTTGGTCAGGGATTTTTTCGTCTGCTTAATGTCTCAAATTCATCTTTACAAATTGCGGGAGGTATTATTCTTTTTTTAATTGCTATTCAAATGATCTTTGCTTTACCTGGTGAAGAAGGTAAAGAAAAAATTCCTAAAGACCCACTGATTGTTCCTCTAGCAATTCCTGCTGTTGGAGGACCAGGAATTTTAGCTACAATGACCTTATATGGAGGAACAGTCAATAATAAGTTTCTTACCTTATTAGCTCTTTTTATTGCCTGGCTTTTTTTACTCCCCACACTCCTTTTTTCTGGATATATTAAAAAAATTCTTGGAAAAAATGGCATTACTGCCGCTGAACGTTTATTTGGATTTATTGTCATACTTATTTCTACACAAATGGCAATTAGTGGATTAACTTCCGCGCTTAGTTTAAGGATATGATAAAATGATTACATATTTGATGAAAAAACATAGACAATTCGATAAAAAATATTGATCTTTATACAAGAATACAAAGATCCAAACTTGGAATAAATAATTGTAATGAAAAGAAATGATACTTGTTGGTGTGGGAGTCAAAAAAAATGGAAAAAGTGCCATTATCCAAAAGAATCTCCCTTATTAGAAAAGAAAAAACTTTCTGATTATTATTATAGCAACTATGGAATTCTTTTAAAAACTCCTGAGCAAATTGAAGGCATTCGAAAGGCTTGTAAACTCACTGCACGTATTCTTAATGCCATCTGTCAAAAAGTAGATGTTGGAGTCACCACAAATGAACTTGATGCTTTTGCGGTTGAATTACACAAAGAAGCAGGGGCTATTCCTGCGCCTCTTCACTATGGCAATCCTCCTTTCCCCAATAGCATCTGTACTTCTATTAACCAAGTGATCTGTCATGGTATCCCTAATGACCTTCCTCTTCAAGAAGGAGATATTATAAATATTGATACTTCAGCTATTCTCGATGGCTACTATGGCGACTGTAGTCGAATGGTAAAAATCGGAAATATTTCTGCCGACAAACAGCTTGTTTACGATGTCTCTTATGAGTGTCTTAATCTTGCAATACAAAATGTAAGACCTGGTATGATGATTCATGAAATTGGAGATCTTATAGAAGCCTATGCCACTCAAAAAGGTTGCACAGTCGTAAATAAATTTGTTGGACATGGTGTTGGTCTAAAATTCCATGAACCTCCTCAAGTTCCTCATTATAGTAATCGAATGCAAATTCCTCTTGTTCCTGGAATGACCTTTACAATTGAACCTATGATTAATGCTGGTCTTCCAGATGTGACCCTCGATCCTATTACACAATGGATTGCCTCAACAAAAGATGGTAAACCAAGTGGTCAGTGGGAACATACTCTTCTTGTTACAGAAACTGGTTATGAAGTTCTTACAATTTTACCATAATATTAAAAGTATTTTTTGAAAAAAAGCTAAGACTCAATCAATAAAAATTCACATGTAGTCTATCACTCAAAACTGAGCTAATTCAAAAGATAAGTAGATAGTTCTTCAAGTTCAGTGACTTCTGTTTCTAAAGAAATCAACTCCTCAACCATAACATTGAAATCTTTTTCAAGAGAGAGAAAATCTTGAGAAGTAAAGGAAAGCTCATTGAGATCTTTTTCACGTTCCATTGCAAGAAGTTTTCCTTCTTTTCGAAATAACTCTTTTCTTGTTTCAGATAAAATCTGGGTTTTTTCTTCAAACTGATTACGTAATTGTTTATATAGTCCCTCAAAGTGTTTCACCTTATTCTGATCCGTTTTAATTACAGGTGAAGCCTGCAAAATCATAACTTTTCCCTGCATGACAAGAAGTGCTTCTTTTAAAATTTCCACTTCATTTTCTAAAATGCTTTTCTCATAAGGCTCGTTCTTAAATAAATCACATTTTTTTTCCATTAGAAGAGAGTCATCTTCTCTTTCTTTTTGACACTGTTTAGATTCTTCAATAAGTGATAGAATTTGTTCTTTAAGAGCTTTATTTTCTTGTTCATAAACTGCCCCTTCTTCTAGTTGAGTTTTTAACTTAGTCATCTCGATAGTTAATGCTTCTCTAGAAGCCAAAGATTTCTGAAGATCATCAGAAGCACGATCAAGTCTTTCTTGAATTTCTTTGACGGTTTCTTGATCTTCTTGATGAAGAATTTTCTGTGCTCTTTGTGCTTCAGCAATAAGAAAATCTTTTTGAGAATTAAATAACGTTATTTCAGATTCAATGAATGCAATTTTTTTCTCTTCTTCTTTTTTCTCCAATCTCCTATGTTCTGCTTCTTCTTTTAGAAAGTGAATTTCTTCTTCTAAATGCTTTTGTACCTGTTCTTGATCTTTACTCACGTTTTGAAAATCGAGTAAACTTTGGGTAAGTTCTTTTAGTTTAATATCTTTTGCTTCTATTTTCTGTTGAATTAATGATCCAATTTCTTCTAAAGCAAGAACAAAAATGAAAAAGTTAATAGCTAAAGCAAACAAAATGCCCATCTGCCATAACTGCTCATCAGCTTGGATGGAGTTGTAATGAAAAAGAAGAAAAATCCCAAGAGTTATATAAGAAAGACATAAACCAAAAGTTTTCCAATATAAACAAGTGATAATTCCAAACAGAGCAAGAAATGGAAGAGAGAAAGCAAAAAGAGAAAAAACACTAATCGCAAACAAAAAAAGAAATAGAATAATAGGTAATGCTCCCCAAAAAACAACCTGCCCAGTGATAATTCTTTCAGGAAATGTTTTAGAAATACATTTTCTTAAAGAAAACATCGATTTTAATTGAATTAAAGAGAAAACATTCATGAAACTTCTTAAGAATCAAAGTATCATTATTATATATATGTCTGTGCTTCTGTCAATTAGAAAGTCCATCATGATCTTGATCAAGAAAACCTTGTGCATTTTCAAGAAGGTAAGATGCAAGTAATGGATCTCCTTCATATGTCATTTCAACAGACATTTTTCCATCTGCAGATGGCTGGCCACATTTAATAATAATGCAGCAAGCCTGATCTTTTTTTAAAATTTTTTGCTTACTAACTTCTAATCCATTCATCTTTAATTTAGATCCGTCTTGCATATACTTATCAGGTTAAAATCTTTTAATTCACTTGTCATAGGGAAACAAAAAATATTTGTCAAAGCTACAATGCTTCAAAATGGATTAGAAGAAGAAAAATAGAATAATAGTTGACAGAATAACTAGAGTATGATGCCTTTTTTAAAAATTTTTCATTCTTTAAAAAGATTTTTATAAAGCGCATTTTATCACTGCCTTCTCTTAATCTTGACTAAGATTTATCATTTCTTAATTTTTAAATATATAAAATCAATAATCCTATAATAGGGTTTGAGAATTAAATTTTATTAAGAATCTATTAATATTATAAAAAAATCTTAACGAAATTCTTGAAAGTTAATAATTTATTTGATATAATAATTAAATATTATTTTTTAATAACATAGGTTTAACAATATGCTAGATCAAACCATCCAGATCATTGATCAGACAAAACCTGCTTTTAGAGAAGTAGTAAGCAAGACCATTGGAGAAGAAGATCAAACTACTAGTAAAGTGAACTTCTTTCTATCAATTTTCGCTCTTCTTGTGAGTGCAATGGAAATTCGTCAACATTCCGTATTGACAGAATCAAAAATGATTGCAGCTAACTCAGAAGCTCAACATCGATTAAACAAGCAAAATGGTGACATTAAATTTAGTATTCTACCTTACAACGCAGATAATGCTATGATTAATCGAGTTCAGGATAAAAACCAACAATATGCTGCGATAAGAGAAGATATTCAAAATTTCTTAATCACAGCTCGTCAAGATGCTCAGATAGAAATGACACAAGCATCAACAAATATTAACCTACTGCAACAAAATGCCTCTGAGGATTCAAATTGGTTACGCACACTAAATACGATTTTTCAGGGAATTTGTGAGATGGTAAAGTAATAAAAATTATAAAAACAAAAGGTTGTCTTATGTCAAAAATTGAACCCACAGAAGCATTTAAAGGAAATATTAAAAGTTTTGGAGGTAAGCTTGATCAAGTAGAGCAAAAAAAACAAGATAGTGGTATTGAACCGATTTTTATTGCCTATCTAGAAATTTATAAATCTGTACAACTTAACCATGAAATGGCTGCAATACAGACAAAGGAAATTCAAGCAAATAATAAGGCACAAAACAATTTGATTAACCAAGAAGCATTACTTAATTTTACCACTGTGAGACAGTCGGTAATAGATGGAATTGAACAAGCTAAGAAAAATACATTTTTACAAGAGATCAATACGCGTAATCAAAAAATTTCAGCTATTCGAAGCAATTTTGAAAATAAATTAACTGTTTTAAAACAAAATGCCCAGGTTTCTGAAACAAAAGTTAATACGGTAATAAATGAAAGCCAGCAAACTATCTCTCAGTGTGGAAATTTAATGAACATGTTAGTGAGTTTATCACAACAAGTTACTCAAATATAAAAACTTAAGGAAAAAAATGTCTAATCTAATTTCTGACTCTGCTTTTGTAAACAAGGAATCCTTAGCTAATATTCAATCTTCGCAAGAAGATCTTAAAGATAAAAACGCCTTTCAAGAAAATGTCATTGCTCTTGCTTACTATTATCTTGTTGAAGCTGCCATGACATCTTCTGAGAGTGCATTGATTCAAGCTAAGCAAACTAAAGCTAATGGTATAGCTCAAAAAGAACTAAACAAGGAAGCAGCTGCCTTACCATGGTATTATGTTCCTGATTTAAAAGAAGATCAACACGTAGAATATGTACCAGTTGATAGAAATTTTTGGGATTCATGGTGGAAAGTTTGGGATACTCATATCCATGTTCGTTCATGGAATAAAGTTACTTGGGTCACTCACCAAAATCAGCTGACTGTGTCAAATGGGCAAGCAAAAAACCAACAGGTGATGGCTGAACGACAATTTTTGACTCAAAAAATGGGAGTATTACAACAAAGTGCCTATATCAATGAAACTCACATCAACTCAATTAACAATGAGTCGATGCAAATTCTACAAGAAAGTTCACAAATCAATAGAATTCTGCAAAGCTTAACTTTTAAAGCACTACTTCGCCAACCTTCTAGACAATAAAAAAATATTAACTCTAGAAAACCTACAAATATCTAAAGAGCGATTTAAAAGCTTACCTTCTTGTTTATGAAAAGTTCAAATAGAGAACCTCATAGATAGTTGTCTAATAAAATCGACCAGACTATAGTTACACCTATCTATGAGGTTCTCTCTTTTTTTTACTAGATCTCACCAACCACCGAAAGGTGTAAAAGTCTTGATTTGGGCAATTTCTCTTTTTTCACTGTTTTGCCCTATCTTGACTTTTCTAATGAATCATTATCTAAAAATCCCTGGTCCTTTACAATGGTTTACTCTATCTATTTGGGGTTTAAAGCATGGATGGTTTTGGCAATTTCTTACCTATTTCTTTATTCATTCACTTGATACTGCAATTTCTTTGTCTTTTTTAATTTCTCTCTTTTTTAAAATGGTTTTGCTTTGGTGTTTTGGATCGGAAATTGAATTTCGCTTTGGAAAAATTGGCCTCTTTCTTTTTTATTTGAGTGGAGGATTAGTTGCAGGGATTGTATCAACAACCATTCTTCTTCTTTTTTCTAGTCAATTTATTATTTACGGAATTGGTCCTTCGATCTATGGATTGATGATCATATGGACGATGCTCCATCCCGATCTAGAATTAGACTTTTCTTTTTTACTGCATATTAAGTTCAAATCGCTCATTCCAATATTTCTTGGTATTATCATCCTCATGGATCTTTCCTATGGAAACTTTATCTCCTCACTTTTAAATCTTATTGGGATTGGTTGGGGATTTTTTTTTGGAAGAATCATTTGGAAACTCCCCAATCCTTACTCCTTCAATCTTGGGATTTTTCAATCAACAAATACACCACCTAATTCAGAAAAAATTATCGATCTCACAGTCATGCAAGAAAGTGACGAAGCATTTATGGATAGAATGCTAGATAAAATTGGAGATCATGGAGAGGATTCTTTAACTTATCGTGAACGAGAACGGATGAAAAACATTTCTAAATCTAAAGATAAAAAACACTAATTATTCCTCATTAAACAAGGTAAGCAAAGCAGCACGCATCGTCTGTAATCCATCTAAAACCCCTTCTTCGTAACGAAAGTGAGGATTGTGTTCTAGCTCAGGATAGTCGTTAGGCTGAAGAACATCTTCTAAAGTGAGTGTTGGAATAAAATGACGTCCACAACATAAAACTTTTTCTCTCTGTCCTTCTACCATTTCATTTAATAATTGCTTGATTCTAATTTTCATACCGCCTCTTGATAAAAAAATCTTTTAAAATTCCTGTACAATCTGCTTCCAAAATTCCTGATCTAATCTCAAGTTTATGTGTCGGATGCTGATAAGTAAATAGATCAATCCAACTTCCATTTGCTCCATGACGTATATCCTTCCCTCCCCAAACAAGAGTAGCTACTCGTGATAAAAGAAGCGCTCCAGCACACATGACACATGGTTCAAGGGTACAATAAAGGGTTGTATCTAAAAGACGCCAATTATTCAAAGCTTGTGCTCCGGCACCAATACAAAGCATTTCAGCATGAGCAGTTGCATCTTTAAGCATCTCAATTTGATTATGACCACGTGCAATGATTCTCCCTTTAAACACCAATACTGCACCAACTGGAACTTCTTCTTGCTCATAGGCTTTTTTTGCTTCCTGAAGAGCTTGATACATAAAATACTCATCATTTTTTTGAATCATAAAAAATCACCTTCAAGAAAGTCATTACCTATCCAATTTTTTCTAATCATCATTCATTTTTTCTTTGAGAATTGAAAATATCTACCATAACTAGTTTGATCATAATAGCGCGAATTTTTATTACAAATTTATAGAAAAATTTCTTATCTAAGAATTTATTTTATTTATAAAATAAGATTAATAATTAAATATTTAATATATTTTGATATTTAAAACGAAAACACTCAATAAAAAATCATTGAAATTTTCCTGCGCAAATGAATAAAATGTCCAAAATAATATTTTATATAAACTAAAAAAAGCGACTAGAAATACTCATCGGCAAATTTCAATCTTATCATATAAAAACCCATCTAAAAAACTCATACAATGAATTAGGACTTTCTTTCGGTTATACTCGACATGAAAGTTTAAGTTGTGTATAATAAATGTTGAATATTGATTAAAATCAGGAGATTTTTTAAATGTCGCTAGATAAAGGCACAAAAGAAGAAATCACAAAAAAATTTCAGCTACACGACAAAGATACAGGATCTGCTGATGTTCAAATTGCTATTCTTACAGAAAGAATCGCTGAGCTTACAGATCATCTAAAACGATCCCCTAAAGACCATAACTCCCGTCTAGCACTCCTTAAACTTGTTGGACAAAGGCGTAAACTTCTTGAGTATCTTAATTCAACAGATACAGAGAGATATAAAAATCTTATTAAACGTTTAAATCTTAGGAAATAATTCATATTAAGAGTATTATTCGCTCTCATATAGATTATCTATTGCATTTACTTGATTTAAGAACTCAAATCTTATGGTTTTGAGTTCTTTTTTCGTTCACGGAGAATTCAATGAAAAGAAACACAAAAACTGTCGAAATTAGTCATAACAAACATCTTACATTTGAAACAGGAAAAGTCGCAAAGCAAGCAAATGGTTCAGTAATTGTTTATCTTGGAGACACTATAGTTTTTAATACAGCTTGTGCTGCTTCAGAGGCTAAAGAAGAAATAGATTTTTTACCTTTACGGGTGGATTATCAAGAAAAATTTTTCTCAGCTGGGAAAACATTAGGTGGATTTATTAAGCGTGAAGGGCGTCCCAGTGAAAAAGAAATTTTAACTTCTCGATTAATTGATCGTCCTCTACGACCCATGTTTCAAACTGGATACTACAATGAGGTGCAGATTCTATCCTATGTATGGTCTTATGATGGAGAGCACCAGCCAGAACCTTTAGCGATTTGTGGAGCATCAGCTGCGCTAATGATTTCTGATATTCCTTTAATTAAACCAGTGGCTGGAGTTAGAGTCGGAATGGTTGATAATGAATATATTATTAACCCAACAAACAATGAGATGAAGTCTTCTGTTTTAGATCTCATTCTAGCTGGAACAGAAGATTCAATTCTGATGATTGAAGGTTATTGTAATTTTTTAACTGAAAATGAAGTACTTAAATCTATCTCCTTTGGACATGAAGTCATCAAAAAAATTTGCTACGCTCTTAAAGCATGGGAAAAAGAAGTTGGAAAACCTAAAAACTGTAGCAGCATTCGTCTGATTCCTCATCATCTCTTAGAAATCATTGAAAAAGAAAAAGCTGACGCCATACAAAATGCAATTTGTATTCAAGACAAACTAAAACGTGAAGAAGAGATGACAACCATTCATAAAGATTTGATCGACTATCTTTTCCCTGAAGAAGAAAAATCTCAATTTCTCTTAGCTGATCTAAAAATTGCTTTGAAGCAAATACAAGCTAAGTATATGCGTCAAATGATTCTTAAGAAAGGCTTACGCGCTGATCAACGTAAATTTGATGAGATTCGATGTATCGATATTGAAACTCATGTTTTACCTCGCTCGCATGGGAGTTGTCTTTTTACACGTGGAGAAACACAAGCATTAGCAGTGTGTACTCTAGGTGGAGAAAATATGGGTCAAAGATTTGAAGATCTAGATGGAGAAGGATTACGCCGTTTTTACTTACAATATTTTTTTCCTCCTTTTTCTGTTGGAGAAGTGGGACGTGTAGGTCCCCCAGGTAGGCGTGAAATTGGTCATGGTAAATTGGCTGAGCGTGCTTTAATGGCGACTCTTCCATCAAAAGAAGAATTTCCTTATACGATTCGTCTTGAATCTAATATTACAGAATGTAATGGATCATCTTCAATGGCGTCTGTTTGTGGTGGGTGCATTGCATTAATGGATGCAGCAGTTCCCATTAAACGACCTGTATCTGGAATTGCAATGGGATTAATTTTAGAAGGAGAACAGATTGTCATTTTATCCGATATTCTTGGATTAGAAGATGCATTAGGTGATATGGATTTTAAAGTTACAGGTGATGCTGATGGGATTACAGCTTTTCAAATGGATATTAAGATTGAAGGAATTACAATTGAAATTATGAAAACAGCTCTTGAGCAAGCAAAAATAGGACGTCTTCATATCCTTAAAAAGATGCTCAAAACGATTTCTCAACCACGCAAAGAAATGTCCATTTATGCACCAAGAATTGAGACAATACAAATTAAAACAAGTAAAATTGCTACAATCATTGGGCCGGGAGGAAAACAAATTCGTGCTATTGTTGAGGAAACTGGTGTCCAAATTGATATTAATGACTCAGGTTTGATAAGCATCGCATCTTCTAATCCAGAAGCAATGCAAAAAGCCAAGAATATCATTGATGGTTTAATCAGTGAGGTTGAAATTAATAAAACCTACCATGGAAAAATTACTTCAGTGGTTCCATTTGGAGTGTTTGTAGAAATTTTACCTGGTAAAGAGGGACTGTGTCATATTTCAGAACTTTCTCATAATCGTATTGAAGATATCCATACTCATGTGAAACAGGGTGACCGTATTCTAGTAAAGATTTTAGATATTAATGAACGGGGTCAATTAAAACTCAGTCATAAAGCTCTAATCAATAAAGAAGAAAATCTAGTAAAATAATTCTCATTAAAAAAAACGACTTTTATTTTTTTGATTAAGTTGGATTGAGCTCCAAGTCGGAGTCGTTTTTTTTTGGTCTGACATTCTGAGGAGGAGGTGGTGGTGGTGTTTCAGGCTGACGTTTATATAAATTCTCTTGTTCGAGAAGACGTTTTTGTTTTTTTTCCATATCCCATTGGCCATCAATAATATCGCGGACATCTTCAGCATCTAAAGTTTCAAATTCTATAAGCATTTTTGTCATAAGTTCAATTTGTGCAGGATATTTCAGAATAATACCAGTTGCTCTAGCATAAGCTTCATCAAGCAGTTTTTTGACTTCTTCATCAATCGCACGAGCAGTTTCTTCAGAATAAGCTTTATCATGATGATAGACATATCCGGTAGCCTCTTCAGAAGGTCCATTATAAGCAACTTTACCAAGAACTTCACTCATTCCCCATTCACAAACCATACTGCGCGCTAAGCGAGTAGCTTGCGAAATATCTTGTTGAGCGCCACTTGAAATATCTCCGAGAAAAACTTCTTCAGCAACTCTCCCTCCCATTAGAACTGCGAGTTGATCAAGAAGTTCTTTTCTCCAATAACTGAGTCGATTCTTTTCAGGCAAAAAGTGAGTAGCTCCAAGAGATAACCCCCTTGGAATAATTGTCACTTTTTCGACTGGATCAGAATGTTCAACGAGAAATCCAACAATCGTATGACCTGATTCATGATAAGCTGTTGTCCTTTTCTCATTTTCATCAAGCTCAAGACTACGTCTTTCTTTTCCATAAAGTACTTTATCACGAGCTTCAGCAACATCAATACCCGTGATCGCAGAACGTCCCTTTCTAGCTGCGAGTAAGGCAGCTTCATTAAGAAGATTTTCAAGATCAGCACCTGCTGCTCCTGGAGTTGATCGGGCAACAGTAAGAAGATCAACCGATGGATCAATTTTGATCTTACGTGCATGAACTTTTAAAATTTCATACCGCCCTTTAATATCAGGAAGTCCAATCATCACACGACGATCAAATCGTCCAGGACGTAGAAGTGCTTTATCAAGGACATCAGGACGATTAGTTGCTGCCATTAAAATAACAGCTTCATTTGTTTCAAATCCGTCCATTTCAACAAGAAGCTGATTTAATGTCTGTTCACGTTCATCATGACCGCCTCCAATTCCTGCTCCACGATGACGACCAACAGCATCAATTTCATCAATAAAAATAATACAAGGAGCATTTTTTTTCGCTTGTTCAAACATATTACGAATTCGACTCGCTCCAACTCCAACAAACATCTCAACAAAATCAGAACCAGCAATTGAAAAAAATGGACGATCTGCTTCCCCTGCTACCGCTTTAGCAATAAGAGTTTTTCCGGTTCCTGGAGCACCAATTAACAAAATTCCTTTAGGAATGCGACCACCAAGTGTAGTGAATTTTGAAGGATTCTTTAAAAACTCCACAATTTCAAAAAGTTCTTCCTTCGCTTCATCAATACCAGCCACATCTTTAAAAGTGACCTTATTTTGTCCTTTTTGGAGAAGCCTAGCAGGTGATTTACCAAAATTCATGGCTGACCCACCTACACCTTTCATTTGTCTTGAAAAGACAAAATAAAGGAGCAGAATGACAAAAACAATGGGAAGAATGGTAAGAATATAACTAAAATAATTGGGAGATTGTTCTTCACTCTTAAATGTCTTTTCAAGAGCAAGGGTACGAGGTTGATCAGGAGCTTTAAAAGAAAGACCATGATTTAATTTAAAATTGTCCCATTCTTCTTTTGCATTAGCAAACCAATGGCTATATGTTTCTACATCTTGACGTTCTAGTGCACGACCCGAAAGTTCTTTATTATTAAAAAACCAGATCACATTAGATAAAGATTGACGTGCTTTATCTAGTTGTATTTCATTTTGTTCTAAGGCTTGATTGCTCTTTTCATAGCGCTCCATTTGCTCTTTATATTGGCGTATAGAACGCAATTCACTCAAACGCATATGATCAACAGGTTGATTTAATTCTTCTACAATTTCCTGGAGCTTAGATAGAATTGTTTCATAGATAGAAATTTTTTGCGCAGTTGAATAAGAAGTCCCTTGAGTTTCTTCTAATTCTTTGGTAAGAGTTTTTAGCTCTTGCTTCATTGCTTCAGCGCTTACACCTAAAATAGGAGAACGAAAATTTGTTACTAAAAGAGCAAGATCAATTTCAAAACCTGTTAGGTCCTCTTGACTACTCAACTTTATTTGCTGTAAACGCTCTTGCATCAATTTTAAATTGATCATCTCCTTTTCAGAAATTTCTTTAATGACAATTGCATTTTCTTTTTCAGGAAGATCATATACCTCCTCAACAATACGATAACCTCCCTCAGGAATCGATATCCCAGAGATTGCTAAAAACCATTTACCTGCTTCTCGAATATTTGTTTGAAGGCGACTTAAACTTGACAAGATTTCATTTTTTTCATTTTTTAAATTATGATTTTTTTCTACCAATTCCAAATATTTATAGCGTTTTCGACTTTCTTCAGTCTCACGTTCTCGAAATTTGCCACTAAAAGTCACAAGATTATCATTCAAAGAGACCTTATGACTCTCTTCCGGAACAACCAGCTGTAAATTTACAAGATGCTCAACTTGGTGACTAAAAGCAACTTTTGCCGATTTAGTCGACATGAAATTCTGTAGCGTAATTACCACCAAAATAATCGCTAAAAGAAAAAGAAAGAAAGTAGTTGGAAAAATTTTCTTCGGTTCATTCTTATTCTTTTTGTCTGAAGTCATAATATATCTAACTATTTTTAAAAATATACTTATTGTTTATTATAAAAATAAAACTTTTATTTAAATAGAGAAATTTAATAGGAATTAAAATTGTATTTAAAAATCTTAAATCTCAACATCTTATCATATCTTATCCTGCCATTCCACATCAACCTATAAACTTAATAATTTTAACTTTTTGATAGTCAATTTCCCACGATCAATTTCTACCACTCTTTGACCAACTTGAATTCTTTTACATACACTATTTTTCAATAGATGAGAAAGGAGTGTATTTAAAGTAGATTTTGAAATCGTAAGATTTTCTTTCTCAAAGAAATCTCGAATAATCGCTTTATAGATAAATGGAAATTTTAGGTTTAATTTATTGAAATCCAAAGAAATATTTCCATCAAAATAAATAAACTGCTTTCTAAAAGGTTCTAGTTCAAACTCAAGAAAATCTGCGAGTTCTTGAGCTGATTCGCCTAATTGACAAAGACTTGTCTGAACCTGTTTTCCAAACTGTTTTGAAAGTGTAGGAAGTAGCTCTTCTCGCATTCTACCTCTCAAAAAACGATGATCTTTGTTCGTTGGATCGGAGAAATAAGAAATTCCTCTCACTTTAAGCCAATCTAAAATCTCTGATTTTTTCCATTTTAAAAGAGGACGATATAGATTCAATTCTCCAATTTGAGTTTTTGGTAGAAGCCCTTTAAGCTTCGGAAGAGACGCCCCCTCAAACACTCGCTTTAATACTGTTTCAGCCTGGTCATCTGCATGATGACCAAGCATCACACCTCTTAATTTTCTATCATTGCAAATTTTTTGAAAAAAATGATGGCGTTCTTTTCTAGCATAATCTTCAAGATTTGAATCTATGGATCTGAGAGAACAAGTGTGACAAGTCACACCTTCTTTTTTACAGATTTTCATAATTTCAAGAGCTTCTAAGGAGCTTTCTGGGCGCCATCCATGGTTAACATGAGCGACTTCAAATGGGTGCTCTTGTTCTAAAAGTAGATAAAATAGCATTGTAGAATCACTCCCCCCAGAAAATCCCAAAAGAAGAGGGGTATCTTCTAATGTATAAAAATGCAAAAAATCCTTAATCATAACTTAATAAAAAGGGAGAGGTATCTCATTTAGGGGAATTGTTTTTTTAATTCTCGAAAATAGTAAGATTCAAACATCTAAAAAATTGGGTCATTAAGTATACCTACAAGGAATCAAAAAGAGATGGTAACATGTCTTCTTATTTACTAAAAATGAAGAAAAGATGGGATTAATCGTTTGCTACTTAATCAAAGAGTATCTCAGAGTCTTCTTACTATCTATTAGCTCATTCATCGGGATCTTGTTTGTGAGTCGCTTGGAAGAAATTGCCCACTTTGCTGCGATAGGGGCTTCTTTCCTCTATTTACTCCTCTTTAGTTTTTATCAAATCCTCTATGTTCTACCAATTGCTATTCCAATTTCTTCTTTAATTTCAGTAATGATTCTCTTTCAAAAACTATCGCAAACTCATGAACTCACTGCATTAAGAACCGTAGGCCTTTCTTTTAGACAAATTACCACTCCCATTTTAGGGTTAGGGATGATCCTGTCTTGTATCAATTTTTATATTGCTTCTGAACTTACAACATCTGCTCATTTGAAAAGTCGTCAAATGGTATCCCATCTAACTACAGAAAATCCTCTTTTGCTTCTCCAAAGCGCAAAAATTGCAAAATTACAAGGAGCATATGTTCAGATGGAACCAGTTTCAACAGGAAAAAATATAAAGAATTTACTCATTGCTCTAAAAGATCATACCAATAAAAGGATCTCTCTGCTTTTAGCAAAAAAAATGACGATTGAGGGAGATGAATTAAAGGGAGAAGAGGTTACAGTGATTTCAAATCTTTCTAATCCTGATTTTGATCAACTAATTATTGAAAATAAAAAACTCACAACTTGTTTTTCTCTTGATTTTTCTCGTTTTCTTCAAAATCAAGGATGGAAAATTTCAAATGATCATTTGAAATTTAACTTATTGAGAGCACGAATACAGAATTTGTATAAGACAGGGAGAGAACAAATTGCAAAATGCTATTCAGAAATGATCCGGCGTATTTCTTTAGGAATAGCTGTCTTTACCTTTAACCTAATGGGCATATCTTTTGGAATTACCCTGGATAAAAATCAAAATAAAAAAAACATTCTTCTTGTCTTCATTCTTGGAGGACTCACTTTAGTCTTATTTCTTGCTGGGAAAGAGTTGAGTCACTTGCTCTGGATGGCCACTATCTGTTTTTTTCTTCCCCATCTCTTTATTACCATAGCTTCTATTTTAGCTCTTTTTCGCTTAAGTCGAGGGTTGAGGTGATTTTAAAAAAATATTTATTAAAAGAAATCGCAAAAACATTTTTTCTATTTATAGGAGGATGCTACTTCCTTTATGTATTAATTGATTACTCGATCCATATGCAAATTCTTTATCGAGAAGGAATTCCTATTAAAGATATTTGTCTTTACTACCTCTTTCAATTTCCTAATCGAGCTGACATTCTGATTCCTCTTGCTCTTCTTATTGCGACGATTAAGGTGTTAACCACACTTAATACGAGTAATGAAATTATCACACTTATTTCGAGCGGTATTTCGATAAAAAAAGTGGTCAACATCTTTCTATATCCAAGTATGATTTTAGCTACCTTCCTCTATTTAAACTTTCAATTTCTTCAACCTCTATCTTCTACTGCCTTAAAAAAATTTGAAAAATACGCTTTCAAAAAATCGGTTAGTCAAAATATCGGCATTCTTCCGTTAACCGAAAATGGCATTTTAATCTATCAGCAATTTGAATCTGAAACTCAGTCATTTCATGATGTTTACTTATATAAAAATCATGATTTGATTTATCGTATTCAAGAGTTCTACCCTTATGGAAAAAATCCAATTGGAAAAAAAGTTGATGTTTTACAACGCATAGAAGGAGAGTTACAACAAATGGAGTCTTTCGACATGCTAATTTTTGATACCATCCATTTTGATAAAGCATCCTTTCCAAATCCTATTTTTCTTCCACTGACTCAATCTCTAACTGAACTTTTTTCTAATTTTTCATGGCGCTTACATCTTACAAGTAAAGAAGCTGAAATTGCTTCTCTTTTTCTCTATAAAATCATGATTCCCCTTGCTTGCTTTCTTGTCGTAATTGCTCCTACTCCTTTTTGCTTAAACTTTGGGCCTTCTCTAAAAGTATTTATAATCTATGCATTGGCTCTTTTTGGTATATTACTCTTTTTTACTCTTGTAAAAGCCTGCTTAATACTAGGTAAACATCAAGTCATTTCTCCCTTATGGGCAATGCTTACTCCATTTGTCCTCTCTTTTGCGTGGTTTGGATGGCGATATGCTAAGTTCTAGTACTCTAACCATCGATCTTGATGCCATTGAATCCAATATTTCTGCATTTAAGAAAAAAGGTGAGATCATGGCAATGGTGAAAGCAAATGGTTATGGGACTGGTGTGATTGATATTGTTCCCTACCTGTCTGATTTTGGAGTGAAAATTTTAGGGGTTTCTCACGTCAATGAAGGGATTTTACTTAGAAAAGCAGGTATTAAAATGCCGATTTTTGTCCTTTCGGCTCCTGCTTTTGAAGCTAAACAAGTTGTGGAATATTGCTTAGAACCCGCTATCAGTTCTATTGAAGAAGCAACCGCTCTCAATCATGCTGCTAAAAAACTCATTCCCATTCATCTGCATATTGATACAGGGATGAATCGATTTGGTGTTAATCCAGAAAAAGCGATTCAATTAGTCAAAGCGATTAGAAGATTATCGCATCTTTATATCAAAGGTATCATGACTCACTTTACCTCTGCAGACCTCCCTGAAATGGATAGTTATACAAATCAGCAGATAGCTATTTTTAAAGAGGTGGTAGATTTTTTTGATCCTCTACCTCATTGGATTCATGCAGCAAACGGAGCGGGAGCACAACGTTTTTCTATCCCATTTTGTAACCTTGTAAGAATTGGATTAGCCTTGTTTGAATCAGCTTTAACCTTAAAATCCCACCTATCATTTATTAAGAAAGCACAAAAGGGAGAGAGTGTCGGCTATCATTCTGGTTATATCTTCAAGCAGGATAGTCTGATCGGTACCATTCCATTTGGTTATTATGATGGATTACACTGTGATTATAAAGAAAAAGGATACGTTCTTGTAAGGGAAAAGCAAAGTCCAATGATTGGGCGTATCTGTATGGATTTTATGATGATTGACCTCACAAAAATTCCGGAGGCAAAAATAGGAGATCCTGTCATCTTATTTGATCCCAAATCACTACCTCTAAAAGTTGTAGCAGGATGGACCAATACCAATGTTCGAGAAGTATTAGTACGTATTGGAGCTAGAACTCAAAGGAGTTATATAAGAAGAGGGTGTAAAGTAAATTAGAAATTATCAAATCACTTTAAACTGTGTTAATTGAGTGATCGATTATTTAATCAACAACACCATCTCTATCCTCAACTAATTTCCCAATTAAAACTGTCTTTTTTAAACAAAGCAATAAAGTGACTCAAATAATCTCCTTTACTTTCTAACAATCTAATAAAATTATAAAGACGATCAAACCGTTCAGGATGGATCACACGCTCTCGCTGCATGATTGTTGATCCAAAAAGAGCCATCTCTATTTTTTTATAATCAAGGTTTTTTCTACAACCAATTGCCAGAAGAGCGAGCAATCCAACATTCGAGGTTCCACCAATATCAAGAGAATCTTTAGAAATTAGCGCAATATAGGATGGCTGGATGATTTCAATTAGTTTTAATTCAATGAAATGATAAACAAGCTGAATAAAATCTAAACGTTCTAGATAAGACAATGTCTTTTTAAAATCAAAAAATATCTTGTGAATTTTTATTAAAAGAGAATCGATAAAATCAGGAAATAATTGTTTATTTATATTATCAGGAAAATAATAACCTGTGGTTGGATCACGTAAATGATCTCTTAAATGACCAATAAAACTCTCTGCTTTATCCAGTTCCTGATAGAGATCAGATTGATTATAAAAATGCGTATCTTTAGCAAGAGTTATAGTAGTTAAATATGGGGCAAATTCTCCCTTTTGAGCTAATTCTTCGATAGCCATGGATCGGGCATGTTCTTTCCAGGAGGTTCTATCTTGGAAATTCACAATCAGAAGTTTCTCATTGATTTCAAATCCTCTTAGAAATGTTTTAAATTCTTCAGAAACAATGGCATGGTGGATCCATTGCTGAATAATAGGACATGGAAGATGAAGAACATGAATCACTTGTTCCTCTTTACTTAATGTCCATTCATGAAAAGGTAGGTTGCCTTGTATCAGTGGATCAAAACAAAATTCTCTTGTTTCTCGAATAATATCGACTGCCTTGAAAACCGGTCCACTTGGATGTTTTTTAAATGCTTGAATCAATCCAAGATTTGTCTGCATCAATCGATCAGAAAGAGCATTTACGTGATTTTTATTGGGGATAGTTTTTTCTACAATTTGGCTAATAACAGAAGACAGTTCTTTTCTATCATGAGTTTGAGTATAGAGAAGACGACAAAACTGGTAGATCAAATTAAGAGCATTTTGAAAAAAAGATTTTTCTGATGAAGATCCATATATCACAAGTTTTTCAAATTCACGATTATGAAGTACTGCTCTTAGAAAAAAGAGAAAATCCCAAAAATAAAGATGACAACCTTTTAAAGAAAATTGTCTAATGAGATTTTTAGGATCACTAGCTAACATAAGAGCCATACAAGCATTATGAAGCAAAGCGATTAATCCCATCTCTTTGTATTTCATTGCTTCTTGATAAAATTTATCCATGAAGTGTCCTGCAGATTTTCGTATTGCAAGAGCTAAGAGATGCAATTCTTTATCTTCCCAATTTTTAATCTGCAGTAATGGATCATCACTAAAATACTCCTCTGCAAACTCTCCAAAATCGCAAGCAAGCTTAATATTTCTTGCAAGATCATAGGTATAGAAATGCGTACCCTGCTCATTTTTCAAATAGAAGAGTTCATAAAGATGATCTCTTTGAATCACTTTGAGATCATTAAGAATATGGATACCCGCAACTTCTTCAACTTCTTCTTCTCTTCCTAAAATTTGTTTAAGTTGATGCTCCAAGGTCTCTTCGTGAGGAATGACCTCAACTTTCTTCTTTAAAGTAGAAGATTTGGCAAATGTCTGAAATGATTCTGGTACCACTTCTCTTCGGTAAAAATTTTGTAAGTCTTTGTACTCAGAAAATTCACTTACTCTCTCTTTAAAAACTACACCCAGACGATCAAGTTTCTTCGCGGCTTCACCCACTAAAACCATAATCGTATTCATTCCTTCTGCTAACTTCTTTGTATCTCCTGTATCTTTCATCTTACGATAAAAGAATTGTAAGTAATCAAATACGCTACGGAAAGTTTCTTTAACTACTCTAACTGTTTGATCATCCGATCCTGCTTGAACCCAGTATATCTCTCGAATTTCCTCTCCCTCTTTTTCCTTATGTGGAATAAAACGTGATTCTTCCGTAATCTCAATCTCATTAATTGTATCAACATCCAATAAGGTGTTGAGATTTTCTAATGCATCCAATATACCTAAACTACTTTTTGAACCCATACTCCCCTCCTTATGCCAACTATGGTGCACTTAGATACTTAGTTATGTATACTATTATCTCTATTTTTAATTATATATCTCAAATAAAACTAAACTATTTATTTTAAATAAAAAGAATTAATTAAAATATATTTAGAAAAATGAAGGAAAAATTGTTGTTTTTAAGAATAAAAAAGAAAAAAATCAAGAAATGAAAAAGACACTCTCTTCTCTCTAAATTTTGAATGATTTGATCATTATGAGGCTTGTTTTCTTTAATATAATTTTTTTAGAGACAATTGAAATATTTACTGAGATTAAGAAAAGGTTAGAGAAAAAGATTCAGAAATTCTTATTTTTATGTAAATTTTGTAAAGAAAAAAACGGAAGAGGAGGGATTCGAATCCCCAGATGGTTGCCCATCTCCTGTTTTCAAGTCCGAGGTAAACTTAAACCTCTCAACAAATTTCAATAATCAGCAGCAACTTTTCCCTATGGGAGCTTGTCCTTTATGAGCAGTCTTTTTCAGAAGATTGCTGCTGACTATTGTGGCTTAGTGTGCATAAAATGCGCATAATTTTCAAGGGTACTGGATCTTACAAAGTCCAGATCAACTGCAGAAAATGCGAAAACTCTGTGAATGTAAAAAAGGATTGATATAGAATTCCTATCGAGCCCTTATACAAATAGGAAATCATGGATAGTAGCTTAGGTGATAGCTCGTTCATCTTATACCAAACAGAAGATAGCCAGACACGAGTAGAGGTGCATCTTTTAGATGAAACGGTTTGGCTTACACAGGCCCAAATGGCTGAGCTGTTTAGTAAGGATAAGCGTACAATCTCCGAACATATACAAAATATCTTTAAAGAAGGTGAGTTACTCACCGATTCAACTGTCCGGAATTTCCGGATAGTTCAAAAAGAAGGAACTCGTGAAGTTTCTCGACTGGTGGATCACTATAATTTAGATGTCATCATCTCAGTGGGCTACCGTGTTAAATCCCACAGAGGAACGCAATTCCGCATATGGGCAACAGCTAGGCTGAAGGAGTATCTCATCAAAGGGTTTACACTGGATGATGAGCGATTGAAGAGATTAGGTGGTGGTAACTATTTTGATGAGCTTCTTGCTCGCATTCGGGATATTCGGTCATCGGAGAAGGTCTTTTGGCGCAAAGTCTTGGATATCTATGCGACAAGTATCGATTATGATCCCAATATTGAGGCTTCGAAAGAGTTTTTTCGCATTGTGCAAAACAAGATGCATTGGGCGGCTCATGGCCATACAGCTGCAGAAATCATTTATAAAAGAGCCGATAGCACTAAGAAGCATATGGGGCTTACCTCTTGGTCTGGAAAGGGCTTAAGCAAGGCAGATGCAGAGATCGCTAAAAATTACTTAAGCGAAGAGGAGTTGGGTATCCTAAATAGGCTTGTCTCAATGTATTTGGATTTTGCTGAGCTCCAGGCTTTACATAGAAGTCCCATATACATGAAGGATTGGATTGTTAAGTTGGATGATTTTTTGAGGGTAGCAACTCCAAGAGAGATCCTTTCACATGCGGGCAAGGTAAGTCACAAGATTGCCCTTGATAAGGCTCGTCTAGAGTAAAAAAAATACCAAGAGCTATTGAAGAGCGAAGATATACCCTTAGTGGAGAAGCATTTTCAACAAGTGATTCAAGAAGTAAAAAAGATCGAGACAGATGAATCTGAAACACGGGCCAATGAATTGTCGCATTGCTGATACGACAATTGATCTTTAGCATGGCGCCTGCCCTTGAGTGAAAAGATCAGCTTCTACGCAATCCATCTATTTATTAAATAGGTAGTGCTCAAAAGAGCATGCTTTGTCAGCGTATTTTGATCCCGAAGGTAAGTTTGCAATCCCTTCTCGCATTTCCCGTAGATGCTCTTCTTCTTCTAAAATAATGGATTTTACATACACCTTCGATTGATGCTCCCGAAGCACCTCATCATAAATGGGGTAGAATTCCTGAGCTCGGAGCTCTATGGCATAGGTCACAAGGAGATAGGCAATTTTTTTGACTTCGTATTTATCCAGACAACAGTCTTTAATGAGGTAACCGGATGTGAAAAGATCTAATTTGTTTAAATATTTTAGAGTATTGATTCCTCCAAGAATAGAAGGATGGCGGTAATTAGGGAAACGGGAAGATGAAACTCTCTTGATCTGTTTTTTTAAATAGTGAAAATGTCGAAATTCCTCTGAAGCATGTTTAAGCATTTCTTCTTTTACCAAAGTAGGGTGTTCACAGGCAGCAATTTTCCGAGCTCCACAGTTTTCTAGGTAGGAGAGGGTATTGAGCCATTTTGCGTGGAGGACATCCCTTTGCACAATTTGGGTAAGTAGGGAGGTTAGCTAAGTAGGTAGGTTAGCTTTGTCTTCATCTGTCTCCTTCAAGGGTTAGTGTAGTTGTGTCATATATTAGATTAAGCTCTTCTTGAGTGATGCAATAAGGAGGAAGTACGTAGAGAACGTTTCCCAGAGGTCTTAGCAACATCTTCTGCTTAATGAAGAATTGATAAAGATCATCACTAAGCGTCGAAAAATAGGTGCAATTGTCATCTCTATACTCTAGAGCTAGTATCGTTCCAAGAGATTCACACCTCTTGAGTTTTGGATGATTTTTCCACTTCTTAACAAAATCAGTGTGAGAGCTTGTGATCATTGTTCTTTGCTTCTCACAATCCTGGACAAGAAGAAGATCAAGACTTGCAAGAGCACTTGCGCAGGAAATTGGATTTACGGTGTAAGAATGTCCGTTTAAATCCGAGGAACTTTGAGCTATGTTAATGAGCTCTTCGGCTCGAGTCTTGGACTTTTCTTCTGCACTTAGTGGATGCTTGGAAATTGCACTATCTGATACAATTTGATTCATGTATTCCTCCTATTGAGTGGGGAGTTTTGGAGTCTGGTTGCCGCCAGGCTCTTGTTATTTCTAGGTTGTGTGCCATAAGCTATTCGAAGCATCTCCCTGAGAGGCGAGTGTTTTCATTAGGGCCTCAATAGCTGAGGCCTTTTCTCTAGGAGTCATTTGATACCTCCCCTTCGATTTGATTCGCTTTACTTTGAGAGGATAAAAAGTGAAAAAACTCCTTTTCTTTGATGAAGATCCTTCTTGAAAGTCTGACTAGGCATTCTTCGAGCCCCTCAGGTTGTCTATAAAGCAACCACCGAATGGAATTTTCGGTCATAAATGGGTGCTTTTTAGCAAAGTTGCGAATAGCAAGCAGAGTGGGGATTTCACCATCTGCAGCTTTGTGATTGACGTTTTTTGTCATATCGTCTCCTTTAGTTGAGGAGACTCAGCAAAAAGAACACCGTATTAGATCAAATTTGATGTACTTTGGATTTGACGCTAAAAAGTAAATATTGAATACTGAAGTAAAGAAAGTGGTTCGCAAAACTATCTTTCGTCATTGTGCCTGTATGTTGTAGCATTCAGGCACTACTTTTTCTCCGGTTCTATTGCTAAGCCTCCAGTTGTTTTGGAAAATTGTTTAATTGAAATTTTTCGAGGATCTGTATCCTGCTTAAGATTCCTGTTTTCACTTTGTCGTATACTTGGGACCATTGAATCATTTTGGCGCTTACAAAAAATCCAAGGTCCGCTTCTAACCTGACTCGCTTGAAGACTTGGGTTAAGTGGGTTCGATAGATAGGATTACCTTTAGAAGTAATAAATAGTAGGTCAGCTTCGCTTTTATGAAGATCTTTTGTGCCTTCAAGATATTTTTTAGGTCTGTTCTCATCTTTGAGTCAAGACCAACTGTGCTTTTGCTACCATCTGATTCAGTAAATGTGACCTTGGCATTTTCTTCTCAAAAGAGAAGTCCCAAATGTATTGCTGTGCATAAAATGTGCTTTTTTGTGCATTTTTGCCGTTTGAGGCAGTTATAGCTACAAAATAGCTCAGCGCATCACTTGGATATAAGTACTGTTGAGAGAATTATTTAGGTTGGAAAATGAAGGACGGAAGAGGAGGGATTCGAACCCCCGGATGGTTGCCCATCTCCTGTTTTCAAGACAGGCGCATTCGGCCACTCTGCCACTCTTCCTTTAAAAGATCTACTTCATTCTTTAAAACGCTTAGCCTATAGAAACTCTTGCTCGATCTGTTATAATTTAAAACTGTTGAAGAAACCGTAAATCATTTTCTAGGAAAAGACGAATATCGTTAATCCCAAAACGAATCATAGCTAGTCTCTCAATGCCAAATCCCCAGGCGTAACCCAAATATTTTTCAGGATCTATCCCACCTGATTTCATCACTTCAGGATGGACCATACCAGCTCCTACAACTTCTAACCACCCAGTATATTTACAAATACCACACCCTTTTCCATCACAAATAATACAGCTAATGTCCACTTCAATACCAGGTTCTACAAAAGGAAAATAGCTAGGACGGTAACGCATCTTAATCGTTTGTTGAAAAAATCTAGTAAAAAACTCTTCTATTGTAGATAGAAGATCTGCAAAAGTCACATCTTCATCAATATAGAGCCCTTCGATTTGATGAAATAAAAGATGAGAACGTGCTGAAATGTTTTCATTTCGATAACATTTGCCCGGTGCAATCATCCGAATAGGAGGTTGACAGGATTCCATCACGCGTACTTGTGTATTTGAAGTATGGGTACGAATAAGCAAATCTTCGGTCAAGTAAAAGGTATCATGCATATCTCTTGCAGGATGATTTTTTGAAAAATTTAAGGCTTCAAAATTGTAAAAATCTGAATCAATATCCGGGCCATATTGAACAGAAAATCCCATATTAATCAAGATGTCAATTGCCTCATGCAGGACCTTTAGAATCACATTTTGACGACCAATAAAACGACGTGAACCAGGAAGTGTCACATCCAATGTTTCATGACTCAGACGATGATTAATCTCTTCAAATTCAAATTGTTTAGATGTCGTAGCAATCTTTTCTTCAAGAAAACTTTTAAATTTATTGATTAAATCTCCAAAACGAGGACGAAGACTGGGGGAAACATTTCTTAAATCAGTCATTAACTTAGAAATATAACCTTTTTTCCCTAAGTATTTTAATCTTAAGGTTTCAATTGAATCTAAATCTTTACTTTGTTCTAAGTCCTTCTGAGCCTCTTTTTTAATTGCCTCAATTGTTTCCTCAAAATTCATTAGACAAGCGCTTCTTTAGCTCTATCGACAACTGCTTTAAAACTTTTAGGATCATGAATTGACATCTCTGAAAGCATTTTGCGATTTAACTCACATCGTGCCTTTTTTAAACCATTCACTAATTTACTATAAGACAAACCATTGATTTTTGCTGCAATCCCGATACGAATAATCCAAAGTTGGCGAAAATCACTTTTTTTATTTTTTCGATGACGATAATTAAATGCTAATGCACTCATTACCGCATTACTTGATTGTTTAATATGATTTTTACGATCACCCCAAAATCCTTTAGCACGCTTTAAAAGCCGCTTACGACGACGCCTTGAGGCAGGTGCACTCGTTGCTCTAACCATGATTCTAAACTCCTATCATTTTCTTATACATCTTTAACATCGTTTCTGGAACAGTTTTTGTATTTCCTAAACGACGCTTTCTTTCTGCAGATTTTTTTGTTAAATGATGACGACGACCAGGACTTTTACGGAGAAGTTTTCCTCTACCCGTTACTTTAAATCGAGAGGCAATCGACTTATTTGTTTTCATTTTTGGCATCTGATTTTTCCTTATTTTTTGACTTAGAAAGCTGAGGAGCAAGCACGCAAATCATACTGCGCCCCATCATTTTTGCAGGCGACTCCAAATGAGCAAATTGCTCTAACTCTTTTATCATTCGATCGACAATACGCTGACCAATTTGAGGATAAGCCATTTCCCTACCACGAAACCAACAAGTTAATTTAACTTTGTTTCCTTTTTCTAGAAACACCTGAGCTTTCTTTAATTTTGTTTGAAAATCGTGCTCATCAATATTTGGTTTAAGCTTAATCTCCTTAATTTTAATCTGATGCTGAGATTTTTTACTCTCTTTTTCTCGTTTTGTCTGATCATAACGAAATTTTCCATAATCGACAATTTTGCAGACAGGAGGGTCAGCATTGGGTGCAACCTCAACTAAATCAAGACCTAAATCTTGCGCCATGATAAGCGCTTCCCGAATTTGAAGAACACCCACTTGATCCCCCTGGAAGCTAATTACACGGACCCTAGGAGCACGTATTTGACGGTTAATACGAAAATTCACATTTCAACTCCCATTACAAATATCATCAACCTCCACTAAAATAGTAAAAATTAAAAGGAGATACACTGTTTTTTCAATTTCAACATATGATAACAAAAAACCATTCGTTACCACCTAAAGCGATTGTAGATCTATAGTTGATTCACTAATAGGTTGCATAGTTAAAGAGGAAAATTTTAAAAGCTTTTTGCGAGAATTGCAAGGAAGAAATTCTTTTTCTGAAAGTTCTTTCTCAATAAAAAGATAACAAACAACTAGTAGACCTCAAAAACTCATAAGAAATGGTCACAATTTGTAAAAACAACCTATAACAACTTATATTTACAAATCATAAATTCATTAAATTAGGAGATCTTCAAACCTATATTCAATATTAGAGAGATCTTCAAAATTCAATAGATCTTCAGAGAGATCTTCAAAATTTTGAAAATCGCAAATTCTCATTATAGCATTCTTGTTATCGAAATCGACTTTTTTCCTATTATCCATATTATCGTAGATTCCCATTGGATCTATATCTTGTTGGTATTCTTCCGGGTTCTCATTCTCTGCGCTTTGCCTGTTATCAATTTTTTGTAATTCTATGTTTACTAACTCATTAAATGTAAGTTTATTAAGGTTTATTTGATTACTTATTCTATCTTCTTTGTTTTTTACCGGAGATATTTGAACCTCAGGGGGATTCTGCTGACTTTTATTCATTTGACTTTTATTCATTTTTTTTAAAAAAATTGCTGTTATACTTAAAGCAACCATGGTAATTCCACCTACTGCCATCGCAATTATAGTGTAGTTTTTTGTAAAAATCTCTAGACATGGGAGTCTAAGGATACGAGTTCCAAACCAACCTTGATGAGCACCAAATATGATCAGTCCAGTCAAAAAAATGACGGTTGAGATAACAATAGATACAATTAAGGCATTCTTTAAAAATTTTTTTTTATAAAATAGATGATGTTTGTTACCTACATCTTCTATCTCAGATAATTCCTCTACCTGTGAATACGGATTGTTAAAATTATTACTACCCACTTCCGCAAAGTTAGACATACTAAAACTTCTTCAAATTATTTTATAAGAAATTTTAGAATATTTTTATAAAAAAAGCCATCTTTTAATTTATTAAATTAAAGATGTTAATTATAATTATATATTTTATTTTATAGAATATTTGTTTATAAAAATATCTTTTTACGTGGGAATTGGGATATAGCTGACTCGAACAGCTGACCTCCACGATGTCAACGTGGCGCTCTAACCAACTGAGCTAATACCCCAAAGAGAATAAATACTAACAAATTTCTCTCTATTTCAAAAGCAGAAAGGCATATCCTAATGTTTATGTCTAATCATTTAGAACTAGCCCATTCCTATTGGAGACAAACGCTTTCTTCTGGTGACAGAGTGATTGATGCAACGTGTGGAAATGGTTATGACACACTCTTTTTAGCTAAGCTTAATGTAGAGATAATCGCTTATGATATTCAAAAAAAAGCCATCGATCTAACTCGTGCAAAAGTACCCAAAGCTATTTTTCGTTTAAGATCTCACGTTTTTTTTGTAGAAGACACAGCTGCACTTATTGTATATAATCTTGGTTACCTCCCTGGTGGGGACAAACAGTTAACTACGCAATGCGATACTACTCTCGAAAGCGTAAGTCATGCTCTTAAAATTGCCACAAAAGCTATCTCTATTACTTGCTACCCCGGGCATCCTGAGGGCGCTCGAGAAGAAATCGCTCTTATGGATTTTTTTAAATCTCTAGATCCTCGAAAATGGTCTGTTTGCTACCATCAATGGTTGAATCGCCATCGGGCTCCTTCTTTAATTTGGCTTTCTAGAAAAGTCATGTTCGATGAGCCACCTACTCACTTTTAAACCAAGGAGATCTTTTATGAAGAAAAACAAGCGCATCCGCCATAATAAAAAATGTACCGCAGATAAGAATAAGTTCCTTATCATCAGCTAAATCAAATGCCTCTTGAAAAGAGAGAGCTTTTTTTGGTTTATAGAGGCGAGAATGGTCTGATTGAATATAATGATAAGCAATCGTATGGTCTCGAATCACTGCTAGACAACCTTCAATATCTTTGTCAGCTGAAAAAGCAATAAGGGCACGTATTTTTTTGTCTGGGTAGGTATCAGTAATTCTTCTAAAAACAGATTTCAAAGCAGCTGGGTTGTGTGCAACGTCTAAGATAACATTTCCTCTCTTTTCAAAGCGACAAGAGGGAACATTTGATAGATCATAAGAGTCAATTTTTAAAAAATTTAATACTTCTTTTGCAATCGCCTGGTTTTCTTCTTCATAATGAACAAATTCACCCGTCACTTCAATAGCATTAGAATAGTATCTTGCTCGCGGTCCAACGATAAGAGGCACACCTTTTTTAATAATCCCCCCTTTTTCTTTAGCAATTTCCTCAAGAGTCTTTCCTAAATATTGAGTATGTTCAAGATCAATCGATGTAATCACTGAAAGAATAGGACAAATAATATTGGTTGCATCAAGTCGCCCCCCCATGCCTACTTCTATCACTGCTATATCAACTTTTTCCTCAGCAAAATAGGCAAAGGCAAGAAGAGTAAGCAATTCAAAATAAGTAGGACGTTCTGGTAATTGACCTAAAATAAAACTTAAAAGCACTTCTCCTTTTTCTTCTGAGATTATTGATCCATCTATAGATATTCTTTCACGGTAAGTCTTAATATGTGGAGAAGTATAAAGGCCGATTTTGCCAGGAAGAGCGGAAGCAATTTTATGTGCTACAGATCCTTTGCCATTTGTTCCCGCAATATGGATTGACTGAAAAGCTTGGCTAGGAGATCCAATTGCCGCATCAAAAATGCGCATTCTTCCAAGATCAAAATTCATGGTTTTAATTTCTTTCGTCTCTTCAAGAATTTGAGATAAGATAGTGGGCATATAGCTGGTCAAAAGTGTTTTTGTCTACCCATGAACTTCCAAGAAAATGGAAAGGTTTAATCTTACCATGATAATCTGAACCGCCTGTATTAATCCATTTTTTTTCATTTCCAATCTCTATCCATGGCTTTTCTTGTGCAGGTTTAAAGCGGGCATAATAGGCTTCTATCCCATCAAACGGTAGCTCTAATAGATATTTGATGATTGATTGTTGTTTAATCAGATGAGGATGAGCAATCACTGCAAGCCCATAGGCTGCATGAATAGTTTCAATTGTCTCCATGATTGAAATAGGTTCACCTGGATCATAAGCTTCTTTTTTCTCTCCTAAATAATGATCAAATGCCTCTTTTATTGAAGAAACAAACCCTTTTTGAACCATTATTTGAGCAATATGAGGTCGTCCAATTACTTTCGATTGTGTTTTAATCTCCTCTTCTTCGATCGACATTCCAAGTTTTTTAAGCTTTTTGAGAATATTTCGATTTCTATTTACACGACGATGTCGATGTTGATCGCATAGTTGATGTAATTTTTGAGAATGCAATGCAAAGGCATATCCTAAAACATGGACAGAAACACCTTGATAGGCAGCAGAAAACTCCACACCAGGTAAAAGTAGTAAACGATGTTTTCGTGCATAATCAATTGCTGCAGGATATGCAGCAATTGTATCATGATCAGTGATTGATAATCCTAAAAGTCCCGATTGAACTGCTTGATAGATGAGCTTTTCAGGGTCGTCTGTTCCATCAGAAAAAATCGAATGACAATGTAAATCAGCTTTGAATATCATAAGGAATATAGCAAATCTCTTCTTCCAAAAGGATACCTTTCTCAGAATAGACTCTCTTTTTGATCTCCTTAATGAGTTCAAGCACATCAACAGCTGTAGCGTGATCGGCATTCAAAATAAAATTTCCATGTTTTTCAGATACTACTGCTCCTCCTATGCTCATTCCTTTTAATCCAATCTGATCAATTAGGTAACCAGCGGATCCTCCTTCAGGGTTTCGAAAAGCACAGCCTGCTGATCTTACCCTATAAGGCTGAGTCATGAGTCGGTAGTTTAAAATTTTACGTTTTTGATGTTTAGCTTCTTGAGAGGAAATTAAATCAAAAACAGTTTCTACAATTGCCCCTTTACACTTTTGAAAAGAAGAAAAGCGGTAACTAAATTGTAAATCTTTTTTTTGAAAGAAAACTAATTCCCCTACTTCTGTAACATATCCAACTTGTTTAAGTAGATCAGCTGTTTCTTGTCCATTTGCACCTGCATTCATATATACTGCCCCCCCAACAGTCCCAGGAATACCCATTGCAAATTCCAGACCGCCCCATCCTTTCTTAGCCATTTTCATTCCTAGACGAGCAAAACTATATCCACTACCAACAGATACCTTGTTCTTTTGTTGCTCTAAAAAACAGATTCGATTGAGAATAACAAGACCATTAAATCCACGGTCATCAAATAAAGAATTTGATCCCTTCCCAAGAATATGAACACCAAGACCTATTTGGTAAGCATAATTAACCATTTTGCGCATTTCTTCAATACTTGTTGCTTCAGCAAAATAACGTGCTGGTCCTCCGATACCAAGAGTAGAGAATTTACTCAAAGGTTTGTCAGTTTGGTGTGGAAAAGGAAGCGTCTTGATCATATTTCGCACTCGCTTCGTCTAGCAAAGCATTAACATAAGCAGCGGACTCTTTTGTGCTAAATTTTTGAGTTAATCGCAAGGCTTCTGAAATAATTTTTTTATGAGAAGTAGTTTTAGATTTCATAAAATAAAGAGCATAACGAATGATGTTTTTTTCCACTCGTCCTATTCTTTTAATTTGATAATCTCTCGAGATGTTTGAGATTATCTGATCAAGCTCCCCATGTGCTTCATGAATAGATTTGGCATGACTGTAAGCACTAAGTACAGTCTTACGAGTGACGAGTAATTCATGCATCATAAGAGAAACAATATCATTTTCTACACATTCTCCCATATCAAAGGAGAAGAGCAACTGAAAGACAATCTCATTAAATTTATGGATGCGAAGAGAAACCATGAAAAAATTGTAACGATTTTTATACTAAAAATCAACTAAGGAGTAGATAGGTACTCTTTATCCTCTTGGAGAACTAAGTCGAATCCATCGGCAATTTCAGAGTCGGGACATTGCAGATATACACGTCGAAGACGATCCTCCTCATCAAAATAGAGAGTAATTACAAGCCAGCTATTGTTAAAATAATATGAAAATAGAGAAGAGGATCTAAAATTTTCTTTCTTCAAGGCCAATGTAAATGTCTCTTCCGCTGCTTTACGAAGCATGTATTTATGAAGCTTTGTTGGATGATGATGGGGAGAGGAGAGAAGTTTTAAGAAATCTTCAAAACTTAGATGATTAGGCAAATGCATACCGAGATCATGTGCAATGTCCTCAGGTAAGGAAACAGGATAACGAAATCGACTAATCAAACGCATTAAGCTCTCTATTAGCTGCATAAGATAACCTTCTTTCTTAATACGCACTTAAATAAGAAAAATGGTAATTGATACTAGTCATTTTTGTAAAATCTTTGTTTCTTGCAAAAATGTCTAAAATCATTAGAAAATCTTTGTTTTTTTAAATCTCGCAAAATATAAGAAAGTTATGCTTTTGATTTTTTTGGATATTGAAACGACAGGGCTAGACCCGGATAAACACCGAATCTTAGAAATTGCTTATAGGATCGTTGAATCGACTACCAATCATTCGATCGTAAGCTATCTATCAACGATTCAACAACCACTAGAAGTATGGAAACAAGCCGACCCTAAAAGCTTGCAAATAAATGGTTTTACTTGGGAAGATTCTCTCAAAGGAAAATCAGAAAAAGTAGTAGGAAGTGAAATTTTAAACGACCTAAATCGAGTCAAACTTGGAGAGAGTGAGGGTGTCTTTATCTGCCAAAATCCTTCTTTTGATAGAGCATTCTTCATCCAGTTAATTAATACAGATCTCCAATATCACTACAAATGGCCTTATCACTGGCTTGATCTTGCTTCTATGTATTGGGCAATTCAATTAAAAAACAATCCAGAATTTCCCAATCAAATTAAAGAAATTGATTTATCTAAAAATAAAATTGCAGGATATTATGGAATCCCTGAAGAAGATTCCCCTCACCGAGCGATGAATGGTGTTGATCATCTTATCGCCTGCTATCAAGCAATTTTTAATAAAAACCTTGGATGCTGATATTGACCATGGTTCATGAAAATGTCATCTTTTCAATGATGTTTTATTCTAATGCATGAAATAGGGATAAGAATTCTTTAAGACTTAGCTCTTCAGGACGTGCTTTTGGATTAATCTTTGCCTCTTTTAATCCTTTTATGACCTTTTCTTCGTCATAAAGAAGTCTCAATGTGTTTTTGATCATTTTACGTCTTTGACTAAAAACCGTACGCACAAGTCGAAAAAAAAATTCCTGATTGACATTAGGAGGATCTTTTAAAATAAGAGTGACAACAGCTGAGTCTACTTTAGGAATAGGATAAAAAGAGCTACGTTTCACGCGAAAAGCATAACGAAGGTCACTATAGAAATTAAGAAAAACTGTTAATGAACCATAGTCTTTTGTACCTGGAGATGCAGTTAAACGACGAGCTACCTCTTCTTGGACCATGATAGTGAGGGACGTAAAACAATCTTTTCTAGGGACAAGGCGAGTTAAAATAGGTTTAGTGATATGATAAGGCAGATTTCCGATGACCTTACCTTTTCTTTTTAATCTACTTAGAGGAAATACAAGAATATCTTCGTAATAAACCGTAATAGGGAATTGTTCTAACACTGGAGCAAACAAAGAGTCAATCTCCACCCCTACTACATCCGCCTTTTGATTGACAAGTGCTTTTGTTAGAATTCCAAGACCCGATCCAATTTCCAAAACATAATCTCCCTGGACAATGAGAGCTTCTGAAAGAATTTTTTGAACGATGTTTTTATCTATTAAAAAATTTTGCGAAAGTCTTTTTTTGGGATGTGCTTTTAAAAGCTTAAAAAAAGCTTTTAATTCAAATAAATTCATTTGAGCGCAAAAGGAAAAAAATTCTCTGGAATTGTCTCTTTAATGTAGCGCTCTGTGATGCCGTACTGTTTGCGCAACTTAAGACGATACTCTTCTTCGTATTTTGCTGATAATTCCCTAATCAGTTCTCCTTTAATCTTATCCGCAACTGCATTGAATAGGACTGGATTTCCTTTTTCATACTCCTTTAGACAGAAAATACGACTGACTCCATCCTTATTTTGTGGAAAACTATAGGCTCCAATAGCAAGAGTTTGCAGAATCGATTTATGAGAGTTAGAGATCGACTTTTCTTCTACTTCATAGTCATTTGAAAGGGTGATTTGGCAAGGAGAATCTACAAGATTGGCTATTGCTTCATGAAAAGTCATTTTCTGCTTATCAAGCAGATTCCAAACTTCCTCAGCAACTTGCTTATGACCCTCTCCACGAATTGAGAGAGTTTGATAAATCCACTTGTCTTGGGGAGGATTATCTTTCAGCATCTGATCATAGCGCGCACGTATCTCTTGAGGATGCGCTTGAGCAAAAGCTCTTGAACGAACCATCATCATATTCATTCTTTGGACAGTTAACTCTCTTTTTAGCATATCTATCCCTTCATTTAAAGTGAGGCCAATTTTATCAAGATTAAAGACGACATCTGGTCCAAAAAGATTCTCTAACTCTTCTCGTACTTCTCCTTCAGAAATTTCAACTTTTTTTTCCTCAGCATCAGCAAAGATAAGATAATCATCAATCACAGCTTCCAAGACTTTTTCCCAGCTATTAACATAGAATTGATAACAAATATTCGGTGAGGCAGCTATCTCCGGAAATTGGCGATAAAAGATAAGATCCATTTTACGTACAACATCCATCACTGTAATTGGCTGACCATGAATTTTTACAAGAACACGATTATTAATAACTAGATTTTGCTCTTTATTAAATAAATTAGCGGATCCTAGATTTGGTATAGCTTCTATTGGTAGAGCAGATACAAAATAAAAAAATAACATCAATTTCTTCATAATTTCACCAATTTAGTGAGCCAATACTATCATTTATGATATTTATTGTCCTTCAATTGATTGATCAGATTATAATGGATTAAACTTCAAATGATCAGTGGATTGGAAAAAGATCTTTATTTTTTATAACAAAAAATTCTGAATTAGATTGATATCTCATCTTGCTGGATTCACCTACAATTGCTCAAAGGCTTTCCACATTTTCGAAACCATAGTTATAGGTTCTTTACAGTGATCGGGATAACAGATATAAAGCGTAGTCTGATTATTTAGAGGGGGTTTATTCCGAACAATCGGAACAAGTTCCCGAAGTGCTTCATCTACTTCACGATGCCATATTATCGCTTTGTGGGGAATAAAGCGTCCAGCTAGCATTTTTAAGATCTCTTCACGATAAGTCTCTTGCCTATTAAGGGAGATGATAAGTGTTGGGGTATGCTTATCAAAATAATGTTCCAAGGCCATTAGATGATAACATGCTCCTGGTGGGTAAAGATCAATATGGGTTTTTGCAGCTCGCAAAATATCTTCTGCGTCTTTTAAATAAGCTCCACAACCTGTAAGCTGATAAAAGCGAATGAGATTTTCAGCCTGAACAGCATTCCCAGAAGGTTCAGCACCATCATAAAACTCACAACGACGCAAGATTAAATTAGGATCACGCCCATTAGTAAGGTAAAAAGCCCCTTGTTCAGCTTTGAATTCGGATTTGAGTACTCCATTTAATTTAAGTGCAAAATCCAGCCATTTACTTCCACGATCAGCTTCAAAAAGACTAATAAGACCATGAATTAGAAATGCATAATCATCTAAACACCCATCAAAACGCGCTTCCCCTTCTCTCCAACGACGAAACAAGATTCCTTCTTTCCATAAATTCTCTTGAATAAAAAGAGCCGCTTTTTCAGCGATATCCAAGTAATCAGATTTATTTAAACTCGACCCAGCAACAGCAAAAGTGTAGATCATTAAACCATTCCAGGCAGTCAAAATCTTATCATCTTTTGAGGGAGGCTGACGTCTTTGGCGTACTTCAAAAAGTTTTCGTCGCATCTCTTTGAGCATCTCTTTTAAAACTGTAGGCTCAAGTTGATACTGGTCAGCATATTCTTTCAGACTTGCTTGCATATGAAGAATATTACGATTGTGAAAATTGCCAGTTCGAGTCACCCCATAGATATCACAAAATAATGGTGCATCAGACCCCAAAATCGACTGGATTTCATCCCATTTCCAAGTATAAAACCACCCTTCATAGCCTTCAGAATCAGCATCCTGAGCAGAATAGAACCCTCCATCTTTTCGAGTCATTTCACGAATCACATAACTTAAAACTTCTTCTACAATTTCACGATAAAAATGGTGATGTGTAAATTCCCATGCCTCTAAATACGTGCGTGCTAAAATCGCATTATCGTATAGCATTTTTTCAAAATGCGGGACTAACCATTGATCATCAACTGCATAACGAGCAATCCCTCCTCCAAGATGGTCATAGATGCCCCCACGATACATCATTTCTAGTGTACGTTCAAAATAAAAAAGGGCTCTACTGTTAGAGTCTGCTTTTGCTAAACGCAATAAGAAACAAGCCTGAATTCCCATGGGAAATTTAGGAACTCCTTTTGTTCCTCCATAAACTGGATCTGCAGTTTGAAATAAAATTTCAGCTGCTTCCTTAATCTGAGATGCTTCAGGTAAAGAATCCCCTTCTAAACACATATGGGTAGCAAAAAGATCAATAATTTGACCAGCTTGTGTAATCACATGTTCTTTTTCTTCAGGATCTTGCCAAATCTGACGAATACGCAAAACAAGCTGTTTCATGCCAAGAAATCCATTATTTCCATCTATAGGCAGGTAACTGGTAGCAAAAAAAGGCATTAAATTGGACGTCAATATAACATTAAGAGGCCATCCTGCTGTACCTGACATGATTGCTTGAGCAAACTCCATATAAAGACTGTCAACTTCAGGTTTTTCTTCACGATCAATTTTAATATTGATGAAGGTTTCATTCATTAGTTGAGCAATCTCAGGACTCTGGAAAGACTCTTTTTCCATGACATGGCACCAATGACAGGTAGCGTAACCAATCGAAAGAAAGACAGGCTTATCTTCTGCTTCTGCTATATGAAAAGCCTCTTCACTCCAAGGATACCAATCCACAGGATTATGAGCATGTTGAAGCAAATAAGGAGATTTTTCGTTAATTAGACGATTCGTATAAAGAGGGTGTGACATAAAATATAAATATATAATTATATTTTTATATTATCATAAATAAATAATTATATTAAACATTTTGAATCAAACGTATTTTTTCATTCTCATTTCCAATAAGATAAAATAATTAAAAATTAATGACCTCTTTCTAAAAAACATAAAGCAACTTATTCACAGCATAAATGCAACCCTATTCTTCATCTTCCTCATTTGATTCAATGAATTTAAAATATGACTAAAATATCGATATTCTAAAAATCTTCTTAGAAGAGTGATCAAAAGAAACCAAAATAACGTACAAGAAACCAAAAAATTAAAATGCCAACTACAGATAAACTCACCCAAATAAAATTAGGAAGCCATTTAACTTCTCCTCCTGGAGACCCTCTTACTTCTAAAGCGCTGATTCCAACCGTAAAATCATAAGCCCTTTTATCCGTTAAAATTTTTTTTACATAGGGATGCTCACCAATGAGCTTTTCCGGATCCATTTCCAAAAACAATGCATACTTACTGATAAATCCATGAGCATAAATTGGTGATATTAATTTTCCAAAATCTCCCTCTTCAATTGCCTGTAGATAACTGATTCTTATCGAGGTTGCATTTTCAATTTCTTTTAATAACAATTTTTTTTCTTCTCGACGTCCTCTAAAAATTTCCCCTAAACGAACCATTTCACTATGCATACATGTGTCCTCCACGAAAAATGCATTATTCATAAACCCACTTAATCTTGTAAACTGACTTTTAGATTTTCTTCTTCTATATAGAAGAAAATCCATGTCTTAGTTTGAAAACATTCAAAATGATAAGGAAAATGAAAATATTAAATCGTATGCAATCGATAAAATTTTTAATGTTTTGTTTATCAAAGAAATAGAATGAAAAAATTAAGTTCGTATTGTTTCTTTTTAGCCCTCATGATAAGGATAGCTTCATGATCCATGTCCTAAAGCTCGATCTAGAACTTACTGAAAAATTGCGCTTTGGACTCAAAACGCAAGGATTTGAACTTTCTGCTCCTCCTTACACGATTTTTCAAGGAAAAAAAAAAGGAATCTGTTGCACTCTTTACACATCTGGAAAATTAGTTATTCAAGGTAAGGAAATTAAAGAATTTATAGAATTCTATCTTGAGCCTGAAATTCTTGGAACTTTCTCGTTTCACTATAATGAATTAGATGAAGTCGTGCCCCATATTGGTGTTGACGAGTCGGGTAAGGGAGATTTCTTTGGTCCTCTTTGTGTTGCAGGAGTTTTTGCAAATAATAAAGGGATTTCAGACCTAAAAGAAATAGGAGTCAAAGATTCAAAATGTCTAAAAGAGCATCAGATTCTTAAAGTTGCGCAACAAATCCGTAAAAATTATCCCTTTCACCTTGTTCGAATTGATCCAAAACGATACAACGAATTATACGAAAAATTTGGAAATCTTAACCTACTCCTTGGTTGGGCGCATGCAACAGTCATTGAGAAAATGGTTGAAAAAACCCATTGTTTTTCCGTTGTAATAGATCAGTTTGCTTCAAAAGACGTAGTAGAAACTGCTGTACATAAGAAGAGGAAAAATATTCAGTTAACTCAAAAAACTCAGGCAGAAAGCGATCTTGTCGTGGCTGCTGCCTCAATTGTAGCTCGAGCTGCCTTTGTAGAAGGGTTAGGAAATCTAGAAAAACAAGTAAATCAGAAATTGCCTAAAGGAGCTAGTCATTTAACTATCGAATCTGGTAAACGACTAGTTATAGATCAAGGAAAACACATTCTATCCTCTGTTGCTAAACTACATTTCAAGACAACTAAATTGATTATGGAATAAACAATGCGATATCTCTTTGTTTTTCTTATACTCATATCAGTATGTTTATTTGGTCAAAATCAAGAGAATCACTGGACTTATAATGGTGACTATCCTCTATTTGATCTCGAGAATACTCCCTCTCCTGCCTATCCTTGCTCTCTAAGTTTTCAGTATGTGAATGCACATAACACAACATTCCGTACACCTAGTCTTTATGGTAAAAATCTAAAATACCTGCAATGGGATGCTGCTTTTGCTTACACTCATTCTCTTAGCAATTACTCTGGTCTGATCTTTGGAACAGGTTGGGTGGGCACCGAAATTAATATGGAAGATAATCCCGAATTTTCGAATCCTTTCTTTAAATATGTAAATTTCTCAATTGGTGGATTTACCAAAGCATATGATCACTGGACCTGGACATCAACATTGGCTGCCTTCTTTGATGTTGAGAAATTGTCTCTTGCAGATTACACACTCTATCAGTTTGTGTTATGGGGAAAGTATGATTTTTCTGAATCCTTAGAACTGGATTTTGGCTTCATCCTTGAACTCGGTCTTTGCAAAGAAAAAATTTGGCCTATCATTGGATTTACTTATCTTCCTGCAAAAAAATGGCAGATTCATGCTGTCTATCCAATTAATCTTTCGGTAAATTATCTATTCTCATCGAATTGGATGATTAATGGGTCGATTCGCCTGTTGCGTAATCGATATCGACTGCAGAATTGGGAGATAAATTCGCGAGGTGTTCTTGAATATTACACCTCAGGTGCTGAAGTGGATTTAATCTTTAATCCTTTTCAATGGGCTTCTTTGAAGGGATTTATTGGACACACTTTTGATGGAGCTTTAAAGATTGCCGATGCAAATGATAAAAATGGGACTTATTACAAATTTAAAGGATCTCTTTACTCTGGATTAAGCGTGGTCGTCAGTTTTTAATACTTGACCTTATATAAAAAGGGAGGGAAAAACATCCCTCCTTTAAACTTATTTTCCCTTTTTACAACTAATCTGGCAACAAGCAAGCATCTTGAAAAAAGAACAACACCATAACCCTGCTAAACCAACAAGAGTATAGATAATCCGACTCATTGATGAACTGGCTCCGTCAAAAATATTTGCAACCATATCAATCTGAAAAATTCCCCATATTCCCCAATTCAACGCCCCTACAATCACCAAAATTAATGCCACCCAATGAATAAATCTCATTTTTGCCTCCTATTTGGATATGATCTATATTAGAACTATCCTCTTTAATCATTTAATCGCAAATATTTTTTTAAACATGGCTCAATATCGGGATATTGAAAATAAAATCCATATTTTAATAAGCAATCTGGATATGCATGAATACTAGACATAAACATATCTGATCCATCACCAAAAATCATCGATAGAATCCATCGAGGAATTTTTAATAGTTTAGATTTTCCAAATAAAGAGGCTAAAATTTTTGTAAATTCTAGATTTGAAACAGCATAGGGAGAAGAAAAATTAACCGGACCAGAAATTTCTTTATGTTGAATAATAAATTGAATCGCTGCAATCAAATCATCTATAGCGATCCAACTCATCATCTGATCACCTTGACCAAATACCCCTCCTATTCCAATAGAAAAAGGTTTTTTGATTAGCTTTAATATCCCTCCATTTTCCCCTAAAACCATTCCAAAACGCATAAGTATGACACGTACCCCTTTCTTAACCAAGATATTAGGAATTTTTTCCCATTCAAGACAGACTTCGGCTAAAAAATCTCTTCCCGGCGAACTCGATTCCTTTAGAACTTCTTTTTTTCGATCACCATAAAATCCTATTGCAGAAGCATTAAAATAGAGATGAGGCAAAGAATCCAATTCAAGTAAGAGATCACATAGAAACTGTGTTGCACAAAAACGGCTTTGAGAGATACGCAGCTTTTTTTTTTGATTCCACCTCCCAACAATCCTTTCACCCGTCAAATTAATCACAATATCGGCACCAAGGAAAATCGAACGATCTACTTCCTTAGCTTCAGGATTCCAAAAAACCTCTCCCTGACGAGGATGACGGGATAATAAAACCAACTCAACCCCTTCTTTGTTAAAAGCAGCAGCTAATCTTGAACCAATAAATCCATTACTTCCTGCAATTATAATTTTCATTGGGATCCATTGTGCGAATCAATTCCCCAAAAGAGATCAAGTACAACTCGTTGACCTATCTATTGAGAATCCAATCAGTTTTTTTTATTGAAATTAATCTTAATTCAAAGCAAAATTTCTCTCTATGTCTGATATATCTAAAGAAAAAGTCGATATCCTGAGTCAACTTTGTCGGATCCAGTTATCAGAAGCAGAATCTGCAGAGATTTTTCGAGACCTTGACCAAGTGTTAGATTATGTCAACCAACTCCGAGAGGTCAGTACTGATGATTTAATTCCTTATAATCATTTTGATGCGCAAGGAATTGATTCGCTACATGAGGATAAAATAGGCCAACATCTTTCACACGAAGAATTTTTAAATAATGCCCCTGAAAAAGTAGGTGGAAGGATTCGTATTCCACCTGTCATACGATAATATTACTAATTGATGTGATGTACAAAGCAACAGCTCAAGAAATTCATAAAGACTTATGTAGAAAACGCGTTTCTGCTCAAGACATTATAAAATATTATTTACAACGTATTGATAAGTTTGATCCTCAGATAGGGGCTTTCTTATCAGTTTTTCATGAACGTGCTCTTAAAAAAGCTCAATTTATCGATCAAAAAATTGCAAGAGGAGAACCTCTTGGCAAATTAGCTGGTATTCCCATTGGAATTAAAGATAACATCCATCTCAAAGGAGAAGTCACTACATGTGCTTCCAAGTTTTTAGTTAATTACCGTGCTGTTTTTGATGCAACTGTAACACGTCTTCTTGAACAAGAAGATGCGATCATTTTAGGTAAGCTTAATCTCGATGAATTTGGAATGGGTTCTTCAACAGAACATTCTGCATTACAAGAAACCCATAATCCTTGGAATCTTTCATGCGTTCCTGGTGGTTCATCTGGTGGTTCATCGGCTGCAATTAGTGCGCGTCTTTGCCCTATTACTTTAGGAAGTGACACTGGAGGCTCTGTACGACAGCCTGCTGCTTTCTGTGGTTGTGTTGGCTTTAAACCAACCTATGGCCGAGTATCTCGTTATGGCCTTGTGGCATTTGCTTCTTCACTTGATCAGATTGGCCCTATGGCTACAAATACAAAAGACATTGGGATGGTAATGGAAGTCATTGGCCAGAAGGATTCACACGATGCAACTACCTTCCCCAGACATCCCGAAGACTATCTTGCAATGATGAATGGAGAAATTAAAGGAAAACGTATTGGAGTCCCCTGGGCTTTTTTAGAAGATCTTCATTCCGAAAGCAAAGAACTGTTTTTAGAGGCAATTGAAGTCCTAAAAAGACTTGACTGTCAAATTGTAAGTATTGATTTGAATATTTTGAAATATTCAGTTGCAACCTATTATATTATTGCTACTGCTGAAGCTTCAACGAATTTAGCCCGTTTTGATGGAATTTGCTATGGTGTTCGTTCTCCTCGTGCTCAAACTCTAGAACAGATTTATGACTATTCACGTACCGAAGGTTTTGGAAAAGAAGTTAAAAAGCGGATTTTTCTTGGGACATACGTACTGTCCTCTGGCTATAAAGATGCCTATTATAAGCAAGCGACTAAGGTACGTGTGAAAATCATTGAAACGCTAAATCATGCTTTTGAAAAATGTGACATTATTGCAACACCAGTCTCTCCAATAACTGCCTTTGAAAAAGGAACAATTAATGATCCTCTTCAACTTTATCTCCAAGATATTTATACAATTGGATTTAATTTAGCACATTTACCTGCGATTTCAGTTCCTTGTGGTTTTAATAAAGATAAAAAACCTTTTGGATTACAACTGATCGGTCCAAAACATGCAGATGTAGCAGTTTGCCGTATTGCACATGCATATGAACAAGCAACTTCTTACACAGAAGCAATCCCTCCACAATTTGATCGAGAGGCTTAGATGGATCCATCTATCTACAATGATTGGGAACCTGTTATTGGACTAGAAATCCATGTGGAGCTTAATACAAAATCCAAGCTTTTTAGTTCTGCTGCAAATCGATTTGGAGATGAACCAAATACTAATATCTCAGAAGTCTGTACTGGACAACCTGGTACACTGCCAATCCTAAATAAAGGAGCCGTTGATAAAGCTGTTCTATTCGGATGTGCCATCAAGGCTAATATCGCAAAATACAGTCGGTTTGATCGTAAATCTTATTTCTATCCTGATAGCCCTCGTAATTTTCAGATTACACAATTCGATATCCCAATTATTACTGGAGGGACTGTAGTTGCTGATGTCGATGGTCTTCCCAAATCATTTGGTATTCATCAAGCTCATCTCGAAGATGATGCTGGGATGCTTAAGCATTTCTCTCATTTTACAGGGATAGACTATAACCGAGCGGGTGTTCCTTTAATTGAAATCGTTTCCCAACCTTGCATTTTTTCTTCAAAAGAAGCGATTGCTTATGCGATGAGTATTAAAGCTATTTTACAATACCTTGATGTCTCGGATTGTAATATGGAAGAAGGTTCTCTTCGTATTGATGCGAATATTTCGGTTCGACCGAAACATTCCAAAGAATTACGTAACAAAATTGAAATAAAAAACCTTAATTCATTCACATTTATGGGGTTGGCAATAGACTCGGAATTTAAGCGACAAGTGCATGCCTATGTTACAAATTTTGATAAAGATCCCAACACAATCATCCAACCATCAACTTGTCGTTGGGATCCAGATAGAAAAGAAACAATGTTAATGCGACGTAAAGAATCAGCTGACGATTATCGATATTTTCTTGAACCCGATCTCCCTCCTCTTATTTTAGAACAAGAGTATATTGACAGCATCATGAAAAGACTGCCTGAACTCCCCTATGAGAAAGAAAAGCGCTATATTGAAGAATATCGTATCCCACGTGAATCTGCGCTTATTCTTATCAATGAAAAAGCTCTTGCTGACTACTTTGAAGAAGGAGTGAAAGTCTGTCATAATGCGAAAAGCTTATGTAATTGGATGATTGTTGAATTTATTGGTCGTTTTAAAGAATTAGGAGGAGTTCTATGGAAAAGTGGAATACCTGCAGCGCATATTGGTCAACTCGTCAATATGATTGAAACAGGTGTTGTGACAGGAAAAATTGCAAAAAAAATTGCAGATATAATGGTGCAATCTCCAAAAAAACATCCTGAAAAAATTCTTCAAGAAAATCCTGCTTTAAAACCCATGGTAGATCCAAGAAAAATCGAACAAATCATTGATGAAGTATTAACTAACAATCCACAATCTGTTAAGGATTTTCTGAGTGGAAAAGAAAGAGCATTTGGTTTTTTAGTGGGTCAGGTCATGAAAGAGACAAAGGGCCAAGCTCCTCCTCCTGTTGTGAATAGAATTTTAACTGAAAAACTTAAACAAAAAAAATAAAGTTCTTTTCATTCACTCTTTCTATCCATTTCTGGTGCTTGAACAACTCGTGGCATCTTTTCCACTGGTTCGATAGACTGCACTTCCTGATCTTCACCAAGCTGATTAAACCGTCTTGCTGAAACTAAAACTCTCGTTTCAAGAGATCCTACTGCATTATTATAAGCTTGAACAGCAGAGGAAAGACTTTTTCCTACTTTTGTCCAATGTCCACCCATATCTGAAATTCTCTTATATAATTCACGTCCAAGAGCACTAATCTGTTCAGCATTTTGTGATAAACTTTCTTGACGCCAACCATAAGCTACAGCGCGTAAAAGAGCGATCAAAGTCGTTGGAGTCGCTAATATAACTTTCTGATCAACTCCAGCTTCAATCAGGCCAGGATCTTGTTCAAGAGCAGCACTAAAAAAAATTTCACCTGGCAAAAAAAGAACTACAAATTCCGGAGAAGGCGTAAACTGTTCCCAATAAGATTTGCGCGCTAAAAGCGCAATGTGATTACGAATCTGCTGAGCATGTTCTTGAAGTTTTTTTTGTCGAACACTCTCTTCCGAAGATTCGATCGCTTGTAAATAAGCTTCTAAAGGGGCTTTAGCATCTATAATAAGATTTTTGGATCCTGGTAATTTCACAAGCAAATCAGGTCGAAATCGACGATCTTCATCTACTGCATGTACCTGCTCATAAAAATCACAGTGATCCACCATTCCTGCCATTTCCACAACACGTTTAAGTTGCATTTCTCCCCATCTACCCCTGACATTAGGAGCACGAAGTGCTCTCGATAAATTCGAGGTTTCTTGCCTTAAATCTTTTTGTGATGCAATCAGCGATTGAATTTGTTCTTTTAAAGACACATAGGCACCAATACGATTTTTCTCTAAATTTTCAATCTTGATATCAAACCTATCTAATGTGTCTTTAACTGGTTTCATTGTTTGATTAGCCATTTTAATAAATGAGTCATTATTTTGCTGTAAAACCTCCCCAGCCATACCTTTAAATTGCTCTTTATAAGAAGTTTGTATTTTTTCTATTAATGCAAGCTTTTCATTCAGAGTATCTTGTTTTGTTTTTCCTAAAAGCCATCCAATTAAACAACCAATCCCTATCCCAATGATTAAAAAACTCATCTCTCACCTGATTTCTTTAAAAAAATCGAGAATAATTATTTTCTCATGTAATGTATTGATTATAAAATCAATTTATTTTTTAACATTTGCATACGAAGAAAAATTAGATATTAATTTATATTAAAAATTTTTTGATTATGTAAAAAACAGCCTATGAAAATATTAAAAGAGTTAAAAAAATTTATATTAAAATCTTTTCATTTACATGGCGTAAATTTTATTTAGCTATTCAACAAAAGCATCATAACCGATCTTTCTCCTGACTCTTCAAATTCAAATAACTCGTTAAATTAATTGAATTTTTATTTAAAAAATCACAGTTCATTAAAGATGATTTGCAAATAAAAAACATATGTATTAAAATTTATTTCGTAATTTTAAATATTTTATAACTAAAAAAGTCGATTTTTTTTTCACCTCTTTACAATAGGCAAATTCTAATCATTAATCTTTATGGAAGCAATTCAAAATCAATCCATTTCAAATTCATCTCTACATCAATCTCAGTCTTGTAAAAAATACATTCTACATGCTTTAAACATTATTTTTCTAATTGGTACCCTGACTTTGATGGGCTGTTTTTACTCTCAATTAGGGTATTCTTCTATTGCAATTGGAGTAGGAGGATGTCTGGTTAGTGCGCTTGTTTTTGTCTTGATTAAATCCTTAAAAAATCAAAAAGATTTTAGTAATTTAAGTCATGATGATATCATTAGTTTTTTACACAATCGTGCAATTGATCGGGATACCTTTAATCGTATTTTCAATGATACTGAAAATTTAACCCTTATTTCAAATTTCAAAATAGGTGTACTCAAAAAACTTCTAGAATATTTCTCAATGCAACATTGGCAGATGCTCACGCCTGAACAAATAGTTAAAATATGTAATAATCCAATGGTTAAATGGGACTATCTTACTGATGATCAAATAACTGGATTAAATTTTAAAAAAATGCACATGACACAAGATATCTTCAATAAGATCTTCCCTATAGATTGCTCTTATGGAGATACAAAAAACATAATTCAGAGACTCGAACTTAAGCAAATCAATTCCCTCTTAAATTACTTCTTATTAGATCATTGGAAGATGCTCACGCTTGAACAAATAGTTGATATACATAATTATAATGATAAAATGGTTCAATGGAAGATGCTCACACCTGAACAAATAGTTGATATACATAATTATAATGATCAAATGGTTCAATGGAGTTATCTTTCTGAAGATCAAATAATTAAATTAGATTTTGGGAAAATTATAATGAAACAAGAGATCTTCAATGCTCTTCCTCAAATAGAACGCATAATTCAACAATTAAACCATAAGCAAATCGAAAGACTCTCAGAGGTTTTCTCAATACAACATTGGCAGATGCTCACGCCTGAACAAATAGCTCAATTAGATTTTTGGAAAATTACAATGACACAAAAGATCTTCAATGCTCTCTTCCCAATACACTCATCGTATGGAGATACAAAAAAGATAATTCAACAATTCAACCATGAGAAAATCGAAAGACTCTCAGAGTTTTTCTCAATACAACATTGGCAGATGCTCACGCTTCAACAAACACTTGACTTAGACTATGACAAAGCTAAAATCACACAAGTCAAATTCCAAACACTATTCTCAAGACCAGAATGCCCCTTTAAGTCCTTTATTGAAAAATTCAAGATCGAGAAGATTTTAACAATCCCAAAATATTTCTCAATTGAACATTGGCCGTTGCTCTGGCCTGAACAAATACTTAAAATACATAATTCTGATCAAAAAATTGAATGGCAATATCTTCGAAGCAATCAAATAGCTCAATTAGACTACAAACAAATTAAAGTGACAAAAGAGATCTTTAATACCACCTTCAACAAAGATAATCTTAATCTCAAAGAAAAAATTAAGGCACTCACATCTCGAAACATTGAAATACTTTCAGATTTTTTCTCAATAGAACATTGGCAGACGCTCACGCTTCAACAAAAACTTGACTTAGACTATGCAAAAATTCAAGTGACAAAAGAGATCTTCACTGCTATTGTTCCATGGTATCAACACTCTCAACTTCAGATGTTTCAGAAATTCAACCATGAGCAAATCGAAGTGCTCTCAAAGTTTTTCTCAATGAAATATTGGCAGATGCTCACGCCTGAACAAATAGTTAATATACATAATTATAATGATAAAATGGTTCAATGGAGTTATCTTTCTAAAGATCAAATAATTAAATTAGATTTTTTAAAATTTAACATGACACAAGAGATCTACAATACTCTCTTTCCATTAGATCATCCAGATAGCCTTGCTTTGATTTTGCAATTGAAGAAAGAACAACTCCAAGCACTCAAACCACATTTTCCAGACAAACATCGCGAATACCTCCTCAGTCTAGCACCACAAACCTAGTTATACGGGTTCCATTTTCTAATAAAGCTTAGCTATTGTAAATATTCAACTATAATCAGTTAGTCATATCGATTTCTAAAATACACTAGAATTTATATTATCCTTTTCTCTTTATGGTTAGACAATGGTCAGTTGAGTGATTCGGAAGATGTTTTAGTCAAAAAAAATATTTATCTGATTAGAAATTTTGAATTATTTTAGAATCAGTATTAATTAAGATTCTATTGATCTATCTTAAACCTCTTTTTTTGCTTTTGTGGTGATCATTCTATTGAATATTGCAATGAAAAAACATCTGATTTGGCTTTTACCTATCATTTTCTTAATCATATTTGCTCCATTTACTCCTTATCTTGACTTAATGGTGTCTGAGTATTTTTACTCTCCTGAGAGAGGGTTTTATAATAATCGCTTTTTTCAAATTCTATTTCTATATGGAGAACTGTTTGGATTGGCATTAGGAGCTTTTGCTTTCCTATTATTTATCGGCTCTTTTTTACATCCTCATTGGAAAAAATGGAGACAAGGAGCCTTTACAATTCTTGCAACACTAGTCCTTGGAGCTGGAATTTTAACCAATGTCTTACTAAAAGGATACTGGGGACGACCTCGTCCTAAACAGATAGAGCAATTTGGAGGTCACCAAGCCTACCGTCCTTTTTGGAAACCTGATCTCGGTAACCATCAAGATCCACAACGTTCTTTTCCAAGTGGACATGTTGCGATGGGTTTTTATTTTATATCGATTTATCTTTTAGGAATAAGAATGAAAAACCGTCTACTTACTCTCTTTGGTTTAATTTTAGCGATTGGACTTGGGTCTAGCTTAATGGTAACCCGTGTTGTTCAAGGAGGTCATTTTCTCTCAGATGTCGTCGTTTCACCTATCTTAATGTGGCTAGCAGCTTTAGGAGTTGATAAATTCACATGGGGGAAATGGGGAGAAAAAATTCTTTTCCTAACTAATCAAAAAACTATGGCTTCAACAAATGATCCTTTTTGATAACCAAAAAAAGTGATTTCCTGCCTTTAAAACCCAATAGTAGATCAGAGAAACACTTTCGGAATAGAAACAATATCAAGATAATGAGAAGATAATGTCTATCGAGTTTACCATCTATGGATCATCTTGATCTGGTTCAAAATCGACAAGCATCTTTGAGCGTTTACCTGCAAGCAACCGAATAATTGATAGACTCCATCCGATGATTAAATACAGCCAAGAGACAATAAAGAATACTTCCGCAAAATAATCAAGTACACCATAGAGCATCAAAACAGCAAATACACCAATTGCAAAAACGAGATAAAAAGAATGAACACGAAAATGTAATACTTTAGCACTAGGAAATTTCCAATGACTCACCATAAAATACCCTAGTAAAATTAAGACACTAATCAGGATCCAACTACGACACGTAATACTTAAACCAATTCTCTCCTCCACAAAAGGTGAAATTAGAATCAGTGCAACTGAGAGCACTGCTGCTGCTGCTGCTGGAATTGGTAATCCGGTGAAATGTTTCTGGGTTGCTGTTGTGATTCTACTAGCTACATTATAACGAACTAAACGCAGAACACCGCAAAGGGTATAGATCATCGCGGCAACAATCACCAAAAGTGTCATTAAAGAACTTAATCTCTCTCCACCGGTAAAACTCTTTAAAACAAGCAAAGGAGGTGTGACACCAAATGTAACAGAATCAGAAAGAGAATCGAATTGGCCTCCAAATTCACTTTCTGCTTTTATTAAACGTGCAATCATCCCATCTGCTAAATCTGCCATCCCTGCAATTAACAAAAGAATAGATGAAGCTTGTAACAGTGAGAATAACCCACGATCCGGGTCAGCTAAGCTAGTTTTAAAAATTACAAAAAGACCAATAGAAAGACCAAAAGCTGTAATCCCACTGGGAATTAAATGTACTTTTTTCAATGTTTACCTGATCTATCTCTATAGATAATAACTAAATCATCCTATTTCTTGAATGATCCTTAATTAAAGAGTATAAGCCATCATATCCAATTTTTCTAGAAAATAAGGAAATTCACTATCTTATCAATCAGATCCAAATTGGGTAAAAAATGGTTAAATAATTCTTTCTATCAAGACTAGAATCCTTAAAATCTAGTATGATTAAACCCTCTAGAGTCTAATCCGGTTAGATTAACTGAAAAAAATAACACCAAAGATTAAATTGATTTACGCTTTAGCAATCCGCGCGAAATTTCTTAATTCCATTGTCTTTGATTTTTCGAAAAATCACAACGTCATTTCAATAGACATTAACAGATGAAATACTATATATAGTACTCTATACGGATAGATGATACAACCCATTGTATTTTTCCAGATTTAAACAACAGATTTTTTGCAAGCACAATTTTCCAAAAAAGAGAGTAAAAAAACCTATGAAAGAAGATCAAGGTACAACAATACTTGCATCCAAAACAGATGAGATAGAACCCACATTTGATGAAATAGCAAAAAAAATGCAAACGATGAAATTAGATGGATACACAATTGTTAAGCGTAATGGACTCATTGTGCCCTTGCGTTGTGATCGCATTTTACATGCTCTTGAAGCAGCCTTTCGTGACACAAAAAGTATTATGCCATCTGAACCACTTAACTCGGAAATTCGAGAAACAGTTGCACAAATTACCCATCTAATCATTGAAGAAATCCTTTCAATGACTTCACTTGGTACTCTTTTAACAGTCGAAGGAATCCAGGATATTGTTGAAATTAAGTTGATGGAAACAGGTCATCATGATGTGGCACGCGACTACATTGTGTATCGTGATAAACACAAAAAACTCAGAAAAGATTCTCCTCGTAACTTAAAAATTGTACGACGTGATGGGATTTCATTTGCTCGCTTTAACCCAATGAAAATTGCTTCTGCAATTGAAAGAGGATTTCGTGATACCTTCAAAGTGATTGGACCAACATCCAGTGAACTAATTAATACAGTGAATGTTATCACAAATAAAATCGTTGCTTTTGCTATAGAAGAAGCGAAAAAAGAAACAATTCTAACGATTGAAATAATTCAAGATACGATTGAGCGCACCCTGATGGAGGAAGGTTATTATCAAGTAGCAAAAGATTTTATTCTATATCGAGCTCAAAAAACCTCTCAAAGAGAGCAGGAGAAAGAAGAAGAGAGATTCTGGCCAGAAAGAGAAGAAGCTATTGAAGAAGAGACGCAATTTTTTACAGTATTGAGAAAAGATGGTTCTCATTACAAATTAAGTGTAAACCAGCTACGTAGGACTATTACTTATGCATGTCAGGGTTATGAAGAAGTTGTATCTATTGACCAGCTAGTTAATGAAGCAGTCAAAAATTTTTACGATGGAATTAAAGACTACGAGGTGGATTTAGCTAATATCATGGCAGCGCGTGCTAAAATTGAAGTTGAGCCAGCTTACACCTATGTAGCTGCCAATCTTCTCCTTAATGTCCTCTATCGTGAGACAATTGGAGTAGAAGCTACTCACCCAAATCTGAAAAATCTCTACAAACAATATTTCAAAAACTATTTTCGTTTAGCTGTTTCTTATGATCGTCTTCATCCTTCTCTTTTAAGTTTTGATCTTGATAAACTCGCTGAAGCAATGATTCAAGACCGCGATAAAAATTTTACATATCTTGGCTTACAAACACTTTACGATAGATATTTTATTCACTATCAAGACCGTCGGATGGAAACACCTCAAATTTTATGGATGCGTGTGGCAATGGGATTAGCAATGCATGAAAAAAAAGAAAAGGAGAAATGGGCAATTGAGTTTTACCACACTCTTTCTCGCTTTCTTTATGTATCAGCAACTCCAACACTTTTTAACTCTGGAACAAACCATTCTCAACTTAGTTCCTGCTATCTTTCTACCGTGATGGATGATTTATCCAATATTTATAAAGTCATTTCTGATGATGCACAACTATCAAAGTGGGCAGGAGGTCTCGGAAATGATTGGACGAATGTAAGAGCAACAGGCTCTATGATCAAAGGAACAAATGGACGTAGTCAAGGGGTGATTCCATTTTTAAAAGTGGCAAACGATACAGCTGTAGCAGTTAATCAGGGAGGAAAAAGAAAAGGAGCCATGTGTGCTTATCTTGAGACATGGCATCTTGATATTGAAGACTTCTTAGATCTTCGAAAAAACACTGGAGATGAACGTCGACGTACACATGATATGAATACAGCAAATTGGATCCCAGATCTTTTTATGAAGCGTGTTAAACACAATGAAATGTGGACTCTTTTCTCACCAAATGATGTTCCTGATCTTCATGATTTATACGGTCAAGCGTTTGAAAAGCGTTATTGTGAATATGAAAAAATGACTGAAACTGGAGCGATTAAACTGTTTAAAAAAGTAGATGCATTAAAAATGTGGCGTAAGATGCTAGGTATGCTCTATGAAACTGGCCATCCTTGGATCACATTTAAAGATCCTTCAAATATTCGTTCTCCTCAAGATCATGTGGGTGTGGTACATAGTTCTAATTTATGTACGGAGATTTTACTAAATACCTCTTTAGAAGAAACAGCTGTTTGTAATCTTGGTTCAATTAATCTACCAGGACATCTCAAAAATGGGCAAATCGATTCTTCCTTACTTGCATCTACAATTCGTATAGCTATCCGCATGCTTGATAACGTTATTGACCTGAATTTCTATCCAATCAAAGAAGCGAAACGTGCTAATCTACGTCATCGAGCCATTGGTCTAGGAATGATGGGTTTTCAAGATGCACTGTATGAACTTGGAATCAGTTATGCGAGCCATGAAGCAGTCGAATTTGCTGATAAGAGCATGGAGATGATTTCTTACTATGCGATTTTAGCCTCCAGTGAACTTGCAAAAGAACGAGGGGTCTATTCCAGTTATAAAGGATCAAAATGGGATCGAGGAATTTTACCAATTGATTCAATTCAACTACTCATAAAAATACGAGGAGAAGAGGATTGTAAAATAGATACTTCATCTTCTCTTGATTGGAGTCCAGTACGTGCATCAATCAAAAAATATGGAATGCGCAATTGTAATTGTATGGCAATTGCACCCACTGCAACCATTTCAAATATTATTGGGATTACCCAATCGATTGAGCCGATGTATAAACACTTATTTGTTAAATCCAACCTATCAGGTGAGTTCACGATTCTCAATCCTTATCTAGTAAAAAAACTAAAAGAAATGAATTTATGGGATACAGAGATGATCGATGATCTAAAATATTTTGATGGCTCAATTTCAGAGATTGATCGAATTCCTGGCTCGATTAAAACGCTCTTTCCTACGGCATTTGAAGTAGATCCTGATTGGCTCATTGAGTGTGCTAGTCGTCGTCAAAAATGGATTGATATGGGACAATCGCTTAATCTTTATCTAGCTGAACCGATGGGGAAAAAGCTTAACGATATGTTTTTAACAGCCTGGAAAAAAGGATTGAAAACCACCTACTATCTCAGGTCATTGGGTGCAACACATATTGAAAAATCTACGACTGACATTAATAAACGTGGACTTCAGCCTCGATGGATGAAAAATGAATCTGCATCAAGTCGAGTCGTAATTAATCGTGAAATCCGAGAGTCTTGCGACCTCGATGGGTCTTGTGAAAGTTGCCAATAGTATATTTTAGGAGAAATATTCAATGTCAATATTAAAAAAAGAGATCGAATTCGGCAAAAAAATGCGAGTGGATGTGAAAAAGAAACGCCTGATCAATTGTGATACAGTGGATGTGAATCAATTGATGCCATTGAAATACAAATGGGCGTGGGAGCATTATCTTAACGGTTGTGCAAATAATTGGTTGCCTACAGAAGTACCAATGGCGAAAGATATTGAGCTTTGGAAAGCTAATGATTTTTCACAAGATGAGCGCCATGTGATTATGCGGAATCTTGGTTTTTTCAGTACTGCTGAAAGTCTTGTAGGTAACAACATTGTCCTTGCAATCTTTAGGCAGATTACTAATCCTGAGGTTAGGCAATACCTTCTACGTCAAGCTTTTGAAGAAGCAGTTCATACGCATACTTTCCATTATATCTGTGAGTCCCTTAATCTTGATGAGGGAGAGGTATTTAATATGTATAATGAGATCCCTGTGATAAAAGAAAAAGATGCTTTTCAAATGAAGTTAACAGCTGATATTTTAGATGCAGGATTTACTACGCATACTTACCAAGGAGCCCAAAAATTTCTCGAAAATCTCATTGGATATTATCTCATCATGGAAGGAATATTTTTCTATAGTGGTTTTGTCATGATTCTTTCTTTTCATCGACAAAATAAGATGACCGGTATTGGAGAGCAGTATCAATATATCCTAAGAGATGAAACCATTCACTTAAATTTTGGAATTGACTTGATTAATGGTATCAAAGAAGAAAATCCTGATATTTGGACGATAGATTTCCAAAAATGCATTATTAAGATGATTGAAGATGCCGTTGAACTTGAAATTGCCTATGCAGAAGAATGTTTACCAAATGGGATTTTAGGATTATCTGCACATATGTTTCGTGACTATGTCCAATACATTGCTGACCGTCGGCTAGAACGTATTGGTTTAAAAGCTCTCTATGGTTCAAAAACACCCTTTCCTTGGATGAGTGAAACTATTGATCTCAATAAAGAAAAAAACTTTTTTGAAACACGTGTGACTGAATATCAAACAGCTGGAAATCTTATTTGGTAAAATTTACCAAAAAGCTCAATGTGAATCTTTTCAGAATCGAAGTTAATAACTTAAATATTAGAAAGAGATATTCCAAGTTATTTTCTATCTATTTGTTATCTAAGAGTAGGATTGAACCACCAAACCCCAAGATTAAGAGAAAATGCATAGATAACCCATAGAAGGTATGGAAATAATAACAGGCTTGCTGATCGACAAATACGAAAAAACCAAACTATCATTATAGTGATTAGGAGAATAAGAAACCCTAAATCAATCAGTGCCCATCCGATCATATGCAAACCAAAGAATACATATGACCAAAGACCATTGATAAAAAGTTGTAGAAAAAACAAAAAATAAGCCAAACGATATTGAACACCTTTTGCATTGAGTCGATAGACCATCGATATAGCTAATGCCATCATCAAGTAGAGTATAGTCCAGATGGGTCCAAATATCCAATTAGGTGGTGTCCAAGATCCTTTACAAAGATTATCATACCAAGGATGAATAGATGTAACTGTAATTTTTCCTGAAAAAAACTGCACACAAACAACTGGTAAATACCAAATCAAAAAAGAAATAAATCGAGAATTCTGCTTTGTTCTAAACATACCCTATAAATGTTGTAGTGAATAAAAATCACTCTATTTAGAATTTTTTAACAACTCTTTTTTTTAGATCAATCATATAAATACTCAATACATAAGAAAGAAATACAAACCTCTAATCTGGTTAAAGATGAAGTAGAAAACATGGAAAAAAAACCTCTTCTAGTATAGTTTTGATTCTTTTTACTATGAATCTAGTTTATGTCTAAAAGCGTTTCGAAAAAAATATATGGAAATTTTGTTGTGACTCGTCTCTCAGAGATTGAGGAAATTCAAACGACACTAATCGAACTCGAACACCTTCCAACAGGTGCACAGATCATTAAACTCTTGAATGGAGATCAAGAAAACCTATTTAATCTTTCATTTCGCACATGGCCAACTAGCTCAAATGGTGTTGCTCATATCCTCGAGCATATTATTCTTTGTGGCTCAGAAAATTTTCCTGTGCGTGATCCATTCTTCTCAATGCATCGACGTAGTCTCAATACATTTATGAATGCTTTAACTGGTGGAGATTTTACATGCTATCCAGCTGCTTCTCAAATAGAAAAAGACTTCTTTAATTTACTAAGAGTCTATCTAGATGCAGTCTTTAAACCAAAGCTGACAAAACTCAGCTTTCTTCAAGAGGGACATCGTATTGAATTTTCACATCCAAATGATGTGAATTCCCCTCTTCTTTTCAAAGGTATTGTTTACAATGAAATGAAAGGAGCTATGGCTACTGGAGAAGCACGTCTTGGAGAAAGTTTGATGGAAGCGTTATTTCCTGATCTAACCTATCACTTCAATTCAGGAGGCGATCCGAAAATCATTCCATCATTAACCTATGAAGAATTAAAAGCTTTTCACACAAAATTTTATCATCCTAGTCGTTGCTTATTTTATTTTTATGGGAATATTTCCTTAGAAAAACATCTTGAATTCTTGGAAAAATATGCATTCAAAGGGGTTAAAAAAACTCCTTCTCTTCCCCCTTTACCTAAACAGCCTCGTTTTCAAAAAAGCATTAAAAAAACACTCACTTATCCAATATCAGAAGCTGAGGAAACCACTGACAAAATGCTTCTAGGCTTTTCATGGCTTACCTGTGGAATTTTGGATCAATTAGAATTGCTCGCTCTATGTACTCTAGATATCATTTTAATGGGCAGTGATGCAGCTCCATTGAAAGCTGCCTTGCTTAAATCGAATCTTTGCAAACAAGCCTCTTCAATGATGAGTACAGAAATGAGTGAAATTCCCTTCACAATTATCTGTAAAGGATGTCATGTTGAAAATGGTGAATTGATTGAACAAATTATTTCTAGCACTCTACAGAGTCTCATAAAAACAGAAATTTCAAATCAATTAATCGATGGAGCGATCCATCAAATTGAAATGACACGGATGGAAATTACAGGAGGCTCTTCTCCTTATGGTCTTGATCTGTATTTTCGTTCTGCTTTACTGAAACAGCACGGAGGAGACCCTGCAGATGGGTTACAAATCCATACGCTCTTCACTCATTTGAGAGAAAAAGTCAAACATCCTTCATATTTACCCGAATTAATCAAAAAACATTTTTTATTCAATCCCCATCATGTACGAATTACCATGATTCCTGAACCTAATCTTGCAACTCAGGAAATGCAAGAAGAACAAAATCGTTTAAATAAAATTTACGACTCATTAAAAAAAGAACAGATCTCAGCAATCCTTGAGCAGACTAAAAATTTAGAAAAAGCTCAAGAGGAATCAGAAAATCTGCATCTGTTACCAAAAATTACTCTGGATGATGTAGCTCGCTATGGAAAAGAATTCTTTCTTGAATCAGAAAAAATAGGTCAATTTGACCTACATTATCATCCTTGTTTTACGAACGATATTTTATATGCAGATCTTTTCCTAGACCTTCCAGAAATTGTTGAAAATGACCTCCCCTTACTCCGACTTTTTTCAGTGATCCTTCCTGAAGTAGGGTGTGGAAAAAATAGCTATCGTGAACATTTAGAATTTCTACTCGAGCATACTGGAGGAATCCATGTTTCACTTGATCTAGGAATTCAAGGGGATGAGTCAGAAAAACTCCGGCCATCTTTGATTATTTCGGGAAAAGCTCTCTATCGAAAGATAGATAAATTTTTCTCCATTTTTGGAGAGATATTAACAAAGGCAAATTTTAAAGATATTCCTCGGATTCAAGATTTATTAACACAACATTTTCTAGAAGTTGAAAATAGTATTCAGCATCATCCTCTACGTTATGCAATCCATTTGGCATCAAGAGGAAGTTCTGTTCCATCAACAATTGCAAATGCTTGGTATGGAATTGATTATTATTATGCACTGAAAAATATAATGGAATTATTTCATCGAGATCCTGGATTACTTATTGAAAAACTCGAGAGACTGCAAAATCTTTGTCTCAACCTCTCTGGTGGTGACCTAGTATTAACTTGTAGTGAAGAAATGGTGAAAAAATTAAAAAAAGAACAATTTTATGGATTGAGCAAAATTCCTTCAAGACCCTCCTCTCAATGGAAAGAAAATTATCTCATCAAACCCACCAAGTCACAAGGAAGAATGATTTCATCTCCAGTAGCATTCACAACCTTGTTTCTTAAATCTCTCTATTATACCCATCCTCATGCCCCTGCTCTTAGTCTAGCCTCAGAGATTATGGAAAACAAAATATTGCATAAGCGGATACGTGAACAAGGAGGAGCTTATGGAGCAGGTGCAGTAAATAAGACTCTGTTGCAACAATTTTACTTTTATTCCTATCGAGACCCACATTTAAAAAAGTCTATCGATGCTTTTCATGAAGCTACTCATATGGTGGTCTCTGGCAAGTTTGAAACTAGTGATATTGAAGAAGCAAAACTAGTTCTCTTTCAAGAACTCGATGCTCCAATTCCTCCTGGAGAACGTGCTGTGACTGCGTATAGTCATTTAAGAGGAAATCGTTCTCCAAAAGTACGACAGCTCTTTCGAGAACGTCTTCTTAAATTATCTAAGAAAGAGATTACCCTTGCTATAAGAGATCATATAGCTGTTAACCTTAAAGAAGGGATTATTGTTTCTTTTGCATCTAAAAATCTCCTTGAAAAAGAAAATTCTCTCTTAGAACATCCATTGGATCTTTATAAAATTTAATCATCGTGACTTGGAATGAAATAATTAGATTTTCTTTTTCTGATTCTAGAGTTGAATACTTTCAATCTTTATTTCTAAGAAATCAGAGTCTAAAAATCTTCCTGAATCTAATTTAAGGATAAATTTCCTTCCTTTCAAAAAGAAAAATCGGCAATATAGAAAGCTAAAAATGAAGATTGTTTTCATCACGATCTAATCAATCGAGAAGTAATCTTCTAAAAAAGTTAAGTTATTTTATTAGTTAATGTTAAATATGTTAGATATTATTAAGTTAAAAGAACTCTTTAAAAAAGATGAAAAAGATATTCTTAGTGATTTTTTTGCTTTTTTAAGATTTAAAAGTATTACAACTGATCCGAATTATCATCAGGAAGTGCAAAAGTGTGCTCAATGGCTGGCTGAATATCTGAATCTCATTGGGCTGTCTGTAGAAGTCTGGGATACTGATAAAGCTCCTATTATTTTTGCTCATGATTTAAGAGCGGGTCCTGAAAAAGAAACTCTTCTTATCTATTGTCACTATGATGTTCAACCAGTTGATCCTATTGAAGGATGGACTACTCCTCCATTTGAACCAACAATGCGAGATGGTCAGGTCTATGCAAGAGGAGCTGTAGATGATAAAGGACAATGCTTTTATACAATTGTGGCCATCAAAACTTTTTTAAAGCAGTTTGGTCAATTTCCATTTAATCTTAAATTTGTCATTGATGGTGAAGAAGAAAGTGGAAGTCTAGGTTTCTCTCAAATTCTTGAGGATAAAAGAAAAAGTCTATCCGCTGATCATCTTTTAATTGTGGATAGTGGAATGGAAAAAATAGAAAAACCCACTATTACTTTAGGTGCAAGAGGCATTGTCTCTTTAGAAGTCATAGTTAAAGAATCAAATCATGATCTTCATTCAGGTTTTGGTGGTGGCATAGCTTATAATCCAAACCGAGCTCTTGCCGAAATACTCGCTAAACTTCATGATGAAAATGGGAGTGTGGCTATTTCTGGTTTTTATGATGAAGTTGTTGAGATGCCTCCCCATGAAAAAAAAGGGCTCTCATTTGATTTTGATCCCGGACATTTTTTCTCTCTTTTTGGGTTTGAACCGACTGGAATGGAAAAAGGGCTTTCTCCTATTGAAGCAAATTGGTTACGCCCTACTCTTGAAATTAATGGAATTAACGGAGGATATAGTGGACCAGGTTGGAAAACAGTGATTCCATCTGTTGCCCAAGCAAAGATTTCTTGTCGTCTTGTGCCTCATCAATCTCCTGATCGTATCATTGCGCTTGTGCGAGATTTTTTAATTAATCAAACTCCACCGGGGTTAAATACTACAGTCAATATTTTTCCAGCAAATGGACGAGGATTTCGTACCAATCCAAATTCTCGTATTGCACATTTAATTGCAGAAAGTTATTCCCAAGTTTTTCAAAAACCTTGTCAAAAAAGCTTGATAGGAGCAACTATTCCTATTGCCGCTCAATTAGCAGAAGTTAGTGGTGCTGAGATGGTTTTAGCTGGACTCGGCTTACCAGCAGATCGTATTCATGCTCCGGATGAACATTTTGGATTTGATCGTTTTGAAAATGGATATTTAACAATATATCGATTATTTGAGTTGTTCAATTAAGATGACAGTTGGTATTTTTAAATTAATGATCTAATTTTAAATTTTGTTAATTTGGAGATTTTTGCCTGCTATGTTTTGTAAAAAAGCACTTTTATTTTTCATCAGTTCTTCTGTCTTATTTTCATCGATTTGTTTTTCTACTGAAAATGCCAAAGAGAGTGCTCATACTAATGAGGATCTACTTAAGCAGATCTCAAAGGGTTTTGCAAAAGTTGCAAAAAAAGCTAATCCTGCGGTTGTTTATATTGAATCTCAAGAAGGTGACAAAAATGAAAAAACACCTTCTGGTCGAGGCTTATTTGAAAATCCTTTTAACCAATTTCATGATGATTTTTTCAACAGATTTTTTGGTTTTCCTTATTTAGATCAACCCAAACCGAGAAAACGGGAAACCGTACGTGGTTCGGGATTTATTGTGGCCAACAATGGATACATTGTAACGAATAATCATGTTGTTGAAAATGCGAAAAAAGTGACTGTGACTTTTAATAGTGGAAAAAAATTCACTGCAAAAATCATTGGAACTGATCCTAAAACTGATCTAGCTGTTATTAAAATTGATCAAGAGAATCTTCCCTACCTTTCTTTTGCTGATTCTGAAGCTCTTGAAGTCGGTGACTGGGCAATTGCAATTGGCAATCCATTTGGACTTCAAGAAACAGTGACAGTTGGCGTAGTTAGTGCAAAAGGACGTAGTCAACTACATATTGCGGATTTTGAAGATTTTATTCAAACAGATGCTGCAATTAATCCTGGGAATTCAGGTGGACCCCTCATTGATATTGAAGGAGATGTGATAGGTGTAAACACTGCGATTGTTAGTGGTTCTGGTGGTTATATGGGAATCGGTTTTGCAATCCCTAGCAATATGGCCAAAAGAATTATCGAACAATTGATCAAAGATGGAGAAGTAAAGCGAGGATTTTTAGGTGTTACCTTGCAACAAATCGATCCTGATCTTGAAAGTTTTTATAATCTGAACTCATCTAAAGGTGCTTTAGTGACTGAAGTCATTCCAAATTCTCCAGCTGATTCTGCTGGGCTTAAGCAAGAAGATATTATTCTTGGTTATAATGATAATTTAGTCGAAAATCTGACCACTTTCCGTAACTATGTCTCTTTAATGCCCCCTGGATCCACATTAAATTTACGCATCAATCGTGAAGGTAAGGAAAAAGATATTAGTGTAGTTATTTCTTCCTTACCGGAAGAAAAAACTGGGCCACTAAGTCCAACTCAAAAATTGGGTTTAAAAGTAGAGAATCTTACTTCACAACTTGCACAGAAATACAATTTTTCTGAGGAATATGGGGTCATCATTACACAAATTGAACCAGGCAGTCCTGCAGCTGAGGCATTGCTTCGTCCGGGAAATCTTATCATAGCTATTAATAGACTTAGAATTAATTCAATAGAAGAATTTGATCAAGCTATCCATAAAGCTATGAAAGAAAAACGAGTTTTGCTTATGGTTCGTCAAGGAAACACCATACGCTTTGTCACTCTCCACTTGGAAGATTAGATCCTTAGTAAAATAACTAAAATCTTTTAGCTATTTTATTCAATAACTTCTTCACTGATTTGTGTGGTTAACGTCAGAATTTCATCTAGCGCAGCCTGTGCTTCAATAGCACATCTTGGATGATTATGGATAATAACTGAAAGAGTTTCACGTTGATCGTGAAACAAATCAAGTAGGTGTTCCCTTGATTGGAGAGAATACAATTTCTTTTGTTCTTTGATTTTCTGAATTTGCTTCTGAATTTCTTGGATTTCTTTCTGCGCAATTGCTTCTTTAATTTGCACTACATGGGTCTGAGCCTGAGTTAAATCCTTTTCTGCTAAGCATAGCCTGCGCTTCAAATCTTCCAAGCCAGATTGATTAAAAGAAATTAATCTCGCTCGACAGGTGCCTATTCCTAAAACAAAGACGATACCTAATATTAAGAACCGACCTTTCATAGATAACCTTTATTTTCAAGGGTCGGAGATTAGAAAAAAAAATACTAAAAAAGCAAGAAAAAACGATTTATTTATTTGCCTGTGTAAAAGCAAGAAATTGTGGATCATCACGAATTGAATCAAACTCTTCACGAGAAATAGCTTCTGCTACTGAAGTTAATCCTTCCCTTAAAGCACACTCTAACCAACCTACAGCTGGCTCAACACGTGATAAGATTCCATATGTCAATGCATTAATCAAAGCTGTATCAGCTGAAGGATGATCTTGATAACACTTATTTCCAATGTCAATCACAGTTTGGTAATCTTCATTCATATAAGCAAGAAAATGGAACGTTGCCAAACTCTCTCCAGAAAGATTTTTTTGCATAGGAATTAAAAGTTGATAAGCTTCCTCATATCGCTCCTGATGACGATAAATTTCTGCAATCTCTTGAGTAGCTAATGTATAAAGAATCCCTTTCTTTGTTTCTTTACGCACCTTTTCCAGTTTTTGTAAGGCCTGCTCTTCAAAACCAGATTCCAGATCAATATCAGCAGATTTAATTAATTCTTGCAAATGTGTATCACGATCTTTTTCATTGAAAATCTTATAGTAACGCAGAGAACGAAAGCTTTCAAATGTGAACATCAAAAAAAGAGCACCAATTAAAAACATGCCCACAGCAAAGAAAAACACACTCGTAATTATAGAAATCCCTAAGCTAATCACAATGGAAATTCTTAAACCTTTAAATCCAAAAATAGCTTCTAAAAGAATACTTAAAAGGTGCCCTCCATCAAGAGGAAGAATCGGGACAAGATTAAAGATTGTCCAAAAAAAATTCATAACAAAAGCAAACTTAACAACAAAAAATACGGGAGAGGATTGAATGAGTACTTTTTGATAAAAAGTGTGAAAAATCACCACAAGAAGGCATCCAGCAATAGGGCCATTTAAAACAACAAGAAATTCTTTCCAGAGATTGAGTTTTGGTCCTTCACGATAGGTAAACCCTCCAAATGCAGCTAATTCAATGCGAACTTTTTGTTGAAAAAGAATGGCTGTCAAAGCATGTCCTAACTCATGAATAAGAATAGAAAATAAGATCACACCTACACAAATTAGAGCTCCAGTCAAAGTAAAAGCCCACATCCATCCAATAAAAAAAGCAACCAACCAAAAAAGAGGGTGAATTGAAATAGGAATTTTTCCTGGAATGATCATGAAGTTAAGACTTCTTTTAGAGTTCGACCAATCACTGCTGGTGTCCTAGCAATGATCACACCTGCAGACTCAAGAGCTGCTATTTTCTCTTTTGCCCCTCCCTTTCCACCAGAAATAATCGCTCCAGCATGACCCATTCTTCTTCCAGAAGGCGCTGTTTGACCAGCAATAAAAGCAATGACTGGTTTTCTCCCTTTAACCCTAATCCAATCAGCTGCTTCTTCTTCGGCTACTCCCCCAATTTCTCCAATCATTAAAATCACTTCGGTTTCTCTATCTGCTTCAAAGAGTTCAAGCATATCAATAAAATGCGTCCCATTTAAGGGATCTCCTCCAATTCCTACGCATGTGCTTTGCCCTAATCCCTCTTGTGTGGTCTGCCAAACTGCTTCATAAGTTAGTGTTCCAGAACGTGAAACAATACCCACACATCCTTTTTTATGGATATAGCCGGGCATAATGCCAATCTTACAGGCATCAGGAGTAATGATACCTGGACAATTTGGACCAATTAAGCGACTCGTTTTGCTTTGTTTCATAATCTGTGCAACTTCTAGCATATCACGTATAGGGATTCCTTCTGTAATACAAATAATCAGAGGGATACTAGCTTCTTCAGCTTCTAAAATTGCTTCAGCCGCATAAGGCGCTGGGACAAAAATCACACTTGCATCACAATCTGTGACCTTTTTTGCTTCTTTAACTGTATCAAAAACAGGCAGATTAAGGTAATTTTCTCCTCCTTTACCTGGAGTCACCCCTCCAACATAATTCGATCCATAGGCAATACTTGCTTGGGTATGAAATGTTCCTGCTTTCCCAGTTAACCCTTGTGTAATGACTCTTGTTTGTTTATCAATTAAAACTGCCATTAATCTGCACTTTTTGCTGCTTTAATCACTTTAATTGCACCATCTTCCATTGTATCAGCCATGATCAGATTGAGTCCTGATTCTTTGAAAACTTGTTTCCCATTGACTGCATTTGTTCCCTCTATTCTAATAATCAAAGGAAGGACTCGATCAATTTTTTTCATTGCCTCAACAATTCCTTTTGCTAAGACTGAACAATCCATAATTCCTCCAAAAATATTCACAAAAATAGACTTAACCTTTGGATCCAACAAAATGATTTTAAAACCATGTGCAATTTCTTCTTTAGAAGCTCCTCCCCCTACATCTAAAAAGTTTGCAGGCTTTCCTCCATAATAATGGATAATATCCATTGTAGCCATCGCAAGTCCGGCTCCATTGACTAAACACCCAATCTCTCCATCTAAACCGATATAGGAAAGATCGCAATCCTTAGCCATGACCTCATTAGGAGTGTCCTGAGAAGGATCATACCATTGTGAGATTGCTGGCTGTCGAAAAAGAGCGTTGTCATCAATAGTAAATTTAGCATCAAGTGCAAGTAATTTTCCTTCTTCTGTTTCAATAAAGGGATTAATTTCAATAAGAGAAGCGTCTGTTTCAATAAAAGCCTTTGCAAGATTTAAAGCGATTTTCATTCCCTCTTGAGCCAAAGTACCTCTCCAACCCATAAATTTTGCAAGATGAAAGAGATGAAATTTTCTGATATGTCCATCAAATCTGAAAGGAATTTTAAGAATATCCTGAGGGGTTGTTTTTGCAATCTCTTCAATATCTACTCCTCCTTTAGGTGAAGCGATTAAAATTGGAAGAGCAGATGAACGATCAACCATAACTGATAGATAATATTCTTTTTTTATCGATACTGATGGAGAAATGATCACAAATTGTGCAACTACCCCCTTTGGTCCTGTTTGATCATTGATTATCCTCATTCCAATTAAATCAGAAGAAAGACGTACGATTTCTTCAGGATTATTGGCAAATTTCACTCCTCCTGCTTTTTTTCTACCTCCAGCATGCACTTGTACCTTAATCACTGCTTGGTGAAGCCTCATATCTATAATTGCATTTTCTACTTCTTGATTGTTAGCAGCAATCGCAAAGGGAGGAACAGGAATGCCATACTGCATGAAGATTTTTTTTGCTTGATATTCGTGAATATACATTTACTTCCTTTTAGAGTTTCTTATGTGATATACCTGATTTTCATTCAATGAAGGAATTAAATTTTCATGCTTAAATTTCTTGGTAAAAAAATCCGTGCAATTTTTAAAGGACAAGTTAATGAAGAGATGATTGAAGAACTCGAGCAAGTTTTCTATGAATCAGACTTAGGTTCCTCAACAAGTGAGGAGTTAACTGAATATATACGAAAAATGATCAAAAAAAAATCTTCAAAAGAAGAACTCCTCGCGGCAATTAAACAAGAACTCCTCAAAGAGTTGCTGCAAATTTCCTCTCCTTCTTTTGAAAATACACCTCTTCATGTTGTCTTGATTGTTGGTACGAATGGGAATGGAAAAACAACAACAACAGCAAAATTAGCCTATGATTATCAAAAAAAAGGAAAAAAAGTATTAATTGCAGCTACTGATACTTTTCGAGCAGCTGGAATGCAACAAATTGAAAAATGGGTCGCCAAAATAAAATGTGGGATTGTATCAGGTCGACCTGGAGGAGATCCGGCTGCTATCGTGTTTGATGCAATTGAAGCAGCAAAAAGTAGACAATATGATCTTCTCCTGATCGATACAGCTGGTCGTCTTCATACAAAAAATAATTTAATGAAAGAACTACAAAAGATCTCTCGTGTCTGTGAAAAGTCCCTTCCAGGATCACCTCACGAAACTCTTCTTGTTTTAGATGCGACAATTGGTCAAAATGGACTCAACCAAGCAAGGATATTTCACCAATTTACTCCTCTTACCGGTCTCATTTTAACTAAGCTTGATGGATCAGCAAAAGGAGGGGCTGTCATCGCTATTCAAAAAAAATTAGCTCTTCCCGTGAAATATATCGGCTTAGGGGAAACAATCGATGCCTTTGCTTCTTTTGACCCAGAACAATTTGTTGAAATGCTTTTTGAATAGATATTTACTTAATGGAGATAAATATAGATATTTTAAATATATAAAATTTTTTATTTAAAATTCAGAATTTTTTTCAGAAAAAATTGTTTATAAATTTAAAATGGTTTTTTTTATAAATTTATGATGATTTTAGTTATATTGTTTAGAGTTATTTAAAATCTTATCTTTTTGGTACAATAGTTTTTTTGTCCATAAATTAGGAGTCCTAGATGAACAAATCCTTCGACTGGAGAATATCTCTATTTTTAATCTCCTATCAGCTTCTTCTGATTTTTTCCCTTCCTTTTTATTTTTATTATATGCAACCCAGTGCTGTTTTAATTGTTCTATCAATTATTCTCCTTTTCATCACTGGAATTAGTGTCACAGGAGGCTATCACCGTTATTTTTCCCATCGAACTTATAAAGCTCACCCATTGATTGAATCTCTGCTACTTTTTTTTGGAGGGATGGCAATGGAAGGCAGTGCTCTCAGATGGGCGTACGAACATCGTCTTCACCATGCTTACGTAGACACAGAAAAAGACCCTTATTCAATTAAAAAAGGATTTTTGTATGCTCATTTTTTATGGATGCTTGAAAAAGCTCGACCGATTGAAGAGAAGCTTGTAAGTGATTTAATAAAAAATCCACGAGTGATGTTTCAGGACAAATTGATTTTTTTCTTTATGTTTGGAACAAACTTTCTTGTTTGGATTGTGATGGGTTGGTTACTTAATGATTACATAGGCTCTTTTTTTATTGCTGTTGCTCTAAGAATTTTTATTCTTCATCATTTGACTTGGTTTATCAACTCTCTTGCTCATACATGGGGAAACAAACCTTTTTGCCAAGAACAGACGGCAGTGAATAACCTAATTCTCTCTTTTCTAACTTTTGGAGAAGGATATCATAACTATCACCATGTCTTTCCTAAAGACTATAGAAACGGTGTAAAATGGTACCATTTTGATCCGACTAAATGGATAATATGGATTCTTTCAAAATTAAAGCTAGTCAGAGACTTAAAGCAAGTTGATCAACTAACGATTAAAAAACGCATGGTTATTGAGCGTAAAGCCCTACTTTTAAAAAAAATTCATAACATAGATTACGTTAGACAAGAAGAACTCACCAGCCAAGTTGAAATCATTGCGAGTAAAATACTTGAGAAAATCATGAACTTTACCCACCTTTACAAGGAATTGGATAAATTTAAACAACCTGCAATCACATCCAAAATTCACTATGAGCTTTATTGTCTGCATGCGAGCTTAAAAGAAGATTGGAAACAATGGAAGCTCTTATCAAGAGAAATTCTAAATACTTAAACCTCTTCTCTGAAAGAAGAGGTCAAAGATCATCTAAATTTAAAGAAATATAAAAAAGAGATAGACCGCTAGGTCTTTTCTCTTTGAAATGATGTAAATAAAAAAAATATCAGTGATAAATTAACGTTTATTACCAGATGAAAAAATTTGTAGCAAATACCAAAAAATCATAATGACATTGATATACATCTTAAGAGCCATAATCATTGACAATTTATAAGAAGCAACTGATTTAATATCTACTTCCATACTAAATTGTCGAATCGTTTGGGCATCATAAGCAGTCAAACCAACAAAGATAATCAAACCTAAATAACTGATAAAAAGATGAGCCCACTGCATGGGAATAAAAAATGAAAGAATCATATAAAGAAAAGTCACTACAATAAGTCCAATTAAACCAAAAGTCAGGATACGGCCCAAACTAGTTAAATCATTTTTTGTAAAAATCCCATAACACATTGCCATACCAAAAACTGCTGAAGCAGTTAAAAAAGCTGACCAGATCACTTGTCCACCAAAAGCCGCAGCAAAGGCAGGAAGAATTGTCCCGAATAAAATCCCTTCAAAAGTCGCATAAGCTAAGAAAAGCCCTATCACACTGCCAATAGAAAGGCGTTTTAGACCTAAATTAATCCCCATAGCAATGCCAAAAGTTGCAAATGCCCAGACCCACCAGAAAGGCATAAGCTTGATATAAAGAGCACTTTCATACAGAAAATAAGCGACAAAAGCAGTTAATCCAAGGCCAATCGCCATCCAACCGTAAACACGCGTTGAAAAGGTTCCAACAGCACTTGCATCTTGAATATATCCCTTGTGCATAAGAAACTCCTTTTTTACTTTGCATCATTGTACCTTTTTAATTAATTTTGACCAACATAAGAATCAATTCAAAAATAACAAAAAAGAATAAAAGCAAAAGAATAAAGCGACCACCAAAAAGAGTATAAGTGCTTTTATACAGTAGTCTATAACGACCTCGCCAAACCATAAGAATAGGGAGAAGTCCAAGAAGTAAAACACATCCAAACCCTCCGCCATATTTAAGAGCAACTAAAAAAATAGAAGGATCAATCATAGCAAAAACAAGAGGAGGTAAAAAAATCAAACAAGCAAGAAGAGACCGTCCTAATAGAGTTTTTTTCACTTTAAGTCCATCAGCTAAAAAATCTAGTAAACTAAGTGTAACACCTAAAAATGAAGTGACAATGGCAAAAAATGCAAAAAATTCTACAACAAGATAGAGCCAAGAAGATTGGATGATCATCTTTAAAGGTGAAACTGCAGACTGACCCATCTCTCGAGCTTGTTCTAATCCTGTTTGATCGATGATTCCAAGAATTAATCCTTCCCAGAGGATATAAGTGATTAGAGGGATTAAGCTTCCAAGTATAATAGCTTTTTTGACACGAAGAGAGTCTCTACCAAGATAGTGAGTTAAAGTAGGAACAATCCCTTGAAAACCAAAAGAAGTCAAAACAACGGGGATAGCTGGTAGAGCTAAAGGAAAATCAAAACGCTTTAGAAGATGGCATTTTATATGACTAAATCCAAAAAAAAGAAAAAGAAAGAAAGAGAAAATCAACCCAACCATGAGAATTTTATTAATCCTATCAACAGCCTTTGCACCAAAGACAACAAAAGGGGCAAAAATTAAAACAAAAATCAAGGGGCTTATCCTAATAGGAATATGACTATGCCCCATGGAAGACAATACATCCTTGACCAAACTCCCCCCTCCCGAAATATAGACCACTGTCAGGGAATAAAAAAGAAAAAGATAGAGAAACCAAGTGATGATTCTTCCTGGCATTCCAAGCATATTTTCTGCCATAGAGATGATATTGACCTCTTCTCGACTCCAAAGAGAAATCTCCATAAAAATCAGGGCTGTCATTGTCATAAATATCCAGCAGAGAAAATAGATCAAGATTGCCGCAAAAAACCCTCCTGCAGAGGTAAGAACAGGTAAAGCTAACATCCCCCCTCCAATAGCTGTTCCTGCAACTAATAAAGCTCCTCCAAAAAGATGTCCTTCTTTAGAAAAATTCATAGTTTAAAAAGAAATAAGAAGTAAAAATGATTGACTATACAACTGTGACTGCCTTTGCAAGATTACGAGGACAATCAATTTCTGCTCCCCTTTCTTCTGCAATATAATAAGCAAGTTGCTGGCTAACAATTGTTGAAAGAATTGGCGCTAACTCATCAAGAGTAGAAGGAATCCAAATTATATCATCAGCAATAGATTCAACCTCAAAGGAATTTTCAAAGGCAATCGCAAGAATTTTCCCTTGACGAGCTTTCACCTCCATCAAATTACTGACCATCTTTAGGTAAGTGTAAGTGTCAGCACAAAATGCTATCGTTGGACACATTTCATCGATCAAAGCAATCGGTCCATGTTTCATTTCTCCTGCTGGATAGCCATTTGCATTCACATAAGCAATTTCTTTAAGTTTTAGTGCCCCTTCCATAGCTGTGGGATACATATAGCGTCGGCCAAGGTAAAAAAAATTTTCATATCCAGCATACTTCCGTGCTAGCTCGATGATTTGAGAGCTTTCTTCTAAAATCTTTTGAGCTTGTTTAGGAATTTTAGTTAAAGCCTCAATAAAGCGCATTCCTTCTTGTTGACTCATCTCTTTTATTCTTCCAAGACGTAATGCAAGAAGAGACAGAGTGATCAATTGACTGGTGAAAGTTTTAGTTGCCGCGACTCCAATTTCAGGACCAGCACGTAAAAATAAACAACTATCAACTTCACGTGCAAGTGTCGAACCTTGAACATTACAAATCCCTAAAATTTTTACTCTTTTTTCTTTCAATTCCCGCATTGCAACAAGTGTATCAGCTGTTTCCCCTGACTGACTAATCACAATGACTAGAGTGTGATCATTCACAATGGGATTTTTATAGCAAAATTCTGAAGCAATTTCGACCATGACTGGAATACGTGCTTTTTCTTCAAACATATAAGCAGCAATCATCCCAGCATGTAGCGAAGTTCCGCAGGCAAGAATAATAATTCGATCAATTTTTTGTAATTCTTCATCAGTAAAATTAAGATCATCAAGAGTAGCAGTTCCATATTCACAACTAAAACGCGCAAGAAGAGCATTTTGCAAAGTCTGAGGCTGTTCGTCGATCTCTTTAAGCATAAAGTGCTGGTAATGTCCTTTAGATACTGCTTCAATATCATGACTAAGATCTTCATACTCTTTTTCAATTGGTTCAAACCGAGCATCGAAAGCTTGAATTCCATTTTTTGTTACAAGAGCCACTTCTGAGGCTCGCAGATAGATAGCACGACGAGTATATTTCAAAAAAGCTAACGCATCTGAAGCAATAAACATTTCTCCTTTGCCAATACCAACTGCAAGAGGACTTTCTTGGGCAGCACATATAATTTCTCCAGGATGGTCTTCATGAATAACAGCAATTGCAAATGCTCCTGAGAGAAGACTAACAGCTCTTTGAACAGCTCGTAAAAAATTCCCCTTATAAAGATAACCAATTAATTGAGAAATGACTTCTGTATCAGTTTCAGAATAAAAAATAACCCCTCTTTTTTCCATCAAACGACGAATAGAATCATAATTTTCAATAATCCCGTTGTGAACAACTGCACATTTTAATTCAGCATCAAAATGAGGATGAGAATTCTCTTGAGTAGGTTTTCCATGAGTTGCCCAGCGGGTATGAGCAATAGCTATATGAGCCTCCCATTTCTTATCTGCAAGTAAATTTTCAAGTTTAGCCACTTTCCCAACTGATTTTTCAAACAGTAACATTCCATCACTAATCGTTGCAATCCCTGCTGAATCATACCCACGATATTCAAGTCTACGAATCCCCTCGATCACAATTGACACAGCCTCTTGAGGGCCAATATATCCAAAAAATCCACACACTATTTTTTCTTTACTCCAATTTCTCGTTGAACTTCTCTTGCAATCTCTTCAGCAAATAGGTCTACTTGATGCTTTTTAGGCCCTTCAACCATGACACGACAAAGATTTTCAGTTCCAGAATAACGGATCAACACTCGTCCTTCTTTACCCAACTCTTCCTCAATCATTGCAATTTTTTTCCACACATTTGTTAACTTGTGTAAAGAGGGTTTTTTTGAAACAGGAACATTAATAAGAGTTTGTGGAATTTTTTTTACACAAGCCGCTAAATCCGAAAGAGTTGAATCATTTTCAATCATGATCCTTAGAACCTGTAGAGCAGCAACAATACCATCCCCCGTTGTATTATGGTCAAGAAAGATCATATGACCACTCTGTTCTCCCCCTAAAAAAGCATCATACTTCAGCATATCATGAATTACATATCGATCACCAACTTTTGATAAAATCACTTCTATTCCAATGGATTTCAAATACTGAACGACTCCGTAATTCGTCATTACAGTTGTAACAACGCGATTATTTTTTAACATTTTTCGATTTTGTAAATCATAAGCACAAATCGCTAAAATTATGTCGCCATCGACGATATGACCTTGTTCATCTACCATAATCACTCGATCTCCATCTCCATCAAGAGCGATCCCTACATTAGCTTTATGCTCAATCACCCCTTTTTGCATAACTGATGGGTGTAAGGCACCACAATTTTCATTAATATTAATCCCATTTGGATCATTCCCTATTGCAACTACTTCAGCATCTAGCTCCCAAAAAACAAGAGGAGCAACTCTATGAGCAGCACCATTAGCACAGTCTAAAAATATTTTTATGCCTTTTAATGTTCTACCTTTTGGAAAAGTAGCTTTTACAAATTCAATATACCGTCCTCCAGCATCTTCGATGCGCTTATTTCGACCTAATTCGTTATCTGGTGGAATCTCTTCGAAATTTCCTAAAGCAATAATCTTTTCCATTTCATGTTCAATCTCATCAGGCAATTTAATACCATCGGAAATAAAAATCTTAATTCCATTATCATGATAAGGATTGTGTGATGCAGAAATTACAATCCCAGCATCAGCGCGATAAGCACGAGTAATAAAAGCAACCGCTGGAGTTGGAAGTGGACCTACTATTAATGTATCTACCCCCATAGAATTTAGGCCTGCTACAAGTGCATTTTCAAACATATAACAAGAAAGTCGCGTATCTTTCCCTACAACTACTCGATGCTTTCCATTATGACGACGAAGGACAACAGCGACAGCTTTACCAAGCATGAGAGCAATCTCAACAGTCATCGGAAAATAGTTGGCTCGTCCCCTAACACCATCAGTTCCAAATAACTTAAAGTCAGATCTTTTAATCACTCTTTCCTATAGCTTTTATATAAAACCATACAGAACAAAAAGATTTCTTTCTAGAATTGATCGACGTTTATCAAATTCATGATCGATACAATAAATAGATCAATTTCTATTTCAAGTAGTTTAGCAAATCTACTATCTTGATTTCTTTACTAATCTAAACTATTGACTAAGAAATTAAAAAATCTCCCTTTTATCTAAGAAAAATATCGAAAACCTTTTTTCTTCTATAAATTCAAATATAAGTCAGTAGACAAGAGGAAAGATTTTGGATATAGTCAGCCCATTTGGAATAGTGCCTTTTCCTTAAAAAACCAAAGAAAACCTGCTTATGATTAATAAAATCGTCTCATTTTAATTGCATGAACATCGCTAGAAAGAAACATTTTCATCTGTGAAAGAAAAAATCTACAACATAAGAGACCATCATATTCGCAATGAACTGATCGACCCTAAAGCTCTTTTTGTTCTAAAAAAACTTCATCAAGCAGGCTATACTGCCTATCTTGTTGGAGGAGGAGTACGTGATCTACTTATGAGAAAAAAACCCAAAGATTTTGATATCTCTACTTCAGCTAAACCTAATGAAATCAAAATCTTATTTAAAAAACACTGCTTATTAATTGGGCGTCGATTTCGCCTTGCTCATATTCGTTTGGGGCAAGATATTATTGAAGTATCAACATTCCGAGCAGGAGATCCAACTGATCAGGAACTAATCATTGAAGATAATATCTGGGGAACACCAAAAGAGGATGTTTTACGCCGTGATTTTACGATGAATGGATTATTTTATGACCCTCTGGATCACAAAATTATTGATTATGTTGGTGGCTTTGAAGACCTTAAAAATCATAATTTAAGAATGATAGGTGATCCAAAGCTACGTTTTAAACAAGATCCTGTCCGTATGATTCGTATGCAAAAGTTTCGTGCTCGTTTTGGCTTTAATGTTGATTTAGAGATTCTTCAAGCATTAGATGAATGTCGTAAAGAAATTATCAAAAGTTCCCCTAATCGAGTGTTGGAAGAAATTTTCCGAATGTTAGAATCAGGCGCTTCCGAGCCTTTTTTTCGGATGCTGGTTGATTCACAACTCCTTGAAATTCTATTTCCTCCTCTTGATGCTTATTTTCAGCAGCCGATTGGATCTCTTATCTATACCTACTTAAAAACAGCCGATTCGATAAATCTCGATTCAACATCCCCTATTCTTGACAGAGGAGTTTTAACAGCTGCTCTTATTTATCCTATTTTAGAACAAGAAATTGCAACAAAAGAAAAAAAAATCAGTATGGGTGATGTAATGAATCTATCTTATGAATTAATTCAAAAATTATTATTTAAACCCTACCCACATTTTCCTCGAAAAATTCGCATACGTTGTCATTTTATCCTTTTCACACAGTATAGATTCAGTCTCAAAAAAAAACAGTCTCACCACCGCGTGGCAAAACAAAAAGAGTTTTTCTATGCTTTAGTATTTTTAAAAATTCGTGCCCTGATTAATCCTAGTCTTTTCAAAATCTATAGAAAATGGAAATCTGTTTTAAAAAGAGAACATGAAAAAAAAAATCCATGATTTCTTTATCTGAATATTCAAACTTCTGAAAAAATTCTTTTAGGTAGAAATTATGCACTATTCAATTGTGATTCCTGTTCAAGACGAAGAAGAAAATATCCGAGATCTCATCTACGAAATTGAATGTATTATGAAAAAAATAGGAGACCCTTGGGAACTGATTTTTATTGATGACGGTTCTAAGGATCTTAGTTTGCTAATATTAAAAGATTTATGTAAAACAAAACCCTATTTACGTGTTCTAGCATTTGCTCAAAATTTTGGACAGTCAGCTGCTTTTCTTGCAGGGTTTAAAGCAGCAAATGGAGATCTAGTGATTACACTCGACGGAGATGGACAAAACGACCCTTCAGATATTCCAAAACTCATTGCAGCTATGACTGATTGTGAACTTGTCGTAGGTTGGAGGGTAAATAGACGCGATTCTTGGAAAAAAAGGGGGATTTCTTACCTCTCTAATTGGGTGCGTAGTCGTGTTTGCAAAGATGGAATACATGACACAGGATGTTCATTAAAAGTCTATAGAAAAACAGCTCTACAGCAAATCAAAATGTATAAAGGGATGCATCGCTTTTTACCAGCTCTTTTCAAAATTGAAGGATTTCGAGTTAAAGAAATTCCTGTTAATCACCGCCCACGCACTAAAGGAATAACTAAGTATCATTTTTTTAATCGTGCAATCGATCCTTTACTTGATATGCTAGCTGTTCGATGGATGCGCCACCGCGCGCTCAATTATAAATTAAGTGAAGAAATTTCTTATAAACAATGACTGATACACTTCGCTCTCTTTTTTATCCTCTTGGCTTGATTGCAAATTGTTTATTTGGGTTCCGAGTATTTTTTCAGTGGATACAGAGTGAAAGAAAAGGAGAAAGTATCCTCTCTCCCTCTTTCTGGAGGATTTCCCTTATCGCAAACGGAATCATGTCAATCCATGGATTCATTCAACTGCAATATCCTGTTTGCCTAATTCAAGCATTGAATGGAGTCATTGCCTGGCGTAATCTCAACCTTATGCATTCTAATTCTCTCTCACAAAAAAAAACTTTTGCAATTATGAGCCTTGCAATTGTGATTATTTCCTTGGTTTTTGCCCAACAAGATGTCTGGATGTCTCCTCCTAAAATTTCTTGGTATAAAAATCACCTTAATCCACCTAATTTTGCTTGGCATTTGGTTGGGTATCTTGGAATGTTTCTTTTTACGAGTCGTTTTTGGTTGCAATGGTGGCTAGCTGAAAAACATCAAACAAGTTGTTTAGGAAAGCCATTTTGGTGGATGAGTTTATCAGGTGCTTCTCTCTCCTTAGTATATTTTATCCGCTTAGCAGACCCTGTCAATATCATAGGCTATGGCTTTGGCCTTTTGCCTTATATCCGTAATCTTATGCTGATAAAGCCTAACTATAAAATAGGAAAAGATCTATTTATATTTGCTGGAGAACCCAGTGGTGATGTTTTAGGTGCCCAATTAGTTAAAACACTAAAAAAAAATCAATCCAACCTCATTATCACTGGTGTTGGAGGACCACTGATGTCTGATGCAGGAATGAATATCACCTATCCCATGGAACTCTTTCAAGTCATGGGTTTTTCAGATGTCATTAAAAGACTCCCTCTCATCTATTTAAATCTAATAAAAATTAGCAATCAAATCCTAAAGATGCAACCCATTGCTGTTGTTCTTATTGACTATCCTGATTTCAATATGCATCTTGCAAAAAAATTGCGCAAGAAAGGCTATGCAGGAAAATTGATCCACTATGTTTCCCCTTCGATTTGGGCTTGGAGAAAAGGAAGAATAAAAACTCTTGTAAAGACTTTAGATAGTCTTCTTTCAATTCTTCCTTTTGAAAAAGAATACTTTAACCATACTTCGCTTCCAGTTACCTATGTCGGTCACCCTCTCGTATCTGCTATCAAATCTCATATTTATCAACCACCAATTTTATTCCCTAAAGATCAACCAATTTTAGCAATTTTTCCTGGAAGTCGCCGACAGGAAATTGCCTTAAATCTTCCTATTCAATGGGAGGTTGCAAAACAATTTCCTGATTTCATTCCTTGTATTTCTGTAGCTCACCCCTATCTTATCAAAGAAATTAAAAAACATACTGGATCTAAAGCGCATCTTGTTCCACAAGACAAGCGTTATGATTTAATGCAAGCTGCTACACTAGCTTTAGCGACTTGTGGGACAATTGTATTGGAGATAGGATTACATGCTCTGCCAACAGTCGTCATCTATAAACTTACTCCTATGAACTATTTAATGGGTCGCTACATCTTTCGCATTGATCTTCAATTTTATAACCTCGTCAATATTATCTGCAAACGTCACGTTTATCCAGAATTTATCGATAGAAAACTTTCTATAGATAAGATTACCAGAGCATTAAAATCTCTTAACCCTAAGCAATGTTATGAAGCTTGCAGAGAATTGACCTCTCATCTTTCAGACTATAATGCTAGCGAAAAAGCTGCCCAAATTATTAAGAGTTTGATTACATGAAATGTCCTTGTCATAGTGGGAAAGAATACAGAGCTTGCTGCAAGCCTTATCACAATGGCCAATCTCCATTAAAACCAATTGCCTTAATGCGCGCAAGATACAGCGCCTATGCTCTAAAAAATGTCGATTATATTATTGAAACCACCCACTCTTCTCATCCAGATCAAATGAGTTCTCTTAAAGAATGGAGAAGTAGAATTTTCGCTTTTTCAAAAAAATACGCATTTATTAATCTAACCATTCTAGATTTAGAAGATTGTTTTGTCACATTTCAAGCACAATTAAATCATGATGAATCTTTCATTGAGAAGAGTGAATTTAAGAAAGAAGATGGTGAATGGCGTTATAAAGGAGCAGTTTTTATCAAATAAGAGCCTTTTTCATCTGATCAAAGACCCCTCTTTCTATTAAATCAGCTGCTCCTAAAATTCCATTCATTAAAGCTTGATGGTCAGAATTACCATGACATTTAATCACTAAACCATTAAGACCACAAAGAAAAGCTCCTGGATGTTTCGAATAATTAAATTTCTGATTGAGATGAGCGACAATTTCTGGAACATTAAATTGCTTCCCAAGATAATTCGCTAAGAAACTTGAAACACCTTCCGATGTTTTCAAAAAAATGTTTCCTGTAAAACCGTCCGTGACAAGAACGTCTATCTCTCCTCTAAAGACTTCATGACCTTCAATATTTCCAAGAAAACAATTTTGAAAAGCTGTTTGTAAAAGACGATATGTCTCTTTTGTCTCTTTTCTTCCTTTTTCCTCTTCAACACCGATATTAAGAAGCCCAATCATAGGATTTTTTAATCCTTGATAACACTGCTGATATATGGCACCCATCTTAGCATATGATACAATTTGACATGGTTTCGCCATCATATTTGCTCCAACATCAAGAACAACAATCTTTTCTTTTGCAGTAGGCATTGTAACTAACAATGCTGGTCTCTCCACTCCAGGAAAAGTACCTAAATAATGGATGGCTGTTCCTACTAGAGCTCCTGTATTGCCAACAGATATAAAAGCGTCTACTTCTCCTTTCTTAAGTAGACGCATACCAACAGACATAGAGGAATTTTTTTTACGACGAATCGCAAGAAGAGGGGACTCACCCATTTCAATACTTTCCTCGGTTGTTAGAAATTCGATTCGAGGATGTGCATTTTGAGCAAATAAGGAACAAAAAGGACGAGTAGCTAAAACCACTAAGTAATATTTTGTTTTTCTTGCAACATCAAGTATGGCTTTAAAAATTACGTCGGGAGCCTGATCACCTCCCATTAAATCCACTCCTAAGCGTAGATCCAAAAAGTCTTATTCCTCTTCCCTATTGATTACCAAACGATTATTATAAAATCCACAAGAAGAACAAACACGATGAGAGAGGCGAGGACTCCCGCAATTTGAACAAGTGGCTATATTTTTGGCTTTTTTTTCATGATGAGCACGCCTGGTGTTTTTACGCTGATTACTCAACCGTGATCTTGGCACTGCCATTTTTCCTAACTCCTAGAAAAAAATTAATGTAACTTTATTTTGAAAATAACTTCCAAAACTTCATAGGATGAGAGATAACATCTCACCTCCCCTCTATCCAGCAGATAAATTTAATAGAAAATGGTTTTTAGAGCTAGTTTTTTATGGAAAATTTCAAGAGATTAAATTAGACTAAAAAGAAGTTCAATGAAATATTTATCGAAATGTTTGGAATAAAAGAGCTTCTGAGACTATCCCTGAAAAGGCTTCAAAGATTAGAAAAAAAAATTGGTTTTTCCCTTCCTATACAAAGTGATGCATTGTTTCAATCCAGGTTTCTTTTATTCCTGCCGATTTTTAAGGTAAACCAATGGATGATGATGTTCTTCTCAATGTGGAATCTAAAGAAATTCGCTACGCACACCTAAGAAATGGTCAACTTCAAGATCTAATTTTAGAAAGAAAGAAGACACGGCAACTGACGGGTAATATTTACCGCGGTCAGGTGACGAATGTCCTTCATAATATTCAATCAGCTTTTATCAATATCAATGAAGGAGAAAATGGATTCATTCATATGTCTGATATCCTTGAAAATACGAAAAAATTCGAACGCATGTTTGATATGGATTTTGATCTTGACTACGATATTCAATCTCTAGATGTAGGTAAACAGAAACAATTAGATATTACTGAAGTACTAAAAATTGACCAACCTGTCCTTGTACAAGTGGTCAAAGAACCAATTGGCTCAAAAGGGGCTCGTCTTACATCCAATATTTCAATTGCTGGTCGTTATCTTGTTTTACTCCCTAATTCTCCTCATCGTGGAGTCTCACGGAAGATCGAAGATACCGACATTCGTGATGAACTCAAAAAACTCATTCGAGCATTTGAAATGCCTCACGATATGGGCTTGATTTGCCGAACAGCGAGTAGCTATGCAACCACTGATCTACTTGTTAATGAAGCCCATGAACTACTCAATTTATGGCAACAAATAATAGAAAAATTTCATCAATCTTCTCATCCAAATCTTCTTTATGAAGAATCTGATATTTTAAAAAGAGCAGTCATTACTTGTGTTGATAAAAAATATAATCGTTTACTGGTAGATGACTATGCTACCTATCAGAAATGTAAAAAAATCTATAAGAACTTCAATTTTGAATATCCATTAAGGATTGAATACTACAGAGATAAAGTTCCTATGTTTGAAAGATTCAACATCGAACGTGAAATAGAAAAGGCTCTTCGTAGAAAAATTTGGCTTGCAAGTGGTGGCTACCTCTATTTTGATAGAACCGAAGCCATGTTTACAATTGATGTGAATTCAGGAAGGAGTACTACCTCAGGTGAGGGGAATGTTGAAGAAACCCTTGTGCGTATTAATCTAGAAGCAGCTGAGGAGATTCCTCGTCAACTGCGTTTGCGAAACATTGGTGGGCTGATAATTATCGATTTTATCGATATGAAGATGAGAAAAAACCAAAGACGTGTGTTAGAGCAACTGAGAGAATCAATGAAACAAGATCCAGCTAAATGTACCATTTTGAGTATGAGTGAATTTGGTCTCATTGAAATGACACGTCAAAGAAGTCGCGAATCACTCATTCAAACGATGTTTACAGCTTGTCCCTATTGTCATGGAAGCGCTTTGATTAAAAATCATGAAAGCACAATGATTGAAATTGAGCGAACTTTGAAAAAAGTCATTTTGCAATACAACCAATATAGGCTTCTTCTTATATTGCATCCAGAATTACATAAATATATGAAACAAGAAGGAAATCTTTCTTATTTACTTGCTTTTGCAAAGCAATTAAAAGCGACACTTGATTTTAAAGAATCTGATTCCCTTCATATCAATGATTTTCAAATAATTTCGACCTTAACAAACCAAATAATAGAAGTATGACATTTCTTGAGAAACTCAAAACAGCATATGAGACAAAAGCTGTTGATGAAAAAAACTATAGGACGATTGCAAGTCTTTATAAGAGCTATGTTCATGCTTTGCAAACTGATCATCTAGATATGATGGATTACGAGTCGATTTTTGAATCTTTTCTTCAATTTGTAACTGAACAAATTGCACATCCTTATCAATTCGAATCTTTCCATAAAAAGATCACTAAACCTTACAATTACTACAAGTTTGGAATGGATTTTTTACGCCCTCTTGTGAATAAAAAAAAGAGTCGAATATTTAAAATTGAAAATGTAAAAAAAATGACTCAACAGCTTGAACAAGGAGATAATATTATTCTGTTTGCCAATCATCAAACTGAGGTTGATCCTCAATTGATGAGTCTTGCTCTTGAAGAGACTTATCCCGAATTTGCTGGTGAAGTTATTTTTGTAGCTGGTAATAGAGTAGTTTCTGATCCTATGGCGATTCCTTTTAGCATGGGATGTAATTTATTATGTATCTACTCCAAAAGACATATTGATAACCCACCTGAAAAGAAAGCTGAGAAACAACATTACAATCAAAGAACAATGAAACGATTAAAAGAGCTTTTCTGCCAGGGTGGAAAATGTATCTATGTAGCCCCCAGTGGGGGGCGCGATCGTCGAAACCTTGATGGAGAAATTGAGATTGCTTCCTTTGATCCCCATAGTATTGAAATTTTCCGATTAATTGCAAAACAAGCTAAGAGACCTGCGCATTTTTATCCTCTTGCTTTAGCTACCTTTGAGATTCTTCCTCCTCCTCCAAAAATTGAAAAAGAGATTGGTGAGCCACGGTGGGCAAAACGAAAAGGAATTTTTTTTTACTTTGGAGATGAAATGCAACTTGGTTGTCTTGGAGATGCAGATAGGCAAAATAGACATGCAAAAAGAAGAGCTCGTGCAATATATATTTGGAATGTAATTAGAGAAAATTATGCAACAATTAAGCGAGGATTCTTAAAATGAATAAGATACTAATAATCCTGCTTCTATTTACTCCGGGTTTTTGTTATGAAATTCTTGAAGATAAATCAGCTCTAAAAATAGAAACCCCAGTGCTATCTCAAAGAAAAACTCGAAAAATTCGATTAGAGAATCAACTCGAGGCTCTTTTGATTTCCGATCCTTATACCAAAGAATCAGGGGCTGCATTAGCTATTGCTGTTGGAAGCTGGGATGATCCCGAAAATCGCCCTGGAATGGCACATTTTGTGGAACATATGCTTTTTCTTGGAACAGAAAAATACCCAGAAGAAGAGGGATATAGCCGTTATCTCAATGAAAATGGAGGATCAAGAAATGCTTTTACTATGGCTGATCGTACAGTGTATATGTTTTCGCTGAACAATAAAGGATTTTCAGAAGCCCTTGATCGTTTTGGACAATTTTTTATTGCTCCTCTTTTTAACCATTCTGGTATCAAGCGTGAATCAAAAGCTATCCATCAAGAATTTTGTAAAGACCTGTCACTTGATCCTTGGCGACTCTTATATGTAAAAAAAGAATTAGCAAATAATCACCATCCTTTTCATCAATTTTGCATTGGCAATCACGATACATTATTAGATATTTCAAAAAATGAATTAAATACATGGTATCAATCTCACTATAGCGCTCATCTGATGCATCTAGTAGTATATGCTTCAGAAGAACTAGATTCTCTAGAAAATCAAGTTGTAGATATTTTTTCAAAAATTAAAAATAATAACCTTTCTCCCCTCTCTTTTTCCGAACCTCTTCTCCAATCAGATCAGTTAGGCAAAATAGTCTTTATTAATCCGATACAAGATTTGCAGGTGTTAGAAATGAGTTGGGAAGTCCCTCAATTTTTTGGGAAAGATCTTGAATACCACACTGATAAACTAATTAGTCATGTTCTTGGCCATGAAGGAAACACAAGCTTACTCAATCAACTCAAACAAGAAAACTTAGCAGAATCTCTTAGCTCAGGAAATATGAAAGCGGGAAAAGACCAAAGTTTATTTACCCTTTCAATCCATTTAACAAAACATGGAGTGCAAAATTATGAAACAGTGATCGAGCGCTGTTTCCAAGCGATTGCAAATTTACGTAAAGCAGGAATTCCTCACTATTTATTCGACGAAATCATTCTATTAGAAAAACTAAAATATAGATTTCAATCACGAGAAAAAGTTTTCGAACTTGTGAGTGATTTAGCTACGCAACTCATTGATGAACCGATAGAGACTTTCCCAGACCAAACACTTTTCCCACATCGATATAATCCAGATAGGATTCGAAATTTCATAGACTATCTTACTCCTCATCGTTGTCAATTCACCCTAATTGCCTCGCCTGATTTGACAAAACAAAAAATGACACTAAAAGAAAAATGGATGGGAGTGGATTATACAGTGCATCCTATTGAAAAGGAAAAAATTGAAAAATGGGCATTATCCAACACACATTCTTGTATTTCTATTCCCCGACCCAACCCATTTTTACCTGAATCAATGAAAATTGATGGAATAGTAGAAGATGAAACATCTTTACCTATCCCCTATTTGATTATTGATTCTCCAAAAGGCAAAATTTATGAATGTAAAGACACACGCTATCTTGTTCCTGAAATTTCTTGGTCTTTTAACATAAAAACTCCTATTGTCTCTGCAGTTAATCCGACTTATCTCGCTTTAGCTGATCTTTATTGTCACGCAGTGAATGAATACCTCAATTCCACCGCTTATGAAGCAATGCTTGCTGGCCTCCACTATTCACTTAAAACCGCACAAAATCAAATTGAACTTAGACTAACTGGATATATTGATAAGCTAGATATTCTGCTCGATAAAATTCTCTCTACCATGAAAACGATTCAACTATCTAATGAACAATTTCTTATCTATCAAGACCAACTCATGCGAGAGTATTTTAATCAAGCCAATATTAATCCCTTAAAACAAGGAAGTGAACTACTTTCAAGTATTTTATATAAAAACTATGCTGGCTTGAATGAAAGAATTACTGCTTTGAAAAAAATAGATTTTGATCAGTTTAACTTATTTTGCAATCAACTATTTGAAAAGGTTTATATAGAAGGGATGCTTTATGGTAATAGAGCCAATACAATCGTTTGGAAAATGTTCGAAACATACTTGCCAGGCAAGCCATTTCCTCTAGACGATCATCCAAAAAAGGAATTATTAGGACTACCTAGTCATGAATCTCCTTCTTTTCTTATTTTAAACGGTCAACATCCTGCAAATGCATTAATTTTAACTGTTGATTGTGGAACATTTACATTTAAAAGAGGTGCTGCTCAAGAAATTCTCTCAAAAGGGCTCGAAGAACCATTTTTCACCGAACTACGTACACGCCAACAAACTGCCTACTTAGTAGCAAATTGGTCACAAGAAATTGAACGTCATCTTTACACCTTTTTTGCCATCCAATCAAGCTCTCACGATAATCGAGATCTTCTAGCACGTTTTGAACTTTTTCTTGAATCAACTATGCAACATCTCAAAGAAAGTGTGATTCCAAAAGAGCGATTTAAATCCATTCAAACTGCTTTGATTCAAAAACTAGAATATCCAGCAGAAAGTCTTTCTAAAATGGGTGAAATACTCCATACACTTGCTTTTGATTATGATGGTGAATTTGAATGGCTAGAAAGACGCAAAGAAGCTATTGCAGAACTCACTTATGAGGAGTTTCTTAACTATACCTCTACCTGTCTTGGTAAAGACAACCTTCATCGATTAGCAATTTTCGTCAATGCTCCTCATCCTTTAAAAGGAGGACTGTTATATAAAGAAATTATCCATCCTAAAGAGATTTGTAATCCCGTCAAGATCAGATCTTCATCTGATCTATTTCCTTAGTGAGAAATTTAAAGACCCCAGAAGTAATTTATGAGAAGAACTGATCTTTTTTCTAAAACATTCAAAGAATCTCCAAGTGATGCTGAAGCTATTTCGCATCAACTCCTTGAAAGAGGAGGATATATTAAAAGAATTGGGAAAGGTATTTATATACATACTCCTCTGATGTTGCGAGTGATTAAAAAGCTTCTTAAAATTATCCGATATGAGCTTGATAAGACTGGAGCTCAGGAGCTTGCGTTCCCGATGTTACATCCTGCTCATTATTGGAAAAAAAGTGGACGTTGGGATGATTATATATCTGAAAATCTCCTATATACGATTCAAGATCGCGAAGGGCATCCTTATTGTCTAGCACCAACTCATGAAGAGATTTCCGTTGCTCTTGCCTCCAGTTGGATTACTAGTTATAGGGATCTGCCATGCAATCTCTATCAGATTGGAAATAAATTTCGTGACGAAATCCGTACTCGATTTGGATTAATAAGGGGAAAAGAGTTTTTGATGAAAGATGGGTACTCATTTTCTTCCAATCCTGAAGAAATGGAGAAACAGTACCAGGCAATGCGCCTTGCTTATTCAAATATTTTAAACCATTTAGAACTTAAATTTATCATCAATCAAGCCCATGGTGGAAAAATTGGAAAAGGAAAATCTGAAGAATTTCAAGTTATTGCTGATATCGGTGAAGATGTGATTATGACTTGTGGAGCTTATGCAGTGAATGTTGAAGCAGCTGATTCTATTCCTCCTACCTATTCATACGATACAATTTTAAAAGAAAAAAAAATCCTAAAAACTCCTGATATAAAAACGATTCAAGAACTTACGACCTATTTAAAAGTTGATTCACAGAAAATCTTAAAAACTCTTGTTTATAAGCTCATCTATTCTGATAGAAAGGAGTATATTGCCATTGGAATCAGGGGAGATCGTCAAGTCAATCAACGTAAATTAGAAGAAAAATTTGGAGCTCTTGATGTTCTTCTTGCAACTGAAGATGAAGTGAAAAAGGTTGCGAATCTTCCTCTTGGATTTATTGGGCCTTTGAAATCTAAGCTCCCTTTCTATGCTGATAAAACAACTGAAGCGATGACAAATTTTATTTGTGCTGGGAACAAAAAAAATATTCACTACCTCAATGTGAATTGGGAATATGATTTACCTAAGCCAAATTTTGATGATTTTCTACTTGCAGAAGAGGGGGATCTCTGCCCTAATGTTCCAACAGGGGTCTATCAATCTCAACGAGGAATTGAAGTCGGGCATATCTTCAATATTGGCACTAAGTATACAGAAAAACTCGGAGGATTCTATCGTAGTGAACACGGTGAGATGGAACCTATCTGGATGGGAACCTATGGCATTGGAATTGATCGTTTAGCAGCTGCGTGCGTAGAACAATCCCATGATACGAAGGGCATTATCTGGCCAAAAGTGATTGCGCCTTTTCAAATTATGATTACTGCTGCACATCATAAAGAGACTTCTCTTAATCAAATTGCTGAAAATCTCTACACTATTCTTTCTCCTTTTGATCCTCTAATTGATGACCGAAAAGAAAGACTTGGTTTTAAATTAAAGGACAGTGATCTTATTGGCATTCCCTATAAAATGATTGTTGGCAAAAAGTATACAGATGAAGGGAAAATTGAGATTGAGTCAAGGCTAGGAAGCAAAGAATGGCTCTCTATAGAAGAATTAGAGAATTGGGCTCAAAAAAATCTCAATGTTTGAGAATGGTTAGGATGGGATTGTATATATCCTTTATCTTTCAAATCCTTTCTCTAGCTCAATTTCATCTTTCACTATGTCTTTTGCATTTTGAAATAATGGTATCTTAGTTAGTTGACAATTTTCATCTAAACAGTTGAGAAATTTTTGTTTAGCTTTTAAAGACATATTAAGCGTTAAATTATCTAATTCGCACTTATCCTGATCTTGTTCTTGTGGTTTTTCAAACCTTTGACCTTGATCCTCAAATTGAGGAACTAAATTTCTTAGATACATTTCAGGAGATAATCTATTGCTTTTAAATTGTCTGAAAAGAATGATAAGGACAATTCCCAAAATTACCCCAACACCACCCATGATGAAAGTGGCTGGATGAATTCTTAGATTACTTGCGATCATCACTATGGATCCAGTCAGAAAAAGAAATGCAAATACTCCAATGATAATTTTCGTGATTCTTTTTTTCTTCTCCTCTTGAGCTAGCCTATGATTAATAGCAGTAAATGAGCAAAAACATGATTTTTCTTGAGAGGAGTGAATGCGAAGATCATTCATAAATACCTAATATTTAATATCATTTTAGATAAAAAATAAAGTAAATTTAAAAGTTTATTGTTTTATTAAAAAATAATTAAATATGTAATCTTTTTTTATAAAAAATATTTTTAATAGTTAAATAAAGAAAAAACCAGCACTCAAAACATGTGAGTGCTAAAAAACTTGATTCTCTAGCCAGTTTTATTTATAATCGTTTCCATGATCAAAAAATCATCAAAGAAAGAGTCTCGAGCCTTTAGTGTTTTAATAGGATTGATTGAACTTTACCTAAAAACAGGAAAGTCTATTGGATCGAATACTTTAAAAGAAAGTGGCTTTCAAGGATTGAGTTCAGCTACAATTCGTAATTATTTTGTTGAAATGGAAAAACAAGGACTTCTACATCAACCACATTCTTCAGGAGGGCGAATTCCTACAAATGAAGCGTTTAGATTATACGCTCAAGAAGCGCTCTTTTCCTTAGATTCAGCCTCGGAATTGGAAAAAGAATACGAAGAACCCGAAGTGAGTGAATCTCGTGACTTGACACGTTTTTTGCAAAAAAATGCTGAAAAATTAAGTGAACTTACAGGATATGCCGTCTTTTTCTCGTCAGTGCGTTTTGACTATGACTTTATTCAGGATATTAAGCTTGTTAATGTCAATAATGACCGACTACTTTGTGTTATGATTACTGATTTTGGACAAATTCTTACAGAAATTCTTCCTTTAAATAAAAAACTCAGTTTATTTTCAATAAAAAAAATTGAATCACAAATTCAATGGCGCATTAAAGGTGGGAAAAAACCTAATGATCTGACTGAAGAAGAAAAAATCATCGCACAAAACTATTCTAATGAAATTATGGTCCGTTACCTGGTTCGGTATTCTAACTTTAGTGACGAAGATATTTTTAGAACAGGTTTTTCGACCCTCCTTTCCTACCCAGAATTTAATGATCCGATTGCTCTTGCAACAGGCCTATCACTTTTTGAAAATCCATCCCATATGCGACTTCTTTTAAGTGACTGTGTTCGGACAGGTTGTTTACGTTATTGGATTGGAAGCGACCTCACTCCCTATGCTGCAGCTGCAGAAGGCTGTTCTGTTATTGCTATTCCCTATCGTGTAGGAGAAACAATTGCTGGAGCGATTGGAATTTTAGGGCCTTGTCGAATGCCTTACCGAAAATTATTTGGAACTATGCAACTATTCTCTAAGAATTTAAGTAACTCTTTGAAAAAGAGCTTTCTAAAATTTAAAATTTCTCTCCGTCATCCAAGAAGCATAGCACCTTATATCAAACAGACAGCACAACATTTATTGGAAATCAAGGAGTAATCATGTCTGAAGAGAAAAATCAACAACTGAGAGAAAAGATAAAAGAAGAGAACACAGAAAGCCTACCACAAGAAGAAATAGAAGAGCTAAAAAAACATCTAAAAGAAGCTCAAGAAAAATATTTACGAGTACTAGCCGATTCAGAAAACGCTCGTAAGAGAATGCAGAAAGAAAGAGAAGATTTAACTAAGTATGCAGTTGAAAATATTCTCTCTGACTTTCTACATCCTTTAGACAATCTTGAAAAAGCATTAGAATTTGCTGAAAACATGTCTGAAGAAGTACAGAATTGGGCTGCTGGATTCAAAATGCTTTTAGGCCAGTTTCAACAAATTCTTAGTAATCATGGTGTTGAACAATATCGTTCGATTGGAGAGTCTTTTGATCCTCATTTACATGAAGCAGTAGAAATGGAAGAAACCGCAGATTACAAACCGGGAGTGATTATAGAAGAATTTGTTCGTGGCTATAAGATAGGAAATCGTCCTATACGCGTTGCCCGTGTAAAAGTGACAAAAGCTCCCCCTGTCAATAAAAAAGATATAGATACAAAACAAGAAGGATAGACCTATGGCACAAAAGAAAGGAAAAATTATTGGAATCGATCTTGGAACGACTAACTCCTGCGTTGCAGTGATGGAAGGAGGTCAAGCTAAAGTTATTGCTTCTGCTGAAGGTGGTCGTACTACACCTTCCGTGGTTGCCTTCAAAGGTGATGAACGGTTGGTAGGAATTCCTGCAAAACGGCAAGCTGTCACTAATCCCGACCGAACTCTTTGCTCTACAAAGCGCTTCATTGGACGCAAATATGGTGAAGTCGAGTCTGAAATTAAAACTGTACCATTTAAAGTAACCTCTAATGATAGAGGAGATGCTGTTTTTGAGGTTGATGGAAAAAAACTGACACCCGAAGAGATTGGAGCCCAAATTCTTATTAAAATGAAAGAGACAGCTGAGGCCTATTTAGGAGAAAAAGTCACTGAAGCTGTTGTCACAGTACCTGCTTATTTTAATGATTCACAACGTGCTTCAACACGAGATGCAGGACGTATTGCTGGCTTGGATGTCAAACGGATTATTCCTGAACCAACAGCTGCTGCCCTTGCTTACGGCCTTGATAAAAGTGGAGATAAAAAAATTGCAGTTTTTGACCTAGGAGGAGGGACCTTCGATATTTCCATCCTTGAAATTGGAGAAGGAGTGTTTGAAGTACTTGCTACTAACGGAGATACTCATCTCGGTGGAGATGATTTTGATAATGCTATTATTGGGTGGATGCTTGATGAATTTCAAAAAGAACAAGAAATTGATCTTAGTAAAGACAAAATGGCTTTACAACGCCTAAGAGATGCAGCAGAAAAAGCAAAAATTGAACTTTCTGGGGTTCCTTCTACAGAGATTAATCAACCATTTATTACGATGGATGCAAGTGGTCCAAAACATTTATCTCTGACGCTTACACGTTCTAAATTAGAATCATTGACCCATGGACTGATCGAACAAATACGTGAACCTTGTCTAAAAGCTTTAAAAGATGCGGGTATGACACCTGATCAAGTACATGATGTATTACTTGTAGGCGGAATGTCACGTATGCCTGCTGTGCAAAATTTGGTAAAAGAAATTTTTAAACGTGATCCTCATAAAGGAGTCAATCCTGATGAAGTAGTTGCACTTGGCGCTGCGATTCAAGGAGGGGTTCTTGGTGGAGATGTGAAAGATGTTTTACTACTTGATGTGATTCCTCTAACCCTGGGAATTGAAACACTTGGCGGTGTCATGACTCCTCTTGTAGAAAGAAACACCACTATTCCAACTCAAAGAAAACAAGTCTTTTCAACTGCTGAAGATAATCAAAGAGCTGTTTCAATACATGTTCTTCAAGGAGAACGTCCTATGGCAAAAGACAATAAACAAATTGGTTCTTTTGATTTGACTGATATTCCTCCTGCACCACGTGGTGTGCCTCAAATTGAAGTATGTTTCGATGTTGATGCGAATGGAATTCTTCACGTTTCTGCAAAAGATCAATCTTCTGGAAAAGAACAAAAAATTCGTATTGAAGCTGCATCTGGTCTACGTGATGAAGATATCAAACAGATGGTTAAAGATGCAGAACTTCATAAAGAAGAAGATCTTAAAAGAAAAAAAGAAATTGAGACGAAAAATGAAGCGGATAGCCTGGCTTTTCAAGCTGAAAAATCTCTCAAAGATCACAAGGATAAAATTCCTGATACAGTCTCTAAAGATGTACAAGCTAAAATTGATGCGGTACGTGAGGCTCTAAAAGGCAATGATCTTGAAAAAATTGCTTCTGCAAAAAATGATCTCAATCATGAGATGCAAAAAATTGGCGAAGCAATGAAAACAAATGCTATGAATCAAAAAACTTCTCCTCAATCTGAAGGAAAAACAGCTCATCCTCAATCAAAAAAAGAGGAAGAAAAAATTGAAGATGCTGAGGTTGAAGTGATCGAAGATGAAGAAAAAAAATAATTAGTAAAAAAGCCTAGAAAAAGCTCATTTATCAAAATGAGCTTTTTCTAGAATTTAAGAATTTCATAATCAAATAGTTTAAACAGACTTCGTTTTATTTTTCCTACTCTTCCTCTTCTCGCCTATCCAATAGCTTGATAGGGATAATTGTTTTCACTACTTTTTCTCACTGCAACTGATAGATTTTACTGATAAAAAAACCCTAATTGGTTAAATTCTTCTCTCTTATATTTATTTTAATATCGGAGACGATTATGGATCCAAGTGTACCACTCTCAAAAACACTCCCACCTTCTTACGACTCTTCATTGCGATTAAAGAACAATTTAGAAGAAAAAAAGAATGCCATCCTCAAGAAAATCGAAAATGTAAGTTTAGAAATACTGAAAGACGGATTTTGTGAAAACTTTGATCTTGATGAAGATTGTGTGATGCGATTTCGAATAATACATTGTAAAGCTTTCTTATTAGATGTAGATCATGGACCTCGTTATGAAACTCAAATTTATGGACCTATTTATCTAGAATCAGGATCATCAAGTTTAAAAAAATATTTATGGTTTACTTTTCCATTTTTATTATCATCAGATCCTGAAGAACAAATTAATGTGTTCACACAACAAGGACTCTTAGAAAAAAAGATATTACGAATAGTTCGTAGTCTATTCGATGAATTCTATCAAAACACTGAAGATCCCTCTAAGATGTTCATGTATAATTCTACAATGTAATTTCTAGTTGAGATCCATTAAATCTTGTAAAAATGGGCTTTCTTTAAGAGTTTCATATCTATCTTTTTGAACAGATCTCTTAATTGTATTAAAACTATTAGGGATTAAATCTATTGTTTTGAGATAGATTCATTGATCATGACGATCTCTATTTCTTAAAATAAACGTGAAATATCCTGAAATGTCAGAAAAATTAATAGTCCGATTAAAAGCACAACAAAAGGAATAATTAATCTCTCCATTGTTTTAGCTTTTAAACGCTTACGAGTGATCTGCTCCCATAAAGCAAGGCAGATATAACCTCCATCAAGAACTGGGATTGGTAATAAATTTAGAAAGCCAAGATTGATACTAACTGCCGCAATCCAAAAGAGTGCTTCAGGAATTCCCATTTCCCAACCACGATGAATCACTTGTATAATTCCCACTGGTCCACTGATCCATTTTGGATGTAAATATCCCATCACAAGTGCTTTCAAAGTTAAATATGTTTCTGTAAATACATGACCAAACATTATAAAGGGATTGGGATTATAATTTACAATTCGATCTTGCAGATTAATGCCAAGAAGCAGTCGTTTTTGAGCATTTTCTAGATAATCAAGCGCTTCGATACGTTTTTCCTGGTCATGAATTGCTTCTAAACGTTCCTTTTCCTTATCAAACTTATGATTTGCACGTTCACGTGCATCTTCTGAAAAGATAATCTCTTGAATGGGCTTTGGTTTAATAGGATTAAGTAATCTCAAGTTCTTGAAAGTTCTTTCTGACCCTAAAATCCCTACCTGCTGAGCAAGCCTTTGAATGGCATTGTAATCAAGATGTTCTTCAAATTCTTTATCCTCATTTTTCCAGGAAGTGTTCACATCAATAGGCACTCCACTTTTAACCATAAGCTGAACTTGATGCCTCTGTAAATGCTTTAGAATTACATAGCCATCTTCTACAGGATAACTATCAATTGCTAAAATACGGTCTCCAGGTTCAAGTTTCTTTTCAAGAGAGCTCGATTGGGAATATGAAGGAAAAGCTTGAAGTGCATTTTCTTGATCAATAAATCCAAGAAAATTTTCTATATACCCCTCACTATTGACAATATAAGGTAATACATATAAATTTTGCCATTGTCCCTTAAGATCCGCCTCGTATTGCCAATCAATCAACTCATTTTGTACATAAATAGGCAGAATTAAATCACCTGCAAATACTCGAGGTTGCCGACTTAAAAAAATGTCATTTCCCCTTTGAACTGTTAAAAGCGCTTTTTGGCTATTCAAGATATAACTGAGTTGATCAATAGAAAAAAGTATTTCTCCATCTGCCCAAATCAACTGGTCTTGATTACGAATACCACTCTCTATCATCGGCGATTTCTCAGTAATAGAGTTAGGTATGTGACCTGGAAACTCATCATAGATAAGATAACGCGCACTAGCTGTCACTCCAGTTGTTAAAATCTCTTCAGAAGAGACTACAAATGGATAATTCTGTACAGTGTAAGTAAAAGGAACTTTATTTCCGTGACTATGTTCAATGTGATAACCCGAAATGGTCGTTTCTTTGCCACTCAGCATTGAGGCATAAATGAGATCTTTAGAATTTGTAAATGTTTTCCCATTATACTCAGTTAAGATATCTCCAGGACGTACTCCTAAGGCATATATTTCAGATTTAGGGTCTACCCATCCAACAATTTGAGTAAATTCTGAGAAGGGTTTATTACGTCCACCTGTTGCCCAGATAGCTAAAAAAATGAGAAAAGCTAGAATAAAATTTGCAAGAGGTCCAGCAATAGCAACAACCATACGACGCCAAGGAGCTTTTGAAAAAAATCCATTTGGGATTTCATAAGGTTCCTGAAATCCCTCTTTTTCTTTTTTTCCAAATTCCATTCCAGCAATTTTTACAAATCCCCCAAAAGGTAACCAACCAATTTGCCAATCTACATTTTGCCAACGCCATTTTAGAATTGGACGTCCAAAGCCAATTCCAAAAGTCTCAACATTCATTCCCATTTTTTTGGCAACAAAATAGTGACCTAGCTCATGAATAAAAACCAAAATTCCAAGCAAAACCACTGCGAGGATGAAGTATAGTACTGTCATAGTAACCTGAAGATTGAGTTTATTTTTCTGATATTAAAGAGATTTTCTCAGAAATTCTTGTGATTTTCAATCAAAGAAAAAGGTATAACTTTGCAAATTGAAAAATACAAAAAAAACAAGAAAAAAAATCCTTCATACTAGGTAGGAAGGTTTTAAAATCAGGATTATTTTTTTATGGCCAAAGCCTCACTTCGTGCTTCCTGATCAACCATTAAAACAGCTTCAATGGTTTTAGGATAGGTAATACGGTGTGCACTTAACAAGTTTTCTAATTTTTGCAAAATTTCTAACCAAGCAATTTTTCCCCTCAAAAAAAGATGAACTAAAACTTCATTAGCAGCATTCAAATAACAAGGAGCACTTCCTCCCATACGCAAAGCTTCTTCCACAAGAGAGAGCGCGGGGAATTTTTCATGATCTGGAGGAAAAAATTGCAGGTTGTTATTTTTAAAAAAATCAAAAGGAGGCAGAATTTTACTTTTTCTTTCCGGATAAGTCAATGCGTATTGAATTGGATAAATCATATTTGGTTCACTGATTTGAGCCAATAATGATCCATCTATAAATTCAACAAAACTATGAACAATGCTTTGAGGATGGATAACAACTTCAATTTTTTCCCCGGGTATATTGAATAACCAACGTGCTTCAATTTTTTCTAATCCCTTGTTAATCAAATTTGAAGAGTCAATTGTGATCTTAGGACCCATATTCCAGTTTGGGTGTACCAATGCCTCTTCAACAGTTATTTTTGAGAGTTGTTCTTTTGTATGGTTGAAGAATGGTCCTCCTGAAGCAGTGAGAATGAGACGCTCAACATCTGCTATGTTCTTTCCTTCTAGACATTGAAAAATTGCACTATGCTCACTATCAATGGGTAAAAGAAGAGAATTTGTTTTTTTTATGATTTGGCTGATCAATTCACCAGCAGCTACCATCACTTCTTTACTTGCTAATCCAACTGTTTTTCCTGCTTCTAGAGCATAGACTGTAGGTTTAAGAGCAGCAGTACCAACAATCGCCATCACAACAAAATCAACTAGAGGATGAACAGCTGCTTCTAGCAATCCTTCTTCTCCGAAAAGAATCTTCTGTTTTGGAAAACGTGCTTTTAACTCAGCAGATTTTTTTTCATCAAATAGAACAACTAGCTTCGGATGAAATTTTAGGATTTGTAATGTCAAAAGATCAATATTGCTATGAGCAGCCAGAACAGAAATATCAAATAAATCTGGGAAACGCTCAACAATCTTTAAGGTAGTTGTCCCAATTGAACCTGTGCTTCCAAATAAAGCAATTTTTTTCATACTAAAAATTCTTTAAACCTGTAGAAGGTACCTTATTCTGAGGAAATTGTCAAATGGCTCTTCTTACAAAGAGATGGTTTTAAAAATTTTAACAAACAAATAACGACCCATGATAAAATCGAGCTGTTATTCAAAAATCCTCTATCCCTTCATTAAAAAGTAATGTTTTGTTTGTTGAAAGATAATCAGTAGAAGATAAAAAGTTCCCATGAGTGTAACTACAATGCCTCCTGTTGATAAACCTACCCCTTGCATGGTAAAAAAATGACGAGAAAAGGCCACTCCAATGAGAGAGGCTAGAACCCCAATCACTATACTAAGACAAATCAGAGTTGAGAGTTTATGTGTAAGTAAGCGGGCAGTAAGAGTAGGCATGATAAAAAATGCAAGAATCATTAGAACCCCAACTGCGCGAAACCCTCCAATTGCTGTTGCCGAAGTTTGCATCATTAATAAATAATTAAACAGTATTGGTGAAAACCCCAAAGCTCGCGCAAGTTGTGGATCAAACGTGGTAATTTTAAAACCATGAAATAAAAGAAAAAAACAGGCTATGTTCAAAACTAAAATTGCAATGACTCCTCGAATATCACTTTTCTGAAGCGCATCCGTATTTCCCATTACAAGCTCAGTTCCAATGTGCACATTGCGAGTAAATATTGTAACGAATACTATCCCCAAAGCAAACAGAATGGAAAAAATCAAACCAATACTCGCATCCTCTTGTAATTTCATGACTCTAGTTAAAAATTCAGTAAGAAATGTAGTCATGATCCCAGTTAAAAAAGCTGCTAATAAAAGAATAGGAATTGAAAGAGGAGCAGAGGGGTTTGGATCGCATACAAATAAACGAATGATAAGATAAGCAGCAACAATCCCCACTAAAATCGTATGAGAAAGAGCATTGGCTAACATTGTCATTCGTCTTAAAACCAAAAAGGTCCCGACAAGAGCTCCTGAAGTTGCGACTGTAGCAAGGGTCACAATTTGTATTTCATCCGTTGCAAGATGATCTAAAGGAAGGTTGCCACATAAAAACCTCCATAAACGGTGAAAAAAAAGAGCAAAAAACCCAATAAAATCTTGCCCATAATAAGGATTAACCATGATCTATTACCTCTTGACCTGAAGGGATTGGTTGATCATGGGGATCATACTTAGGATCATCTAAGAATTTAGTCAGTTCGCGCTCGAGCTCAGGGGTAAGGATGTGTTCCATTTCTTCAGCACTTTTATGAACACGTTCCACACCAAGTCCTAAGGCATTTACAAGATAAACCTCCCATAGTCGATGAAGACGAATAATTTGCCGACTCTTGTTTATGCCTAATATTGTTAGTTGATAATCCGAACCATTTTTTTCTAACCAACGATGCAAACGCAATCGAAGAAGAAGTAAATAAGTTTGAAAAAAAGAGGCTCCTTGTTCTCTAAAAATCGACACAAATGAAAGCTTCTTCCTACCCTCCATACTTATTCTCCAAATTAATTTCAGCAAATTCTCCTGCATTTGGAGATTGCGAAACTTTAAAGCTCGCCAATAGCGCACGAATAATCCTCTTTCAGGAGCAAAAAAAAGTGCATAAAAAGCAATGACGCCAGAAATCAAAACAATCAGAGGACCAGTAGGTATTCCATTAAAAATTAAAGAAAGATAGGTTCCAAAATAACCACTAAATATACCAAAAAGGCCTGAGATAATAAAAATACGGGACAAATAGTTTGTAAATTGTCTTGCTGCTGCTGCTGGAGCAATCAACATTGCTGACATAAGAATGACACCAACACTTCTAATTCCAATGACCACTGCAGCAACTACGAGAGAGAGAAAAAGTAGATTAATCAAACTAGATGCAATACCCGAAGTCTTAGCAAAAGAACCATCAAACGAAACAGCAAGAATTTCTTTATAAAAAATCGTAATTGAACTGATGACAACAAAAGCAAGTATTGCATAGATAAGAATATGTTGATCTGTCATTGTTGCGACCTGACCATAAAGATAATTTTGGATTTGACGAAAATGAGCGGTATAGAAATTCTGAGCATAACTTGCGATTGTAATCCCAATTCCAAAAGAAAAAGCAAGAGCAAAACAAAGAGATGCATCACTAGAGACTCTAACTTTCTTTTCTAAAAAATTGATTAAAAAAAATCCAATTATAGAAGAACAAGCAGCTCCAAAGAAGATCAAAAATGGAGGAATTTCATGTAAAGATAAAATTCCAGTTAATACAATAGCTCCTGTAACGCCAGGATAGGCAGCATGAGAAAGCGCCTCCCCAAGTAAAGAGCTTTTTCGTACAAAAACAATCACTCCAACTAAAGAAGCAGAAAGACACATAAGCATTGCACCAATAATGGGAGCACGAAGAACAGGATCGATAAAAATATTTAACCCAATCATGATGTCGCAAATCCATGGCTTTTTTCTTGGGAGATTTTTGTGGCTTCATCAAAAAACAGTGTCTCTCTTCCATAGGTCTTCTGAATCATATCAGGATGAAAAACGGATGCTACACTTCCTACTCCAACCAGAGAAACATTCAATAACACTACCCAATCAAAAATCTGACTCACAGAATTAAGATCATGGTGAACAACTAACAGTGTCTTTCCATGATCACGTAACTGTTTTAGAATTCCAATAATTGTCTTTGTTGATGAAACATCAATCCCGGTAAAGGGTTCATCCATCAGATATAAATCAGCCTCTTGGATTAAAGCACGAGCCAAAAAAGCTCTCTGCTGTTGACCTCCAGAAAGCTGACTAATTTGACGATTTGCAAAAGGCTCAAGACCAACCATAAGGAGATATTTTTTTACATCTTCACGATCTTTATGCGAAGGACGTTTAAAAACCCCAAGCTTCCCATAACGTCCCATAAGTACTAGGTCAAACACAGTAATAGGAAAATCCCAATCTACTGATTCACGTTGAGGAACATAAGAGACACGCTCGCGTACTTTTTTAAGTGGAGCTCCAAAAAACATAGCTTGCCCTGTAATAGGTTTGACTAGACCAAGAGCAGTTTTTAATAATGTACTTTTACCTGCCCCATTAGGCCCAATAATTGCAACAAGCTTCCCTTGAGGAATAGCAAAAGATAGATCCCATAAAACAGGAGTTTTTTCATAATTAACAGATAACTGTTGCACAATCAAAGCTGATTCACTCATTTTTCTAGCTCCTCCGCAATAACTTTTGCGTTATGAAGGATCATTTCAAGATAAGAACCGACATCTCCCATTGAATCACCGTAAAGAGTATGGGAACAAAGGCGAATTTTGAGCCCTTTTTTTAAACCAGCTGAAACAATTTTTCTTAAAGAATCGCGGCTAACGTTTGACTCAGGAAACAGAACAGGAACGTTATACTTTTCGACATGAGAAATAATTGAAACAATATCATTCACGCTCATTTGAGACTCTGGGGCTAGTCCCTCGGGAGCCTCACAACGTAGCGCCCAATCTTTTTCACCTGGTTTTGCAAGATAATGCAATGTAAAGTAGTTGAAGGCATCATGACTTGTCACTAAGTATCGTTTTTCTTCGGGGATTGTTTGCAAAAGATTGAAAATCTCTTCGTCAGTCTTTTTCATCTCCTCAATCATTATTTGACCACGTTGTTGATAGTAAGAAGCATGAGTCGGATCTTTTCTACAAAGAGCTTCTACAATCGGATCAACCGTTTGAACCCACAAGGCGACATCCATCCAAACATGTGGATCATACTCTCCATCAATAATCAGAATTGAATTAGGAGTTTTTTCAAGAAGAGGATTAGCAACGGCGATTGCTTTTGGATTGTGTTCTAAATTCTGTCTTAAGCTCAGTCCGTGTTCCAAACCGAGTCCATTGTAAAAAATAAGATCTGCAGTTAAAAATTTTTCATCATCTCCCTTTACAAGCTCATAGGAATGAGGGTCGAGTTCTCCACGAATTAGAGGAACTGAACACACATAGTCACCTCCAACCTTCTGAACAAGATCATGAATCATCGCAATCGTTGTTAGGACTTTTACCTTTCCATCTTGTTTAAACCAAGTCTGTTCTACCGATGAATGTTGCGAACATCCTATTAAGAAAAGTAACCCTAATGTTATCAAAATATTCGAAAATAACCAGATAGTTTTTAAAAAAAATACTCGACCTCTATCTATGAAAAAAAAACACAGAGCAATAAGAGAGAAAACCACATTCATCATTTTATAAAAAATTTTATTTTGCATCATGCATTTCTGCATCCTAAACCTCTTTTATCCAATCAACTCCAATTACTATATAAGCTACCAGAAAGCTCTATCTAAATGTTTAGCAAAGAGATAAAATAAACTGTTTAAAATCATTAAACCTAAGATAGTAAATGAAATTCCTTATTAGAGAAAAGTTTTTTTCGGTGTATTGCAGAAAATGTTTTCTTGTCATAGAATTTCAAAAAATCATATCAAAAAATCTCGTTTAAATTTTTAATCAACAAATTAGAGATTATTTTAATCATCTCTACTAAGTTCAAAAGATTATTTAAGGAAGGTGACTTATGGCCTTGAAGGAAAACCAGGCAAAAGACAGAGAAAATCTAAAAAAAATTATGGAAAAAGCAATTAAGAAAATTCATGGAAAAAAAGAGAATGATTTATGCAAATATCTTCCAGGTTCAGAAGGAGGATATATTCATCATTTTACACTTCGTAAACTGAAAAAACTAAACCCAACAGAACTCTTTTCTTTAATTGAACGATTTATTATTGATACAGATATTCCATCTCCTATCGAGCCCAAACCTCGAGCTCCTCGTGGTTCTCGTAAAAGGCAAGATTTTGTTCATTTTAATCGAACAGATATTGAACGTGTGCTTGCGCTCGCACGTCAAATTGGTGACACTGATCTTTTAGCCCGCTTTAGTCCTAAACGTTCTCTTCCCTCATTGAAAAGAGAGTTAATTCGAAATATTCGTGATAATCAAATTAATCAAGATTTATGGAATGCCTATTCTGAAACAATCTATACCCTTGAAGCAACTGAGTCCTATACAGAAAAATAAATTTAAATACCCATTAGATTTAATCATTCTCTAATGGGCTATTTTTAGCTTGCAATTCTTAATCATTTTGTTATAACCTTTCTTCTGAAGTTATAAAATAACATAAATCTTTTAAAAAAATTAAAACATTTTTAGGAATTTACTATATGTCAAATAATAAAGAATTTGGAAAATTGCGAGCTTTTTTCTGGCCAGTCCATGCTTTTGAATTAAAAAAAGTTTTGCCAATGTTTCTCATGTTTTTCTGTATTTCTTTTAATTACACAATTTTACGAGACACAAAAGATACGCTTATTGTTACAGCGCCAGGTTCAGGAGCAGAGGCTATTCCTTTTATTAAAGTTTGGTTAGTGGTGCCTTTTGCAATTTTATTTATGATCATCTATGCTAAACTTAGTAATATCCTCAGCAAACAGAAGTTGTTTTATGCTGTTACCACACCATTTCTAATCTTTTTTGCCTTATTTGCTTTACTTCTTTATCCAAATAAAGATCTTATTCACCCAACTGAATTAGCTGATAGACTCCAAGCCATCTTACCTCAAGGGTTAATGGGACTAGTAGCCATTTTTCGCAATTGGACTTATGCATTATTTTATGTTTTAGCTGAGCTTTGGGGAAGTGTGATGCTCTCTCTTATGTTTTGGGGTTTTGCTAATGATATCACAAGAGTTGGTGAGGCAAAACGGTTTTATGCACTTTTTGGGATTGGTGCAAATATTGCTCTACTTTGTTCGGGTCCTGCCATTGTTCTTGTTTCGGATATTCGTCGCCATATTCCAGAAGGCATTGATGCTTGGGGAATTTCATTAAACCTCTTAATGGGAATGGTTGTATGTTCTGGGATTTTAATATTAGCGACCTATTGGTGGATTAATCGCTATGTATTAACAGATGCACGTTTTTATCAGCAAAATGAAGAAAAAGCGAAAAAGAAAGACAAACCTAAAATGAATCTTAAAGAAAGTTTTGTTTATCTTGCGAAATCTCCTTACATTCTTTGTTTAGCAATTCTTGTGATTTCTTATGGAATTGCAATTAATATTGTTGAAGTCACTTGGAAAAGCCAATTAAAGCTTCAATACCCTAATTCAAATGACTACAGTACATTTATGGGATTTTTCTCTACAATTACAGGAGCAATTACCGTCTTAATGATGCTCTTTGTTGGAGGTAATGTCATCCGTCGATTTGGTTGGGGAAAAGCAGCTCTTGTGACACCAGTTGTCTTATTTGTTACAGGGAGTATATTTTTCTCTCTTGTGATTTTTCGAGACAACCTAAGTGGTGCAATTGCTGCTTTTGGTACCACTCCTTTAATGCTAGCTGTTGTAGTAGGAATGATTCAAAATATTATGAGTAAGTCTTGTAAATATTCTCTTTTTGATCCTACAAAAGAAATGGCTTATATTCCTCTTGATCAAGAACAAAAAGTAAAAGGTAAAGCAGCTATTGATGTGGTTGCGGCTAGAGTTGGTAAATCAGGTGGTTCCTTAGTTCAGCAAGGTCTTCTTGTAACCTTTGGAACAATTGGCGCTATTACACCTTATCTAGGTGTGATCTTAGGCATTACAATTATTGGTTGGATCATTGCAGGACGTTCATTAAATAAGCAATTTCTTCAACTTACTACGGAAAAACCAGAAGAAGAAAACAGTAATTTAGAGCCTCAAACGGCAAAAGTTTTGTCTTCCTAAAAAATCTATGGGATTAGAAATTGAGATATTTTCTAGATATTCTAATCTCATTGATTTTTTTTATTGATCTTTAGTAAAATCTTTTACTTTTTATAATTTTGAATTTAGTCTATACAAAGAGAATTATTTCTTTTTAAACGTGACATATCAACGCAAAAACATCCGCAATTTTTCTATCATTGCCCATATTGACCATGGAAAATCAACCATTGCGGATCGTCTTTTAGAGCTTACAGAAACAGTCAATCAGAGAGAAATGCAAGATCAACTTCTTGATACAATGGATCTTGAAAGAGAACGAGGTATTACTATCAAAGCTCATCCTGTCACAATGAATTATAAGAATGAGCAAGGAGAACTTTATCAACTCAACTTGATCGATACCCCTGGTCATGTCGATTTTACTTATGAAGTGTCTCGTTCTTTAGCAGCATGTGAGGGAGCTTTATTAGTGATTGACGCTGGACAAGGAATACAAGCCCAAAGCATGGCAAATGTCTATCTAGCTATTGAATGGAACCTCGAAATTATTCCTGTGATTAATAAAATTGATCTTCCTGGAGCTAATATAGAAGGAGTCAAACAACAAATTGCAGATTACATTGGATTAAGTACTACTCATGCTCTTGCTGTGTCTGCAAAATCAGGGATTGGAATCCATGAAATTCTAGATAAAATCATTGAACTAATTCCTCCTCCAAAAGAATTTGAAGATGACAATTTACGAGCACTTGTTTTTGATTCTCATTACGATCTCTACCGTGGAGTCATGGTCTATATTCGATTGATGAGTGGTGAGGTTAAGGCAGGGACTTCTATTCAATTTATGGCTACGGGAAAAACTTTTGAAGTCTTAGAAGTAGGTGTCTTTCGCCCTAAAGCATCTAAAACTAAATCACTTAAATCAGGAGAAGTCGGATATCTTATTGCAAATATCAAAAATGTCAAGGATATTAAGATTGGAGATACGATTACAGATCAAAAACATAGAGCTTCTCATCCCCTTCCTGGTTTTAAAGAAATTCAACCGGTGGTTTTTGCAGGAATCTATCCAGTGGATACAACAGATTTTGAAGGATTACGTGATGCTCTTGTTAAGCTTCAACTGAATGACTCAGCACTTTTTGTTGAGCAAGAAAATTCAGCAGCTCTTGGATTTGGTTTCCGTTGTGGCTTTTTGGGTTTACTGCATCTTGAAATTATCTTTGAGCGGATCATACGAGAATTTGATGTTAATATCATTACGACTGCACCTAGTGTACTCTACAAAGTGATCTTAAGAAATGGCACTACTCTTGATATTGATAACCCTGCCCATTTTCCTAATCCATCTACAATTCAACATGTAGAAGAACCTTGGATTAAGGCTCATATTATGATTCCAAGAGAATATTTAGGAGCCGTAATGATGTTAGGGAAAGACAAACGTGGCCAATGCTTACAAACAGAGACTCTTGATGCTAATCGTATTGTTTTAACCTATCTACTCCCTTTAAATGAAATTCTTACTGATTTCAATGATAAACTTAAATCTATTACTAAAGGATACGGTTCCTTCAACTATGAATTTGATTGCTACAAAAAAGGAGAGATTATCAAACTTGAAATCCGTGTAAACGAAGAGCCTGTTGATGCTTTTTCTTTATTATTACATGCTTCTAAAGCTGAAAGCAAAGGTCGGGTGATTTGTGAAAAACTTATAAAAGTCATTCCTCAACAACTTTTTAAAATTCCTATTCAAGCTGCTTGTGGAGGCAAAATTATTGCAAGAGAAACTATTGGTGCTCTTGCAAAAAATGTGACAGCTAAGTGTTATGGAGGAGACATCACACGAAAACGCAAGTTATGGGAGAAACAGAAAAAAGGGAAAAAAAAGATGAAAGAAATCGGTAAAGTTTCTATTCCACAAACTGCTTTTATGGAAGTATTAAAATCTAGTTAAAATAGACTAGAATGATAAGATCCAAACTGTCTTAATCCTAAAGTTGCAATTTTTCTAGACTAATCGGCTTATATTTATTACTTACTTTATCTAAAGTAGCCTTTTTGTGGAGAGAATCTACTCATGAATAGTACTGTTATTATTCTGTGAACATTGTTGAACCTCTCTTGGAGACTCGCGATTCATCCCTTGTTCTAATTGGACTTTTTCAGATTTTTTTTCTTCTTTCTGATAAACACGTGATAGAAAAAAATAAGTCATCGCTCCAGAAAGAATTGTCACTCCTCCTATAACCATAATTACAATCGCGTGGTGCTGAGTAAAATTTGCTAAAAATGGTAGCCGCTCAAATCCAGCTCCCATCCATCCTTGTTGAATACCATATAACATTAACCCAGCAGCAAAGAAAATAATTCCTAATGCGATGATAGTAACCAAGACTGCTTTCTGACTTCTCATCATTCCTGTCGAATCAGTAGGTTGACATTCCGAAGAGTGCAAATCAAATCTAGAGAAATTTTCTATCAATTGTTTGTTATTTCCTTCATGTACTTGTTCCCTTGTTCCAAGGATTGGCTGTGTATTCGCCATTATTATCTCCTGATTTTAATTTGAGCGGAAGTATGTTAATGAATATTCAAATATATATATATATTTAAAAAATTTTTGGTTAATAACGAGATATAATAGATTAATCTTACTTGGTATGGATTTAATTCTTAATTTTATTGTTTGGATCGTAGGATGGTAATCAATCTTGAATTTTTGATTATACTGAATAGGAAGAAGCACTCATCTTACCTCCAGTACCTGTCCAGTTTGTATGACAAAATTCACCGCGGGGCTTGTCAATACGCTCGTAGGTATGAGCACCAAAATAATCCCGCAACGCCTGAAGAAGATTAGCTGGCAAGCGATCAGAACGATAGCCATCGTAAAATGATAGAGCTGTACTTAAACATGGAACCGGAACTCCACATTGTGCTGCCTCTGAAATCACATTTCTCCATCCTTCCTGGCATTTCAGGATTTCATTTGAAAAAAAGTCATCAAGAAGAAGATTATGAAGATAAGGGTTTTTATCAAAAGCTCTTTTGATTTTTTCTAGAAAAATGCTTCGAATAATACACCCTCCTCTCCACATTAGAGCAACCCCTCCATAGTTCAAATTCCAACGATAATTTTTCGAGGCTTCTTGCATTAGCATATAACCTTGCGCATAGCTGATCATCTTAGAAGCATAGAGCCCATGAAAAATATCATTGATGAATAGCTGCTTATTCCCTTTGAATTTTTTGACTGAGGCTGGTAATTTTTTGCTGGCAATCACACGCTCTTCTTTCAAAGCTGAAAGACAGCGAGCAAAAACTGCCTCTCCAATTAATGTCACTGGCATACCCATTTCAACAGAATTAATCGCTGTCCACTTTCCTGTCCCTTTCTGACCAGCAACGTCAAGAATTTTATCCAAAAGAAAATGGCCATCTTGATCACGAGTACGAAAGATATGACTAGCAATTTCAATAAGATAGCTGTTAAGCTCTCGTTTATTCCAATCTTCAAAAATATCCCCAATCTCTTCAGCTGAAATATCTAAAAGATTTTTCATTAATGCATAGGATTCACAAATCAACTGAATATCTCCATATTCAATCCCATTATGCACCATTTTCACATAATGACCTGCTCCTCCTTCTCCGACCCACTGACAACATGGTTCTCCATTTTCGACTTTTGCTGCAATATCTTGAAAAATCTTTTTGACATGTGGCCAAGCTTCTGGATCTCCACCTGGCATAATTGAAGGACCATGGCGTGCTCCTTCCTCACCACCTGAAATTCCGGTACCAATAAAATAGATTCCTTTTTTTCTTAAGTACTCGCATCGTCTATTGGTATCTGGAAAGTGACTATTCCCTCCATCAATAATAATATCCCCATTTTCTAGAAGTGGTTCAAGAAGGGCAATAAATTTATCAACTGGATCTCCAGCTTTTACCATGAGCATGACACGACGAGGAGATTTCAATTTAGAAACAAATTCCTCAAGTGTTTTTGTCCCCATAATGTTTGTCATTTTTGCGGGACCAGTTAAAAAATCCTCCACTTTAGAAGTTGTACGATTATATACTGCCACTTTATAGCCATGATCATTCATATTTAATACAAGATTTTGTCCCATCACAGCTAAACCAATCAAACCAATATCTGCTTGCGTCATATGCCACCTCTATTGTCAGGATATCACTTGTTTAAGGAAGAGTCTAGAATTTCTTTTAAAATAAGGAAGAGTTCAGTTATGGTTCTTGTTTTTTGTCCTCGTAGCTCAGAAGGATAGAGCGGTTGCCTCCTAAGCAGCAGGTCGCGCGTTCAATTCGCGCCGAGGACAACTGTTTTCTTTACTAAATGCAAATCTCTATCTCACCTGAAAAATAGAGATTTCAAACTAGGTAATCTAGAAAATGTCAACTTAACGAAGACTAAGATTTTTTCGATTTAGCTCTAGATATTGATCAATTCCTTGAGCAATTCCACGAGCAATTAAGCGTTGATATTTAAGATCACGTAAATATTCTAGTTCATGGCTATTAGATAAAAATCCTCCCTCAAATAAAACCGCTGGCATTTCTGTTTCACGAATGACTAAAAAATTTGCCTCTTTCAATCCACGTGATGTAGCATTTGTTTTAGTAATAACTTTATTCAAGATCATGGCTCCCAAAGCTTTTGATTTTAAAATACGCGGAGAGGAAAGTTTCTTTTCTTCTTTTAAATAATACACTTCGACGCCTTTGGCGTCTTTGTTAGTAGCAAAGTTATAATGAATACTGATAAATATATCTGCTCCTAAAGAGTTTGCAATTTCTGCTCGAGAATTCAATGAGAGAAAGGTATCTTGACTCCGAGTCATCACTGTTTTATAGCCAAGCTGATTTAGATAAGTATTCAGAATATGAGCTGTTTCGAGGGTGAATTTCTTCTCTTCGTAGTGGTCCTTTTGACTCATAGCCCCGCTATCTTTTCCTCCATGTCCTGCATCTATTACAATCATTTCCTTCTTATATAAAGAGGGAAGAGGTTTTTCATGAAAGATTGTATCAGATGAAAAAGGCCGATGTGAAGCGCACCCTGTCAAAGATCCTAATAGCACTAATAAGGTCAGTTCGATCGCCAATCTTTGGAAACATCTAATCCATCTTGTCTCTTTCATATTCGATTCCTTTCTTGATCTATTTAAACAATTTTTATCATTTTATTTAGAGAATTTCTAAGATATCATTTGGTTGATAGATGTAAAAAATCAGAGTAGTAAAGCTCTATCATAATCCTGAAAACCAACTTTCTATCTACTTTTTACTTACCGTGTAAAATATTGAAAATAAAAATTCCTTAAAAAGAAATTTCAAAACTATTTATTCTCTTATTGAGCTGATCTCTTTACTCTATTTGCAATTTCCTGAGCAACTTGACGATCATCGAATGGGAAAGTTTGGTAAGAGAAAGTCTGGTAGGTTTCATGTCCCTTACCTGCAATGAGAATTAAATCTTTAGGTTTTGCCATCTTGATGATCTGTTCGATCGCGAGTCTACGATCAACTTCAATCGAAAAATGATCCTTGGATCTTGTAAACCCACAAGCAATCTCCCTACAAATTGTAAGAGGATCCTCATTGCGAGGATTATCTGAGGTAATCACAGCAAAGTCACTATATTTTTCAACCACTTGGGCCATCTGAGGACGTTTTAAATGGTCGCGATTCCCTCCGCAGCCAAATAGAGTTAAGATGTTCCTCTCTTTTAAATCAGATAGAGCCAAAAGCACCTTTTCCATGGCATCTGGCGTATGTGCATAGTCGACATAGATATGAAAATCATTTAAATGTTCAACACGTTCAAGACGACCACGTACTCTAGGAAAATTCATAATGATCTCTGGTAAACTCTGAAATGCAATCCCTTTACAAAGAGCTGCTCCGATAGCTGCTAAACAATTATACACATTAAATCTACCGATTAACTTTGAAACAAAAGAAAGAGTTTGATCTTTAAAAGAGATAGAAAAATGGGTTTCATCTGGCATTCCTTTAAAGGAATGCGCATATAAATCTGCTTTAGGATTGAATCCATATGTTAAGATATCGGCTGAGGTTGCATCTCGCATTTTCTCTGACCAAGGAGAATCTAGATTCAATACTGCTATCCCTTTAGGTTTAAGTTTTTGAAAAAGCTTAGCTTTAGCATCTGCATAAGCTTCCATAGTTTTATGATAATCCAAGTGATCGTGAGAAAGATTAGTAAAAATTGCAACATCATAATCAATCTTCTCAACTCGCCCTTGTTCAAGACCAAAAGAAGAGACTTCCATCACAGCAGCTGTACATTTTTGTCTTATCATTTCCCTCAATAATTTTTGATTAGTAATGATATCTGGAGAAGTAAGCTGAGCAGTAAAATGTTGATCTCTAATTATGTATTCAATTGTGCCAATGATTCCACAAAACAGTCTCAAAGCATCGAAAATATACTTAACAAGGTAAGAGGTTGTTGTTTTTCCATTGGTACCTGTCACCCCAACCATAAATAAAGATTTAGAAGGATCTCCATAATAACGAGCAGCAAACTCAGACTCAATCAAACCTACTTGATTAGTAATAATTTGTGTGATTTCTTTTAAAAAAGGATTTGGAGTATCGGTTAAAATCGCAATCGCTCCACTTGCAATTGCTTCATCAATGTATTGTGCTCCATCATGAGTCATGCCCTTTTTTGCAATAAAGAGATTTCCCGGAGCGACGAGCTTTGAGTTCGAGCATAATCCATTAATTGACACATTTTTTCCTCCTCTATACAGCTCAACAGGTAATCCTATAACAAGTTCCTTTAAATTTATTCCCATGATTTATTCCATTTTTCATAAAGCATTTTGAGCTCTGAGACCTCCTTTTTCCAGTCTGCTTTTTGAGGATCATATCGAGGATCTCCTGCGGGATATCCATGTGGATCATCAAGAGGTTCTCCAAGATAATCGAGTGTCCGCTTAGCAATCTCTGAAAAAATGGGTGCTGCACACCTTCCCCCAAGGTAATTTTTGATACCTCCTTCAATACGGATTGGATTTGGTTCATCAATTGTGACAATTAAAACAAATCGTGGCTGATGAGCAGGTGTAAATCCAATAAATGAAGAAATGTAGTTTTTTTTTGAATAAACTCCATGTATAATTTTTTCAGCTGTTCCTGTTTTTCCTGCTTCAGTATACCCACTGACACTACCAAGCTTTCCTGTTCCTCCCTCTTGTGTAGAAAATTTCATTCCTTTTATCACTTCTTCTGTAATCTCTGCTTCTAAAACGCGTTTTTTTGGAGGTAAAACTGTCTTATCTATCAATACCTGATCTTTTTTCACGATTTTTCTTATAAGAGTGGGTTCAATAAAAAATCCTCCATTCGCAATAATGGCATAAGCACGAGCCATCTGAAGACTTGTTGCTAGTATATTATAACCTATTGCTAAAGAATAAGGAGTTGGTAAAGACCACTCCAAAGCCCCACTTGGATGAATTTTTCCTGGACAGGGGACAAGTCCATAGGCCTCTCCTGGAATTTCAATACCTGTTTTCTTTTGAAATCCAAAAATGTCTACAAGAGCATTTCGATACCACTCATTCCCATACGCATTAATCACTAAATCAACTAACTGAGCCATATAGACATTAGAAGATTTTTGTAAAGCCATGTATAAATTGAGCGCCTTATGATGAGGTAAGTCATAAAGAGGACGTGAAGCACGTCCTGGGAAAATTGATCGTGTCACATCTATTTTTCCTAATGGATCAAATAGAAGACCTTTTCCTTCCTTTTTTCTTTCTATATTAGCTTTTAATGCAATTGCTAAGGTAATGGGTTTCATAATCGATCCAAGTTCAAAAGCGTCAGTGACTGCTTTGACTTTTGCATCTTCAATTTTTAAGGGATCATTGAAATACTCTTGGTAACAGCTAGGATCAAAGAATGGATATTGTGCTAGTGCAAGGATTTCCCCATTATAAGGATTTAGCATCACTGCCCATCCTCCCTTTGCTTGAGCAGCGAGTACACCTTTTTCAAGTTCCTCTTCAGCAATTGCCTGAATGTAGTGGTTAACTGTTAAATAAATATCAGCTCCATCTTCAGGCTCTTCAATCACCTTATCAATTTCCAGTTGATTTAGAGGAGAGCGAAGAAGTTTACGTTTTCCAAGTTTTCCTTTAAGATAATCATTGAAATACGCCTCTAGCCCTCCTGTTGGTAATCCTTCTCGTGTTTTTTCATCCTTTAGCTCTCTAATAGTATGTAAAACCTGCCCAAGCAGTTTACCATATGGATAAGAACGCCTATTGTCTGTCACAAAATAAAGTGCATTACATGCAATTTTTCTCTCTTTTGCAAAAACAGTCCACCAAGCTAAAATTGTCTCTTTAACCTCTCTATCTAACCAAAGTGCTATCCGACGACTCCTGCTTTTTTTCTTAAATTCTTCTTCTTTTATTAAGAGATGCTGACGTAAAAATAGAATCATTTCATCATGATACTCGGTAGGAATCGAAAGCGGATCAATAAAAAGATGAAATTTTGTTACATCCAATACTAGAGGTTGAATCGTTTCAGGATGACCAACACTTAATGTTTGGTTTGAATAAAATGCCCCTCGTTTAAATGGTTCTTGAATAATACATTCGTGTTGAGCAAGCGCAGCAGATCGCCATCTCTCTCCCTCTAGAATTTGAATTTTGAAAAAAGTGGCAATGAGCAGTGAAAATAAAAAAAAAATTCCCAATGCAATAATAATGAGTCGTTTTCTTTGTCTCATTTTTCTCCTCGAGGTGTCGGAAGATAAATAGTAATAACTTCATTCATCAAGGGAGACTTGAGATGACTAAATTCTGGACGACGAGCAAGCTCCATAAGATGAGCTGGATTTTCAAAAGATTCAATCTCAAATTGAAGACACACATTTTCTTGTTCAATAGCTTGAAGTTCACAATTTCTAATAGGAATCTGTAATCGCAGTTCGGTAATATGGTTCTGTTGATTAATAAAAGCATAAAGGAAAAGCCCCATGATCAAGATACACAAAAAAATCCGGATAAAGATTCCAATATTCATATTTTTTCAATAAATCGTAATTTTGCTGAACGGCTCCGTGGATTATTTTTTATCTCTTCTGAACCAGTGACTATAGGTTTTTTCGTTAAGACTTTCACCATCCCTTTTTCTAAAGCATAGTCACGAAATAGGTGCTTGACAATTCGATCTTCCAGGCTATGAAAAGCTAATACTCCTAGTCTCCCTTTTGAGACTAAACTTTCGATCCCTTTTGGTAAAACTTGGGTGAGTCCTTTCAGTTCATCATTAACATAAATACGCAAGGCTTGAAAAACTAATGTCATCGGATGGATTTTTTTTCCTTTTCTCCTTGTTATCGTATTTTTTAATACCTCCACCAAATCGGTAGTTGTTTTGATGGGTTTTTTGTTTCTTGCTTTAACAATGGCTCGCGCCGCCATCCGCCAACGTGGCTCTTCACCATATTCGTGAAAAATCCGTCCCAAATCCTTTTCAGAATAAGTATTAATCACCATTTTAGCATCAAGATTGCTCTGGGGATTCATACGCATATCAAGAGGACCTTCGTGATAGAAGCTAAACCCTCTCTCAGGAGAATCAAGCTGCATTGATGAGACCCCCAAATCAAGAAATATGCCTTCAACTGGTTCTGAAATATACTTACAAAAATCTTTCACATTGGCTTGGATAAGAATCACTTTTTTTTTAAAAGGCTCTAGCTTTGCAGCAGCGATTTCAATCGCATAAGGATCGTGATCAAAACCATATAGCTTTTCAATTTCAGGATGAGCTTCTAGAATTGCATAAGCATGGCCTCCACTTCCAATTGTTCCATCGATATAACGATAAATTTTTTGTTCAGAAAAAAAAGAAAGAAATTCCTTTATAAGGATCGGTTGATGGTACATGTTTTATTCATTAAGAATGTATCTACTACCACAAGGGCAGCCATTGATTGTACAACACGCACGGCTCGAATAGCAAGACATGGGTCATGACGAGAACCCTCTGGTAGGATAAGTGTTGCCTTTTCTCCTTTTAAAGTTTTTGTTTCTTGAGCTTTTCCTATACTAGATGTTGGTTTGAATGCAACCCGAAAAACAATCGGCTCACCATCTGTAATCCCTCCAAGGGTTCCACCTGTCGGACAGCGGTTATGATCTGAGCCACACATACCTGCTGCTTTAAATCCTTCACCAATTTCAAATCCCTTACTTGCGGGTAAGGAAAGCATGGCTTGTGCTAAAAGAGCTTCCATTTTTAGATAAACTGGCTCACCTAATCCAGCAGGAACCCCCTCTACTCTTCCTTCTACAATTCCTCCTGCAGAATCCTTCTCCTTAAGTTCCCCTCTTTCGACTAAAGAAGCTTTCACATAAATTCCTTCTTGACTCAATAATTTTTCTGCTATTGCACCTGCTGCGACCCGACAAGCTGTCTCTCTAGCTGAAGCTCTTCCCCCACCACGATAATCAAAGATTCCATATTTTTTTAAATAGGTCAAATTTGCATGTCCTGGACGGACTAAATCTTTAATTGGTTCATATTTGCTTACATCTATATCTTGATTTGGAATTAAAATAGAAATTGGTGTCCCTGTGGTTTTACCTTCAAAGACTCCTGAAAGCAGTTGAATTAAATCACTTTCTTGTCTCTGAGAAGTATTTGGCTGTTTACCAGGCGCTCGCTTAGCAAGCTCCTGGTTAATCTCTTCTTCAGAGATTTCTAAACCAGCTGGACATCCGTCAATCACAACCCCTATTGCCTTTCCATGGGATTCTCCCCAAGTCGTGATTCGAAAAATTTGACCAAATGAGTTACGCATTGATAAAAATTTAAAATAGATCAAATTTCGTGTCAAAAACAAACAACAATGCATTGCTAACTAATCAGACAATTTCTATTAAATACTAATCCAATCTCTCATAAGAAGCGTTTTTAGAGATGAAAAACTTCATTCATAAAAAAGATGTGAATTAGATCCTTAAAAACTCGATCCATTTTCCTTCATAGATTTTCAAACACCTCAATATTTTGTATGAAAAATCTTTATTAACCTCTCTATACAATCATTTGGAGATAGATCTTCCGTATCAAAAATGAGATCACAGCGTCTCTCCAGAATTGGAATCCGTTCTTTAATAAGTTCTTCGATCTGTGTCTGAGGATTGATAGCATCCACATAAGCTGGGAGTCCTCGTCTTTGGATGCGTTCCCATAGAGTGGATATAGATGTTCTTAGATAGACAATCTCACCGAGTTTCTTGAGATGCATATAGTTTTGCTCAAATAACAATGTCCCTCCTCCTGTGGCAATAATTGCAGGTTTTTTTTTTAGAGACATGACAAGTTGATGTTCAAGATGACGGAAAACTGTTTCACCGTGTTCAAGCCAAAGCAATCGAATTGGTTTTCTATAAACCACTTCCATCATAGAGTCTGAATCATAGAATGGCAATCGCATTTGCTGGGCTAATAATCGACCTAAAGTGGTTTTTCCCGCACAAAATAGACCGGATAAAATCATTGGATGTCTGCCCCTAATGAAAGCATTTGATGTTGGAAATTTGGAAATGTCTTTACTACACATCCAATATTTTTAACCACTGTCTTTCCCTTAGCTGCTAATCCTGCAACAGCAAGAGAAAGAGCAATTCGATGGTCAGAATAACTCTCAACAATCCCCCCTCTCAATGAAGATTGGTGAATCAAAAGACCTTCTTCTTGCTCTTCAATACGACCACCCATTTTTCTTAATTCAGTTGCCATCGCAGTGATACGGTTAGATTCTTTTTTACGTGCAATTCTTCCACCGACTAGCTCAGTTTCTCCCTCAGCTAAACATCCTAAGACTGCAAGGATAGGAAGGGTATCAATACATCCATTCACATTAATTTGCATTCCATGTAGTTTTCCTCCTTTCTTGACACATAATCCTTTCTCTTCTAATTCAATCTTGGCACCCATTTGCTGTAGAATGGTAATTAGCTGTTTATCTGGTTGCAAGTCATCAAAATCAAGATTATCAAAATAGACTTCTGAATTGGTCAAGATCGCGGCTACAAGAGGGAAAGCTAACGAACTAAAATCTCCAGGGACTTTATAACTAAATCCTTCAATCAAAGCGTTACCAGATATTTCGTAATAACTACCTTGGTAAGCCATAGATGAAATACCAAATTTTTCTAACCAGTGTCGCGTGAGTTCTATCCATGGAATTTCTCCTGGATTATTCACAAAAATTTTTACTGGTCCGGGAGCTAAAGCTCCAGCAATTAACAATCCTGAAATAGGCTGTGAATCCTCTCCATCAACTCTCACATAGCCTGATCTAATTGGGCCTTGGATAAAAATTGGAGGCTGACCATTTTTTAAAATTGAAAATGCTAATCCACCTAACTGGTTTAATCCTTCGATTAAAGGAATAATCGGACGAGATTCACGAATCGATCGATCTCCTGTAATAATAATTGGCTTAGACGAAAGAGCTGCTATTGCACCTACCAAACGCAGAATCAAACCTGAATTACCAGCATTGATGATATCTTTTGCTCCATCAATCTTCCCTCCTAATCCATTGACTTCAACTGACTCTCTCTCTTGAATATCTGCACCTAATAAGCGACAGGTATGGATCATATCTGGACAAGGGAGAAGATCTGTTAAAACACTTTTCCCTTTTGCAAGGGTTGCAAAAAGTAGAGCACGTATTGATTGCGATTTTGAAGAAGGAACTGTTAACTTACCCTTAAGTTGAGATGGATAAATTTTCCAATTTTTTAATCTGATTCCTTTCATTCAATGGCATTGTTGATCTTAAGTGGCATTTTCATCTACGTTAGAAAATTTTCTTGAATGATTCATATTTATTGGATTCTCTCTTCGTTTTAAATCACGGAATAAAAACAATCGTTTTGAAATAATGAGAAATTAAAAAGAAAATAAAATTTCTAGTTTCCACCTCAGTCTACTTCAAACCAAAAACAATATTGATCAACTGCTTGTTGAATAAACATATCTAATCCATAAATCAGTAGGCAATCTTTTTTTTGAGCAGCCTGTAACAATCTTGTCATTTTTGGTGAGATCATTGTATCCATCACAATCCTTTGTTTAATAAGTTGCTTTGTAGAAACTGGACAGACTGGAGTACAGTTGATGAGGATATCATACCCTTTAGAAGCAAAGGTTTCTAAAGTCAGTACATTCGGTGTGATTCTACGAGCACGTGCTAAATTTCTATTCGCAATCCAGACATCTATTCCTCGTTTCTTTGCCTCATCAGCAATTGCAATAGCTGTCCCTCCAGCCCCAAGAATGACCATGCGTTTCCCTTTGAGAGGAATAGTTTTTTCAAGAACTCGTAAAGCCCCTAGTCCATCACTATTAAAATACCTAGGTTTTTTTTTAGAAAAGACCACTGTATTGATAGCTTGATTTTTTCTAACTAATTCTTTTAAAGGCATCGTTACACTTAAACCTTTAAATCCAATTTTTTCACAAAGCAGGAGTACATCGGAACACTCATGCTTTTTAACCCTCATCTTTATGTAAACAGCATTTAACCCTAATTGATGAAATGCAAAATTATGAATTCGATCTCCAACACTTTTGGAAATAGGATCCCCTATTAAACCATAAACTCCTGTATTTTTAGAAAGAGTATGGTAGTGATAAGTAGAAAGAAGTTCATCGAGTAAAAGCTGCCCATCCGCTGTGACCTGTGACAAAGATAATGGAGCATAATTCCATGGTGCTCCAAAAATTGGAGCTAAAATTCGAGTGATCTTCCCCATCTCTCCCATACAAAGCCCAATGACACCTGTCTTCTTCATCAGCTCCAACATTCTTAGAGAATCTGATGTGGATCGAGCATAAGTCACAATTTTATAATAATCTGCTTTATATGCTTTTATTTTCTTATATAAGTGTTCAAGATCAGGAGTTCTCTCTTGATCATGGTAGGAACAAATCCGAGGAAGCGGTAAATCAATCTCAACTCCAAATGGAAGATCTATCATGTCAGGATCAAAAGAGAGGATAGAAGGATCAAATCGACTCAGTTTAAAAATCACAGGTTTCTGACAAGCTGATCTAAGGACTCTAAGATTTTTTGGGGTAAAAAGATCAAGACGTAGTTCAATCAAATCTGCTTTTGCATTAGCTAATTTGACTGCTTTCAATGAATCTGTCCTAATAGGAGCACATAACATCTTGCCAACCCAGATCTAAATACTCTTTTGTTAAATCCGCTGTATACTTCCCATTAGAGGAAACTACTAACCCCAAGTCTCTAAGAACAACAAATTGGTAAGCTCCTTTTTTATCAACAGCTAACCCTTGGTAAGGAAAATCATAAGGGAGATCTACCCGAATAGGAAGTTTATCAAAAAACCTGCGAATACGCTCATAAGAAGCCGAAGAAAGGTAACCAAGACGTCTTGCTATTGCTGCTTCAACTAACATTCCGATGAATACAGCCTGTCCATGAGCAAGAGTATAATTAGAAAAAGTCTCTAAAGCATGACCAATTGAGTGGCCAAAATTCAATATCTGTCGTAAACCCTTTATTTCATAAGGATCTTTTTCTACAATAGATTGCTTAATCAAACAACTTCTACGAATCATTTCTTGAATAAGCAAGGGATCTCTTGCCAGAATATCAACATAATTTAACTCAAGAAAATCAAAAAAATCACGATCAGCAATCAAGCTATGTTTGATTGTCTCTGCAAGGCCATAAACAAATTCTTGCTGAGGAAGAGTAGTGAGCAAAGAGAAATCAATAAACACTCTCATAGGATGATAAAAAGTTCCAATCCAATTCTTTGCATCTTTTAGATTCACCCCTGTCTTCCCTCCAATGGAAGCATCTGTCATTGCAATTAAAGTGGTGGGAATTGAAATATAAGGTATTCCACGACAATAAGTTGAAGCTACAAATCCAATAAGATCAAGAAGCTCTCCTCCTCCAACAGCGATTAAACAAGTGTCACGGCCATACCCTTTTTTGATTAAAAGATCTTCGATGTTTTCTTTCATTCCACGAGATTTAATAGGTAGCTCTTCCTGAAGAATGATCTTATGATGTTGGATATCAGGAAGAAACTTTGCAATCGTTGTTGTTGTAATAAGAAGATCTCTAAAAGGATAAGACTTAAGAAATACAAAAACCTCTTTCAAGAGATATTCTCCAAAAACCACATCATATTGAATAGGAGAAGCAGGAATAGTAAGAGATAAAGTGTCTTTTATAGCCATCTATGCTAATATAAAATGATATCAGAATTTTACAAAACATTTTGCGTGATTCAAACGATTTAAATAGTTAAAATAGAAATATGGTGAAAATTTATAACTACGATATTCATGCTCATGAGAGATTTGCCCGGGATCAGGAGGAAGTAGAAGCTTTTTATAAGCAATATCATCTTCCAATAAGTCAATCCTATCTAGTCGCAAAACAAACGAGTATCTTGGATCTGATTCCAAAATTATCTGCGATAGTTCGGCTCATGGAGACCTATCGAAAAAAAACATGGGCTGGCTTCAATATTCCTGAAAACTATTACTCACAACGGCTAGCTGCTTCTCCTTATCTTGCCCCTTCATTAGGAACACCTGAAAAGCAAATTGCTGATATAAATAAAATTCGCACCTTTCTAAATACTCAAGCTGAAAGCAGGCTTTCTAATAAGCAAAAAGAAACACAAACTAGTCAAGATGTACTGAATCAAGAAGGCGAAGCAATTATTCATATGATCGAAGGAATCAAGCAGGTAAACGATATGATCAATTTTGTGATTACACGTATGTGCCAATTTGTACAGGCCTAAACATCATGACTTCTTCTAATTGGAGATCTATTTTAGGATGGACAGATGAGCAAATCGAAGAACTTCGATTTGCAGGTTTTTCGTTTTTAAGAGAAGGACAATATAACAAAGCACTTCTTTTTTTTGAAGCCCTTGTCATCATCGATCCTTCAAACACTTACGACATGCAAACTCTTGGTGCGCTTCATTTGCAAATGAGCAATGGAAAAAAAGCGATTGAAATTCTTAATCGAGCGCTTCTACTCGATCCTTCCCATGAACTAACGCAGCTTAACAAAGTAAAAGCTCTACTACTTTCGAGCGAAAAAAATCAAGCTTTTGCACTTGCAAAAGAGCTTGAAAAAAGTCAAGATTTAACTATTGCTAATGATGTCTCTGCTTTATTGACTACCTATTACTAATCCTTGTCGATAAAGCAGGGGCTTTATTATTCTGATCTCCGATCCACATTCCTCCTAGTTCTATTCCAAATAATATGCTCCCCTTTTTAAATATAGCTAGAGACTATTTTCCTCATTTTAAATTTCACGCTTTTGGAAGCGATAAAAAGAGAGGCTTAATGGTGACTGAAATAATATGTTGTTGGTGATTTTTTTATACCTGCTTTTTCTATTTTTAAAAGGATAGTCAATCAATTTCCAAAAGATTTAACAAGAGATTCTTACTTCATAAATTTTGTGGAAAATTTGTTTACAATATTTATTATCAATAATTTAAATTTTTTAAAATTATTTTTGATTTTTTTTCAATCAAACTACTTTGATGATGAAACATTTAGTCTCTATCTTCTTTTTTTTGCATATTAAACTCCTTGCGACCTAACAAACCAGATGGTACATTCTCAATCTTGTTTACAACTCAAAAATATGGCTCTGAAGCTATTGTGGAAAACATTGTTTATATCTTCATGCAGAGGAAATTTCTATGCTGACATGCGATACTCGCACTTGGACACAGTTTCTTGAATACGTAAAAAAACGCTGTTCTTTAATTGCCTTTGAAAATTGGCTAGCTCCTATCAAGGTCTTGGAATCCTCTTCAGAATCTATAACTTTAGAAGTCCCAAATATCTTTGTTAAAGCTTATTTGCTAGATAATTATGCACGTGATTTATGTTCTTTTTTACCGATCAATGGTGAGGGTGAACCTGCAATTATTTTTGTCATTGCTGATCAAAAAAAGCATACCACACCTACATTATCTACAATACCTACATCATCTTCCACTCAAGACACGCATGAATATCAACTAAAACTTAACCCTTCTTATCGATTTGATAATTTTATTGAAGGTCCTTCCAATCAATTTGTGAAATCGGCTGCAATGGGAATTGCTAACCGTCCTGGTCGTTCTTATAATCCTCTTTTTATCCATGGAGGTGTCGGGTTAGGAAAGACACATTTATTACATGGTATTGGTCATCACGTGCATGAAAATCATAAAAAATTACGTGTACAATGCATCACTACTGAAGGATTTATCAACGATCTCGTTGACAATCTGCGTAGTAAATCTGTTGATAAAATGAAGCGTTTTTACCGTTCTTTAGATATTTTACTCGTAGATGATATTCAATTTCTACAGAATCGATTAAACTTTGAAGAGGAATTCTGTAATACATTTGAAAGTTTAATTAATCAAAACAAACAGATTGTGATTACCAGCGATAAACCTCCTGGACAACTCAAACTCTCTGAAAGAATTGTAGCACGGATGGAATGGGGGCTTGTTGCGCATGTCGGTATGCCTGATTTAGAGACTCAAGTGGCTATCTTGCAACATAAAGCTGATCAGAAGGGATTGAAGATTCCAAATCGAGTAGCTTTTTTTATTGCTGAGCATGTTTTTAGCAACGTTCGTCAACTTGAAGGAGCTATTAACCGTTTAACAGCTCACTGTCGTCTCCTAGGACAAGAAGTATCTGAACAACTGGTTGAAGAGACATTGAGTGAGCTCTTCCAAGTCGCTCCTAAGAAGAAAGTCTCTGTTGAAAATATTCTCAAAAGTGTTTCGACTGTTTTCCAAGTACGTGTCAATGATTTAAAGGGAACAACACGGACTAAAGAGATTGCTATTGCGAGACAAGCGGCTATGTTCTTAGCTAAAGAAATGATTAATGATTCTTTAATGATGATTGGCAACTCTTTCGGTAAAACGCATTCTACAATCTTACATGCATGTAAGACTATTGAAAATAAAATCAAAAAAGATGAATCATTAAGACGACAGATTGCCTTTTGTCGACGCAATATTGAGGATTAATTATTTAAATTAGGTATACTATGTTTCGCCGTCCAACAAAAAATCCATTAGATGAAAATGCATTAATCTACGATCAAGAGCCCCATACTTCATCTCCTTATAAATATGGATCAATAAAGGAAGAAATTCCTCCTCGAATTTTTGATAAACCCCATCCTCAAGTAGGAAGAGCTTCTAACCGTTCTCTTCCTAATGAGAGTCAAGATGAGCAGCAATGGAATATTTCTGAAGACACTGCCTCTCTTCCTCATCATTTTATGAAAGAAGAAGATCCAGAAACTACTCTTGGTGAAGGAGTCACTTTTCGTGGAGAACTGAGTTTCGAACGCCTACTGCGTATCGATGGTTCATTTGAAGGAGAACTACTTTCACAAGGGAAAGTGATTATTGGACCGAAAGGGAAAGTTAAAGCAAATCTTAATTTACGTGAAGCAGTCATCGAAGGAGAAGTTGAGGGCAATATTGTAGTGCAAGAAAAACTTGAACTAAGAGGAGAAGCTTTGATTAAAGGAGATATAAAAGCTAGATCTTTATGTGTTGATGAAGGTGTCCAACTGATTGGCCATGTAAATGTCACTCAAGATCCTGCTAAAGAACACCCTCTTTGAAAAGACCCTACTTTATTTATGACATCATTTCTGTGAATGCCATAACATAAATTTTTTTAGCCATTCCTTGTCTTAGTAGATCAGCTTTTTGACTTAGGGCTTCTCCTCTTTGCATGACATTATCGATCAAAAGAAGAGTCTTACCTTTAATATTCGCCTTTTTTTTTAGGTAACATTCTGTCCTTTGAGGAGCTTCAAACTCCTCTTCATGAAAATTTCTTCGTGGAAGAAGAGTCATTCGCCGTCCTATACATGGGTAGACCTTCCTCTTGACATATTTTGCAAAGGCTTGTGCTAGAAGCATCATATGATCTTGAAACCAAACAGAATGTGGGACTGGTATCACCAGGTCAGGTAGTTCCCATCCCAATCTTTCAAACTGTAAAAACATAAATGCCCCTGCTATTTTAGCCAGATATACTTTTTGGAAAGAGGCCATTTTTTTCACAAATGTTTGAACAGAACCTATATACTCTAGAGAAGCAGCCATCTTGAGATTCAATTCTTTTTTATCTTTACAATTGAAACAAGGAAGGTCTCCCTTCTCTTTAAAACAAAAATAACAGCGTTTCCATGGATCAATCAATTCAAAATAGAGAGCACACTCTTGACACATCAAATAAGATGTTTTTCGATAACAATGTAGACATATTTGTGGAAATAAAATGTCGGAAAATAATTTTAGAGCTTTACTAAAAAAAAATTGACTTGATTGCATGTTTTTTGATTTATTTTTTGTTTAACAAGGTTAATCTCTTCGTATTTTGAAATACTAGATTTAAATTTTTAGATCAAAAATGGGATGGTTGATGATGAAAGGAAATCCATTCGAATGAAATACTTTTTTTCTTTCCTATGTATGTTTTTTCATCTATCAGCTTATAGCTTAACTATTACATCTGATATTACTACCATTACCGAAGAAAGAAATATTGAACATCCCCATGTAAAAATCTCAGAGGATGGCAAAGGAATGGTAGTGTGGACAAGTCATACCTCTGTCACTGAAATCCAAGCAGCATATTTTAATGGCACTCATTGGCTACAATCTTTAACAATTAGTAGAGGTACTTTTCCAAGATTTGGTATTGCTTTAAATGGAGTGGCTTTTGCAGTCTGGTTAAATACGATCAATACCAGTGCAGGTCAGATTTTTGTTTCTCAGTTTGATCCTTTAACAAATTCGTGGTCTCAACCTATTCAAATTTCAAATGGAGGAATTAATGCAGCTCCAGATATTGCTGTAAATGCTGGAGGAAATGCGGTTGCAGTTTGGATTCAGAACTATCCAACCTCAATTCAAGCAGCAACTTATGATGCTTCTACCTCAACATGGTCTGAACCAAAAACCTTGATTAATAAAGCAGTGATTTCTCCTAAAGTCACCCTTAATGAGGCGAATCAGGGTATTGTAATGTGGCGTGGTAGAGCCTCTCATATCGAGACAATGAATATTTCTCTTCCTTAAAGGAGGGTTCATTATAAGTTGCTATTCCTCTTCAAATTGGTTACTAAAGGTGTATTTGGGATGTAAAAGTGTCCCCTTGATACTGATTGTTAAAAATTCAGCTAACTTCATAAGAAGGTTATATTGCTTCATTCTAAGCCTAAAATTCAGGTTACCTTTTAGATCAATGTAAGCAGGACTCCCCTCTACTAAGTAAAAACGAGAACGCTTTCCTTCACTATACATATCCTTAAACTCATTAAAAATAATCTTACCATCACAAATTTTATAATCGACACAACCACGAACAGGAATAAAATTCGTGAGATCGAGACCAATTCTAGCAGTAATTTCTGTAGGAATGAAAAGAAGATTAGTGAAGAGAGTTTTCTTCGGCAAATTCGTGAATTCGAAAGTTCCCTCCCCACTAAAACTATCAAGAGCATTTAGATTACCACAAAAATCTGTGAGATCAAATCTACGAATAAAAAAGGAACGTAATAAAGATCTATTTCGCAAATGTGAACGAATCCAAGGACTTTTAAGACGAGAAAGACGTACTTCTTCAAGGGTGAGCTTATCACAGAAGAAAGACCAGATTCCCATCTCTTGAAAAAGATTCACTTGCCCAATTGACAGATAACCCGCCCAATCTATCACATTCAGATTAGTGAAGCTAAAATGATTTCGATCATACACTACCTCGGAAACAATTGTATCAAATGCAAACCCAGCAAATTGAATTTTTGATCCAGTTAAACTGCCAGAAAATGAAAAGTAGTTGAAATTCCACTCAGGAATTGTCAAAACGCCTTCTAAAAGATAATGACCTAAGATAGAAAAATGGTTGACTATCTCTCCTAATCGTGGGCCAAAAAGATGAGATAATTCAAAAGTATCGAAGTGAATTTTCCCTTTTAATGTGTTCTCTTGAGAAAGATTAAGGGATTTAGATGAATAAAGAGCACACTCTAATCCTCGTACTTCCCCTGTAATACGATCAATATGTAATCCAGTTTGGTAATCATAGCTCCATTCACATACTAATCCCTTTTCACTGGAAATGTCTGGAGATAATTCATCATCACTAATCTTGAGTATTCCCTTATTGACATTTTCACTATCCATAACCACATGAGCCCAATAGTCATTGTCTTGGTATAGGATCTTCATCCAAAGATTAAAATGGAGAGGATCATAGAGAAGAAAAAAGTTTTCAATATTAAATTTCTGACCACAAACATTATAGGTTCCATCTTTTAAAACCAGATGAAGCCATAATTTATCAGGAATCATTTCAATTGAAAGACGCCCTTCTAAGGGTTCATTTTGTTTTAACGCTTTTATCCATTGCAAAAGATTTGGAGAAATTTTACTTGGAAAAAGATTGGCTATAAGCTCTGTCATCCAGGGAAATTTTTCTGGAGGTAAAGAGATATCAAATTCTTCAAAACAACATCTTTGCTCATTTAAATCATAGAAAAAGCGACCTAATTTATATTTTTCAAATCCTGTCGGGGTAGGAATATCTACTTCTAAACCTTCAATTGTTAATCCTTTCTTGGAGGAATATATACAGGTCAATGCATCACCATCTCCAAAATGTATCCCTCCAAACTCAAGATTGTGGAAAGCAGTGTTTAAATGAGCATTTAATCCGTCCCTAAGATTCCATTCAAATTTTCCTGTGCTCATAATCTCTCCAACTGGTTTCCATAGAGAAGAAGATTTACTCAATTTCCATTGAAAAGATTCAAGATTTCCTTTCAACTCTTTTTGTTCACGATGATAGATAGCTGAAAAAGCCATCTCTCCTTTTTTTTCTCTATCGTAGAGATGAAAATCCCGCAAAAAAATCTCTTGCCCATCCCATATAATCTTCCCTAAACCTTCCCAGTTTTTATAGGCAAAATGTGTCACATCTAAATCTTGAGCCAAACGATTAGCGTGAAACATGATGCCTTCTCCTTGACATAGAATCTCATGATGATTAGCGAGTCCTTGAAAAGAGCAAAAGTCTGTCGAAATATCAAATATGATGTTATTTAGATCATAAGCAATACGTCCCCCACATCTTAACTGAAGTTCTTTAAAAAACCCTGCGAATTTTCCTTCAAAATTTCCTGAAATCAGAACTGGATGAGGGTCAAGATGAAAACAAAATACACAACCTTTTCCTTCACTCTCTACCTCTCCTTCAAATGGAATCTCCCAAAAAATCGAATCGCAAAAATGAGAGAGAAGTGTTTGTAAATCGGAGGCAGAACCAGAAAAATCGTCTGCAGAAATTCTTAAATCGATATCATTAACCTCTCTCACTTCAATTTTTACAGAACCTTTTAATAATAGCTGATTTGAATAAATTTCAATCTCCTCAATATGCATAAAATTATTCTGAAAATAAGCCATGGCATGACCAGATTCAAATAATAGATCACGGCTCTTGTGATAATAGGTGACATTTTTCAAAGGAAGAACCCCAACATAGTCCCATGTCTGCAAATTCACTTGATAGACAGCATTTAGATCATGCCCCTGCTCAACACAGTCAGCAGATAAAGAAAAGTGAGGGTTGTCAATTTGAAAATTTTTTCCCTCATAAGAAATAATAAGATAGTTCTCATCAAAAGTCCCCTGAAAATCTGTTAAACCTGACGCTTTGATCTCAAGATTTTGTAAAAGAAAAGGAGAAAGAAATTTCTCCAAAGGAAATTGTTGACCTGTAAACCATCCAAGCCATTTTTGTGAAAGACAAAACTGATCAGCAACATGATCTAAAAACAAATCAACTGATCTAGAAAGAGAAAAAGGTAAATTTTCAGCAATCTCTTTGATCCCTCTTTGTTCTTTCCCAAATAGACAGCCAAAAGCAAGTGCATATTCTTCTTCTCCTTTAATGAGAATATTTCCCTCTAGCTCTAAACCTGATTTCAATTTGGAAACAGAGGCTTTTAAATTAAAATGATCATTCGCGAATACTTCACGCAAGTTATCTCGATAATCATCAGGGAAAAAGGTGGAAATTGCAGTTGAATCTCCCTGAAAATCCATTTGAATGAGGCTATCTGCATGCCAATCAAGAATCAGTCCTCCATCCATTCCCATAAAATTTCCTGCTAAAATTGAGCTTTCAACTTTTCCTTCTCGTACACAAATTTGAGTATGTAAATTTCTTAAATCCCATAATCCCTGCCAAAATTTAGCTGTTTTCTGAAGAGCTAACCTTCCTCCTTGTAGAACCACATCTCCGTGTATCGTTTCTACTGAAGAAAGATCGACATCTAAATCTGCTTCGCAAGAATCAATCTCTCCTATTAATTCGAGTAATCTATTCTCTGCATGTAGATTAGCTAAATAGACTGTGCCCTGAATACACATAGGAAGACCTTGATAAAGGGAGAGATTAAGATTTCCGTTGACTATTCCAGATTTAAAATCCCATTGCATCATTGAATCAGGGATATAGGTATAAAAAAAATGTGAGATAATCTCATATATTTTTGGTAATGAATTAGATAAGAAATTTGTCTTAAGATGAATAAATCCATTTTTCATCATCGAAAAATCTGTTCTTAAATTTGGCTCATTGTCATTCCACGTGCATGTAAAAAATCCAAAAGCTTCTTGTTCTATAAGCTGACATTCAAGATCGAAGTGTAAATGATCATTAGAAGAAGGGCTTCCTAAATTCTGATCTGTAAATATAAATTCTCCATCTTGAATTACAGTTTTAAGATCACACTTAAAAAAAGGAGAAAAAGAAGGAAAAGATGAAGGGAATTTTTGAGACTTTACTTTTTGATCGAGTATCTTTAATCCTTTTATTTCTAGAACTCCTCCGATTGCCTGATCTTTAAAATCTAAATGAGGAGAGAGGCAAGCCTCAGTAAACACTGCCTGGCATTTTCCTGGTTTTACAAGGGCTCCATTTTTAAATATGATTTGCCCATTTTCCCAAATCAAAGCTTTGTAATTCAATTCTAGTCCAGCCACCTTGTGGAAATAGCGGGTAGCTTGATAATGGATAGAGGCAAGGAAAAGCTTATCGGGAAAAAGGAAAATACCGATAAGCAAACCGATCAAAGAAAAAAATAGAATGTGTTTAAAATGATTCACTTTACTGAAGATTACAGATAAATAGAGAGAAGAAAAAGGCTTTTTTCTTCTCAATTACCAAAAAATTTGCTACTTTTCGAAGTATGTTACGACGTTTTTTAGATTTTCAATTAGCTTTTTTTGAAAAAGGGAAACCTTTTTATAGATGGCGTCCTTTTGTCTCAGCTATCGATGCGTTTTGTTATGAAGTCCCCTTAAATACAAAATCTGCCCCTTTTATTCGCGATGCCATCGACTTAAAAAGATGGATGATGATTGTTTGTATTGCTTTAGTTCCAGTGATTCTCATGACGATTTGGAACACTGGATTGCAAAAAATTGTCTATGGCAGCGGAGATGCAAAGCTTATGAAAAACTATCTGATCGCCTCTTCTTCTTTTAAAGGCTATTTTTCCTTTACATTTGCAAATCATCGCTATTTGATGATCCTTAAAGAGGGAATCCAGATTTTTCTTCCAGTGACATTCATCAGCTATGCTGTTGGAGGAGTCTGTGAAGGCATTATTGCTTCAATTCGAAGACATGAAATTGCAGAAGGTTTTTTGGTGACGGGCATTCTCTATCCATTAGCACTCCCTCCTACCATTCCCTACTGGATGGTAGCTGTAGCTGTGATTTTTGGGGTGGTTATAGGAAAAGAACTATTTGGTGGAACAGGTATGAATATTTTAAATCCTGCTCTTACAGCACGGGCTTTTTTATTTTTTACTTTTCCTGGAAAAATGACAGGAGATGTTTGGGTAGGGAGTAATCCAACAACTATCACACAAAGTTTACAAAAAATGAATACTGAGGCTGGTCTATCTGAAATTGATGGATTTTCACAAGCAACAGCTCTTCAAGGATTAAACACAGCAATTCCAGAAATTAAGCAAATCCATGTCAGTGCAATTGCCACAAATACACTTGGTACAAAAGCACCTCATTATGAATTAATCCAATCGTATTTCAATAGATGGAATGAAGTTGGTAACCACAGTGCAGAACTAGGAAGTCTGACAATTGATCAAATGCGTGATTTTTTAACTAGCCCCATCACAGAAGGAGGGCTAGGTCTATTACCAGGGAACTTTTCTGCTGCTTATCATGCGACAGAATCGATTTTTGGATTAGAAAAATTTACTGATGGCAACCTCTTTTGGGGCAATGTTTTAGGAAGCATGGGTGAAACTTCTGTATTTGCTTGCTTACTTGGTAGTTTGTTTTTGATTTATACAGGAGTGGGAGCATGGCGTACGATGGTCGCCTATGGGATTGGTGCATTTGCTACTGCTTATCTTTTTCAATTTTTTTCTACTCAAACAGGAGTAGATAATGGAGCTTGGAATCCAGCTCGATATATTATGCCTATCCACAGGCAATTCCTGATGGGAGGGTTAGCTTTTGGCCTTGTTTTTATGGCTACTGAACCTGTGACTTCTCCGGGGATGCGAGGAGGTTTATGGATTTATGGAGTATTGATAGGAATTGTGACTATTTTAATTCGTTTAATTAATCCAGCTTATCCTGAGGGAGTCATGCTAGCTATCCTTTTTGGAAATGTCTTTGCTCCCTTAATCGATTATTATGTCGTTCGCTATTATCGAAGGAGAGTAATTCGTGGTCGGACTAAAAAATAAACGAGTTCCTCATACTGATTTTCAAATTCTTCTCTTCATGACTTCTCTTTGTTGTATCTGTGGCTTACTTTTATCTGTCATTGCTTACCTTTTGCATACACCTCAAGAAGAAGCAAAGAATTTCGATCAAAGCAGACAAATGTTAATTGCTGCAAAAATTCTTAATAACACGGGGTATTTTGAAATTTTTGATGAGGCAACAGAAAAAATTACTCCAGCCCAATATGATCACCATCAAAACATTCTTATTGAAGTAGAGGGAGAACCTCCAATAGCTTCTGATGAAGAGATTAAAGAGCTTGCTAATGCTCGTATCCGTCCTTTACTTACAACAATTAAAGGAGAAATATCTACATTAGAAGAGCAAAAAGTCATTCTATCCGATTATCTCGAAAAACATCACCAAACAGGATACGCCTCTCTTCCTTATAAACTCTTCTATGCAATTTTACCTAATGAATCAAATGCAATGGAAGTGACCTCAGAAGAGGTGATCAAGGATCTGAAAAAAATCTCTGTCTTTGTCATCCCTGTTTCTGGTTTTGGGCTGTGGGGGCCAATCTATGGCTATCTTGCTCTTAATCCACATAACGATAAAGTCATTGGAACCACTTGGTATGAACATGCAGAAACTCCAGGTTTAGGAGCAAACATTGGTGAACCATGGTGGCAAAAGCAGTTTTTTGGGAAAGAAATTTTTCAAGCCTCAGTAGATGGTAATCCCGATTTACAAACAAGCGATATGGGAATTATTGTTGTCAAAGGCAAGGTAAGCGATGTATATAGAGATTCACCTAAAGCTAGAAGTGCTGTCGATGGAATTTCAGGAGCTACACTGACTGGTGATGGGGTCACAGCTGCTTATAAAAATTCTCTTACTCCGTATAGGGAATTTTTAATTAAATATAAGGAAAATACATCAAATGACTAAAGAGCTTAATCTTAAAACCTATTTTCTAGATCCTCTTTGGAAAAGTAACCAGATCTTAATTGCTATTTTAGGTATTTGTTCTGCTCTTGCTGTGACCACCACGCTAAATACCGCTTTAACCATGGCAATTGCAGTCAGCCTCGTAACAGGATTTTCTTGTTTCTTCGTTTCAATTTTGCGTCGCGTGACTCCTGATAGTGTACGAATGATTACTCAGCTTGCCATTATTTCTTCTTTTGTTATCACCGTCGATCAATTTTTACGCGCCTATTTTTTTAATATTTCTAAAACTCTTTCCGTGTTTGTAGGTTTGATTATTACAAACTGTATTGTGATGGGTCGAACTGAAAGTATGGCTCGTCATGTTTCTCCGATTCCTGCTTTTTTGGATGGATTATCTGCAGGTCTTGGATATGGATATATTCTTTTTTTAGTTGCTGGATTGCGCGAATTTTTCGGATTTGGTCAGCTCTTTGGCATCCAAATTATCCCTGAAAGTTGGTATGCAACAGCAGAACATCCTGATCGTTATCAAAATTTTGGTATCATGGTCCTCGCGCCAGCAGCTTTTTTTATTCTTGGTTTTTTTATCTGGATCACGAATCTCATAAATAAAAAAGATAAATCAACATAATGCTATGTGGATAGGAAATTATACATTATTAAATCTTTTTGGTTTGCTGATCCAATCAGTTTTCATCCAAAATATTCTTCTTTCCTATTTTTTAGGAATGTGTAGCTATCTAGCTTGCTCTAATCGCCTTACTACAGCCAATGGACTTGGAATGGCAGTCACTGTTGTATTAACTGCTTCCGGTGTACTAAATTGGTTTGTATTTTATTTTGTCACAAAACAAGGAGCACTTTCTTGGCTTGATTTTCTTGGTTTCAACTTTGGAGAAGTAGATTTAAGTTTTCTAAATCTCATTATTTTTATTTCTGTCATTGCAGCTTTTGTACAGATCCTTGAAATCATTATCGAAAGGTTTTCTCCTCCTCTTTATCACGCTCTAGGAATGTTCTTACCATTAATTACAGTGAACTGTGCGATTCTTGGTGGAGTGTTATTTGCAACTACACGTGAATATCCATTAATCGCCAATGTGATCTTCTCATTTGGATCAGGATTGGGGTGGTGGCTAGCTATTGCATTGATCGCAGCTATTCGTGAAAAACTGACTTATTCTAATATTCCCAAAGGACTTGAAGGAATGGGTATCACATTTATTATGACAGGATTAATGGCTATGGCCTTTATGGGTTTACTCGGGATAGATCTTGCCACTCCTACGGGTCAAAAAACCCCTACCATTCAAGAAGATCTGTTCAAAACATCTGAGACGCCTCTTGCATATCCTTGAAAAAAATGATGATTTCTAAAAAGAACAGCTTGTGGATACCAAAAAAAGCCTATACCGTTAAAGCTAACTTTAATCATCAAAACTCAACGTGTGATCTTATTTGATGGAATTAGGAAATTTATGCATCTTATAAAGAAGTCTAATATTAGACTTATTAAAATCAAAAAGATAGCCTCTCTATTCGTTGTTTATTCACCCACAACTTTGCTTCTGCGAGAGCTAATTTGATGAGATCTGATACACTGTGTCTGATATCTAATTCTATCCTTTCCTCTTCTTTTATTCCCTCTCCAATGAGTTTTTGATTATAAAAAATCCCACATACATTTTTAATGTAGATAAAATACTCCTCACACATCAAAGCATCCTCTTGAGGATCTTTTTGAATAGTCTTTTTTCCATATTCAAAATGAAATTGACACTCCAGTTTGAATAAAATCTCTCCTGGTTTGTGATTAATCTCGATTCTTTCTGTACGAATAGTTCTTTGTGAAGAGCTAAAAACCAAATTTTTTCTGATCTCTTCTTCAACAGATTTTAGCTGATCATTTTCTTGCAAAAAGAGTACGAGCTCTTCATAGAATTGTTCTTTTCTCTTAATTTCATCTTCTAGATCAGATAAAGCTAATAATTCCTTTTTCTTCACTACATCTTTGTAGGATGGTGTTTTAAATAATTGCCGACCCGCTGTTTTTACTGGTTGTATTTTCTTCAAAATATCTGTAAAAAGACCATTGACAGCTTGAGCTATACTGCTCGATGTCAGATTAGCTCCCAAGACTTCTCTCTTATATTTACAAGCAAGCCAAACCTCTATACCTTCTTTTTTTGGTTGGTAAGACACCCCTGTATTTTTAAATTTCCCCATAATCCTTATATCTAATTTTTGATTAAACATAATATCGAGAACACTTTCTTTTTGGGTTTGTAAAGCCAAAAGATTGATCTTTTCTACTAAAGCTTTTTCCTGCTCTTGGCGGTAGGTTAATTGATTCAAAACATCACCTTCTCCTAAAAATAAAGTCACTAATTCTTCATTTGTTACTTGATTTGCCATAAGCTCTCTTTATATTTTGAAAAAAGGTGTTAACAAGGAATGAATTTTTAAGAAAAATCAAACATTTTTAATATATTTTTGATATGTTTCTTTATCCATAAGAAGATCAAGTTCCGCTGGGTTACTTAACCGAATTTTAAAAAGCCAACCATTCTCTTCTGCAGAGGTATTGACCTTTTCTGGATGATCGCGTAATGAAGAGTTGATCGCAACAATCGTCCCACTCACAGGAGTATAGATATCAACAGCTGCTTTAGTTGATTCTAAAACAATCACTTCATCTCCTGCCTTAACAGAAGATCCTTCAACTGGCAGTTCAATATAGACAATTTCCCCAAACTCTTTTTCTGCATAATCAGAGATTCCGACTGTAGCAATCTCTTCATTCACTACTATCCATTCATGTGATTCTGTATATTTCATTTGACAAGCCTTAAACTTGCCCAGAGAGAAGGTTGTTGTTCTATCATAAAATGTCTATCATCAGCAGAAAAACATTGTGAGTCATTATTGAGCCGATTAATGCGATAAGTAAACCCCAGTCTAGGAAACTGAAGAGGATCATATCCATACAAAGATTTAGAAGGAATAAAAATTCTAAACTGTCCATTTTTAATTTTTTTGATTTTGAGATTGTCTTGATCAGATAACTCGTGTTTATCCTCATTTCGAAATTTTGTTATTTCGCCCGCTTGAACCCAACTGCCATTGTTTTCGACAGGTTCTGGAAGAAAATAAAAATGATGACAAAAGCGAGTATTATAACCAGTAGTTTTAATATCACGTGTATCGTAGAAAAGTTCAATCGAATCGGCAATCTTAAAATCAGGAAACTTAGGTTGATTAAATCTTTCTGTCATCTCAACTTCAATAGAAATTCCCTCCTCACTCCATCCCATATAGAGATCTGCAAAAAAAGAGAGTCCATATATTTGAGAAAGATTTGGAAGCAAATGTTGCTTAGATATTGTCTTTCCATAGAGACAATTAGCTCGAATCTGAAAAAAATCCATAGGGGATAAATCAGATAAAGACTCGTTCAGTTCATCAAACATATTTGGTTTAATAGAGATTCGAAAAATTTAATTTTGATCTCTTTTGTAAGAATTTCTTGAACGCCTATCCATTTTTCTATCCGAATGTTGTTATCAATGGGGATCTTCTTTGGTCGAAAACAATAGACACCTTCTTTTTTATCACTAAATACAGGAGAAAACTCTCCATCTTTGACACCAATAACCTCATCAAATTTAATGAATAGTGGCTGAGCACGTGAGACTGTGATCTCTTTTTTCTCGATCTCCCAAATGCCAGATCCAGCCATTTCACGATATTTTTCGAGATAAGAGGCAAAAGAAATCTCATTTCTTAAAGGGGATCTAGATAAAAATTGCTTTGCTTCTTTAAAAGGAAGAATTTCTTTCGTCTCTGGATGAGCTTTAACAAGAATACGATAGTAATACTTTTGATCTTGAGTATAACCAATAATTTCCTCTTTTTGGTCTAATAGCTCTTGAAAAGCAGATCTATCACTTAGACCTGGAAGGAATTCTCCTTTCCCAGCAGGAGATAGAAAAATATCCATTTTTTTCATCGGAGCCTCAATAAGGGCCTCTTCCAACCAATCAGGATGAGCTTCAACAATTTGAGCAGCTGCATAAATATCGATCTTTTTTCGATCTTCTATTCGATCTAAGACTTCAAAAGGAGTCCCCTTTATAGATTTAAGTTCAGGAAAATAGGTTGTAATTTGATCCCAATTTGCAAGTTCCCAATCCCATGTCTCTTTGATACTGACTTTGGCTTGAAGAAGGTTTTTATCAATGTATCCGACAGAAAGAGGATAACGCTTTCCTACAATCTCAGGAGCACGTCTCTCTATAGTCTCAATTGAAGCATATGATTCAGGAAGTCCATGATTTAAAGAATCTGGTCTAATCGCTTCTAGATAAGTTGCAAATATCTCCTTAGATTCATGACTGTTAAATCGGTAATCAGAGGCCATTTGATAGAGTTCCAACACAACAGATTCATTTGCAGAATGATAAAATTGCTCAAAAATTAATGGATCAACAAGAAGGGTAGATTGGATGGCTTGCATCATTCTTCTAAATAAAGAAATATCTTCCCAAATATCAAGGATTGCAGATTCATCTAACCCTTTATGATGAAGGTAGATTTCTAAAAGTTCTTGGCTCGTCTTGATGGGTAGATCAAGATTGGCTGAAATTGCATCATAGGTTTTTTGATTTTTCACTAGAATATCTGCCAGTAGTTCATCACGAGAAACAAAATATCCCTCATTACGAGCGATTTCAGCGATTTGAATCACCACTTTTGCAATATGCTCTACAAATTTTTCGCCAAACCAATCTTTAAGATCATGATAATTAAAAAGGGTGATAGGATCCTTCGTTAGACGCGGATCGGCTGACTTACGTAAACATTCCTTTTCTTGATAACGAAGTAAATTAGTGAGAAAGGCAGGAGGAAAACATTTTTCAGATAAAAAAAGATCCATGCGGTTTTGAAAAGAATTTAGAGGATCTACAGCTGTCTGTAAAAGGTTTAACTTTTCAGGAATCTCAGAAGCAAACAGAGACCAGATTTTTAAAACAGATAGAGAAGAAATATAGGGGTGTTGATAGGGTTGATAATCTCTTTCCTTCATCAGTCGTATCTCTAAATCCTTTTGGTATTCTTCTTTGCATCGTGTAAATAAACACATGGCAAGTCCTCCCTCAAGAAAATCTTTAGAAATCAACCCATCATTCAGATAGTTACCATCGAAGAATTTAAATGATTCCATCCAGTCTTCTCGGTTAAGAAAATCGATCATGTGACTAAAATGAGCAGACTTTATTCCTTTCCCATTGGGAGTATAGAAGACAATCTCATTCCCTTTATTTTCTCCTAATCCAGGGGCAAAAGCCTGATAGGTCCCAAAAAAAAGAAAACTCGTTACAATAATAATTGTAGTGAATATGAAAAAATATTTTTGATGCTTTCTAAAAAAATGAAGCATGAAATTATCCTAATGTTGTGATCATAAAAGTATAGGAAATCTTATTCCCCTTTTCAAGCCCCATCATAAGGTTAAAGAAATCCACTAAAAGATTTTTGAAGATGACCGATGTAAGAAATCAGAGGATTAAAGTACCAATCAATTGCCTCCTCGGGATGAATCTCTCGACTTTTTTCTTTATCAATTTGATAGATTTCCTCAAACATACTTGCAACTTTTGGAGAATGAATTACCATGACCGTTTCATAATCAGAACAATGACTCTTTGTTCCAAGATTATAGCTTCCAATGACTACAATTGCATTGTCCACAATCATAACTTTTTTATGTAAGAGGATATCTTTGACATGGTATTCATAAATTCGCGTATCTTTAGGAGCCATGTTTTTGACTAAATTAGAAGACCAAAAATTAAATTTTTCACCAAAAAATAAAGGAAGATAGGAAAGACGATTCGCCCAAGCAAAATAGCTATTGTAATTAGGAGCATTCTCGCTTAGCCCATTGGTAATAATGGTGAGTTTGACTCCCCGATTCACTGATTCAAGGAGAGCCTCGAGAATAGCATCTACAGGATTCATATAGAGATTTGCAATTTTGATCTCTTTTTTAGCTTCGCGGATTAAACGAGTGTAGGATTGAGTAATCGGATTACAAAATTGATAGGGGCCACTGAAGAGATACTCCATTCGATCTTTTTCAAGAAAAATTTTTTCCTTTGATTCCTCAAATTTTTCTATAAAGGGCTTCTCAAGAACCTCGAAGTAAAATGGATTTTTTTCAAATCGATCAATGTTAATCTCAAAATCATTAGTCATATTATAATGATGCCAAAGAGCAAAAAGCTTACATAATGTCTGTCGAATTTCTATTGCAATAGGACCTCGTCCTACAATATCTTGATCACGAGTGCCTGCAGGCCCAAGTTTTGCAAAGATATTTAATTTTTCAAATTCTCTTTCTGGAGTAAAAGTTCCATCGGCACAATGTGTGGTATCAAAATTCGTTCCTCCAATTGAAAAATAGGATTCATCGATCACACATAACTTGACATGATTATTGATTCCTCCTATATCAGGCCAAACAATGATCACATTAGCAGCATATTCAAAATGAAAATTCTCTGGATATGTTTTTTTTAGATAGTCGAAAATTTCAAAATCCTCTTTCTCAAAGAAGACAGGTGACGTTAAAACATGAACTTGTAAATCAGGACATACTTCAAGTCTAGATTCAATTGCAGCTAAAAACTTACGAGCAATTTCTCCTCCAAAAAAACAAGGGGCAAAGTCAATAGAATGATGAGCATGTCGAATGAACTCAAGATCCCATTCCACTGTTTCAAGGCTATTTTTACACACAATCACCGCATTGTCTTCATCAGCTTTTGCTAAATTAAATGTAAAAAGCAAAATTATAAGAGATAGAAGATACATATCTTACCCATGCAAAATGGAGTTTATTCTAATAAAATCGCTTAGATTAATCCACTAAAACGTTTCTGAATGGAACCTAGATAGGCTGTTGATGGATTAAAATACCAATCAACAGCTTCTTGATATGAAACTTCAAGACTATGTTCAAGATCACGCGTATAGACTCGATTAATTGCCTTCACTACTTCTGAAGAATGGATGACCATCAAAGCTTCATAGTCTGAAAGATGGCTTTTCAAGCCTAAGTTATAGCTGCCAAGAGCAAATATATCCTCATCGATAATCAGGATTTTTTTATGCAAAAGAACATCTTTTACGTGATATTCATAAATGCGTGTATTTTTAGGTTTTTGATCTTTTACAGACCAATAATGCCAAAAATTGAATTTTTCACCTTGAAACAAAGGAAGATAGGAAAGACGATTTGCCCAACAAAAATACTTTGCATAATCAGGAGAGATCTCACTCATCCCATTAGTAATGATTGTTAGCTTGATTCCTCGATTCACTGCATCTAGCAGTGCATTAAAAATCGCATCAACTGGACACAAATAAAGATTCGCAATCTTGATCTCTTTTTTCGCTTCTTGAATCAACCGCACGTATTCTTCAGTAATGGAATTTGTGGCTTGGTGTGGACCACTCAATAAAAACTTCATCTGACGACTATCTACATGAATCAATTGATTAGACTGGTGAAAAGAGGGGACAAAAGGTTTATGAGTAATTGTAAAATAAAAAGGATTATCCAAAAAAACCTCTGGATCCTTTTCTAGTTTACCAGTTTGATTATAGTAATGCCATAAGGAAAAAATTTTACAAAATGCTTCGCGAAGTTCTTTTGCAATAGGTCCCTTTCCTACAATATCTTGATCCCTCATGCCAGCAGGTAGGCTATCATTAATGATTCTAAAAATTTTATTACGTTGTACCAAGGGGGTATAAGTCCCCTCTGAACACTGCGATCCATCAAGATTCGTGCCTCCAATCGAAAAATATTCTTCATCGATGACACACACTTTCACATGATTATCAATTCCACTCACATCCGGCCATAGAATTGTCACACAAGAAGCCTGTTCAAGGCGAAAATTTTGGGGATACTTATTTTTTAAGCGATTGATAATCACAAAATCATCTTCTTCAATAAGGATAGGGGTAGTTAGAATACTCACTTGAATTGTTGGAACCAATTCTAAACGTGCTTCAATAGCTGTTAATAATTTACGTGCAATTTCTCCTCCTAAAAAACAAGCTGAAATATCAATCGATTGTTGTGCATGATGAATAAACTCAAGATTCCAATTAAACATTTCAAGACCATTATCGCAAACAATTACCTGGGTATTCTCTTCTTGGGCTGAGAGATTCAATGCGATAAAAAAAACAAGTATGACAAGAAAAAAAGAAAAAAAACGTTTTATCATAAATCTTCAGCCATAAATCTTTTTTTAAGATGAATACGCAATTCACTACGTATTTCTTCTAATTCTTTACGCGTCCAATTTTCACCAAGAAATGAAAAACTATTGGCTCGGATAGCATCAAATACCTTAGTTTTTTGATTTAAGACTTGACATAGATCTCCTTCAGAAGGAGATCCGATCGCGATTGAACCTTGATGCAAATAACCATATTTCGTTTTTCTTTGTGCTGCACCACCGACTTTTTTACCTTGAATCATGACATCATATTTTGTCGGCATAGCCATACAAAAACTCTTACAATCATTATCAAAAGGCTCTAAGTTTTCAACAAAAAGATGAGTAGAAAGGTCAGTCATAGAAGTAATAATTTCAACCACACGTCTATTTACAAAGGCATAATTTTCAAGAGAATTATTAGAAAAAGCTGGATGAGAAGCTGGTACAATAATTGAAAATGCCAAATCGCAATTGTGAAATATAATCCCTCCCCCTGTCGGACGTTTAGCTAAATCAATCTTTTTGTTGACAATCTCTTCGAGATTTAAAAATTTCTTAGGATCTATAAAATATCCAAAAGTTGCTGCTTCTCTCTCCCATTCGTAGAAATGAAGAGTAGCTTCTCTCTCATATTCTGCATCTGCAAGCAAAGCAGAATCTAAAGCCATATTTGCAGCTGCATTACGAATCCCAGTATCTAAGCATCTCCAATGCATAATCCAATAATGATAGTTTACTAAAACTTAAAAAAAAATCATTTTTTATGATAAATCAATCATTGAAAATCAAATATTTAGTTTTTGATATGAAATTTTGCTAATACATTTTTCTACGGATAAGAAACCACCTATTCTGTAAATTTACCAATTCTTCAGAAAGAGGTTGATGGAAGATCGATAACAGAGGTATAGTGAAGAGGCTCTAGGTGGAGAGTTTAGCTTCTATTTTCAAATTGAAAAACTGGATTTTTTAATGATTCTTTACACAATCAAAGACAAGTGTTGATCTATTCAGATTAAAAAATCCATTGTTTTGAATTTAGCCTATAGGAATAAAGAGATAGTTGCCTAATTATTTCTTTTACCATATATCCTAGATTCTAAAAAGATACATAAGCGAGAAAGCAATGTTTGATAAGTTCACTAATCGTGCAAAACAAGTTATAAAACTAGCAAAAAAAGAGGCTCAAAGGCTCAATCATAATTACTTAGGTACAGAGCATATTCTACTAGGTTTACTAAAACTTGGTCAAGGTGTGGCTGTAAATGTCCTGCGTAATCTAGGACTAGAATTTGAAATCGTACGTAGAGAAGTTGAGCGTCTTGTTGGTTATGGCCCAGAAATTCAGGTCTATGGAGATCCAGCTTTAACTGGTCGTGTTAAAAAAGTTTTTGATTTTGCAAACGAAGAAGCTTCTAGTCTCAGTCATAACTATGTTGGGACTGAACATCTCTTACTTGGTCTACTCTGTCAATCAGATAGTGTCGCAGCGCAGGTATTAGAAAATCTCAATATTGACTTACAAGAGGTCCGAAAAGAGGTCTTGAAAGAGCTTGAAACTTTTAACCTACAACTCCCTCCTGTTAATCCATCAGGTGGTGTGGCAAAAATGAAGGATAAGGGCACAGACAAACTACCTGCACTAAGAGCGTATGGTTATGATCTCACTGAAATGAGTCGAGAGCATAAGCTTGATCCAGTGATTGGGCGCGATCAAGAAACTGAGCGTTTGATTTTAATTCTCTGTCGACGTCGAAAAAATAATCCTGTGCTCATTGGAGAAGCGGGCGTAGGAAAAACAGCTATTGTTGAAGGGCTTGCTCAACGCATTGTACGTGGAGAAGTTCCCGATAATTTAAAAAAGAAGAAACTCATTAGCCTTGATCTTGCTCTAATGATTGCAGGAACTAAATACCGTGGGCAATTTGAAGAACGTATTAAAGCTGTCATGGATGAAATTAAAAAACACGGTAATATTCTCCTGTTTATTGACGAACTACATACCATTGTTGGAGCAGGAGCAGCTGAAGGGGCAATTGATGCCTCAAATATTCTTAAACCGGCACTTTCAAGAGGTGAGCTACAATGCATAGGTGCTACAACTCTTGATGAATATCGTAAACATATTGATAAAGATGCAGCTCTTGAACGCCGTTTTCAAAAAATTATTGTTCAGCCTCCTAGTGTAGAAGATACAATTGAAATCTTAAATGGTGTAAAAAAACAGTATGAAGATCATCACAATGTCGCTATTTCAAATGAAGCTATAGAAGCCGCTGCTATTCTTTCAGATCGTTATATTTATGGACGATTTCTTCCTGATAAAGCGATTGATCTGCTTGATGAAGCTGGTGCACGCATGCGTATTGCGACTATGAATCAACCTTCTGATATCTCATCTATTGAAGGTGAAATAGAAGAAACCCGGTCTGCTAAAGAAAAAGCGATCAGCACTCAAGAGTATGAAAAAGCTGCTCGTCTTCGAGATCAAGAGAAAAAGCTCCGGGAAAAACTTCAAATGATTCGTAGCGAATGGGAAAATCATAAGGAAGAACATCAAATTCCTGTAGACGAAGAAGCTGTTGCACAGGTGATAGCCTCTCAAACTGGGATTCCAATTACTCAGCTGACAGAGGAAGAGACTCAAAAATTACTAAAAATGGAAGAAATTCTGCGCCTACAAATCATTGGTCAAGATGAAGCTGTTGGGATTGTCTGTAGAGCGATTCGCAGAGGGCGAGCTGGGATTAAAGATCCAAATCGTCCAACAGGTTCTTTTCTTTTCTTAGGTCCAACAGGTGTAGGAAAAACCCATTTTGCACGTCTTCTTGCTACTCTTATGTATGGTGGAGAAGATGCTCTTATTCAAGTTGATATGTCAGAATACATGGAAAAATTTGCAATCAGCAGAATGACTGGATCTCCTCCTGGATATGTAGGACATGAGGAAGGAGGACAGTTAACTGAACGTGTACGCCAACGTCCTTATTCTGTGATCCTTTTCGATGAAATTGAAAAAGCCCATCCGGATGTCATGGATCTGCTTTTACAAATCCTAGAAGAAGGAAGGCTAACGGATTCATTTGGACGTAAAATCGATTTTCGTCATGCAGTTGTGATTATGACTTCGAATCTTGGTGCTGATCTAATCCGTCATTCAACAGAGATTGGATTTAGTGCCAAAACTAGTGGTTACGATTATAAAACGATCCAAGAGAAAATTGAAAAAGCAATGAAAAAACACTTAAAACCTGAATTTTTGAACCGGATTGATGGGACAGTCATTTTCCGTCCGCTAGATGAAAAAGCGCTCGGACAAATTGTACATCTTGAGATTGAAAAAGTAGAAAAACGTCTTGCTAAACATCAAATTCATTTAGAACTGACAGAAGATGCGATTCATCTTCTTGTTAAGCTTGACAATTCTCCTGAGATGGGTGCTCGACCAATTAGAAGAATTATTGAGCAACACATTGAAGATCCTCTTGCTGAGAAACTCATTCGTAATCCAGGAGAATCTCACCGTTATCTAGTCAAAGTAAAAGATGAAAAACTAGTTTTTGAAGAAATAGAACTCCTTAAAAAAGAAAAAATGGGAGCTACAAGCTAATGATGTCTAGAGTTTTTGTTCAAAATGAATTGATTATCCCCCCTCCAAGACAAATGTGACCTTGGTAAAATACAATGGATTGTCCAGGAGTGACTGCTTTTTGAGGTTGATCAAAAACCACTTGATTTCCATCGAAAACAGTACAAGGGGTATCAGGACTGCGGTATCTTACCTTTGCAGTGCAGTACAAAGGAAGAGAAGGGGGACTCCCCACCCAATTCAAATCGTGAATCGTAAGTTTAGTACGGTAAAGAGTCGGGTGATTTTCTCCCTGTTCGACAAAGATGACATTACGGCTAGGATCCTTTCCAACAACATACCATGCCTTACCCTTGCCGCCAATATTCAATCCTCGTCGTTGTCCAATAGTATAGAAGGCAATGCCATCATGTTGCCCCACAACTGTTCCATTGAGTCGTTCTAAATTTCCTCTCTGACTAGGAATAAAATTTGAAAGAAATTTTTTGAAATTTCGCTTCCCAATAAAGCAAATCCCTTGACTATCAGGTTTTTGAGCTGTTACTAATCCTGCAGATTCTGCATATTTTCTTACTATATTTTTTTTCATTTCTCCAATCGGAAATAAAATTTTTTCTAAAAGAGACGTTTTAAGTGTATAGAGAAAATAACTTTGATCTTTTTCTTGATCTGCACCTCGTATTAAACACCATTCTTGATTGATCATTTCTCTTCTACAATAATGCCCTGTTGCAAGAAAATCTGCTCCTATTTCTATTGCTTTATCTAAAAAAATTTTAAATTTAATCTCACGATTACATAAAACATCGGGATTAGGAGTATCACCAATAGCATAATTCTTTAGACAAGAGGAGAAAACATTATCCCAATATGACTGAGAAAAATTCACTGGATAACATGGAATTTTTAACTGATCACAGACACACACTACATCCTTAAAATCATCCTCTGCAGAACATTTTTCTTCTTCCCAGTTTTTCATAAAAAGTCCAATGACTTGATAACCCTGTTCTTTTAAGATAAGCGCTGCTACTGAAGAATCCACTCCGCCAGACATGCCTATAACGACAGTTTTCATAAAAATTCAAAGAGAGCCTTTTATTAAAACGTGATTTATTTCGGTTAAACAGGAGTAAGAGAGATAAGAAATGTGCAAAAACATTGCAAAGGACAAACAAGAAATAGACATTTTCTCCAATATTCTTCCTAGCTATATCTCTTATAAGAGACTTTATTAGAATCTGCTATTAATTTTTATAAAAGAGAAACACACTTTTGATAAAAAAAAGAAATCGTAGTTTAAAATAACTAAAAAATCTAGCTATTTAATGAATTTTCCCAATGTTTAACAAATTCTAAAAGACGTGGTTTAGAAGGCTTTGTGGAAAAAAAGGCTCGAGTTTTCTCATTCGCGTTAATATGAGCAATTTTTGCAAGTAAATTCAGATGGTGGCGATCTTCACTGGCAAAGAGAAAAAAAAGCGTATGAATAGGTTGGGTATCAAGAGCACCATATTCAATTAAATGTTTTGGATAAACAACTATGATGACATCGTAATGAGTATCCAAAAGAAAATCTCGGGTATGAGGAATGGCAATCCCATGACCAAGAGCTGTTGACATCATGTTCTCTCGATCCATAAAAAGATCTGTTAATACATCGGGATCAAGATCAAATCGTTCCCCCATATATTTCATCGTATTTTTCACTACCTCTAATTTACTTTTTCCCAAGACATCATTTAATACCTCGCCTCTATAAAGAGCACGATAAAGGCTAAATTGCATATTTCCTTTTTGAAGATGTTCTTCTTGTGTCTCTTCGAAATGCTCTTCTAATTTATGTTGAATTAACCAATCTTCAATTTCAGAGCGACTAAAACGGTATTGCCGATTAATACAATAAGCAGGAATTTTGCCATCCACTAACCACCGTCTTACTGTTGTTTCAGAAATATTCAATAAATCAGCTACATCTCGAATTTTTAAATCCATGACTATATTCCCCTAAAAAGAGCTATAATGTCTTCTGGATTTGTAAATTGTAAAAGTTTTTTTCGACGTTCTTCATCTTTAATTGCTAAAGTTAACCGAGATAATAACTGCAAATACTCTGTCTGTCTATCATCAGGACCTCCGATCATAAAAATGAGACGCACTGGCACTCCATCAAGGGCGTCCCAGGAAAGCCCTTTTAAATGAATCCCAATCGCAATAAAAAAAGTTTGATATTCTGATAATTTAGCATGAGGTACGGCGACTCCCATACCAATAGCTGTTGAAACGATCGCCTCTCGTTCTAGAATCGCATGATGAAATGCTTCCTTATCTTTTAACTTTCCCTCTTCATGAAGAGAATTCACAAGAGAAGCAAGAGCAGCATCGCGATGATTAACATCGAGAAACTTGACTAAAGCAGCACTTAAATAATTAGAAATTAACAAATTTTGACTATTTTGTTTCGAAACAAGCATGCATTTAACCTATTCCCGTGTGTCCAAACCCCCCGGACCCACGTCCACTTTTACTAAGAGTCTTTGTTCTCACAAAGCGTGCTTTAAACACAGGAGTCACCACCAGCTGAGCAATTCTCATATCGGGCTTTACCTCAAATTCACTCTCTCCATGATTGATTAAAATCACCTTAAGTTCACCTCGATAATCTGAATCAATGGTAGCTGGGGTATTAAGAATGGTAATTTTATCGTGACACGCCAACCCACTTCTAGGTCTAATTTGGATTTCATAACCTTGAGGAATTTCAAAAAATAATCCTGTGGGAATAAGAGCCGTATGACCTGGGGAAATTATGAGGGAATCACTCAGATGAGCTCTAATATCAGCACCAGAGGCACCTTCTGAGGCATAATGAGGGAGATCTTCCCTATCCGTTAGGACTAGAATCTCAATATTTTCTTGCATAATCGACAAATCATCGCTTTTTAACTATCATCTGTCAATAAAAACAATTGATTCATTTGCATTGTGACAAATTCACGCTCATTCCCAGTTAGAAAATCCAAAAATTGAGATAATTTCTTCTTCATCTCATGTCTTTTAATAATACAATCAATCATCCCATGTTTCAGAAGAAATTCCGATTTCTGTGCTCCTGGTGGAAGTTTTTCTCGAACGACTTGCTCAACAACTCTTGGACCCGCAAAACAAATCAATGCATCGGGTTCAGCAATAATAATATCTCCTAGAGAAGCAAAAGACGCTGTGACACCTCCTGATGTCGGGTTAGTCAGAACAGAGATAAATGGAATACCAGCCTCATGCAATTTAGCCAATGCAGCTGATGTTTTAGCCATCTGCATCAGTGAAAAAATTGATTCCTGCATCCGAGCCCCACCAGAAGCAGATACAATAATAAGAGGAATTTTTTGCTCTAAGGCAAGCTCGATAATTCTAGTTAAACGCTCTCCAACAACTGATCCCATTGATCCTGCCATAAATCCAAAATTCAGCACTCCAATAGCAACCTTATGGCGACTCAAAGTACAAGTCCCTACTACCACTCCTTCAGAACTTCCCGATTGTGCAATAGCTTTTTCAAGCCGTTTAGGGTAAGAGATCGTATCTTTAAAATTTAAAATATCTATAGACCTAATATCATCAAATAACTCTTCGAATGTGCCAGGATCAGCTAACATCTCAATTCTCTCAGCCACAGGCAAACGGTAGTGATAATTACACTTTTGACAACAGTTGAGATTTTGAGTCAACTCGTTGGCATGAATCATTTCATGACAATGATTGCACTTCAGCCAACCGCTAAATCCATCAGCTTTGGATGATTCGACTTTAATTTTAGGTTTATCACGCGAAAATAAAGGCATAGAAGTTTAATTCTAAACCAATAACCTAAAAAAGTCTATTAAAAAAACTAAAATTAAAAAAAACTATTTACCGTATGCTGGGCAAGATTTGAAGCATTCTGCATAGCGTTGGCTGACATTTTTCCAGTTCACTACCCCCCAAATCGCTTTAAGATAATCAGGCCGGAGATTTTTATACTGAAGATAGTAAGCATGCTCCCATACGTCTATCCCAAGTAGAGGAATCTTATTTTTCGTACTGAGTAGAGGATCTTGGTTAGAACAAGTTTCAATCACAAGTTGATGATTTGTTTTACAAAATCCAAGCCAACACCAACCCGAGCCCTGAATAGGAATAGCTGCAGCATTAAAACTATCTAAAAATTTTTCGAAAGATCCCCATTTTTCGTCAATCTTTTCAGCAAGCTTACCCACTGGTGGCTCTCCTCCTCCCTGATTCTGTGGGGCAAGGTTTGTCCAAAAAATACTATGATTAATATGACCTCCTCCATTAAAGCGAATTGCAGGCTGGAGGGAGATCATAGTCGGAAGGTCGCCATTTTTTTCTGACTCATCATATTTTTCAAGAGATTCATTAAGTTTTGTCACATAAGTATTATGATGCTTCTTATGGTGCAATTCCATAATTTCTCGACTAATCACAGGCTCAAGAGCTTGGTAAGCATAAGGAAGATCAGGCAGAACAAATTTTTTGACCATCTTTTTTCTCTTATCTAAGATTTAATTTATTGAATCAGGTTAGTTGAATGAAACAATTTGTTCAATGCGTTTTCAGTGATAGGGCCAATGGCTCTACATTTTTTTCTATCGGGTAAATCATCACAAATTTTTCCAAAAGCTTCTACAGTCGATGGACTCGTAAAAATTAGTTCATGAAACATTTCAAGATTAGGCAATCGAACATTTTTTGAATAGGTGTCGTAAAGAACAAATGGGATTCCTCGATGTTGAGTTAAATATTCAGGAAGCAGAGGACGAGAACGAGCTGAATGAGGATATAAAACATGAGCATACGCGATTTTTTCTAAGAGTGTCACTACGCTTTCGCTACACGCTGTTTCGGGAATATAGGCTGGCGATAGACCGAACTTCATAAGTTGTGCCACTGTTCCTAATCCAATACAGATAAAATTTTTCTCTTTCGATCCATTGTAATGAAAATAATAAGTAATCGCTGTTCGACTTGTGAATAAAACATGAGAGTAAGAGGTCAATAAAAATGGCTTCACTCGCTCATAAGAAAGAGGAATTGTTTCGATTAAAGGAAAATGGAAGACTTCGTCTTTTGAAAAAAAATGGCTAGGATCTAGTCCAAAATACAGAACATTTTTTCTCTTTTTATTACAAAACATATACTTTTAATAAAAATAATTGCGTATTTCAACATCTCCCTGACGCCCTAAAATCGCAAGTTGACCTTGCAAAGGAGCAGAAGGGCCTGGTAATTTAACCCGATTGAGTTGTGTTAGACCCAAACGGATTAAAGCTGCTTCAGCAATAACGACTCCATCCACTTCTCTCCTATGCAATTTTTCAATTCGCTCTTCAATCGTTCCTCTAATATCAACAAATGTCACATCATTTATAATTTTACGCACCATCTCTTCTCTTCTTATAGAAGAGGTAGCGACAATAGATTTTTTTGATAAAGTTTCTTGATTACGCAGCACCAGACTATCAGCAGGATCGATGCCTTTAGTCAATTTAATAAGCTCTAAACCCTTTGGCAAAGGGTCAGGTAAGTCCTTAGCTGAGTGAATGCCAATCCGACACTCTCCACTTAACACCATCTCATCAATTTCTCGGGTAAAAAAATCAGTTTTCCCGATCGTACGCAGTGAAATAGTTCTATTACGATCCCCTATTGTCTCAATATAAATGGGTTCAAGAAGGAGGTGGGGATAGGTAGCTTGAATCTCTTCAACTTGCTTTTTTGATAAATTAGAATTTCTTGCACCCACTTTAATAACAATCTGCTTAGATCGTATTTCATCTTTCAGTTTGATTTTCAAATCTCCTCTTTTTCTTATTTCTGAATTACATCAATGTTAATGCAGATTTTTAAATGTATCAGGATCTATTCATCAATATAGGCCACTTCGAAGATGATTCCCAAGTTAATTATGAATGAATGATTTTTAACTTTTTTAGAAGATGTCATCTACTCACAACAAAGTAGAAAGGATATAGTCTAGACATGCTAAAACAAAGATATTCTTCAACTAATTTTTTCATGATTCTAGATTTTGTCTACCAAAAATATATGTCGTGATTTCGAGTTCTGCTAAAACAACTGAAAAAAATGACAGACCAACAAGAAATCTTTTTAAGTTTTCGGCAAAGAGAGAATAACCAGTTATTTGAATGAGATGATAAATCTCTTTTTAGAATCATCAAAATCCCCATTCAGAATAAAATTGACCTAAAGCAATGAATTTTAAAGCAGCAATGTTATAATCAATGGTATTCTTAGGAAAAGAAGGAATGGAGAAAAAACCAATTTCTTTGCATTTTATAGGCTCTTGATTCGAGATCTCTCCTTTCCAGTCGATAGCGTCGAAGAAGATATCGATATTGATCCGGTTTGTTTTACGATGCATAACATGAACTACTCGTAACGCATTTAAAGAAATCTCAATCCCTAATTCTTCCTGTGCCTCTCTGATGATACCCTGGGTAGCAGATTCCCCAAACTCTACATGACCTGATAACAACCCCCAATGACCATCTAAAAAGCCCGTATTTTGCCTTAACATAAGCAATATTTTATCTTGATCATGCAAAATTAAGAATGCATTTACACTTGCGGTAATTCTGTGCTTTCCAAAAAGAGTGTGATATTTTTTCATAGCCTTCTTTTCTCCATCTCATAAAAGCCATTCTATTCTTCTAATTTAATCATAGAATGAATGTTCATCCACTTTTGATTTTTGTAATCTTATTTTTTCATAAATATGAGTCGCTCTAGAATAATTAAAGATGCTGACGATGTTTTTCGATCTCGAGAAGAGCATTTTTTGCAGCTTCTACTTGGGCAGCTTTTTTTGAAAACCCTGTCCCCTCTGCTTGTTTTTTCATACCCACCCAAAGCCCTACTCTAAATAGCTTGTGATGAGAGAGACCTTGTTCTTCTATGATCTCATAGCGAGGAGTAGTCTGAAATTGCTTTTGAGCCCAGTCCTGAAACTCAGCTTTCCAATTTCTCTGAGGTGATTCAATCAAATGATCGATTTCTTCCTTAAAATGGTGAAGAAAGAAGCTACTCGTCCCTTCAAGTCCCCGATCAAGATACACCGCTCCCATGATTGCTTCAAATAAGTCAGCTAAAATTGACTCTCGCCCCTTTCCTTGATTGGTTTCTTCTCCTTTACCAAGAAGCAAATATTCGCTAACATCAAGATGTTGAAGATATTGAACACAGGTCGCAGCATCGACAAGTTGAGAACGTAATTTTGAAAGCCTCCCTTCATCAAGGGTAGGATGGGTTTTATATAGATAGTGAGTGATGATAAGGTTTAGAATGGAATCTCCTAGAAACTCGAGTCTCTCATTATGATCAGAAATAGTTTCTTGATTTTCATTCCAAAATGAACGGTGAACAAAAGCTAAAAAGAGCAACTCAGAATCTTCAAAGACCACTTTTAATCTCTTTTCTATAATCTCAATTGGAAAGTTTTTTTGCATTTACCTCAAAAAATCTTAATATTAAATGGTTGACCAGGATAAAAAGAAGAGCTTTTTAAAGCTACTACTATGCATTACTCTCTGAGTTTCATAGATTAGAGTTTAAAAATGCATATATCGACCTCTAGAAGAAAGTTTTCTTACCCAATTATTGAAGAAATCCGAAAATACGGCACATATCCTAGTTAGGAGATAAAAATAGGATTGAATTCATAGGGATAATATAAGATCAGATGAAAGAGTAGTGAATACTGGCCTAATGTTATAACCTATTGAAATCGATTATAATAGAGATAAAACTACTAGAAACTTCAATCTTTCTACTATACCTATAGACGAAAGTGGTCTTTTATCATAAACTTTTGGTTATGAGACGCCCTATTTTAGCATCTGAGTACAAAAAATTTTTTCAAAATAAAGGTTATATTTCCTTTGAAAATCTCATCCCTTCTGATGAAATCCAGAGTCTTTGGGACAAAATTCTTAAACGACATGAGGAACTACCAGAAGCCTCTCATGAAAATATTTCTCGTACGATCCCTGAAGTCCTTAAGATTGCTTATAAACTTGGTAAGATCGTAGCTGAACTATTAGATCGTAAACCTATCCGTTTTTTATATGACATGTTTATTGAAGATTTGAATCTCATACGTCCCATTCAAGACAGAGAAATTGCTCTTTTGTTATCTCGCTCAGGGAAGGGGATTTTTTCTACTCATTCTTCTCATTTTCATGAAGGAAGAGAAGAAAACTACCTTCTCATTCTCTTTACCGCAAACTATGTGAATACTCCTATCATTTATAATAATTAGTTCAATAGCCAATGATCATCTAATACAATTTATGGATGACCTAAATTTCATTTTTGTTTAACGATAGGTATCAAGTAAGGCTTAAATGAAAATCATAATTGATAGCAACACACAAAAAAATATTGATCATTGGCTAGACGGCCATTATGACTTTGAAACAAAAGAAGAGATTCGACGTTTACAACGTGAAAACCCTGAAGAACTTATAGATGCGTTTTATACTACACTGACATTTGGCACAGGTGGTTTGAGAGGGATTATGGGTCCAGGAACGAATCGGATGAATATTTATACTATCCGCACAACAACTCAGGGACTCTCCAATTACATCAATGCTCAAATCTCAAATCAAGAAACCCCTACAGTCATTATTGGTTATGACTCACGCCATCATGCTTCGAAATTTGCTCAAGAAGCGGCAAATGTTTTGGCAGCAAATGGGATTGAAGTCTTTATTTATGAAGCCTTACGTCCAGTTGCTTTAGTCTCCTTTGGGGTTCTCTATAAAAAAATGACAGCTGGAATCATGATTACAGCATCTCACAATCCTCCCAATTATAATGGTTATAAAGTTTATTGGGGGGATGGAGGTCAAGTTCTTCCTCCTCATGATAGAAACATTATTGAGGCAATCCAACAGATTTCTTCCGATGAAATGGTGAAAACTGTTCGATATCCTCATCCCTTAATCCATAAAGTAAATGGAGAGATTGATAGAGCCTACCTTGAAACTATCCATAAACAACAGCTTTATTCTAAAGATAATAAAAATCATGGTCAAACATTACATGTCGTTTATACAAGTTTACATGGAGCAGGCATTACCATCCTTCCTTTAGCTCTATGTGATTGGGGCTTTACTCATCTTACAATCGTAGAAGAACAGGCAACTCCTAATGGAGATTTTTCAACAGTCACCTCTCCTAATCCTGAAGATCCTGCCGCTCTTGCTATGGGAGTCGAGAAACTGAAAAAAGTGAAGGGGGATCTTTTAATTGGCACTGATCCGGATACCGATCGAATTGGTGTAGCGATGATCCATGAAAATGCTCCTTTTTTCTTTGACGGTCATCAATTAGCTTGTCTCCTACTCAACCATATCTGCTATGGATTGCAGAAAATGAATAAGATGCCTTCACAACCCATGTTCATTAAAACCATTGTTACAACTGAACTCTTTCGCAAAATTGCAGAATATTATGGAGGTGAATGTCTTGATGTCTTGACGGGTTTCAAATACATTGGTCAGAAAATTGCTCAATGGGAAGAAGAAAAATCCCCCTATCACTATATTTTCGGCGGAGAAGAGTCGTATGGTTATCTTTTTGGTTCGCATGTGCGAGATAAAGATGCGATTATTTCTGCCGCATGCATATGCGAAGCTGCTTTACAACTCAAAAAAAAAGGAGAAACACTGGTAGATTCTCTCTACCAGATCTATCAAACTCATGGGATTTTTCGTGAAAAGCTTTTATCTCTTTCTTTTGAAGGAAAACCAGGGGCCAAGCGTATAAAAGCAATAATGCAAAATTTACGCAACTCTCCTCTAAAACTTGCTAATATCCCCGTCATAGCCATAGAAGATTATCTATCTCAAACTAAGACTAATCTTGACACTGGTCAAAAAGAAGCTTTGACATTGCCGAAATCTAATATACTCCGCTTTTGGCTGATAGATGGATCGAAGATTGTCGTACGTCCTTCAGGTACTGAATCTAAAATTAAAATCTATGCTGCGGTAGAAGATAAAAATCCTAAAGGAGATGGTGAGATTGAAAAAGCGATTAACAGATGCGATGCGCATCTCAATAAGATGCTTCTACTCATAGAAAACCAATTATCTTCCCTATCATAACAAATATCTTCCTAAGATTGAAGATCTCTTGTGATTTTTTGAGTAAGAAAATCCTATGCACTCACATCAAAATTTCTAAAGATGATAAGACTATAAAACAGGTGGAGGATTTAACCATTTGGGATCGCGTTTTAGCATTTTAAAAATTTTTTTCACTTTTGGCATCTCCCGTTTTGTTACCAAAGTCACACATACTCCTGTACGACCCGATCGTCCTGTTCGACCTGCTCTATGAGTATATGTCTCTTTATCAAGAGGAAAATGCAAATTAAAAACATGAGTGACTTCACTAAAATCCAAGCCACGAGCAGCAATATCGGTAGCAATTAAAAAACGGATTTTCCCTTTTTGAAACTTATTGACTAACATACAACGAAGTTTTTGTTCTAATCCTCCGTGTAGAAAATCCACTCCAGGAATTTTAGATTTTAGATAATGATAAAGCGCTTCGACTTCACGACGTGAATTGGCAAAAATCAGACATTGAGTGGGATTAAATTTTTTGAGTAGAAATACCAATTCTTCTTGTTTCTTTCTAGGATCTGAGCAAAAGGTAAGTTGATGTCTTAGCTTAGCTGGAGTGGGTTTGTTATGAATTAAAATAATTTCTTCTGGATGAATCATGTGGTTTTTTGCAATCATTTCAATCTGTTTAGGCATAGTAGCAGAAAAAAGAAGTGTTTGATGTTGATGAATTAAACAATTGATAATGAACTCTAAATCTTCATAAAATCCCATGCCAAGCATTTGATCAGCTTCATCTAAAACAAAAATGGTAACTTTTGACAGATCTATCAATCTGGAAAAGATAAGATCAATTAAACGACCAGGTGTTGCAATTAATACTTGGCAACCTCCTTTTAATTTAGCATGCTGCAGAGCTATATCTTCTCCCCCAAAAAGAGCAAAAACTTTGACTTTTTTGAAAGCACCAATTTTTTGTGTTGCTGTTGCATATTGCAAAGCTATTTCTCTTGTTGGGACAATAATTAAAGCCTGGATATCAGGTTGATCAGGATTGACTTTATGGCATATAGGAATTGCACAAGCTGCTGTTTTGCCAGATCCTGTTTCTGCAAGAGCAATGAGATCTTTTCCTTTTAAGATAAGAGGAATGGCGAGCTCTTGAATCGGTGTAGTATTTTGGTAAGTAAGTTTTTCAATTGCCTTAAGAATTAAAGGATCCAAATCAAATTGTCCAAACGCCATAGTATGCTTACCTATCTTTCCAAATCATTTTTTTTGCAAATGATAGAGAAATCAGTAAAGCAAAAATTGTCTTAAGCTCATCAATCATCTTTGTCTCTTTCTGTATTTTAATTTTCTTCAATATCTGATAGACAAAAAAATATGAAGTGATCACTATTTCTTACAATCGGCCTATTTTTCAGTAGTTTTTTTGATAGTTCGTTCACTTTATCTGAATAATTGACTATAAGATAACCTACATGATAAGGGTAGCTGAAAAATCAATCAAGTAAGCCGTAGAAGAGTCATAAAAAGCCAACAAAGTATAGCATTGACTGGTATTAAAGAAAACTAGGAATCCTATTTAAGAGAGTCTAGATTCCCAATAGAATATTCATCTCTTGTACTGCTACACCAGTTAAATCTAATTTCACCCTTCTTCTCCCGGGTGATGAGTAGGATATTTTACCCTAGGATGATTCGCTGCCAATAGAGTTTTAATAAGAGTAGTTTTGACAATTCCAAGTTCTTCAAAAGTCAATAATGATTCGTTAAACTGGCCATCTTCCATTTTCTGCGCAATGAGCCTTTCAACAAGGTGGGTCACACTTTCTTCGTTAAATATATCTAGACAACGGGAGGCGGCTTCTAGCGTATCTGCAATCATAATAATTGTAGATTCTTTCGTCCGAGGAGTAGGCCCGCTATAACGAAAACTACTCTCTTCCACTTGACTTTTATCTCTTTCGATTAAATCGATCTGCTTATGATAAAAATAATAGACGAGTGTCGTCCCATGATGTTCCTTAATAATATCAATAAACTGTTCAGGCAGACCTACTTTACGCGCAAGAGCAACGCCTTCCTTGACATGAGCAATAATGACTTGAGTCGATTCCAGAGGAGTCAACAACTGATGCATATCCATTCCACCGAGTTGATTTTCAGTAAAATATTGTGGATTAGCTAACTTACCAATATCATGATATTGAGTAGAAACACGGCAGAACAATCCATTCGCTCCAATCGCTAAAGCAGCAGATTCAGCAAGATGTCCCACAAACATTGAATGTTGATAAGTTCCAGGTGCCTCAATAGTGAGACGACGCAACAGCTCATTGCTAGGATCCATAAATTCCATGAGTGTGATATCAGTCATAATCTGAAATGTCGATTCAAGAACGGGTAAGAAGCCTACAACTAACACTGCTGTCATAGCCATAAAAAAGAAAGTACTTGAGAAATCTCCAATAAAATTCAGAGTAAGAAGTGTCCCATCATAGAGATTAAAAGCTAAAACAACGAGAAGACTAATAAACCAACCTTTAGCACAAACAATGAATACTTCCTTCCGGCGATGAATATGACGAGCCATCAAAATGATCACTATTGAGGTCAAAAGATTAATCACTAAAAAAGGGACCTCTTCTACTGCTAAGGCAATAGCATAAATCACTGAAAGAAAAACAATAGTAAATGCACTAATTCTCATATTCATCAAACTAGCTAGTAAGATCGCAGTAAATGGTACGAAAAGAGGAAAGCGCACTAAATCTATTATAATCACCTGAATAAGAAATAATTCTATGCCTTTTGCTAAGGAAAAAGAAAGAATGAGGATGGTCACAAATAGGGATAATTTACGATTTGATTTAAAAATATCTCGATGATTTTCACTTAAATAGATAGCAGCTACTCCAATCAAAAGAAGCGTCATCAGAAGTGTACCAGCAATGGTTAACGGATCTATTGGATTGCGTTTTTGATCCAACTTTTCTTTCATTGCCTGAAGCATAGAAATGTGACGTGCTGAAACTTTTTCTCCTTGATCAATCAGTCGATCACCTGAACGGACTTGCGTATACTTCTCTGGAATTCTATTTTGAACAAGCTTGCGTAATGTATATTCCATCCCCTGATCAATGATGAATTCCCATTCGATGGATTCAAAATAATGAAGAATAAATAGAGAGACTGCTGAAGGGATATCAACTTCCATAAAGATCTGTTTTTCAAAGCTAGACCAGAATAAAGAGGGAAGAGAGCGGTTCAAATCTGTAGGGACATAGGGGTATAGATTAGTAATAAGAGTAGGACGTTCATCTGGAGGAAAACTTTCAATCTGTTGAATAGTTTTTAAATCAGTAAAACGTTTTTGTCTCAAACCATCCACAATCAAGCTAAGAGCTAATGCTACATCCTCAAACTGATTCTCTTGATTTAAAGCTTTCCATTGCCGAATCCCTAATTCATCACGGGTAATGTATTTCTGGAAATCTGCAACTCTTTCATGGATTTGATCTTCTTTAATCCTATAGATCATTCCAATTTCATGAGCGACTTCTTGTTTAAGAATAATGGTCGCTTCTTCATCGGGGAAAGAAAAATCAATTTGTGCAACCACATAGCGATTTGCTTCAGTGCCAAGTTCAAGTTTTTCAATATATATTTCACGGAAATGGAGTAAAAAAAAGAGACAAAGGGCAAAAAATACTCCGATTAACAATCGAATCACTAAACTTTTATCAAAAAAACTCTGTGCTCTTGAAAATCGAAGCTCTCTTAAATCTTCTTCTTTTCTACTCTCTTGACTATCAGAATTGTCATCCATTCATTAAAATTAATTTTCCCTTTTTTCTTTTTAGGATAGAAAAATCAATCTATTTAGTCGACTCAGAAAGAAGAAGGTGTCAACTATTTCACAATCTAACGACTCCTTCTTTAATCTAATTGAACCTTAAAAAAATATTTAGTCTCTGTATTAACCATTATATCTCTCTAAAGACAAGTAGCTAGAAAATGACTAGTCATATTTTTACACATTTTAAAAAAAGTTATTTTTCTTCTGTGTATTGCAAATTGTATTTGTTTTGATCTATAATTTTTCACGAAATGTCTAAATTAGAATACCAGGTTCTGGCACGGAAATACCGACCCCAATCTTTTTCTCAAGTCGTTGGTCAAGAAGCTATTGTTATCACTTTAATTAATGCAATTCGAATGCAACGTATTGCTCATGCCTATCTTTTTTCTGGCTCTCGAGGAACAGGAAAAACCACTTTAGCACGTCTATTTGCTAAGGCTCTAAACTGCTCTAAACTATCTACAGATGGTGAGCCATGCAATACCTGTTTTTCTTGCAAAGAGATTGCTAAAGGGCAAGCAATAGATGTTTTAGAGATTGATGGAGCCTCTCATCGAGGAATTGAAGATATCCGACAAATCAATGAAACGATTGGATTCGTACCAATAAACTTAAAATATAAGATTTATTTAGTTGATGAAGTCCATATGCTAACAAAAGAGGCATTTAATGCTCTGCTAAAAACATTGGAAGAGCCCCCTGCTCATGTTAAATTTTTCTTTGCTACAACTGAACCACATAAAATTCCCATGACTGTCCTCAGTCGTTGTCAACGCTTTAACCTTAGACGTATTCCAATTAGAAAGATTCAGCAAAAACTTGAAGAAATTGCAAGAGACTTAATCCTCACTGTTGAAGAAGAAGCTTTAGCAATCATTGCAGAGCTCAGTGAAGGTAGCATGCGAGATGCTGAGTCTCTTTTTGACCAAGTCATTGCCTATCAGAATAGTTCTATTACAGAAAGTATTGTGATGAACATTCTCGGGATTCCTTCTCGTCAGACATTTTTTTCTCTTGATGAAGCAGGCTATTCAGGAGATCTAACAGCAGCATTCCGCATTACGGAAGCCATCTTTGATTCGGGCAAAAATGTGAATTTTTTCTTAGAAGAATTGATTGGTCATTTTCGCACCCTCTTTTTGTTAAAAAATAAAGTTCCATTTCAAGGGAACAATCAAAAAAAATATCAAATATCTGTCAAATTCTATCGAAATGATCAACTGCTAGAAATTCTAGAATTACTAACTGATGCAATGCAAACATTAAAATTTTCTATTTGTGAAAAAACAACAATTGAAATGCTATTACTTCGTATTTTGCGTACTCACAAAAAAATTTCAATTGATCAACTCATTGAACGCTTAATTACTCTAGAATCAAAAATAACTGATCATCAAAAAAATACAGATACTCTTCCTAAACCTTTGCAATCAACAAATCAGAACACACCATCTATTCAACAGAGTTCTATAAAAACCCAACAAGCCTCCTCTGAGCTAGAGTCTGTTAAGAAGCAGAGCCGTTACGATACATTAATGCGATTTGCAGCTAAGGAATTAAATGGAGCTTTTAAAAAGGAGTAAAAAATGGGTAGTGGATATGCCAAAAAAAAGAAAGAAGCTAAAATATTGCATAAAAAATTTGAGGAAATGCAAGAAAAACTCAAAGATGAGAAAGTTGAAGGTAGTGCTGGAAATGGCCTTGTCTCTATCACATTGAATGGTGAACACGAAATGATAAATATCAAGATTAAACCAAAATGCGTTGATCCTGAAGATACTGAAGGTTTAGAAGATTTGATTCGTTCTGCCTATAACGAAGCGAATATGAAATTAAAAAAGAGTTCTGCGGCAGAGGTTGGATTACACGGGTTTAATTTTTGATTGGAATTTGGTATAAGCCTCTTCTAAAAACTCTTCTACCTCCATCGATGTAGAGAGTAAAAGTGCTTTTTCAGTAATTGCGCGTGCATCAATTATTGAGAGATGACGAATAATATTTTTGATCATAGGAATTGAACGAGAAGAGACTGAAAAATCGTGCACACCAAGGCCGAGTAACAAAGGGATATAACGTGGATCAGCTGCCATTTCACCACAGATAGAAATAGGTTTTTTCTCGCGATTCCCTTCTTCAACGACAAGTTTAATCAAACGCAAAATACTAGGATGTGTTGGAGTATAAAGGTAGCTCATCATAGGATTATCACGATCAACAGCCAAAGAATACTGAATAAGATCATTTGTCCCAATCGATAGGAAATCGCATTCTTTAGCTAAAAGATCACAGGTAATTGCTGCAGAAGGGACTTCTATCATGCATCCAATCGGAATATTATGTGCAAATGGGATTTTCTCCCTGAGCAATTCTTCTTGTGCTTCTCTAACAATTTCTTTTGCTTCACGTAACTCCACCACACCTGAAATCATAGGAAATAAAATACTCACCTCACCAAAAGCACTTGCTCTTAAGATTGCTCTAATTTGAGTTTTAAAGACATTCCGTTCCTTTAACATCAATCGAATTGCACGACAGCCTAAATAAGGATTGTTCTCATAACGACTCATATGAAAGTTTCCCAATTTATCCCCACCAATATCAAATGTACGAATGACTGAACGATACCCCCCTACTTTTTCAACAATTCTTCGATAAATTAGAAATTGTTCTTCTTCAGAAGGAAAGACTTCACCAGCCAAAAAGAGATACTCCGAACGAAATAGTCCCACTCCCTCTCCCCCATACTCATCAAGGCGATCTACTTCATTAAACATTTCAATATTCGCTGACAAATATATCTTGTATCCATCTGTAGTCTGAGCTTGAAGTTGAATAGAGTCTTTAAGATCATTAATATGAATTTTTAACTTCTTTTTCTCTTGTTGATAGAAAGCCACTGTCTCTTTCTTGGGATTAATTACGACTTCTCCTGAGCCTCCATTCACAATGACTTGAGGAGGAACTGAAATAGAAAAATCAGGGAAATCCACATTAGAAACAAAAGGAATCCCTCTTGCACGCGCCATAATCGCAACATGCGCAGTTTCTGCTCCACTTCGAGTGACAAAGGCTTCTATTACTTCTGTATTTGCTTCAGCTGTATTTGAAGGAGAGAGCTCATGGGCAAATACAATCGATTTGTAATTTAATCTAGAAAGTTTATAACGTTCATGATTCCGTAAATGACCAATAATTCGACGAGAAATATCTTGAAAATCTTTTAGTCGTTCACGAAAAACGACATTGGAAATTTTGCGAAATTGCTCTTCATATTCACCAATTGCTGTTTTAAATATATATTCAATATTCTTTCCTTTTTGACGAATTGCCTCTTCAATGCCAACTGTCATAAAAGGATCTCTTGTAATTTCAAGGTGAGAACCTAAAATTGCAGCGGCTTCACTACCTCCTTCCTTAAGTAAACGTTTTTGGAGAAAAATGAGATCATTACGAGAACTTTTTAATGCACTGTAATAACGATCCACTTCATTATCAATTTGGTCATCTGGAATAGAAAACTCAGGAATATTTTCTTCAACAGTCGCAAAGTAGAAGGGCCTTCCGATGGCAATCCCAGCACAGATTGGATAACCTCGAAGGTATATCTCTTTTTTATTATCCATTAATTACCCTCTCTCCAAACTGATTTTCAAAACTCTCGATCAGACGATCCATTGTTTTCTGAGCATCAATCCCTTTGACAGTAATTGTAATCATGGAGTTTTTTTGTGCTGCAAGCATTAAAACATTTAAAATACTTCGTGCATCAATCGTTCTTTTTTTATGAGTAAACGTCACTTCGCTTTTAGAATCTTGTAACAACTTTACAATCAGTGCGGCTGGACGAGTATGTAATCCAAGTTGATTAGTAATACGTATCTTTTTTTTTACTGTTTCTTCACTCATACGCTGACTTTCTCTTTCTGAAATATCATTGAAATTAATTTTGCATTGTATTCCTTTCCAGAATGATATCCCATCTTTTTTAAGCGGTGATTTAGAATAATTGCTTCAATCAGAAGGGGAATATTACGTCTAGGAGTCACAGGAAGAAGGTGATAAACAACTTTCATACCTAAAATAGTCACAGTGTTTTCTTCAATTCCAACACGATCATACATATGCTCCTGATTCCATATTTCTAGTTTTATGATTAGATCAAGTTCTTTTTTTTCTTTTATACTTATAGCACCGTAAAGTTGAGCAATATTAATAATCCCAATCCCTCTAATCTCCATATGATGACGAGAAGGCTCTAATCCATAACCTTCTAGTTTTTCCTCACGCAACCGAATTTTAACTAGATCATCTGCAATAAGACAATGTCCTCTTTCAATCAAATCAAGAGCAGCATCACTCTTGCCTATAGAAGGATCTCCTTGAATAAGTACTCCAAATCCAAAAATCTCCATAAAAGAGCCATGACAAGAAATCGAAGGCATGAATCGGTCTGTCAAAAGAAAGGTCAGCTTAGTTATGAGCTCTACTGTTGACAGGGGGGTTTGAAAAAGAGGAATCTGCTGTGCATCGCACAGTCTATACAAGTCTTTCATTGGAGGATAATCGGAAGAAATAATAAGAGCAGGTGTTTTATCTATTAGAAGATTCTTTAATCGAGATATCCGAACAAAACTCCCTAAATGATTTAGATAATCAAACTCTACTTTTCCAAAAACAAGGATTCTTTTTTTTATATCTTCTTCTAAATATCCAACTAAACTTAATCCTGGATTTTGAACTTCAGGCAAATAGATCTTTCTATTCAATCCCTTCCGTCCATGAATGAGTTTGAGTTTCAAAGTCTCACCACATTCCTGATATAAATCTTTGACTAAATACATCAGATATGCTTGATATCCTCTAAATAGAAAATCAGCCAATTTAAAAAAGTTGGAAAAGCAAAATTGTTTTCTAAATGATCAGGATCAAGAAAATTACTGATTCTTCGATCATGTAGCGAAAAATAGATATTCCCCATTTCTTCTTCTGGACACCAATCGAGATAAAAACACTGATAGCAATGAAGCTCAAAAGATTCATAAAAAGAAATCAAGTGAGACGTGTCAATTTCTTCTCCATCAGGACGAATAAGAATTTCTTCCGATAACAAATACTGAAACTGTTGATAAACACGTGCCATATCTTGAGATTTGATTAACCCTCTATCAGTATATTTACAAAAACCATCATGAATATGTAAAAAGGCTAAGTAATCAGAAGGGAAAGTCACATAGGGAAACTGACGACAAAGACGATCAAAAGCTAAATCAGTGATAGGAGGGTTCCCGTGAAAAAACCCTGCAGCTTCTTTTAATGCATACACCATGTGGATATCAAAAGGATGGCCCGGTTTGAGTTGTGTTGCAAAAATTTCAATATCTTCTAAACTTTCAAAAAATGTCCTTAGCCTTGCCTCTAAATGATTTGATCTCTGAGAAATACAGGGCAGCTTTGATAGCCAAAATTCATAAGTAAACTCAATTCTATCTTCTTGGGATAGACGGCTTAATTCAAACCATCCTCGTGGAAGAAATGGGGTTTTAAAACAAAGTTCATCCCATTTCAAATCAACTACACGATGCAAAGGAATTACATGATGAAAATACATCTCATCTTCTGGAAAGAAATACTTATAAAACTGTTCATCCATAGAAGAAAAGCATATACAATTTTATAGAAATTATGAAACAAGTTTGGATTCGATACCCCGCGCTCTTTTATGGGCTCACACTGTTTCTTGGGACCTTGTTTGCCCTTGCTTCTCCTCTAGCCATTCTTCCCCTCTTTCTTTTAATGAATAAAGAGAATGTTTTCAAAGGGGCTCTTATTTTTCTTATTCCAATGGTTTATCTTTATCATGTGTATATCTTTCCCCCTTCCGATACGGTTGTCTCTGGGAAATTTTATATACAGTCAATTCAAGAAAGCAGAAGTATCACAAAAGGATGGAACTACCGGGGTCTGCTTAAAACTCCTACAGGATCTCTTGCTTGTTTAATACATAGTAAAACTCGCTATCTTGCTAATCAGATTTACCAGATCCATGGAAAAGCTTATTCCGAAAGTGGGTATTTTTATTTGATCAAGGAAGCTGAATGGATGGCACTTTATAAGACCTGCTCACTTGTTGAGATGCGTTATCAAGCAAAAAAATGGGTCAGAAGCTATATCAAGAGACATATCAAAAATAGACGCTCTGCTCAATTTTTAACTGGGATGATCACAGGTTCCCTTGAAGATCCCATGCTAATCCAGGAATTTAGTCATCTTGGCCTATCTCATATCATGGCAATTTCAGGATTTCACTTCGCTTTACTCACTCTCTTTATCCATTTATTGCTCCACCTATTTTTGCCTCCAAAAGGAGAAGCTTGTCTCTTAATTTTCATCTTAACGATCTATCTGCTCTTCATTGGAGAAAGTCCTTCTATCCAAAGAGCCTGGATCGTGACTCTGCTCTTTCTTATAGGGCAAATTTTTGAACGATCCTCACAACCCCTGAATTCTCTAGGAGTCGCTCTTTTTATTGTGATCTTTCTTAATCCCCTTTCAGCTATCACTCTAAGCTTTCAACTCAGCTTCCTAGCCACAGCAGGCATTTTAGTTCTCTATCAACCTCTTAATCAACTTCTACAACTTTGGATTCCGAAAATTTCTTTAAAAGAAGCCCTAGCCCATAGACTGATTTGGCAACATTTTTATTTTTTAGCAGCACTGATTCGAGAAGCTCTTACTCTCACACTTTCTGTACATCTTGCCCTTCTTCCTCTATTGCTTTATCACTTCCATACTTTTTCTCTCAACAGCCTCATCTATAATCTCTTTTTTCCTTTTTGTGCGAGCCTTGCTCTTTTTCTTTTTATCATCAGTATTCTTACAGGTGGTCTTCTCCATCCCCTTAACAACTGGTATTGTGGATGGTTACTAAAACTTACAGAATCTCCTCCTATTCTTTTTAAAACTTTTTTCTTAGAAAAAATCTCTCCTGAATTATGCACAATTTACATGAGTGTACTATTCAGTCTTGCCATCTATTGGACCTATCGTCCACAAAAAAAAACAGAGATGTAGGACTATCTTGCTTATTCTAAGATCAGAATGGATTTGAGAGTTTTTTGGATAGATCACTAAGATATTTTGCCTCTCAATATCTCTTTATAGAAGCTTCTATATCCATCGTCAATCTCTTCCTTATTCATGAGGAATAAGCTCGATGTGTGATTTTTCAAAATTAGAGATTTTATAGGACTAGAACTCAGTCTGATTCAATGAGGTACAATTTTCCTCTCTTTTTCTAAATCTGAGTATCTTATGATCCAATCCTTAAATCACAAAAATTGGTCTAAAGCATTTTTAGAGATACTTAAATACAATGAAATCTCTATTTGTAGAGTTTCTGATTTCGAATGAAATCAATACATTTAAATTTCGCAAAAATATAGCTAGAGTCTTCGAATAAATCTAAGGTAGCTCATCCTATCATAATTGCTAAAGCAATCACATATTGTTTCTTAGGGTTCATCCTCATCTTCTTCACTATCTACTTCTTTGATCATTTTAAAAAAATCATTTACCTCTTCTAACTCTTTATTCTCCTCTTCTCGGACATCAGGAGAAGATTGAACTTCTTGTTCTACAAGAGACCTATAATTTTCTATTCGAGAGTCTTTTAAGTAATTGACTTCTAATTCTTCTCCTAATCCTTCACTGTTACCGTCTAACAATAAATGATTAGATAAAAATGAACTAGACAAGTATTTGTCTTCTAGCAATTTTCCCTTCTCTTCTGCTTCCTCTATTTTTTGCTCAACCGTTCTATGATCCTCCGGGTCTAGATTACTATCATTCAAGTCTAGATAACTTCTTGAAAGTGAGATAGATGAGATGTTAATTATTGTTGATTCTCCGCCTGTTTCTTCTTGTTGTTTTTGATCGATCTGCTTAGATGACTCATGAGATCTTAATTCATTAAATGCCTCTTTTAACATAACTTTAAGTAAATGCTTGCGTTTGTCGTTAGATACATTTTTTTGTTTGGATAAATCTTTATTTAAAATATTTTTCCATGAAAAATTTTTAACCTGATCTTTAATTTTATTAATAAAACCATTTCGCTCTTCAGGTGTAGCACACAACTTCCCAAAAACTTGATCTGATGTTTTAATCACTATTAGATAGTCATTATTTTTACTTCCAGTAATATAACTCTTCTGTGGAAGGTTTATAAAATTTTTCTTATCAAGTGACTTAAATTTGCCTTGATTAAACATTTGATTAAAAAAATAATCATCCTCAACAGTACCTAGCTCTTGTTGTTGTCGATAGATTGAGTTCTGTAATTCTTTGTTTATTTTTATTGTCTCTTCAGTTGGATTTAGCTGGGGATTTGGTAAACATTCGCTTTCTAGCATTAATGGTGCCTCTACAAAAAGTAAACGATTCAACAATTCCTCGTTATCTTTATTCGCAATCTCTTTTTTTTGCTGTTGAGAGGGAGAACAATCCTCTTCTTCCGGTGGAAGAAGATCCTGATTATCTTGATCCTCATTATGACTCAGCTCGTTGTTGTTAAGATAGGCATTAATTTGTGGTGTATGAGATTGAGATAATGCTATTGGATCACAAACTTGTTTTGGAGATAGATCTGGTTTCAAACTTGCTGGTGGAAGGTCTTGGGTCGAATTGCGTACAACTGAGAGGGATTCTATGTTCTGTTCTTTTACTTCTTTCGCATATTTTAACTGAAGTGCTTTAAGAGCAGCCAAGATCACTAATCCTCCCCCTATACCCATAAAAGCTATCGTATATTCTTCCTTAAAGCTTCCCATGTTCTTCAATCCAAACCAACCTCGATGCATTCCAAACATGACTAAACCGATCGTAAAGACAATGACCCCTAATGCTAATGCTGTAATTAGTAGATTCCGATTCGATTTCGAAATTCGATTCCTCTTGATACTATTTATAAGTGGTATTTCTTGTTGAGATAACTCTAATTTCTGATTTGATGTTTGTGATGTCATGGACTACTTAAATTGTTTCAAAAAATATATATTTAAAAAATGGAATTAAATTAAAAAAAATTAAAAAACTTTAAAGTCATAAGTTAACATTTTAATAAATTTCAATTTTTTTTAAACTAAAAAAATTATAACATACTAATATGTTGATAGATGGATTAATGGGGATATGGTTCTTTGATAAAAGAGACGAAATAGAGAAGCGTTGCAATCGTCTTACTATCCCGAATAGTTCCAGCTTTGATCATTTCCAAGGCCTTCATTAACTTAATCACTACGACCTTGATCTCTTCCATCGCATCAAGTTTCTGGATGCGTTGAGTTAGATCTGTTGCTCGGTAAATATAAAGTTTTTCATTACAAAAACCAGGAGTTGAGTAGCAATTAAACAGGTGTGTGATCTCTCCAGCTCGATATCCTGTTTCTTCTTCAAGTTCACGAGCTGCACACATTAGAGGATCTTCTTGCTTTTCAAGCGTTCCAGCAGGAAGCTCCCATAAAACTTCTTGAACAGCCTCACGCCTATTTTGAATGAGAATAATCCTCTCTTTATCAAGCAAAGGTAAAATCACTACTGCTCCAGGATGAGAGATAATTTCTTGACAGATAGTTTTACCTTGCGGATCTTCTACTTCAATGGAAAGAAAATCGACTCTTTTACCATGAAAAAGTTCTTTAGGATTTTTATATTGGTACATCAATACCGAGCTAGCTTACGAATGGCATTTTCAAGGTCAATAGATTGAGGAAGAACTTCATTTTCAAGAGATTTACTATAAGGCACAACACTATCAAATCCACATACACGATGAATAGGACCATCTAAATACTCAAGAGCCTGCTCAGCCACCTGAGCAGAGATTTCAGCTCCAAAACCACAATTACGAGGAGCCTCATGAGCAATTAAAAGTTTGCCTGTTTTTTTGACAGAGGCAAGGATGGTCTGATGATCAAGGGGAACTAGGGTACGTAGGTCAATGACTTCAATAGAAATCCCCTCTTTAGCCAGTTTTTCTCCAATCTCCCAAGCCATTACTACCATCATCCCCCAACAAACTACCGTGATATCTAATCCAATTTGAACAATATTGGCTTGACCAAATGGAAGAAGATAATCTTTTGGAGGCTCTAGACGTGCACAAAATTTTTGTTGACGATAGAGTCCTTTATGCTCGAGAAAAATCACTGGATTCGGATCTCGAATTGCTGTTTTAAGTAAGCCTTTTGCATCAGCTGCGTTACTTGGAATGACCACTTTAAGACCTGGACAATGAGTTAAAAATCCCTCAATACTTTGAGAATGATAAGGACCTCCTTGAATATATCCGCCGTAAGGCATACGCACCACAATAGGGACCTGCCACTCTCCATTTGAACGGTAATACAAACTAGAAGCTTCATTAAAAAGTTGATTAATTCCTGTCCAGAGGTAATCTGCAAACTGTATCTCAGCAACGGGTTTGTGCAAACCATCGACCCCCATCCCAATCGCCATCCCAATAATCGTCGATTCAGCAAGAGGAGTATTAAAACAACGAGAATCCCCGTACTGATCAGTCAAACCTCGAGTCACACCAAACACTCCACCTTTCCCATGAGCAACATCTTGACCAAAAACAACCACATTTTGGTCATAAGCCATTTCTTCACTTAAGGCATGATTTAATCCATCCATCATCACAATTTTTTCTCCTTCTCCTTCTCCTCTACAAGGAGGAGGAGCAAAAGGAACAAAAATATGAGACCGACTACTGCCTTTTTTAGGAAAAGCTATGGAATGAGCTCTAAGAGCCGCTTGCTCAACTTCTTCTAGTGCTTCTTTTTGCAACTGGCTGATATCAGATGCATAAGCCTTGTTTTGTTGCATTAACCAATCTTCAAGTCGATGCATTGGATCACGTTGATTCTCGTTCTCGATCATCTCTTTGGTTTGATATTTCTGTGGGTCATCACTATTGCTATGAGGAGCAAGACGAGGCACATGAGCAACAAGAAGAGTAGGTCCTTGACCAGCTCTCCCTCTTCTGATAGCTCCTGCCATTGCCTCAGTCGTTTCTTCATAATCTGTCCCGTCAATCTCATAGACTTCAAGTCCTTTATAACCACGGGCCATCGAGGCAATTGTCCCACCTGCAGTCTGTTCTTTAGATGGCACAGAAATTGCCCACCCATTATCTTGAATGACAAAAATTACTGAAAGCAAATGGATAGAGGCAAAATTGAGGGCTTCATGAAAATCTCCCTCCGAAGTGGCACCATCCCCTGCTGAAACATAGACGATATCTTGATTTTTTAGACGTTTATTCGCCCAACCACGACCCACTCCATGTAAAAACTGAGAGCCAACTACACTGGACTGACAAATAATTCTTAATGCTTTATGAGAATAATGGTTGGGCATCATACGCCCTCCAGAATGGTTTTTAGTCTCACGTCCTAAAAATGCACCAAAGAGTTCTGTAAGATCACATCCTAATCCAATGACAAAGCCTTGATCTCGGTAATAGGGAAGAGACCAATCGCGTCCTGATTCAAGCATTTGTCCACAAATCACGCCAACGAGTTCATGGCCTGCTGAAGAAAGTTGAAAAGTTCCACCCTTGTTTTGCTTCGCAAGAATGGCCATTTTTTTATCAGCAAAACGAGAAATATAGATAAGCTTTAAAACATTCAATCTCTTTTTAACTGTTTTGAATGCATCCACCTATTTATCCGAAAAGAATGATTTAACTTTCTCCATAAAACTCTTTCTTTGTGGAACATTATGCATTTCTTCTTTTTCGCTGAATTCACGGAGAATTTTCTTTTGCGCAGCAGTTAGATGAGTAGGAGTTTCAACAATGGCACGTATCAAAAAATCTCCTTGTCCTCGACCATGAACATTTGGGAAACCCTTACCACGCAATCGAAATACTTTCCCACTCTGTGTCCCCTCAGGAATGGTTAATCTACAAGCCTCCTGTAAAGTAGGAACTTCTTTTTTTGTGCCAAGAGCTGCTTCTACAAAACCGATTGGTAAATCTAAAAGAAGATTATCCCCTTCACGTTCAAATATAGGATGAGGATCAAGATCAATAAATACATAAAGATGACCAGGAGGACCTTTCCCTTCTCCTTCATCACCATAACCAGCCATTTTTAAACGCATCCCTGAATCGACACCAGCAGGAATACGTACCTTAACGTGTTGTTTCTCTCTAACTCTTCCTTCTCCATGGCAATTTTTACAAGGATCAGTAATAATTTTACCTTGTCCATGGCAATTCGTACAAGTAGATGACATACTAAAAAATCCACGCGTCTGAAAAACTTGTCCCTGACCATTGCATTGTGAACAAGTTTTCATACCATTAGATGAAGTAGTACCTGTGCCTTTACATGGGTTGCATCCCATCAGACGAGTAATCGCTAATTCTTTTTCAACACCTTTAGCAGCCTCTTCAAAAGAAATATGAAGAGCCACTTTCTTACTCGCTCCCTGTCTACCTTGACTACCTTGTGGTTCTCCTCCAGTAAATCCTCCACCAAAGAGCGTTTCAAAAATAGATTCGCCTCCTCCACCAAAAGCCCCCATAAAGGTACGCAAAGCATCTTCCATGGATCCAAAACCATGCATATTTCCTTGACCACTCGCACCAGCAAAGACTCCTTCTTTCCCATAACGATCATACATTTCTCGCTTTTTAGGATCGCTTAATACTTCATAAGCTTCAGAGACTTCTTTAAATCGAGCTTCTGCGTCAGAGTTTCCCGGGTTCTTATCCGGGTGATATTTCAAGGCCATCTTGCGGTAAGCTTTCTTAATCTCATCCTGAGAAGATCCTTTGGAGATCCCTAAAATCTCATAATAATCCATAACTTTTTGGTTCATCGGTTACGGTATTTAGCAGCTGCTTTGGATTTTGCACGTTTTTTCACTGAGGGTTTGTCATAAAAACGATGCGCCTTAGCTGCTTTCATGACGCCTTCTTTATCAATCTTTTTTTTCAACGCTCTAAGAGCCTTGTCTATGGTTTCTCCTATACGAACTTTTACAAATGGCATACTTCTTATCCCTATACAAATAAAGTTTTCTTCGCAATGAGGAGAATTTTATCAAGAGACTAATTACCTTGCAAGCCTCTGCATTTTTTAAAATCTCTTTAGAATAGAAATTCAACTAAACAGTCTCTCGCAAATATAGCATTTGCAAATCTTTTTTTTTTACAAAAACTGGATGAGTGATAAGAGAAATAGGATCGGGATTTCTTTCAATTTGATTTGGAAAGGAGAAACGTTGAAGGTTTGGACCCACAATCACTCTATTTCCCTTTAAGACATGAGGAAAATCATTTTGAGACACAAGGCGTGGTGCCTCTCCTGGAATCAGGATAAATGCACCTCCAATTTTTGCATCAATAAACGCTACCTCGTCCTTCTGATTCGTAAAGCCATATAGAGAACATAATCCAGTAAGAGGTAATTGTTTAGGGAAAGCAATCCCTTTCGCTGCTGCCACACCAACTCGTATACCTGTAAATGAACCTGGCCCAACTACAACCGCCACTTCTTCTAAATCACTCGGTGTTAAGTTAAGTTTTTGAAATCCAGATTGGATTGCGGGAAAGAGAAAAGAAGAGCTCTGAAAACCAAAAGGCAGAGCTAAATTCAAAAGAATATTAACCCCTTCAGCAAAAGCAACAAAAGATCTTTCGTGGCTAGTGTCTATAATGAGTTTCTTCATAAACTATTAGGGATTTTTCTAATCTTTTAATCTTATTAACAAAATAATATAGTATGGTAATCTAAAAATTAGATTAAAGAAAAAAACCTCCCTTGCTTTCATAGGAGGCCATTTGATAGACTTTTTGGGTTGATTTTTAGCGAGGTTGGACAATTGGAAAAAAAGCAACAATTACCTATTGAAGCTGAATTAGAAGAAGCGATTGAAGATTCCTTAGAAGAACAACAGAGACCTAAAAGACATTTTCCTGAGGAATTATATATTTTGCCGATCAATAGGCGTCCATTTTTTCCTGGAATGGCGGCTCCTATCCTTATTGAACCCAATCCTTATTATGAAGTTCTTAAAAACATCGCAAAATCTGATCAGAAATATATTGCTCTCGTTCTTACGAAAAAAGAAAATGCAGATATCTATAAGGTCGGTTTTTCTGGGCTTTATCGCATTGGTGTCTTAGCTCGCATTCTGCGTATCATTCCTATGGAAGGAGGAGGCGGAGCCCAAGTGGTCCTGAATATGGAAGAGCGTCTTGAAATTACAAAATTAGTGAAAGGGAAACACTTAAGAGCAAAAATCCTCTACCATCCCGATTCGAAAGAGATCACCGATGAGCTCAAAGCCTATTCGATTAATATCGTCTCAGTCATTAAAGAACTTTTAAAACTCAATCCTCTTTTTAAAGAAGAACTACAGATTTTTCTTGCCCATTCAGATTTTACTGAACCAGGAAAACTCGCTGATTTTGCTGTTGCACTAACAACAGCTACTCGCGAAGAACTGCAACAAATTCTTGAATCTTTCGATATGTCTACCCGTATTGACAAAGCACTTGCTTTATTAAAAAAAGAACTCGATTTAAGCCGATTGCAAAGTAGTATTAACCAAAAAATTGAAGCCACAATTACCAAAAGTCAAAAAGATTATTTCCTTCGTGAACAGCTAAAAACAATCAAACGTGAATTAGGCATAGAGCGTGAAGAAAAATCTATTGATAGTGAGAAATTTGAAGCACGACTGAAAAAAAGAGATGTTTCAGTTCCAGCGATGGAAACTATTCAAGAAGAACTTGATAAACTGCAAACACTTGATTCTGCTTCAGCTGAATATACTGTTTGCCGTAATTATTTAGATTGGTTGACAATTATGCCATGGGGCATTAACAGCAAAGAACGAGATGATCTAAAAAAAGCTGAAGGAGTCTTGCATAGAGACCATTACGGACTCGACGAAATTAAACAACGAATTTTAGAATTAATTGGGGTAGGAAAACTCACGGGTAGTTTAAAAGGAAGCATTATTTGTCTCGTAGGACCACCTGGATGTGGGAAAACCAGTATTGGAAAAAGTATTGCGCGTGCATTAAATCGAAAATTTTTTCGTTTTTCAGTAGGAGGCATGCGCGATGAAGCAGAAATTAAAGGACATCGTCGTACCTATGTAGGAGCTATGCCAGGAAAACTAGTTCAAGCGCTTAAAAAATGCCAAACTATGAATCCTGTGATCATGATTGACGAAGTAGATAAAATGGGGGTCAGTTATCATGGTGATCCATCAGCTGCTCTTCTTGAAGTGTTGGATCCTGAACAAAATCGCGATTTTTTAGATCATTACCTTGATGTTCATGTAGATTTATCCAATGTCCTTTTTATTGTGACTGCAAATGTTCTGGATACGATTTCTGAACCACTCCTGGATCGAATGGAAGTCTTGCGTCTTTCTGGTTATATCATGGAAGAGAAAATACAAATTGCTCAAAAATACCTTATTCCTAGAAATCGTAAGCAAATGGGATTAAATGCAAAAGATATCATCTTCACACCCGACACACTGCGTACGATTATTAATGGTTATGCACGCGAAGCAGGAGTACGCAGTCTAGAAAATTATATTAAAAAAATTTTACGCAAAGTCGCTCTTGAAATTATCCGAGAGATAGAAAAAGGGAAACGCAAAAAACCATTCAAACGAGTCATAAAAAAAAGTAATCTGGCTGAATATTTAGGTAAACCCATTTTCTTAAGCGACCGTTTTTATGAGCGTACTCCTGTAGGGGTAGCAACTGGACTTGCATGGACATCTCACGGAGGAGCCACTCTTTATATTGAAGCAATTAAAACTGCTTCAGATGAGACTGACATGAATCTAACAGGACAAGCAGGTGAGGTGATGCGTGAATCCTCCCAGATTGCGTGGAGTTATCTTCATAGTGCGATTCATAAATATGCTCCCGGATATACTTTTTTTGAAAAATCTCAGGTTCACATCCATATTCCTGAAGGAGCAACTCCCAAAGATGGTCCTTCAGCTGGGGCAACCATGGTAACAGCTCTTCTCTCTCTTCTCATCGACACACCAGTATTGGATAATCTTGGAATGACTGGAGAAATTACTTTAACAGGTCGTATTTTAGGTGTGGGAGGGATTCGAGAAAAGTTGATTGCAGCCCGTCGTTCTGGATTAAATATTTTAATTTTTCCCAAGGATAACACACGTGACTATGATGAACTTCCTGATTATCTAAAAAAAGGACTTCGAGTCGAATTTGTTGACCACTATGATGACATCTATCATATGGCATTTCCTGAGGTTGAGAAATGATCGCTTGGAAAGAATATAGCCAAAAAAAAGTGATCCATCCTGAAAATCTTGATCGGCATATTTCAACGATACGCAACTGTAATCAAACGATTGCTTCTATTAATGGATCTTTCGATCTACTTCATGCAGGCCACTTGCATATTCTGTTTGAGGGCTCAAAAAAAGCAGATATTTTCATCGTAGCTGTAAATAGTGATGAGTCTGTCGGCAAATACAAAGATCCTGACCGTCCCATTATTTCTCTTAACTATAGGATAGAAATGTTGACGGCACTCACCTTTGTAGATTATGTGACTTGGTTTCATGAAGCTGATTCTCGAGCTATTCTTGAAATCATACGCCCGAATATTCATATCAACGGTGAAGAATATGGTGAAGAATGTATTGAAGCAGGTGTTGTCAAGCAGTATGGAGGAATTCTCCATCTTGTGCCTCGTATTCCCGGGTTAGCAACTTCTCAAATCATTCAAAAAATCAGAGAGTTACAAGCAGATACATGCGTCTAATTTGTACGATTAAATCTAATGAGACCCATGAAGATCCTTTTGTATTTTCACACTATTTGATCAGTCAAGGTATCGATAATGAATGCCAAAAAATTTCTGATACTACCTACTGTATTTGGGTCTACGAAGAAGATCAAATCGAAAAAGCCCAGGCTCTTTATCAAGCTTATCACACTCAGCCTGATGATCCTCGTTACAAAATGATCGTTACAGATCAAAAAAAGAAAAGACATAGTGAAACAAAGCTTAATGTCTCTTCTCCTAGGCGACACTTACTCTCACCCGCCCCCTATGGGCGTGTATCTATTTTGATTTTGCTAACTATTATTCTCCTCTTTGTTTGGACTCAAATTGAAAAAGGCACCCCAATCTCTCCAAAAATTCCAGGTATTATCCAAGCTCCTATCCTTGCTCCAATTGAGCAACAACTCGTCTACGATTATCCTCCTTATTTTTTAGAAAGAGATCGGCTACTTTCTCTCTATTCTCCTGAGGAGATCGCAAACAAGCAAGTCCCCTCGATTGAAGCACGTCAAATAATTCAAAAACTACGTCATTCAACAGCATGGATGGGAATTTATGAGCGCATTGTGACGCATATTCTTCATCCAAAAGAGAAATTATCTTCTGCAGTTGCAATGTTTGTAAAAATTTCTCAAGGAGAAATTTGGCGGATTATTTCGCCCATTTTTCTTCATTTTGATCTTCTCCATATTTTCTTCAATGCTCTTTGGTTTATTTTACTGGGTAACCAAATTGAACAACGTTTGGGTGGATGGCGATATCTTCTCTTTATTGCCTTGACAGGAGGTCTATCTAATACCAGTCAATACTTAATGAGTGGTCCTTTCTTTATGGGACTTTCAGGAGTCATCTGTGGGATGGCTGCATTTATTTGGGCAAGACAAACAGTAGCACCATGGGAAGGATATCTTCTTCATCGATTTACTCTGATTTTTCTAGCCATTTTTGTCTTGGCCATGTTTTTTCTTCAAATCACCTTCTTTTTTGTAGAAATTCTTGGAAAATTTGAATTTTCAATCGGCATCGCAAATACAGCTCATCTCACAGGAGCTCTCACTGGTTACTTGCTTGGACGTCTCTCCCTTTTTTCACATAGTAGAAATAAACGACCTAAGTAAGCTACTCATCTGAAAAAGAATCAAGAAAAGATTGAACACAACTGTTTAATCTTAAACTAGATTTAAATAGGCTGGTCAGGGTATAAATTTTATTAAAAACATAAGAATCATTCTTAAAAATGCAGATAATAAACTATTTTAAATGAGCTCTTTGACATCTCCGCTTTCCCCTTCAACTAGACCTACAATGGAGAGTACAAATGCTGTTAATAGCGCTCTCGATAGAACAAAGAAATATGAATTAGGAAAAGCCATTACAATGGCTGTCATTCCCTTACTCTTTCTACTGTCATTATTATTCTTAGCAGTCAGTCAAGGAGGGTATATGCATCCTATTTCAGGGTTGATTCCTTTTCCTTTTATGTTGATTCCTTATCTAGGGTTTAAAATTCTCAATTATCGCATCAATAAAATTCTTCAAAAGAGTGATATCACTCCAGAAGATTATCAAGCATATCTTGAAGACAAGCGAAAGGCAAGCGAAGTAAAACCTCCATTAAATCCCAAAGTGCATGAAAAGAACTAAACAATTTTTGTATTCTATAAAACGAATCAAGTATTCTTAACTGTATGAGTGTAAGAGATCTTATCATTCTAGGTTCATCAAGCCAACAACCCACTCGAAAGAGAAACCATGTTGCTTCTCTTTTTCGTTGGAATGGAGAAGGGTTGCTTTTTGATCCCGGAGAAGGAACCCAACGCCAGTTTATTTTTGCTAACATCACCCCTACATGTGTCACTCGAATCTTTGTCAGCCATTTTCACGGAGACCACTGTTTAGGACTTGGTTCGATGTTAATGCGTTTGAATCTTGATAAAGTATCACACCCTATCCATTGCTATTATCCTGCTTCTGGGAAAAAATACTTTGATCGCTTGCGATATGGAACTATTTATCATGAAATCATTCGTGTAATTGAGCATCCTGTTTCTGAAGAAGGTTTGGTTGAAGATGACGGAGTCTTTCGTATTGAAGCTGTTTTTCTGGATCATGGTATAGAAAATATTGGTTGGCGAATTACTGAAGCAAATCAAAGGAAATTTATACGAGAAAAACTGAAATTATTTTCTATCGAAGGCCCTCTCGTTAAAGAATTGGAAAAAAAACAGATTCTCAACATTCACGGAAATAGAGTAAGCATTGATGATGTAAGCTATATTCGTAAAGGAGAGAGTATTGCTGTGGTTAGTGATACCCGTCCTTGTTCCGGTGCAATCGACATTTCACGAGAAGCTCTTCTTCTTCTTTGTGAGAGCACCTATCTTGAAATACATCGTCACCTTGCTGAAAAATACTATCATCTCACAGCAAAACAGGCAGCGATGATCGCCAAAGAGGCCAAAGTCAAACAACTCATCTTAACCCATTTTTCCGCTCGCTATCTCAATAGCCAATGGTTTGAAAAGGAGGCAAAGGAGATCTTTTCTAATGTCACGGCAGCTGAAGATATGGATGTCTTTTCGCTCTCTCGCAATGATCATGGATTGACAAAATGACCTGCTTTTATCAACCTACATTACAATCTATCGAACAAAGAACTCGGGGAATCGATGATTGAAATAGCCTACCGTTTTTTACATTATTTACGAACTATGAAAAATGCTTCCGAACACACCGTTCGCAATTATGCAATTGACTTGAATTCTTTAAAAAATTTTCTTGAAAGAGATCTTCTTCCTGAAAAACGTTCTCAAAAGATTGATTTTAATCGTAATGAATATGAAAGAAATGCCCAAAATGAGCCTCTTTTATCTATAGAAAAAATTGATCGAAATACCTTGCGCTACTTTTTAGCCAGTTTAAATGAGAAGAAAATAGGGAGAGCAACTCTTGTACGTCGCCTTTCTTCTTTACGGACTTTTTTTAAATTTTGTGTCCAACAAAAGTATCTTACGATCAGTCCGGCTGAGCATCTTGAAAGCCCTAAAATGCAAAAACGCCTCCCTTTTTCTCTCTCTTATAGTCAAATTCAACACCTTTTTGAACAACCCGATATAAACTCTTATTTAGGATTTCGTGACCGCTCTATTATGGAACTCTTTTACAGCTCAGGTTTGCGTGTCAGTGAACTGGTATCACTTAACCATCATCAATTTGATCCTGTATCACTTCTTCTTCGAATCAAAGGAAAAGGGAAGAAAGAAAGGATTATGCCTATCACAAAAAATGCAGCTGATTGGATAGTGTCATACCTTGAACATCCAGAACGTCATAAAAATATAGATGGTCATCTTGCTCAAATTGACTCTGAAGCGATTTTTCTTAATCGTTTTGGAACGCGTCTCAGTAGCCGCTCTGTAGAGAGGAATTTTGATAAATATTTAAAAACTAGTGGATTAGAAAAAAAAATTACTCCCCATACTATTCGCCACACTATTGCAACACATTGGCTAGAAAATGGCATGGATTTAAAAACGATTCAACTCCTCCTTGGTCATGCATCTCTTGCAACTACAACAATTTATACTCATGTTTCGCCTAAACTTAAAAAAGAAGTCTACGATAAGACTCATCCTCGTGCTTAAGGCTTACTTGTTTCCTATCCTTTGATTTGGTACTCTTTTTGCTATGAGCATTCATCTCGATAATATTTCAAAGAGTTTTGGACATCGGGTCCTTTTTAATCATGTCTCTGTCACTTTTCAACCAGGCAATCGTTATGGGTTAACAGGACCAAATGGTGCGGGCAAATCTACACTTCTTCAAATTATTATGGGTGAAATTGAGCCTACAGATGGTGTGGTTAATCTTCCTGAAAAAGTAGGCATATTAAAACAAAATATTGAAGATTTTCGAAATACGATGGTTCTTGATGTTGTGATTATGGGTAATCTTCGTCTGTGGCAAGCTATGAAAGAGCGCGATCAACTTTACGAAGAAGAAATCACAGATGCCATTGGAATGCGATTGGGTGAATTAGAGGAGATTATTGCGGATGAAGAGGGCTATATGGCTGAACCAAATGGTGAAGAGCTCCTAACAGGGATTGGAGTTCCTCCTGAACTGCATCGGTTAATGATGCATGCGATTCCGAGTGATATGCAGTTTCGTGCTCTTCTATGTCAAGCTCTTTTTGGAAATCCACAAGCTTTGCTACTCGATGAACCCACCAATCATCTTGACCTTGATTCTATTGGTTGGTTGGAAAATTTTTTTCATCACTATACAGGAACTCTAATTGTAATTAGCCACGATCGACATTTTCTTAATGCAGTCACGACACATATTGCAGATATTGATTACGAAACGCTCATTGTCTATCCAGGTAACTACGATCAAATGTTACTTACTAAAACTTCAATAAGGGAGAAAAGTGAATTTGAAAATCGCTCAAAAGAAAAAAAAGTTGCAAAATTAAGGGAATTTGTAGCCCGTTTCTCAGCAGGAACTCGTGCTTCGCAAGTACAATCACGATTACGTGAAATTGAACGATTACAACCTCAAGAGCTAAAAAAATCGAATATCCAGCGTCCTTATATCCGTTTTATTCCTTCAGAAAAGCTTCCTGGAAAAATCATTTGTAAAATTGAAAAAATTGCTAAAAGTTATGATGATCTACAGGTAATCAAAAATTTCTCTCTTGAAATCCATCAAGGTGACAAAATTGGAGTCATTGGAAACAATGGAAGGGGAAAGACCACATTAATTAAAATGATTGCAGAGATCTTAAAACCTGATCAAGGAAAGATTGAATTTGGCCATCAAGTACTCAAAAGCTATTTTCCTCAAAACCACTCAGATCTAGTTTCTCACGACAGCCACCATACTGCCTTCGAATGGCTCAGTGAAAAAAAACATGGACTGTACAATCAAGATATTCGTGGAGCACTCGGTAAAATGTTATTTAGTGGGGATGAGGCTTTTAAAAAAGTTGCGACTCTTTCTGGTGGAGAGAGGGCTCGCCTAATCCTCGCAGGGATGATGCTCGAAGAACACAATTTTATTATTTTAGATGAACCTAATAGCCATCTTGATTTAGAAGCCGTCTCTGCTCTTAGTTGGGGACTGGCAGAATATAAAGGAACAGCGATTGTAGTGAGTCATGATAGAGAACTCATTAGCCATTTTGCGACTAAAATTATTGCATTTGAAGCAAATGAGATTTGTTACTTCGATGGCAACTTAGATCAATATCTAGCGAGATAATTGTGAATTCCAAAGAAAAAAAAAATCTAATTGCGTTCCATATTAGAAAAATCATCGACATTCTGGGATTGGATACCAACGATCCTTCGATAGATCAGACACCCAACCGTGTTGCAAAAATGTATGTGGACGAAGTGTTTAGCGGATTAGATCCAGCCAACTACCCTAAAATGTCCTTTCATCAAGGACAGAGCAACAGTAAAATGGTTTTAATAAAAAATATTTCCTTAATTAGCTTTTGTGAACATCACCTAGTGCCGATGATTGGGATAGGACATATTTCATATCTTCCTAAAATGGGAGTGCTTGGTCTTTCCAGTCTCCATCGAATCGTTCGTTTTTATGCAAAACAACCACAGTTACAAGAAAGGCTTACTTTACAAATTAGTCAAAAACTCCAAGAAGAATTACAAACAGAGGATGTAGCTGTTGTCATTCAAATGAAACACCTATGTGTCCTAGCTAGAGGGATTGAAGATCATATGAGCGAAGTCGAAACCCATATCCTGCAAGGCTGTTTTGAGTCTAATCCTGCAATTCGAGATACATTTTTGCTAAGCATTAAGCAAGAGTCTAAAATCTAAAAGTGATGCAATACTTTTTTCTTTTCTAAAAACTAAAAAACTTGGGAGAGTATGTAAGCCGGATTCTGTCTTCTTTATGAGATAAAGAATAGCAATCATTCTTCTAGGAACTTTGTCACCAAAGCCCTCAAGCGACTGATAAAAAGGACTTTTGCGCGGAGAACGCATCCTTTTATGTCTTGCTTTGGATAGGGTTTACATCATCTTGAGTTACCTCAAGCATGCTCGACTCTACAAATCGAGATTTTCAGCCTTCCCAAATACATTGGCGGTATGTTTTCTGTTGCACTTTCCGTAGCTTCACAGCCCCCAGTCTTTCACTGGTATCCTCTCCTAAAAAGTCCGGACTTTCCTCTCCTCTTACTTAATGAATAAGAGCAGCGATTGCCTTCCTCTCCCAAGTAAACATAATAAAAAAAAACTATTCTTATGTATTCGCCACTGTTCTACGTCGACGACGACGTGATGATGTGAGCTCTTCTGTTTCTGTTTCACCTTCCTGCCAATAAAGAATTCTCGAACAATGCTCGCAAAAAACAATTCTCTCTCCTTTTCTGACAAGATTTTCGTGTTGAGGAGTCAATAGAATATGACAGCCACTACATGTACGATTCTCGATTGGGACAATCACTCGATCCCATTTATTTTTTAAAAGACGTTCATAGATCTCAAAAAGTTCAGAAGGAATAGTTTTTTTCATAGCTCTACTCTTCTCTAAAATCGCACGTCCTTCTTGGTTAATTTTATCAATACCCTCATGAATTTCTTTCTCGATCATCTTACTATTATCTTGAGTTGTTTGAAGATTTTCCATCAGAGCAATCAAAAGATCCTCCTCAACAGCTAGTTTGTCCATTAAGTCACTTAATCGATATTCAATTGCACTTTTCTCCCGCCCAGCAGATGTCATCTCCTGAGTAAGAGCATTAAATTCATCCATTTTTTTCACTGCAGCTTGTTGAGATTCTAATTTAGTGACCCTACTTTGTATTTCTTTAATTTGGGTTTCTCCCATACGGATGTCTTTCTTAAGATTGGTAATCTCTACTTCTTTATTATTGACTTGTTTCTGAATATCACTCTTTAGTTCATGAATTTTATTCAACTCTTTTTGTCTTTCTTTTTTGACACGCATGAGGCGAATCATATTAATGTCAAGTTCTTGAATATTAAGAATAGTCTGAAATGACTCGTCCATTATGAATTCCTGAAATTAAGAAGTTAAGGCAGGATTTTAGTGATTATTCACAAAAATATCAATAAAAAAAACACGATACATTTGATAAATTTAAATTTAATATTTATATCTACAATCAGGATATAATGGAAAGAAAGCAAACTATAACCCGAGTATTCATTCAATTTGGACAAGATGTCTCTAAAGAACTCTATTTGAGGGGGGAAGGTATTCCTGATTTGAGTTGGGAAAAAGGAATCAAAATCAAACATATCAGTCCTCATGAATGGGTTTTTGAGACAAATACAATTTTCTCCTCAGGTTTATTCAAAGTGCTGATCAATGATGAAATCTATGAGCTTGGTGAGAATCATCCTATCTATCCAGGGGCTTCTATTCGTATTAATCCTAAATTCCCTAAAACGCATTGACTTTTTGCTCTTTGGGATGAATAATTTTAAAACAATGAAAAATCTTCTCGAAAGGTATTTAAAACAAACAAAAGATAGACAATCTGATGTGATTGCTTATCTAGCTGCTCTCGATCATCTCCAGACAGTCTCACCTACGATAACTGAGGCGATTCTCAAAGAATTACAAGATCAAAGGAGTCATCTTAAGTTAATTGCTTCAGAAAATTATTCTTCTCTTTCAGTTCAACTTGCTATGGGTAATCTTCTGACTGATAAATACTGTGAAGGATATCCCTATCATCGTTTCTATGCGGGTTGTGAAAATATAGACACTATTGAAATGGAGTCGATTGAACTAGCTAAACAACTATTTGAAGCAGACCATGCTTATGTCCAACCCCATTCAGGAGCTGATGCAAACCTCGTCGCTTTTTGGGCAATTCTTACTGAGCGTATTCAACATCCATTTTTACAAAAAATGGAAACAAAAAATTTAGAAGCTCTCTCAGCTGATGAATTCGAAAAATTACGTACTCTGCTCTGTAATCAATCTTTTCTAGACTTTCTATTCTGGGGTCATCTAACACATGGGATTTCGGCAAAATATCTCAGCAAAATGATGCGCGCCTATCTCTATGAAGTTGGTCCTCTTAACAGGGTACCCTCAATTATGATCGGATTGAAAACGGCAGGCAAAAAAGAGGTCAAACCTTTGATTCACTGCTGGATATTCAGCCTATCCCTGCCATATTAATTTTGCAAAGTCGCGTGAAAATTGCCGATGAGGTAGGGGCGACTTTCAGCGGCAGACATGTCTCATTTTGCTGGGTTGGTTGCAGGTAAGGCATTTCAAGATGAGGCCAATCCAGTAAAATATGCACATATCTTAACCTCTACTACTCATAAAACCCCTTCGAGGACCCGTGGTGGATTGATTATGTGAAAAATCCTGAAGCGGATAGTGTAAATAAAGGATGTCCACATGTGCTTGGAGGTCCTCTTCCTCATGTAATTGCAGCGAAAGCGATTGCTTTTCAAGAAGCTCATTCAATTGATTTTTAAAATTACGCTCAATGTCATTAAAAATGCACGTTTCCTACATGATTTAATGGAAGATGGACTGTTGTCACTGATGGAACAGACAACCATATTGTTTTGATTGACCTATCTAATCTGGAATCACTGGAAGAATTGCAGAAGACTCTCTAAGGCAAGCGGGTCTCATAGTGAATCGAAATATGATTCCCTTTGATCTAAATGGAGCTTGGTATACTTCTGGTATTCGCCTTGGAACACCAGCACTAACGACATTAGGCATGCGTGAAAAAGAAATGAAACAAATTGCTTTCATGATCTCCAAAGTTTTGCATCAGACTAAACCAAAGATTGTAAAAAATACAGGATTACCAAGTAAATCTAAAGGAGTACTTCCCTCAAAAGTGATGAAGGAAGTATGCGAATCAGGACAATCATTACTTAAGCAATATCCACTATACCCAGAAATAATTATTAACTAGCTTTTCTATTAATTGAAAATAAATGATTTTTGAGAGATTTTTATTACCATCTGCATTATCTTTTGCATCACATACTTGATGGGTAGTACAAAAAAATCAGCAAGATAAAAACAATTTTTAGATAGCTCATAAGAGATTCTAGTTTAGGAGATATCAATGGTTAAAGAAGAAAAAGAAGAATTCAATTCACTCAATGATAAAATTGATCATGTCATTTTACAATCACGTCGTATTTTCTTTTCGGAACAGGTGGATAATAATAGTGCAAGGGATGCTATTCGTAAGCTCTGGTATCTAGAATTAACAAATCCCGGGCAACCAATTACTTTTATAATTAATAGTCCAGGTGGATCGATTGATGCGGGTTTTGCTATTTGGGATCAAGTGAAAATGCTCACTTCTCCAATCATTACACTAGTCACTGGATTAGCTGCGTCCATGGGATCTATCTTAAGTTTATGTGGGAGACCCGGAAAACGTTATGCGACTCCAAATGCACGTATCATGATTCATCAACCTTCAATCTCTGGTCCAATTACAGGACAAGCAACTGATTTAAGCATTCATGCTGAAACGATTATGAAAATGAAAAATCATTTAATAAACCTCTATGTAGAGCATACAGGAAAAACAAAAAAAGAGATTGAAGAAGCTTTAAATCGTGATAAATGGCTCTCTGCTAGTGAAGCCTTAGAATTTGGTCTCATTAGTAAAATTGTCTCCTCTTTTACAGAGGTAAAATGAAATATACTCTTTATTCAGGAGCAGGAAATACCTTTGTCCTACTTGATCATCCAGTCTCTTCCCATGAGGCTATTTTGCTCTGCCAAGCTTGCAATGTCGATGGAGCCATTTTTGGTGAAGAAAGATTTCGAATGAGAATCTTTAATCGAGATGGAAGCGAAGCTGAAATGTGCGGAAATGGATTAAGATGTTTCATCAAATTCCTAAGTGAAAAAAATATCTATCAAAAAAGTTATACAATTAACACAAAAGGGGGAATCTATAAAGGATGGTTGAGGGGAAACCTGGTCTCTGTTCAATTTCCTTTTCCTCAAAATATGATCTGGGATTTAAAAATTGCTTCTCACACAATTCATTGTCTTAATACTGGTGTTCCTCATGTTGTGATATTTATGGATTCCATTGATAGAGTGAATATCCAAGAAATTGTCTCCTTGATTTGTTCTCAACCTATTTTTTGTGAAGGAGTCAATGTCAACCTAGTAGAACCAAAAACTCTGCGTATCCGTACATACGAAAGAGGCATAGATGGAGAAACTTTAGCCTGTGGGACAGGTGCAGTCGCTGCAGCTCTTGCTGCTGCAAAACTCTTTTCTCTTACCTCTCCTCTAAAAATCAAAGTACAATCAGGAGAAATTTTAAAAGTCTCTTTCACAAATGATTGGCGTCAGATTATTCTAGAAGGCTCTGCGATAAAATTTGGTTCTGGTACCTTTAGTTTAAAACCAAGGTTCACGTTAAAACAAAAATCCCCTATACTTCTTTTAAGATGAATAAACTTCCCCAAGCTCAATATCCTTTAATTCTTCGTGGACTGCGTCTCATGGATGCTTTTGCAAAATCTAATGATGAACGTGACTTCTATCTTGATCGTATAGAAGGATTTATTCTTTTTGCCGATCTAGATAAAGATGATGATAAGCTCAAAAAATTTGAAGAAGAACTTGAAATCCATTCTGAGCGTTATTGCCTCATTCCCAAACTAACTTTCTATGAAACAAAAAAAATTATGGAAGGTTTTGTTAATGAGAAAATTTATGATATCGATACGAAGGAAAAATTATTTGATATCATTAGTGGGAAAGATGCACGTGAACAGTTTTTAGAATTTATTTATGACCATGATACTGAACTAGAGAAATGGCAACAATTCTATCAAGAACGCTCACGAGTTCGTATCATTGAATGGCTACGCAATAATAATTTTACTTTTGTTTTCGAAGAAGATCTTGATCTTCCTGTTCATACTATTGAGCAATTAAAAATGCATTTGTTTGATCATAAAGTTCCGAAAGAGGCTCAGCAAGGACGTCAATTTCTCATAAAAAAGGCTGAAACCTACTATTCTAGTGAAGCGCTTAATCCGCGTCCAAAAAGAGGACGTCCACCTAAACAGGTCGCAAAAATTGAAATTGAAACTCAGATTACTAATGATATTTTCACTCAAGTCCCCCAAGCCCTAAGTGCATTTCTCTATCTTCCAAACATTCCTTCAGCGACTTCTATTACTTTTTCTGAAAAATTTGACTCTGAAGCTGAATTCCTTGCTCATCTCAGAGGGAATAGCAGGACTGATGCTGAAAATCAACTAGAAGCCCTGTCAGAAAAATTTGCTTCTCTACGCAAGCTTTCAAACCAACTCGGCCTAAAAGGAGAACTTGTGATCCCCTCATTCGGAGACGATGAGAAAGAGAAGCCAAGTAGAGAGAAAAAACCAAAATCTAAAGTAGGAAATCCAATTCTCTTAAAAAAACAGGGACGAAAACGCAAGCCTTAAAACGATGAGAGATTTCTCAATAAATAGATCTTCTAAAAAAATTAGAGGCGATTTTTTAAGGAAAAATCTACAGTTGTCTTAAACTTGATCGTGATTTCATTGAATTTGTATACGATATAATCGTTCAACTAATAATTTTTTCAATATTCACCATTGAAAAAGTAAAAGATGGCTTAGCTTTGGTGAAAAAAAGCAGATAAAATATCTATCTTGTTTGTTGAATGGTGGAATATTTTATTGCTAACCTGTGGAGACATGAAAGATCACAAAACACTCATCATCCGCACTGTGATTAAACCTGATCTCATGGCTACAACTCTACGAACAAGAGGATGGCTTGTTGCTCTTGGAGCTCTTGCAATTCTATTTGGAGGAACGATACTACCTCTATCTGTTTTAAAAGTCTGGGGAATTCCCATTTTTTTTGGTAGCTTAACTCTTATCGGATTTGGATGGCTTCCTTATCGTCAATTGCAATATCTCACAACTAAACCTAATGAAATTCATGATGATGGCAACAATTTTTTTTTCATAAAAAAAGGGAAACCTTTCTTAAAAATTCCGAAAAAAAGTATCGCAAGAATTGAATACATGAAAAAAAAACACTTATACGGACTAGGAATCTGGTTAAAAAATCCAGTGGCTGAAAAAATCCAAGTTTTCGAGACGCACTCTCATTTCAACAAATTTTTAAAAGAATCAGCTGCTGTATTTCCAGAATGTGATATTTTTCTTCCTTATTTCACCCAATCTGGAATTAAACACCTGCTTGGATTAAATCATGCATCTTGATGACACCGATCACCTCTTTCTTTTCAACAACAGGAAGGACCATAATAGGATGATTCTGATCGTGTTCCATAAGTTGCATTGCATCCCAAGCAAGAGCATCTGCATCGATTGATCTTGGCGTATTCGTCATTAGATCCCCAATTTTTTCCTGCAAGACTTTCTCTCCTTTAGCTTGAAGAGCACGCCTTAAATCTCCATCAGTAAAAATCCCTTTCAGTTCTTTTTGCTCATCAATCACGATTAGACAACCACAACGCTTTTCTGAAAAATCAATCAAAACCTCCTGCAATGCATCTTCAGCATAACATAAAGGGGTATTCTCTTTATTGATCATCATTTGACGTACTTTAATTGAAGCACGTCTCCCAATCTGTCCTCCTGGATGATTAGCAGCATATTGATCTATCGTAAACCCTTTCATTTCCATTAAAGCCACTGCTAAGACATCTCCAAACAAAAGCTGCACTTCAGTAGAAATGGTGGGAGCAAGATCAAAAGGACACAGTTCGTTTGAACATGGAAGAATCACAGAGAGATGTACTCCTTTTTGAAGACGACTATGAGGATTAGAGGTCACTGCAGCTAAACGTGCACCACGATTACGTACAAAAGGGAGGAGTTGCAATAATTCATGAGTTTCACCGCTCTTACTAAGGATAATGACTAAATCGTGTTTTGAAACCATACCTAAATCGCCATGAATCGCATCTATAGGTGACAAAAAAGTGGCTTGAGTCCCTGTCGACATCATTGTTGCTGCTATTTTTTGTGCGATAAAGCCACTTTTTCCAATGCCAGTGAAAAATACCAGTCCCTTACAAAGAAAAATCTCCTGTAATAGCTTTTCACAAGAAGCAATCTCTACTTCAGAAAAAAATGTTTCAATATACTGTTGTTGCTGAGAAAAAAGTTTCTTTAACATCATACTCTCTTAATTCTATCTCTAAACTCTCTTGAAGTCATGGAAAAAATCATCTAGAATGATGAGAATATGAGTAAAAAACATCGTATCACAGTAGCAGAGGGGGATGGAATTGGCCCTGAAATCATGGAGGCAACACTTAATATCCTTGAAGCCTCCGGAGCAGAAATTGAGATTGAAAAAATCTCAGTCGGAGAAAAAGTCTATCTTGGTGGTCATTCTCTTGGGATAGAGGAGAGTGCTTGGGAGACATTAATCCGTAATCGTGTCTTTCTCAAGGCACCAATCACAACTCCTCAGGGAGGAGGTTATCGCAGTCTCAATGTGGCAATCCGTACGACGCTAGGACTCTATGCAAATATCCGCCCATGTGTCTCCTATCACCCATTGATTGAAACAAAACACCCTAAAATGAATGTGGTGATTATTAGAGAAAATGAAGAAGACCTTTATGTAGGAATTGAATATCGCCAAACTCCAGACATGTATCAAGCGTTGAAATTAATTAGTCAACCTGGGAGCGAAAGGATTATTCGCTATGCTTTCGAATATGCTCGGCTTTACAAACGTAAAAAAGTCACTGCATTCACAAAAGATAATATTTTAAAGATGAGTGATGGGCTTTTTCATCGTCTTTTTGATGAAATTGCTCAAGAATACCCTGATATTGAGCATGAACACTGGATTATCGATATTGGAAGTGCAAAACTTGCAGATACTCCTGAAAATTTTGATGTCATTGTGATGGCTAATCTCTATGGAGATATTGTATCCGATATAGCTGCTCAAATTACCCGTTCAGTTGGACTAGTAGGTACAGCTAACATTGGGGAAAAGGGGGCCATGTTTGAAGCAATTCATGGTTCTGCTCCACGTCTTGCTGGTCAAAATAGTGCGAATCCAACAGGGTTAATTCTTGCCTCTGTCTTGATGCTTGTTCATATTCACCAACCAAAAATTGCAGCAAACATCCATAATGCCTGGTTAAAAACCATTGAAGAAGGTCTCCATACAAGAGACATTTGCAAAAAAGGAACTCCTATTGGCACGAAAGAATTTGCAAAAGCGGTTATGAAACGACTGGGGAAAAAGCCAGATACCATGCAAGCAATTGAATATTTATCGGTAAAAGACCAAACATTTACCCATCCTCAAAAAACTGCATCTTTAAGAATAGAACGCAAGCTAATTGGGGTAGATATATATCTCTATTTTGACGGCTCTATTGAGAGCCTGCTCAAGAGAATTAAAAAGGTAGAGGCTCCTTCTATGAGACTTTTAGCTATCACTAACCGAGGGGTACAGATCTGGCCTGCAAAAAAAATGGGAGTTTTCTGTGTTGATCACTGGCGTTGTCGTTTTGAAAGCCACAACAATACGGCAATCGAAATTCAATCCATCTCCTCTCTTCTTAACTCTTTTGCTCATGAAAAGCTAGAAACCATCAAAACTGAAAATCTCTATATGTTTAATGGTCTCCGAGCTTATTCGGCAATCTAATCAGAAAATAGAGACAAACTTCTTATTGATAAAATGGAATTTCAGTTTGACTTTTTAAATTTCTCAGAAAAAAATTTCTCTCCCTCTAAGATTAATTTCAAAAAAGTATTTCATAAACTTTTTAAGGAATGATGCGATTCAAGGTAATTTTTAAAAGCGTCGAGAAATTGGCATCCATATATCCCATCAATTAAACGATGATCAAAGGTAAGAGTGATATAGATCATTTGGCGTATAGTCATTTGATTTTCACGAACAACAACACGTTTTTGAATCGTACCAGCCCCAATAATTGCCACTTCGGGATAACGGATAATTGGGATCCCCATCAAGGCACCAGTCATCCCAAAATTTGTCATTGTAATTGTTCCATCAGAGATAGCCTCAGGAGAGAGTTGATTTTTTCTTGCTAAAGATGCAAGCTCAGCAACAGCAGATGCAAAGCTGACGAGATTGCGTGTCTGACAATTTTTGATCACAGGTACAATTAAACCTTTATCTACGTTAACCGCAATCCCTATATTGATTAACCGTTTCATAATAATCGTCTCACCTTCTAAAGAGGCATTTAACATAGGAAACTGTTCAAGAGCTTTAGTCATTGCTTGGATTAAGAAACTGGTAATGGTAAGTTTGAAACCATGAGTCTGCTTAAATTCTTCTTTTTTTTCTTGGATTAGGTGAATGATATCAGTGACATCAGCTTCAGAGACAAGAGAAGCATGAGGGGCTTGGTAAAAGGAACGCACCATATTGTCAGCAATCATTTTCCTCATCCCACTCAGAGGAATTTTTTCTTCTTCTGTTTTTTCAATAGAGGAACTCTCTTTTGAATCTATGTAGTTTTCGATATCTTTTTTGGTAATGCGACCATCTTGCCCAGTTCCATAAATTGTATGAAGTGTTTCAAGTGAGATCCCTTTTATCTGTGCAAGACGTAAAACAGCCGGAGTCAAAAGATTTTCCTTCTCTTGTCCTATCCCATCAGAGTCTATCTGAGAAATGGTTTCAGATTTAAGAGATGTTAAAGTCTCAATCCCTAACTCAATTTTAACAATTGGAGTTTCTATAGGAATTTCTTGATCCACTTTCACAAGAATTTCTTTGATCACACCAGATACAGGAGAAGGAATTTCTGAATTCACCTTGTCTGTTGAGACTTCGAGTAGGGGTTCATCTTCTTGAATAAAATCTCCCTCCTTTTTAAAAATTTCAATCACTGTAGCAGCAAGAATACTTTCACCTAGTTTGGGAAGAGTAACTTCAATAATCTTTTTCATGTTTGACTCTCCTGAGTAACAGTCGGTTTATGATCATAACTAATATAAACACCACTATTATATTTGGCTTCATCCAATTCTCCTTCTGATTGAGCCACAAAAACAGCCACAACCGAATCCCCTAAAATATTGACTACTGTGCCAATAATATCACGTAACCTATCTATACCAGCTACAATTGCAATTCCTTCAATAGGTAAACCAACTGAGCCAAGAACGATGGACAGAGTCACAATCCCTCCTCCAGGAATCCCTGCACAACCCACAGCTGATAAGGTAGCTGTTATCACCATCACTAGAAGACTCTCCCACCCTAATTCGATGCCATAAGCTTGAGAAATAAACACCGCAGCAATTCCTTGAAAAATTGCTGTCCCATTCATATTTACAGTAGAACCTAATGGAAGAACAAAACTTGCAATATTTTTTGAAACCCCCAAATTTTCTTCCACACAATGAAGAGTAGCTGGTAGAGTGGCTGAGCTACTGGTTGTTGATGCGGCTAGAGTAATTGCATCTGTCATTCCCTTAAAAAAAGGAACCACTCGCACCTTGGCAAAAAATATTAAAATCCCTCCAAAAACAATAATCAAATGGAGAATACATACAAAATAATGCGCTAAAACAAGTTTCAGCAGAGGAACAAGAATCGCCATCCCAAACGTTCCTGCTACCCAAGCCATAGTTGCAAAAATCCCATAAGGAGCCAGGGTCATGACTATCCCAGTAATTGTAAACATAACTTCACTAAGCGATTCAAGAACCAGAGCAATAGGTTTACCTTTTTCTCCAGCAAAATTGATCCCTAGACCTAAAAAGATTGAAAATACAATCACTTGAAGAATATTGCCATTTGCAAGAGAACCCACTGGATTTGATGGGACCAAATTCATAAAAATGCTAATCAATTCAGGAGTTTCATCTATTGTTAAATCGATCGTTTCTTGATTAAGGCCGATCCCCTTGCCAGGATTCAGAAGTTTTGCAGCAATCAGACCAAAAGCAATGGCTATCGCCGTTGTCAATAAATAGGTGAGAAGAGTTTTTAAACCTACTCGCCCAAGCTTACGGACATCATTGATTGAAGTGACCCCCACTGTCATAGAAGAGAAGACGAGAAGCACAACTAACATATTCAAGAGGCCAAGAAACACCATTCCAAATGGTTTGAGATAGGCAGCTTTTGGACCCAAAAAAATCCCTGTTAAAGTCCCTAAAAATAAACCAATTAACATTTTTTTCCATAGCTTCATTATATCATTCCTACAAGTGTTGTAATCTGTTTTTTCATCTTATTCCAGGCTTCTTGATTCTTTGTAATGACGAATTCTGCTTTCGCCCAACAAATTGGCAGTGGACTAGAAGCAGCAGACAAGGGAAGTTTCACACGATCTTTCTCTGTACATACAAGATATTCTGCCCCTTTTGCTTTGCAAAAAATGGCGAATTGTTTCAGTTCTTTTTCATTCATCCCATAGTGATCAGGAAGATAAAAAGATTTTACAATTTTTCCTCCCAGTGTCTGAATATTTTCAGCAAAACGTATCGGATTGCCAATGCCACAAAAAATCCCTATTCTTTTCCCCTGTAAGGAGGTAATTAATGTCTCATTTAACATGCGTATTTCTCTTATAACTATCTCTACTTCTATCCAAGGAGCTTTTGTAAGACTGCGTACTCGCTTTTGTGTATCTAGAGATGGAGTCCCTACAAATACAATAAGATCAGCTTCTTTTAAACGTTTCGGATGCTCTCGCAGTCTTCCTCTAGGCAAAAAATGTCCACCTCCCCAAGGATCTTTTCCATTTAAAACAACAATCTCAATCTCTCTATGTAAGGCACGATGCTGCATCCCATCATCCATCAATACTAGGCGTGCTCCTAGTCTTTTTGCTTCTAAAGCTCCTTTATAACGATCACGATGAACAATGACAGGAATATCCGGAAGACGAGAAGCAAGAAGGCAAGGCTCATCTCCATAATCTGAAACTAATGTCCCTGGCCTCACTAAAGTCGGTTTGATTCCCTTCTCATGTTTTCCTCTATACCCCCTTGAAAGAATAGCTACATCATTAAGTTCTTTTGCTAATAGAATCACTAACTGAGTTTTTCCTACACCTCCAACCACTACATTGCCAATACTCACAACAGGAAGGGGAGCATATTTTTGCAGCCACCATTTATGATCATATAACCAGTGAAACAGAGAGATTCCCCATCCATAAAACCAACTTAAGGGATAGGTCAAAAATCTTAAATGTTCCTTATAAATCATATCCGTAATCCAAAATGCAAGCCATCTTCTCATACGCTCATGACTGTCCCAATGAGTTCTTTTTGAGTCTCAGAAAATAAAATCTCTTCCATCATCTCAATGATGATATGAATAGCCGCCATGTGGGCTTCTTGAATCCGGTCTGATGTCACAAGATCACAGATCAATATCTCTAAATCTGCAATTCCTCTTAACTTACCTCCTCCTTTGCCTAAAAAAGCTATTGTTTTAAGATTTTGTTTTTTAGCTGTTTGAAATGCATTAACAAGGTTTTGTGAATTTCCACTTGTAGTGAGTCCAATAAACAGATCATCTGCTTCTCCATAAGCCTCAATTGCACGTCCGAAAATATATTCAAAACCCAGATCGTTTCCAACACAGGTTAAATACCCGGGGTCACTGATTGCAATCGCTGGAAGCGGATGTCTCTTTTTTCGAAAAAACCCTGTTAATTCTTCAGCAAAATGAGAAGCATCGCATAAACTTCCTCCATTGCCTGCAATTAAAACTTTTTTCTTGTCCTGAAAAACATGAGCTAATAACTCAGCACTTTTTTGAATAAAATCAAGATTTTGTGGATCTGAAAGTTGACTGATGGCGTTGATCCCCTCTCCTATGGATTTTAAAATTTTTTTTTTCATTTAATTGAGACATGGATTAAAAAATATTAAGAAAAAATATAATCGAAAAAGATTTAAAAAGCAATTTCCTCAAAAAACACATTGATTAAAAACTTTTTAAATTCCATAATTTTTTCTTCTTAAAACTTAAGGAGTTCTTATGCCCTTTACTCTTCCTCTTAACAGTAAAGCTCCTGATTTTCTTCTTCCTGCGACAGATGGAAAGACTTACCGACTATCTGATTTTTCTAGTGCTAAGGTGTTAGTAATTTTTTTCACATGCAACCATTGTCCCTATGTCTTAGGCTCAGATGAAATCACACGCCAAACAGCGAATCAATTTCGTGAAAAAGGAGTCCTTTTTGTAGCCATCAATTCTAATAGTCAGAATACTTACGAAGAGGATTCTTTTGAGCATATGGTGGAACGAATGAAAATCCATCGGTTTCCCTGGTTTTACTTACACGATGCCTCTCAAAAAACTGCATCTGCTTATGGGGCATTACGTACTCCTCACTTCTACGTCTTTGATGCTCATAGAAGTCTTATCTATTGTGGACGTGGAGTCGATCATCCACGTAATATCTCTCTTGTCAAAGAAAACAACTTAAAACAAGCCCTTGAAGATCATCTTTCTGGTCAAAAAATTTCTACTCCTCTTACAAATCCGATAGGATGCAATATTAAATGGGAAGGCCAAGATCCTCATTGGATGCCATTAGAGGCTTGCGATCTTGTTTAATTCTTCTAGAGTATCTTTTGTAAAAACAATTTCGCCTTATTATAAATCGCACTGAATGGATTCAAGATGATCTTGTGCTTCTTTGACGAATCACTTCATATAAAAGAAGGGTCGTTGCCATAGCAACATTGAGAGAATCGGCAACTCCTAGCATAGGAATTTTTACTTGTAAATCTGCCTCTTCTATCCATTGTCTGCTTAATCCATACTGCTCAGTTCCAACAGCAATCGCTACTCCATTTCGCAGATCGACCTTAGTATACTCAATTTCTGCTGATGGGGTTGCAGCGATGATTTTTACTTTCTGCTCTTTTAGCCAACATATTGCTTCTTTCCCTGACACTTCAACTACAGGTAGGGTAAAAAGAGTTCCAACACTCGCTCGTACAACATTGGGATTATAAATATCGGTAGAGCGATCACAAACAATCACAGCATCGACAGCTGTTGCATCACTAGAACGTAAGATAGTTCCGAGGTTTCCAGGTTTTTCAATCGATTCTGCCACAATATATAAAGGATTTTTAGAAGGAAGAATCTCATGCAAATTTGTATGAAATTGTTTCGCAATCGCTAAAAGCCCATCGGGACGATCGCGATAGGAGATCGAAGAAAAAACTTCTTTATTGCAGCGATAACTCGTCCCACGAATTTGACCGATTAATTGAGATTCATTAGCCCCAAGAAAAAATTCAGGACAATAAAAAAGAGATTCAATTTCTACTGCATGGGCGCGAGAAATTTCACGATATCCTTCAATAAGAAAACGCTGAGATTCTTCTCTTTCACTTCTTTTCCAAAGTTTTTTAATTTCCTTAATTTTTGGATTTTTTCTACTTGTAATTAACATAAGACTATCTATAAATATTTTATAATTTATTCATAAAAAATTCATCATAATTGTGAATTAGTCATCTATGGTTGCCATCTCGCATAAGCACCAGCAGGAAGATCAAAAGGTCCTTTTAAAATGAGCTCTCCCGCTTCAATTGTCCCATCAAAAGCATCTTGAAGAATTTGTTTGAGCACAATTGGGGTAAAACCAGGAGTATGGCAACTAAGAATAACAAAAGAAGGATGATCAGAGAGGATTTCACGACATTGGGCAAGCATAGAAGGGAGATCTCTTTCTATTTTAAACACTTCTTTTGACTTGCCTCTTCCAAAAGAAGGAGGATCTAATAAGATTCCATCGTAAGACTCTTTACGACGAATTGCACGTGCTAAATACTTTCGAGCATCCTCAACAATCCAACGAATAGAAGAGATTCCATTCATCGAGGCATTTTCAGCTGCCCATTTAACCATATTTTTTGCCGCGTCTACATGAGTGACTTTTGAGCCTGCTTGTGCAGCTGCAAGTGAAGCCCCTCCTGAATAAGCAAATAGGTTAAGAAAATGCCCACTAGGTTGTAATAAATTCCAAAGGATTGCATGCTCGGGAAAGATACCGAGATGACCAAACTCTGTGAGTTTGATGTAGAATTGCAGATTCTGAATAGACATTCTCCATCTTTCTGGAATAGGAGAAAAAATTTCCCATCGAGGCTCTTGATCTCGGCAAAAACGTCCATGAGCATCTTTCCATATCTTCTTTGCAAGGCGGGGACGCCAAATCGCTTGGGGACAAGGCCGAATTAATAAGATCTCCCCAAATTGTTCTAATTTTTCCCCTCCACCACTATCGAGCAATTGGTACTGATCCATAAAAATCCCTATTTATTTAATGGTCGGGTATAGTCATCCAGCTTTTTAAGGGCATCTTGAATGGCTTGTTGAATAATCAACCTCCTACTTCCTTCAAAATAAGCCGTCCATAAGAGAGGTGGATCACCTTCTGAAACGATAGCAAAACAAACTGTTCCTACTGGTTTATTAGTCTCTTCTCCAGAAGGCCCTGCGATTCCAGTTGTAGAAAGTGCTATATTGACTTTAAACAGATTTAAAATTCCAAAAGCCATCTCTAAAGCAGTTTGTTCACTCACTTCCCCCGATTGCACAAGGGTTGTTGGTTTAACACCTAATATTTGTTCTTTTATCTCATTCGAATAGGCAACTACTCCTCCTCGAAAGTACAAAGAGCAATCTGGAATAGCTACAAAAGAAGAAGCAAGTCCTCCTCCTGTACAAGACTCAGCTAAGGCTAAAGTCCAACTATTGCGAATAAAGCGTTGATGTAACAAGCGTATCGTCAATTTTTATCCCTTTTTCTTCAAGTTGTGAATGAGAGTTAATCCAAGAAAAACATTGCTTTCCTAAACGAATTGGCACATTTTGCTTACAACCTGCGATGATAAAAGGAGTAGGACGCGTATGAAGGCGGATCCATTTTTGCATAGCATAAAAGAGTGGTCCATTGACCAAATGACGTGTTGCTTGAATCTCATGGGTCTTAGGATCTTCAAAAATTTGCGGATAGCCTACCTGAATACCCCAAGTGATGCCATCTACTCCAAACAGTTGTGATCGGATACTCTGATCAATCGTACTATAACGAATCGCATGTGCGACTACCTGTACAACAGGTAGTCTAGGTCGATAAAGCTGACGCTTTCCATCTAAAAAAACAACTTCCATCGCTTCTGAAGAGACACTAAAAACAGGAGAGGTAAGAGATGAAGGAATCTTTCCTTGCTTTAAAGCGCTTATATAGCAAGCATAGTCAGCTAAAAAAAGATCGATAGGAATCACTCCTTCCCCCAAGAGAGTCACTTTTTGAATTTGATAAATTGTAAAAGCTGGTAAAGAGGCAAAAAGTGCTCTCATCTCCTCTAAATCGATGAGCAGGGGAATCTTTATCCACTTAGATACATTAAGCATAGCTTTTTTTTCGATGCATAAGATTAACTAGAAAAAACCAAATCACACCCATGGTAATCCAAGTATCAGCTAAATTGAAAACAGGAAAATGATATCCCCAAAAATTCAATTGAATAAAGTCAATGACACATCCGTAAAGAAAGAAGTCAACCACATTTCCCAAAGCCCCTGCAATAATTAATAGAAGGGGGAAGATAATATAGCGTTTTTTATTGATAAAAAATAAATAGAAAAAAATTCCAAGAATCACAACCAAACGCACAAGAATTAAGCTAAGCTGGAAACGAGAAAAAAATCCCCAAGCTGCTCCTTTATTAAAAACCAAGGTAATAGAGAGATGTATTCCAAAAAAATTCAAGTCTACAGGAGAGTGATAAGAGGGACCCAATGAATTGTAAAAAGGAAAAATATGGTAAATATAAGACTTTGTAAAAAAATCTATAAAGAGTAAACTCAAGCCAAGAGCTACGAGAAGTGTCGTATAACTATACCTTCTAAGAGAATTTTGACTCAATCCACTTTATCCTATCTAAAACTCGATCCACCCTAATCCTTAAGAAGTCCTTTTTCATACATATCTTGAGATTTGACAGTCATTGTTGCATAAGGAACAGCTTCCAGTCTAGCTAAAGGAATTTCTTCCCCACTCACATCACACATCCCATACGTTTCTTCTCTAATTTTTTCTAATGCACGATCAATCTGGCGCAGCATTTCATACTCTTTCCCCGTAATTTCAAGGCTAATTTTACGATCAAAATCATCAGTTCCTTGATCCGCTTGATGCTGAGTATACCCTGTGGCTTCATCAGGACGTTTGACTTCGCGAGTGGTCCCCTCAAGCATATGAGTTAAATGGCGCCTGATTTCTTCAAGACGAGTTTTAAATGCTTCTACTTGCTTTTTAGTTAATGGCATGAGTTCCTCTATTTAATTGTAGATGAATAAATTAATTTTAAAATACCTACATATAGCTCAAAAATATAATTCCTTGATAGCCAATGGATTTGAATATAAAAACAGAAAATGTTCTAAAAAACATACTCAATTTACACAATCCTATCCTATTGTAAGCACTACTCATGTCTATTTATCATGCACAAGAACTTCAGACCGCATTGTTTTTGTCAGTTGACAATCTGTTTCTTTTGGCTCTACTGATTGGATTGCCTCCATCAGTTCACCAATATCCTTGAAACGACGATAGACACATGCAAAGCGGATATATGCGATCATGTCCATTTTTTTCAAATATTTCATGATAATCTCTCCAATTTCTTTGGTTGTGATCTCACGCACCTGGAGTTCCATGAGTTGCCCTGTAATTTTTGAAGCCAAATTGCGTACTTGTTCATGACTGATCTGAGTATGTCGACATGCTGCTTCTAAACCGGAGATTAATTTTTCTTCTTGAAAATCTTCATATAGTCCGTTTCTTTTACACACTTGAATTGTTAGATCAATCATTTCAAATGTTGTAAAACGACGATTACAGCGCAGACACTCTCTTCGTCTTCTTATCGTATTTGCATCAAAAGCATTGCGCGAGTCAGTGACTTTTAAATCTTCGTTCCCACAGAAAGGGCATCTCATTTTCTTCACCCTATGACTATAGTATCATGACAAAGAGGCGAAGGATAACTTAATCGTGATTTTTTTAAAACATACATATCATAGTTAATCAAAAATTGATAAATTTCCAAAAAATACAATTTTTCAAACTTTATATGAACTAATATAATCGTATTAATCTTTAATTTATGAATGATCTATGTTAATTACCTTTTTCTTTTTTTTTTCTCGGCCTATGCTGCCTATTTAGTGGAGCGAAATCTCTTGTGCTTGGAGCCTCTCAACTTGCAAGAGCTTTAGGAATCTCACCTTTAATCATCGGAGTAACAGTGGTTGCATTTGGAACAAGTGCTCCTGAAATCGGGGTGAGTATAGTAGGATTTTGGAAAGGAGAAGGATCGATGGTGATTGGTAACATTGTTGGAAGCAATATTTTTAATACTCTTATGATTCTAGGGATCTGTGCCATTGTAACACCATTAGTTATTCATAAAACGCTTATTATCTATGATATACCGATTATGATTTTTGCAAATCTACTTTTCTGGATTCTCACGTTAAATGGACAATTAGTACGTTTATCTAGTTTGATTTTATTATTGTTTTTCATTCTTTATTTAATTTTGATTTTTAATCTTTCAAAAAAACAAAAGGATACCAAACAAAATGGATCTCCTATCTATCCAGTTTGGTCTCAAATACTTTGGATCATCTTAGGGTTGATTTTGATTGGACTGGGTTCTATTTTATTAGTATCCAAAGCGACAAAACTTGCTATCTATTTTGGATTTAGTGAACTATTTATTGGCCTAACAATTCTAGCTATTGGAACCTCTCTTCCAGAATTAGTCACTTCTATTTTTGCCTTAAAGAAGGGGGAAAGGGAGTTAGCAATTGGAAATGTGATTGGCAGCAATATACTTAATCTATTTGGTGTGATGGGCATCGCGGGTGTTCTATCTCACGGTCCTATTGTTATTCCTATAAAAGCCATGACATTTGACATTCCAGTAATGATTGGGGCTTCAATAGCTACACTACCCATCTCTCTAACGGGTCATAGAATCTCTCGTTTGGAAGGCCTACTTTTTCTTCTTTATTACCTCACTTACATCATCTGTTTGATCTTAAAAGCAAAATTTAGCCATCTACTTGCCTATACTACGATACCCCTCTTATTTTTTATTTTTGCTATGGTGATTTTGACTTTAACGATAGGATTAATTCACCATTTTACACATAAATAACTTTTACAGTTGTAATATCACTGTAACTCAGATGAAATGGTTTATAAGGATTGAGATAGGCATAGTAAATGATATGTAAAAAAGGAAATCAAGAGGATGTTTACAGGCATTATTCATAAGATTGGAAAAGTGGTAGATGTGAAAAAAAATGATCAGCTGATGCAATATGCACTGGTTTTTCCTTATCAAGAACTAACAATTGGAGCAAGTATCTCTGTAGATGGAGTCTGTCAAACAGTAGCGAAAATTCAAGATAAGAAGATCTGGTTTGATGCTATTGAGGAGACAATCAAATGTACAACACTCAATTCTTTAGAGATTGGACAAACTGTTAATATTGAAAGAGCAGCTAAAATGGGTGATGAGATTGGAGGGCATATGCTTTCTGGTCACATTTACGGAACCACCCAGCTAGTGAAGATCGAAAAAAATGTTTACACATTTAAACTTCCTAAAGCATGGAAGAAATATCTATTTGTCAAAGGGTATGTGGCCATTAATGGCATCAGTTTAACTCTTGCTGCCCTATACCAAGAAGAATTTAACGTCCATCTTATCCCTACTACCCTTGCATTTACGACTTTGAGGGAAAAACAACCCGGTGATCTATTGAATATTGAATTTGATTTTTTCACTCAGACAACTGTTGAAACAGTAGAAAGAATATTAGCAAAAACAGATCCTTAGCTTCTATTTATCTTCTAAATAGTGGTTCACAATTTCATTAGCTTCTTTAGAAATTGTTTTTGCTTTTTCTAACATTTCTAATGATTGGCTACGAATCCCGTCTAATAATTGTACCGTGTCATGCGAAACTTTACCATAATGATGGATCAATTCTTTTTGCATCTCTTTCCCTGATTTTGGAGTCAATAAAAGGACCGCTGCTCCTCCAAAAAGTCCCCCTATCACAGCTCCTAAAAAAAAACTTGACCCAGTATGCTTTCTTTTTCCTAACATGGAAGATTTCCTATCTTTTTCTAACGACCCTGCTTGCTGCTTTTTTAGCTTCAATCACTATGGTTTTAGCACTCTTGCATAATTTTGAAGATCCCTCAAGAGCCCCAACAATCATATCTTTTCCCTTAGAGGTTGCATGATGACACTTCTTTGCGACATCTTTTCTCATTTTTTTACCAGATTTAGGCGCAAAAAAGAGTACCGCCATTCCTCCAAAAAGTCCCCCAAAAAAAGCCCCAAGGGCAAATCCTTTACCACGACCAGATTTTTTATGTGTCATTTATTTTTTCTCCTTCAATTTTTGCCAAATGGCTACGCCGACTAAAGCCCATCTCACGACTTCAATCACTGCGTCTAAGCAACGATCTTTCTTCTTAAAGGCTTTTTTAGAGATCTCATCTTCACTCTCACTCATTCCCTTCTCTTTCTTCTCCACTAGATCTCCTATCTTAAAAATAAAACGAGCCAGAGGGGCAAAAGCTTGAATCTTATCATCCATATCCAAAATAGTTCGACGTAAAGACAGTAGAATGATTGCTAAGAAAATGACGATAGCAATAAAAGCACAAGCCACTATTGCAACACTTATAGAAATAATTAAACTATCCGTAGACATAATTAATAATTAATTAGATTTCTAATATTATTATTAAATAAAAATTTAATTATGTAAAGTTTAAGCTGCTTTTTCGACCGGATGGTTTATCTTTTCAAATACGATTTCTTTTCTAAGACGAAAAATACCCAAAAGATTGATCACCAATAATATAGAACCTGAAACAGACATCACTAGAAGTGCTTGATTTTGAGGGATAAGAGAAAAAAGAATCAGAGCAGTGATCCCATAAACAATATAGACATACTTTCCAAAACGAGGAGCTAAATAACTCGCACACTTAATTCCAACCACAAAATAGGTAGTAATCGTGGTAAATCCCGTAATAATAAAGAAAAATGGAATAAAAAGATGCATATAAGGAAAATAAGATTCCAATGCAGTTTGAATTAACTGCGATCCTTCTAAAGGAGTTAAACTCTTCCAAACTCCTGAGACTAAAACAACTAAAATACTAAATGTACAGATTAGATTATCAAGACAAACCCCAAGAATCGCCAAACGTGCTTGTTTTTCAGGTTCCAGAGTTGCTGATTCACTTTGAATAATTGAATCATAGCCTACTCCAATATCTGCTGAGTAGGCGGCACGAGCAATCCCATGCTGAATAGTTAAAATAATTGTGCTCCCTGCGAATCCACCCACAGCTGCATGACCAACAAAAGCAGATTTAAATACATCGAGTAAAATCAAAGGAATAGATCGAAATTCCTGTAGAATGACCCAAAAACCCATGGCAATATAAATGAAGATAAAAAACGGCATGACCCAAGAACAAATCTGCCCAATACGAGACACCCCTCCAATGGAAGCATAAAGGACAAAAAGCAAAAGAATCATAATTACTGCGTAGCGATTAAAATGCCAGTTTATAGAGACACTATCTGTGATCACCGAAAATTGATAAATCTCTATTGCATAAATACATAAAAGGAGCGCTACCACCAAGGGAATCCATCTATTTTTAAATGCTTTCTTAAGAAAGTACATCGGCCCTCCATTATAACTTCCTTCTTTATTGGGCTGACGATATTTAAATCCTAAATAGATCTCACAGTATTTGACAATTGCTCCAATGATTCCCGCGATCCAAACCCATACAAGTGCTCCTGGACCTCCCATTTGGACTGCAGTGGCAATTCCTACAACATTTCCAATCCCAATCATCCCTCCAGTTGATGCAAAAAATGCTTTTAATGGATGGATTCCTCGGTTAGCTGGAGAGCCTCTTTTTAAAAAAGAAAAAAAAATCTTCAATGTTTCAGGTAGAGAACGGATAAGAGTTCCTCCTCCACGAAAAATGAAAATACACCCAAGAAAAATAATGAGAAAAAAGGCAAAATACCCCCAAAAAATCTCATCTAATTCTTTTAGAAAATTAAAAATACTATCTAACATGATCAAAACATTTTAAATAATATGAAATATTTATTCTATCGAAAGAATTGATCTCTTCCATAAATTTAATGAAATTATAAATTTTAATATAAATCGACTCCATATTTTCTATGATTAAAATGTTATTCTCTCAAGAATTTTTTTGAGTTGATTTATATTTAATTAAAATAATTAATATAAAACTTTTTTGTATCAATTAGACTTAAGCTTCACTTTAAAAATATATATATTCTCCTTGACTGCTCTATCTAAAATGTCTTATTTGTAAGATTGGATCAACTCATAGATAGTCTCTTATGCAATTTTTGATGAATAAAAAGCTCTTATGACCAAGACACTTTCTCTTCTTTGGTTTAGACAAGATTTAAGATTATCTGATAACCCCGCGGTAGCGAAGGCTGCCGATTTAGGTAGTGTATTAGCCATCTACATCCTAGATGACTGTGCGCCCAATCTATTTAAAATAGGTAGTGCAAGCAAAATATGGCTCTACTATTCACTTGAGAAACTCAATCGATCTTTAGGTGGCTCTCTTAATATCTATAATGGAGCAGCAGATAAGATCATCAGTGAATTGACTGCATCCTATCCTATTCATCATATTTTTTATAATCAATGTTATGAGCCTTGGCACTTAAAACAAGAAAGCTTGGTAAAATCTCTCTGTAAAAAGAGATCTATAGACTGCCAGTCTTTCAATGGAAATTACTTATGGGACCCCGACCAAATATTAAAAAATGATGGAAGTTATTATAGAGTATTTCATGCATATAAAAACAAATCTCATCAATCATTACCTCGTCTCTCCATAGAAAAAACCATGAAAATTGATCCGATTAAAGATCTTAAAAATGCTCTATCTATAGCTGACTTACCTTTACTTCCAAGAGGGAAAAGATGGTACGAAAAAATTGTGTGTGCATGGCAAATAGGAGAAGTAGCAGCACACAATAAATTAAGTAATTTTATCAAAACGAGTCTTGCGGGATATAAACATGGTCGTGATTACCCATGTAAAAATCAAACCTCTTTATTATCCCCACATTTGCATTTCGGTGAAATTTCCCCTTCTCAAATTTGGAAGGCTATCCATGATGTGGATGTTTATGATGAGGATAGGGCTCATTTTTCTAGTGAATTAATATGGCGTGAATTTTCATGCTACTTATTGTATCATGTAAAATCCTTACACAAAGAGAATTTTAATGCTAAATTCAACAGATTTCCTTGGCAAGATCATGAAAAATATTTTCATGCATGGAAAACAGGTCAGACAGGCTACCCAATTGTTGATGCAGGGATCCGTCAACTCTGGCAAACAGGATATATGCATAATAGAGTCAGAATGATCGTGGCCTCTTTTTTAGTGAAAAATCTGATGATTCATTGGCATAAGGGTCGTGATTGGTTTTGGGATTGTTTAGTTGATGCTGATCTTGCAAACAATAGTGCTAGTTGGCAATGGGTAGCGGGATGTGGAGTGGATGCGGCTCCTTATTTCAGAATTTTCAATCCTATGACTCAAGGGAAAAAATTTGATAAATATGGAACGTATACCAGACAATTTGTCCCTGAATTAGCAAATCTGCCGGATAAATATTTATTTGCTCCATGGACTACTCCTAAATCTATCTTAAATTCAGCAAAAATCATTTTAGGTAAGAGTTATCCTAATCCTATTGTTGACTTAAACACTTCAAGAAATAGAGCCCTTAGAGCCTATAAAAAATTGACAAAATGATGCTGATTTTTGGTCATGGGTATGTCTCAAGATTCTTAATGGAACAAATGCATCCCCTTAATTACAAGGTCTACTGCACCTCAAGACAAGTAAAGCAGCCAATCAGAAAGGGAAATATCGAAATCTTGAATTTTTTCGATCCCATTTTACCCTCCATTATTGACTCTTCACATCTTATTTTGACGACTATCCCACCAGATGATGCAGGAGTTGATCCAGTCTTAGAAAGATATTCGCAATATCTATCAAAAACAACATGTAAATGGATAGGGTATCTGTCATCGACAAGTGTCTATGGCAATCATCATGGAGCTTGGGTGGATGAAAAGACACAATGTACACCTAGTCATCGAGAGTCTAAATGGCGATTATTTGCGGAAAAGGCGTGGTTAAATTTGTATGTAAAATACAAATTACCAGTTCATATTTTCCGATTGTCAGGGATTTATGGCCCAAATAGAAATTGCTTAGAAGAGATCAAAAAAGGCAAAAAGTCTACCATTGTTAAATCAGGGCAATATTTTTCTAGAATTCATATGGTAGATATTTGCCAAGCTATTCTTGCTTCGATCGACTCTCCTATAGGGGGAGAGATCTTCAATATTAGTGATGATGAACCAGCACCTCTCCACCTTGTCCACCAGTTTGGTGCGGATATTTTAAATGAACCACCTTTAAAAGAAATTTCATTCGAAAAGGCTGAGTTATCAAAGCGAGCACAATCCTTTTTTTATGATAATAAAAAGGTAAGCAATCAAAAATTGAAAAACTGTTTAGGTTTTGAATGTAAATACCCAAATTATCGAACTGGTCTATTAGAGGGGTGTTTGCCATTTCTCAAAAGATGACTCACACTGAACTTTAATTGAATGATTTCGCATGCTTCTAAATGACTCAATTATAAAAACCACAACCTATGAAAAAGCTATTCTTTCAATCATCATAAAGCATACGATCGACTGTTCAAAATGGGTAAAAATCTTCTGAACTAGGAAGTCTTCTTGAGCCCCAAACTCCCTGCTATCTTTTGCAATTCTATGTTATCTTTCGGTACCCTCCACTGAACTAGAATCTTGGAAGACTTAAGATCTGCTTCATATGCTTTTCCTGCAACATAAAATCCTTTAGCTACCATCTGAGGATCGTTTGAAAATACTCCGAAGGAAGGGGTTGTTGCGTTAACAATAATGGTTTTTTTCCCTGCCGATCTGTTTGTCTGTGCAAATTTAATAGCCTGTTCAAATTGAGCAGAATACCCACGTACGGCACAAAGATAGGCAATTTCTTTCTTTTGTTGACTTGTGATCTTGGAATTTTCTACCGACAACGCTGTGAATATGGGAGTTCCTATCAATATCTTATAGATTTTTTCTCCATTCCTTGTTCCTTTTGGCACATTTCCAACACACAAATATTCGATCGGATGATTTTGGTCTTTTAATTGTCTAATCACTAATCGAGCTTGTTCAAAAGTTTCAGGAGCCAAACGTCCATCCCATACATAGTTTTCCATCTCCTGATTCAAAAGCTCTACCATCCCATTAAATCCTATATGAGCGCTTCTATCAATGATTTCTAGTTGCTCATCAGGAAACTGTAACCGAGCTTGAACTTCGAACAGATTATTCGATATTAGATTCCTGGACTCAGTAGGTAACAAAGATGGCATAGATGGCATCTTTCCATTGAAAAGACTAGGAACTCCATAGAAGGTAATCCTATCCCTAATTTTACTATCTTTTTCAATCTCAAGATTCAATTCATCTATATTCATATATTTCCAAGAAAACACCTTCGCATCTAATGGCGACGTGCTATATTCAATTACAGCATTATAACTCTTGTTTTCAGAAATGTTACCGGAAGCAAATATCACCTCAGTACCAATCTTTTGTAACTCTTGTATCAACAGAGATTTTGCCATGTTGTGATACGTCGACTGATGTAGAAATTTGCGTTCATAGCCAGGTTTTTTGACACTGCTACCTGGCCTCCTGATCTGCTCTTCTTTTTTCTTTACTAACAATTCCTGCTGAACGGGTTCCTTATAAGCCTCCTCTGTCCTCGGGACTTCTAAAGGAACAGGTAATTTTTCAGCAGGAGAATGTTTAGTACACTCCTCATCTCTCTTGAGAGAATTACCGCGATTTCTTACTTTCATGACGAGGGCAATCATCGTTAGAATGAAACTACTTCCACCACCGATAGCCATCATGATCGTAGCATGCACCTGATGAAGAGTACTGATCGCTCCAAAACAATGAGAAACACCGACTCCTGCTACAATCAATCCCCCAATACCTACAATAATAAGAATCGCAAAACCAAAAGTATTGCATTTTGAAGAAGAAGATCTTAATTCCTCTCTCTTCTCTACAGAGACAACTCCTAAACCATTGTGCGTATTTCTCATTGAAAACGCCGCTTCTTGAAATCCCACGAGTTTTTTTTTGGATATTGTCAAGCTCATAAATACATCCTATATATCCTATTAATATTAAATTAAAAAAAGTATTTATACATAAAAGATAATAAAAAAACAATTTAAAAAATTAATATTAATAAAATAAAAATCTTTTAATATTAAAAATTCCCTATAAAATCAGTAGGGGGATCTTTTGCAAAGATAGAGAAATGTCTAGAAAAACATCCATTGTACTCGATAGCAAAGACTCAGAAATAGAGAAGAGCCTCACTCATTTGCAATCTTTTAAATTTAAATATTTTAACACCAACATAAGTGCTGATGCAGTCTTGAGAGAGTGTGATGAATTCATCTCCCATCGAACAAGGACATCAGCCTCCCTTAACTTCTGTTCATACTCTTTGGCTGCTGTATAAAACCCTTTAGCTACCATCTCCTCATCGTTATCAAAAATTCCTAATCCCGGGGCGGTTGGTTTAAAAATGACGGTTTTATTTGGATTTTCCTTTGCCAATTTAAGAGCCTGTTCAAATTGAGCAGAATACCCACGTACGGCACAAAGATAGGCAATTTCTTTCTTTTGTTGTTCTGTTATTGTACTACAATCACTATACGCCCCAAATGCAGGAGCTGCTACCAAGATCTCATAGACTGTTTCTGTATTCTCCTTTCCTTTTGGAATATTTCCAACACACAAATATTCGATCGGATGATCTTGGTCTTTTAATTGTTTAATCACTAATCGAGCTTGTTCAAAAGTTTTAGGATTCAAATATCCATGGGATACAGCATCTATCGTCTCATCATCTAACACCCTACATAATCCATTAAATCCTAAATTAGCTCCGTTATTAATGATTTCTACTTGCTTATTAGGAAACTCTAACTGAACCTTGGCCCCCTGAGTATTATCCCCTTGATATGTTTTCACAGCTTGACCGAGAGGTACTGTGGAATGACCGGAAGATTGAGCTCCATTAAATTGACTCGCGACTCCATAGAGAACAATTTGACAAGGATCTTTACCATCTTTTTGAATCTCTTCACCCAATGTATTTGCAAATTTGGAAAAAAAAATCTTCTTATCTAATGGATCATCATTCATAATTTGCGTAGTAACCTCTTTTGAGGATAAAGGCTGGTACGGGGGAACGTTACCCAAAACAAATGCAACCTCAGCCCTAATCTTCTGTAATTCTTCCTGCAAGTAGTGTTTTGCTGTCTCGTGAGATTCCCTTTTTTCTTTAATAAAGCACTTTTTAGTAAAATTTTTAATAGGCTTGGTAAGATGACGACGATTTCTTACCTTCATGACGAGAGCAATTATCAGGAGAATGAAACTACTTCCACCGCCCACAGCCATCATGATCGTAGCATGCACCTGATGAAGAGTACTGATCGCTCCAAAACAATGAGAAACACCGACTCCTGCTACAATCAATCCCCCAATACCTACAATAATAAGAATCGCAAAACCAAAAGTGTTGCATTTTGAAGACGATTTTTGTTCGGGTCTCTAGTGTTTCCCTACCGAATTGGTAGGCAAATTGGTTGAAAAAGTCATAGATTATGAAATAATAAATGCAATTATACCTAAAAGATAATAAATAAAACAAGTTAAGAAAATAATAATATTTTAGTTAAAATCTTTTAAAACGAAGACTTCCCCATGAGATGAGGAGGAGTATCTTTTGAAAACATAGGGAAATTTTCTAGAAAAACATCCATTCCACTAAATAGTAGAGCCTCAGAAATAGAAAAGAGCCCTACTCATCTTAGAGGAGTAAGGATCCTGTTAATGAGACACGAAGACGTAGTCATTGAAGGATAAATACATCACTCTAGAGCGTTCATCACTCTAGAGCGTTTTTTTCCCATCCAAATAACTGTAATTGAACAGAAACCTTATTATTCCCCAAATCCTTTTCAAACATTTTTGCTGCGACATACAACCCCAGACGTACCATCCGGACCATCTTATCATCTTTACCAAAACATTGTAATTCCCACGGGATTGGCTTAAGAATGACGGTTTTATTTGGATTTTCCTTTGCCAATTTAATAGCCTGTTTAAATTGAGCGGAATAACTACGTAAGGCAAAGAGATAGATAACCTCTTGCTTTTCTGCTTCTGTTATTTTAGAGAATTGATCGCTATATTCTTCAAACACAGGAACCCCAACCAATATTTCATAGACTTTTTCTGTGTTCCCCTTCCCTTTTGGCACATTTCCAACACACAAATATTCGATTGCAAGAGATTCTGATATTAGTTGGTCAATCACTAATTGAACTTCTCTAGAATTTGTAAGATTGAAATGTCCGTGGCTGACAGTTTCTTGCGTATCACTATCCAACAAACAACATAATTGATTAAATCCTAAATTAGCTGCGTTATTAATGATTTCTACTTGCTTATCAGGAAACTGTAATTGAGCGTTGACCCATTGGCTAGGAGAAACTTTATATGTTTTTACAGCTTTACCGGGAGCTATCGTGAAACGACCAGGGGATTGAGTGCCATTAAATCGGCTCGCAATCCCATAGAGAACAATCTGACCAGGAGTTTTACCATCTTTTTGAATCTCTTCATCCAGTTTGCTTACCTTTTTGCAAGAAAAAATATCTCGATCTAATAAGTGAATTTCACTACTGCCATATAAGTATTCTTCCCAGAAGAATTCAGCTGTACCCAAAACAAATGTGACCTCAGCACCAATCTTCTCTAATTCTTTCTCCAAATAGCTTTTTGCTTTCTGGTGCATTACTCTTTGTGTGTAAATAAAGAAATATGTATTAAAATCTTCGTTAATAGGCTTGATGCGATTAAGGTAATTCCTTACCTTCATAACGAGGGCGATCATCAGGAGAATGAAAATACTTCCGCCACCCACAGCTATCATGATCGTAGCATGCACCTGATGAAGAGTACTAATCGCTCCACAATAATGAGAAACACTGACTCCTGCTACAACCAATCCTCCAATACCTACAATAATAAGAATCGCAAAACCATAACTCTTTCCCTTTGAAGAAGAAGTTTTCGACTTAGACGAATGATCTACAGAAGAAGATGGGAAAGAAGTCTCTTTTTTTTTGATATATTCCCATTCTTGGATGCGCGTTTCCAACGATGCTGGCGTGCGCGTTTCCGGCATTGAAAAACTCACAACTACACCACAATAAAATGACAAAAAAACAATAAATTATAACTAAAAAATGATCAATAAAAATCTTTTAAAAAGATAGGAGAATCTTCTAGAAAAACATCTACTCTACTGGATAGAAAAGACTCTAGAAATAGAGAAGAGATCTCTATCATCAAGTCTATCATATTTCATCGATAATCGTTCCGATGAAGGTGACAAGTCTATGTAAACTCTACTCTTTTGATGATCGTCAAAAATACGATGAACTTTTCAGATTAATCTTGTTAATTCAAGATGGGTATGCCTTGAGCTCTAAAAAATCTGCTATCTTTGTTTTATCATCTTTCGATACCTGGAATCGTACAGAGATATTACTAACCTGCTTGAAATCCGTTTCATACTCTTTGGCTGCTGCATAAAACCCTTTAGCTACCATAAGAAAATGTTTACCAAAGACTGGTACCCATGGCGAAGCATTTGGCTTAACAACGATAGTTTTACCTGGATTCTCCTGACTTAATTCAAGAGCCTGTGCAAATTGAGCACGATAATTATATAAAGCACAGAGATAGGTAATTTCTTGCTGTTGTTCGGGAAACTGATCTTGATTGAAATGTTTGCTATTAAATAAGGGAACTGTAACTAATACTTCATAGACTTTTTCTGTATTCCGCTCTCCTTTTGGCACATTTCCAACACACAAATATTCGATTGCAAGAGATTGGTCTTTTAATTTTCCAATCACCAATTTAGCTTGTTTAAAAGTTTTAGGAGTCAGATATCCATGGCATACAGCATCTTTCGTCTGCTCATCTAATACCTCACATAATCCATTAAATCCTAAATTAGCTCCGTTATTAATGATTTCTAGTTGCTCATCAGAAAACTGTAACTGATTGATAAACTCGTGGATCAAATCAGGAGAAGATTGATTAAAAGGAGCTGATAATACCGTTTTATTCGCCGCTGCATAGAGAGAAATCTGATCCTTAATTTTACCATCTTCTTGCATCTGTTGATCAATTCCATCTATCAATTCGTAAGAAAAAATCTTCTCATCTAATTGATCAAATCCTACAAATCGATAAGTCTTAATACAGCCAGTCTTAACTGAAACAAATGCCACCTTCGCATTGCAATTCTCCAATGTGCTCTTCAAGGACTCTTTTGCTTTCTTATGATAGAGACGTTGCTGTTGAATAGAGATATGTTTAGTAAAATTTTTAATAGGCTTGGTAAGATGACGACGATTTCTTACCTTGATGGCGAGGGCAATTATCAGGAGAATGAAACTACTTCCACCACCCACAGCTATCATCATCGTAGCATGCACCTGATGAAGAGTACTAATCGCTCCACAATAATGAGAAACACCGACTCCTGCTACAACCAATCCCCCAATAGCTACAATAATAAGAATCGCAAAACCATAACTCTTTCCCTTTGAAGGAGAAGTTTTCGACTTGGACGGATGATCTTCTATAGGGGCAAAAAAGGAAAAATCCTGAGCATTCTTTGCCCTTCTTTGAACCTCATTAGGAACCATAAATCACCTAATAAAACAATAGAACTATTAAAAAAATAGATTAGACCATTCAAAAAATTAATAGAATAAAAATCTTTTAAAACGAAGACTTCCCCATGAGATGAGGAGGGGTATCTTTTGAAAACATAGGGAAATTTTCTAGAAAAACATCCATTCCACTAAATAGTAGAGCCTCAGAAATAGAAAAGATCCCTACTCATAAAATCGATGGAGTTTCAAATATTTTACCATCTCCCAGGCTGCTCCTTCTAATTGATTAGGATCCTTAGCAAACACCTGAAATTGAACAAAGACATCAGCCTCCCTTAACTTCTGTTCATACTCTTTGGCTGCTGTATAAAACCTTTAGCTACCATCTCTATATCGTTACCAAAAACTCCTAATCCCGGCGCGGTTAGCTTAAGAATAACACATGTGTCTGGATTCTCTTCTGCCAATTTAAGAGCCTGTTCAAATTGAGCAGAATACCCACGTACGGCACAAAGATAGGCAATTTCTTTCTTTTGTTCTTCTGTGACCTTAGAAGAGAGATTATACATCCCAAATGCAGGCGCTGCTACCAAGATCTCATAGACTCTTTGTATATTCCCCTTTCCTTTTGGAATATTTCCAACACACAAATATTCGATCGAATGATCTTGGTCTTTTAATTGTTTAATCACTAATTCAGCTTGTTCAGAAGTTCTAGGAGTCAAATATCCATGGCATACAGCATTTTTCGTCTTAGTATCTAATACCCCACATAATCCATTAAATCCTAAATTAGCTGCGTTATTAATGATTTCTACTTGCTCATCAGGAAACGCTAACTGAGCCTTGGGCCCCTGAGTATTATCCCCTGTATATGTTCCCACAGCTTGGCCGGGAGGTACTGTGAAACGACCGAGGGATTCAGCTCCATTAAATTGACTCGCGACTCCATAGAGAACAATCCGATCAGGAGTTTTACCATCTTTTCGAATGTCTAGCTCAACTCCTTTTGTCAATTCGTAAGAAAAAATGTCCTGATCTAGATCAGTAATAGAGGTGCCGTTATATTGAACTTGATTATGTTTCAATTGATTAGAAACAAATATCACCTCAGCCCCAATACTCCGCAATTTTTGCTCCAAATAGCTTTTTGCTCTCTCGTGAGACTTCCTTTGTTCCTCAATAGAGGACTTTGTAGTAAAATCTCCATCAATGGGCTTGGGCTCATGAATATCAAGCTTCTGTAATCCTTTCAACCCTCCTGAAGGTTTTGGAACGTCTTTTACCAACCCTGCTGAAGGTTTTGGAACGTTCAACTCCTGAGTAAGATCATCCTTGTTTGAGTATTGAATTTAAAGTTAGGATTATCTATGTCATTTCCTTTTCTGCCTAAGAGGAGGGCTTCTGGGGGCTTGGGTCTCCTATTGGAGTTGATGTCTTCCGGAAATTTTTCTTGTGTAGTAAGCTTTTGAGGTGCCTTAAGGGAATGAATTGGAGGGTTTGGCAAGCTATACTCTCGAAAGTTAGACTGCTGATTAAGACCACTCTTATCTTGAGTAGTGAATTTAGATGCAGGATCACCTGTGTCATTTCCTTCTTTGCCTGAGAAGGATGGGGACATGGGTTTCCCATACTGCTTGAATTTGATGTCTTCCGGAAATTTTTCTTGTCTAGTAAGCTTTTGAGCTGCCTTGAGGGAATGACGACGATTTCTTAACTTCACTACAATCCCAATCATCGTTAGAATGAAACTACTTCCACCACCCACAGCTATCATGATCGTAGCATGCACCTGATGAAGAGTACTAATCGCTCCACAATAATGAGAAACACCGACTCCTGCTACAACCAATCCCCCAATAGCTACAATAATAAGAATCGCAAAACCATAACTCTTTCCCTTCGAAGAAGACCCGATATTTTCTCTAACCAATTCTTGATTGGTCCTCGGAGAAATCATTTTTGAAAAACTCATAACTATAAATTGTAAGAATGAAAAAATAGTTTACCTAAAAATAGTTTACCTAAAAATAGTTTACCTAAAAATAGTTTACCTAAAAATAGTTTACCTAAAAATAGTTTACCTAAAATAGTTTACCTAAAAATAGTTTACTAAAAATAGTTTACCTAAAAATAGTTTACCTAAAAATAGTTTACCTAAAAATAGTTTACCTAAAAATAGTTTACCTAAAAATAGTTTACCTAAAAATAGTTTACCTAAAAATAGTTTACCTAAAAATAGTTTACCTAAAAATAGTTTACCTAAAAATAGTTTACCTAAAAATAGTTTAAAATAGTTTACCTAAAAATAGTTTACCTAAAATAGTTTACCTAAAAATAGTTTACCTAAAAATAGTTTACCTAAAAATAGTTTACCTAAAAATAGTTTACCTAAAAATAGTTTACCTAAAAATAGTTTACCTAAAAATAGTTTACCTAAAAATAGTTTACCTAAAAATAGTTTACCTAAAATAGTTTACCTAAAAATAGTTTACCTAAAAATAGTTTACCTAAAAATAGTTTACCTAAAAATAGTTTACCTAAAAAATAGTTTACCTAAAAATAGTTTACCTAAAAATAGTTTACCTAAAAATAGTTTACCTAAAAATAGTTTACCTAAAAATAGTTTACCTAAAAATAGTTTACCTAAAAATAGTTTACCTAAAATAGTTTACTAAAAATAGTTTACCTAAAAATAGTTTACCTAAAAATAGTTTACCTAAAAATAGTTTACCTAAAAATAGTTTACCTAAAATAGTTTACCTAAAAATAGTTTACCTAAAAATAGTTTACCTAAAAATAGTTTACCTAAAAATAGTTTACCTAAAAATAGTTTACCTAAAAATAGTTTACCTAAAAATAGTTTACCTAAAAATAGTTTACCTAAAAATAGTTTACCTAAAAATAGTTTACCTAAAAATAGTTTACCTAAAAATAGTTTACCTAAAAGATAATAAATAAAACAAGTTAAAAATAATATGTGTAGCATAAAAATCTTTTAAGACTAGGAATTCTCCATAACATGAGGCAAATCTAGATAGTCCTATCAATCGTAGTCTCTTGTTTACCAACTTCATTAAAACTAGTAGAGAACATCAAATTCTTCTAACACAACTTTGGTTCCATTTTTCTCTTACAAACACCCTGAAAAACATTCCTTAAATATACTCATAAATTTCATAGTTATGATTTATAGCAACTTAAAAGATAACCTCATCAATAATTCTTCTCTGTAAGGAAGCTTCAGAACTATTCTTATCTTCTTATTAAAGTTCAAATGTGGGGCCTTCCATAAGTTCCATCTACGTGCTCTTACCCATGTATCATCATCTAAATTCATCTGATATATAAAAATTTCCCGAGACTTATCGCTTAAATAAATCCAAGCAATAACAAGATCGCAAGCTGGATCACCGAATGGCAGTATTACCAAAATCAATCACACCAGATAATTTGTTATCTTTGATGAGTATATTACCAATCGCAACATCACTATGAATCCAAACAGCTGCTTGCTTCCATTTGGCCGCACAGGCTTTATCCAAAAAATCTAAAGCTTGATTAGATGCTATGAAGTCAACAATTCTTACTATCTGCTCTGTTGTTAACTTGAGTAGATTGAGACTCTTTCCATACAACCATTTGTATTCTGCCGCAACTGGCATGCAAAACCATCTTTGATCCAAGCCCATTCAAACTTAATTTCATTACTATCAGAGCATCCACTCGCCATAAACAACACCACCATTACCAGCATAGCTTTTGAAAAAACTATAAAATGTCTACATATAACCTCAAAATTCGTTAGCCAGTATTTGCTCAGCTCAAATTAAAAAAAACACTTGCATTATATCATAAACTGTGATACCAACCCAGCGGATATTCTCATTCTGAGTACTCCGCATACCACTAATTCTTTATCTACTCATTCATAGTTCCAAGAATATAGGCAATGCAGATTTTACGCTTGACCGCTCTTGCTAAAATAGGTAAAAATATATCATGTCCTAATAGTGACGATATTTGCTACTTTTAGGACATATAATACAAAAATGCTTGACTGAAGTCAAATTCTGAGATATCATGTCCTATAAGTGGCATTTTTTAACACTTTTAGGACATACCATGTTTTCAGAATATATTCAGCAACTAAGAGCTAGCGGTAGGCGGCATTTCACCTCTGAGGAAATACGTGCAGAATTACAGCTATCTGATAGTTCTGCTAGATCTGGTTTGTATCGATTAAAAAGAGATAAGAAGGTTATAAGCCCCGTCAATGGACTATATGTCATTGTCCCGCCTGAATATCAATCTTATGGCTCAATCCCTGCAGAAGAGCTAGTGCCGATCATAATGCAACATCTGCAAGCTGATTATTATGTAGGGTTGCTCAGCGCTGGATTATTCTATGGTGCAACTCATCAAAAGCCAGCACGTTTCCAGGTCATTACTAACAAAAGAATCAAACACTCCCTTGAATTTGGCGATGTGGTTATTGAGCTTGTTTATAAAGATTCTCTACAGGGCTTGCCAACTCAAGATTTTGTAGTTAGCACTGGTTATTTGAAAGTATCAACTCCCGAGCTACTGGCAATTGATTTGTTTAAATACAGTAAAAGAGCTGGCGGCATTAGTCATATTGCTACCGTGTTATCTGAACTTACTCCTAGTATTGATGAGGATAAACTAATTGCACTTGCTGAAGAGTTAGGAGAAATATGCCAGATACAAAGGCTAGGCTTCATGCTAGAAAGAATTGACGTGATTGAGGATGAAGAGAAAAAAGAGCAAATAATCGCAAAATTAGCGGAGTATATAGAAACTATTGATCGCCCCTATGTTTCTCTTGTTCCGTACATATCAAGAACCGGACATCCTAAATGTGAAAAATGGAAAATTATTGAAAATACTGATTTTGAGAGTGATTTATGATACCAGAAAATTTTATAGAACAATGGCGGCAACATGTTAAATGGCAGACCCCTGCTCAAGTTGAGCAAGATTTAATAATAAGCAGAGCATTAACGAATTTATATAACGATCCGCATGTAAGCAAAGCTTTAGTTTTTAGAGGTGGTACGGCACTGAATAAATTATTTCTCAAGCCTCCTTCTAGGTATAGTGAGGATATAGATTTTGTTCAAAAGAATGCTGACCCAATAGGCCAAACAATAGATGCAATAAGAGCAGTTCTAAAACTTTGGCTTGGTGATCCCAAATGGAAAATTACTCAGCGCAGTGCCAAATTGATTTATAAATATGAAGCGATCAATAAGTTGCCAGCAAAACTCAAGATTGAAATCAACACCACTGAGCATTTCCAAGTTCTGCCATTACGCAGTGAAGAATTTAATGTGAATTCTGATTGGTGGAGCGGCAATGCCAAAATTGCAACTTATGAGATTGATGAGTTAATGGCAACAAAACTCAGAGCACTTTACCAAAGACGCAAAGAACGGGATCTATTTGACTTGTGGTATGTTACCAAAAATGAATTGATCAATCTGGATCGCGTATTTGAAATATTTAGCAAATACTGTGCTAATGATGACTCTCATTTCACTAAAGATGAGTTTATCAAAAACCTAGAGCTTAAACATGGTCACCAAGCTTTCCAGTCAGATATGCATGCATTGCTACCAACTGGATTAAAGTGGAACTTTGATGAAGCATACCAGTTTGTTGTAGATAATGTTATCAGCAGGCTGCCATGAAACTAGCTTGGGTAACTGATATTCATCTGAATTTTCTAGAATCTGCTGACAGAAAAAGATTTTATCAGGATATTGTCGCTACAAAATCTAATGCGGTTTTAGTTAATGGTGACATTGCTGAGGCACCAAATGTTTCTGATATTCTTGAAGAAATGGCTCAGTATATTGCTAAACCAATTTATTTTGTTTTAGGTAACCATGATTATTATCAAAGCAGCGTTGAAAATGTTAGACAAAAAGTTACTCAGTTATCCCAAGAAAATCCATCAGTACATTGGTTACCTGAAACTGGTTTAGTACAATTAAATAAAGATACTCTGTTGCTTGGGGAAGATTGCTGGGCTGATGGCCGTTACGGCAATTATGCTGATAGCAGAGCAATGCTTAATGATAGCCGCATGATTCAAGAGCTTTGAGAAGGTAACATTATTGGTAAATACCAGCTCTTAGATGCTATGCAAAAATTAGCTGATAATGATGCCAAAAGATTAGAGAACAATTTGCAATTAGCATTTCAAGAACATTTGACTAAAAAAATTATTGTTTTAGTTCATGTGCCACCATTTAGAGAAAGCTGCATGCATGAAGGACAAATCAGCAACGATGATTATCTGCCATTTTTTGCTTCAAAAATAACAGGAGATGTGTTGCTGGGAGCAGCAAAGGCTAATCCAAAAATTGAGTTCTTTGTTCTATGTGGCCATACCCATAGCAGCTCCTACTACAAGCCTCTTGATAATTTAACAGTAAAAGCAGGTAGCGTAGAATATGGCAAACCTACTGTTCAGGAGGTAATTGAGTTATGAAAATATTAGAAACTGACAGATTAATTTTACGCACATGGGTTGATGCAGACCTGGAATCAATGTTTGCCATTAACCAAGATCCAAAAGTTATGGAGTATTTTCCTGAATTACAAGATTTAGAAACGACTAAAAAATTAATTGTCAGGATAAACAGCCACTTTGAAAAATATGGTTACACTGTTTATGTAACGATAAGAAAAGATTCAGGTGAGTTTATAGGATTTATTGGATTATTTACTCCAGAATTTGAATCACATTTTACACCTGCTACAGAAATTGGTTGGCGTTTATCATCTAACCACTGGGGGCAAGGCTTTGCCACTGAAGGTGCTAAGGCTGTTTTAGATTATGCATTTAGAGAATTAAAGATACCAGAAATCGTATCATTCACCGCTGCTGGCAATGCTAAATCAATTAGAGTAATGCAGAAAATTGGCCTGCAACATAATGAAGCCGATGATTTTGACCACCCAAAGCTAGATGATACTAGCCCATTAAAACGACATGTGCTGTATCGGCTCAGCCGTGAAAAACACACACAAGGAACGTCAATATGACTGTAATGTTAGAAAAATATAGAGCATTACTAGATCTGGACAATGGACTACGGTTTTCAAAAATAGATCATGATGATGCAATGGTTGCCGATGTTTATAAAGTTGAAAGTTTAGAGAAGCCATGCTTTGTTCTAAAAATATGTGATCGTCCTAATGACTATACTAGTGAAGTATATTTCCTTAGTCATTTTAAAAAACAAATTTAAGTCCCAGCAATAATCAAGACACTACCACCAAGTCAAGAAAACCATGGGGCTATTCTGATGGAATACTTGTCAGGATGTTTGTTAAAACCCTCGCTTATTACAAGAGAAATAGCATTTCAACTTGGCAAATCACTTGCTATCATACATAGCAATAAAACTGATGGTTTTGGATATTTAAATAGAGATGCTGAACTTGTATCAGAACCCACATCACATTTTAAAGATAAATTTCTAGAAGGCATTGATGAATGCAAAAACCATTTACCCGCTGATTTGATTGTAAAACTCTGTAATTACTTTGACAAAACACTGCACCTTATAGCAAAAGCTGATGGCCCTTGTATTATTCATAGAGACTTTAGGCCAGGTAATATAATTGTAGAAAATAATCGATTATGTGGAATCATTGATTGGTCATCAGCTAGAGCCAGCTTTGCTGAAGATGATTTTTGCTCTATTGAGCATGGTGAGTGGGGAGATTTTAATCATCATAAAGAAAGCTTCCTCGAAGGTTATTCTAGCATTAGGAAAATACCAGAATATAATAAACTGATGCCTTTATTGAGACTCAATAGAGCCATAGCGGTTATTGGATTTACAGTAAAACGTAACACATGGAATACAACTGATTCTAGACCATACCAATTTAATAGAAAGTTTGTAGATAATTTTTTTGAGGGTATAGCATGAACGAGCTCAAAAAAACATCATCTCAATGTACAATGATGAAGGTAAGCAATGGCTTGATTCACTGCCTGATATCACCGCTAAAATAGCAAACGAGCACAATCTATCTGGTTTAACTCCTGTAAATAACATGACATTTAATTATGTCGCTAGTGGCTATCAAAATGATAAACCCATCATATTAAAAATTGGCATGAACAGCAAAACTTTAACTAAAGAATCATTGTGCCTAAAAGCTTTTGCAAAACATGCTGTGGCTGAAGTTATAGCTCATGATGATAATATGATTATCATGCAAAGAGCTGTGCCTGGCAGCACCCTCAAAGCTCATTTCCCAGATAATGATATTGACGCAACAAAAATTCTATGCGCAAAGCTAAAAGAGCTTCACAAGGCATTAATTCCAGAAAGCCATAACTTTTTTATCATTTAAGTGAATTATTTAAGACGTTAGATCAAAAGTTAGCTATCCCAGATGAAATTTTAGCTAAAGCCAAGCATCTTAGGGGATGACTTACTGAAATCTACAACAAAAGAAGTATTGTTACACGGTGACTTGCATCACGATAACATTTTACAAAATGTTGACTGTATGCTTCTTGCAATCGAGGTCTTACCGCTAAAACCAGCACCATTTAATAAAATTATTTTACTCATTTACTACCTCGACTCATAAATAACCTTGTGATATTCACCTTCACTCTTAGACATTAACAATAATTCTCCTGTATTTACCTGGGATCAACTAGTCATCACCTAACGCTTCAATATCCAAATTGCAAATAGCCGGTAATTTAGCGTTAATTTTTTCTATGTCCCAGTTCCACCAAGCAATCTCCAAAAGGCGAGCAATATTCTTTTCATCAAAACGCATTTTAACAATTTTGGCTGGATTACCTGCAACTATTGCATAATCAGGCACGTCCTTTACAACAAAAGCTGTTCGCGCCAATGATCGCACCATTCCCAATTGTCACGCCATTTCTCACCATGCTATTGTACCCAAACCAGACATCATTTTTTACGATAATGTCACCCTTAATAGGTAATTGATTTACATCATATAAACTTTCCCAACCATTTTTAAAAATTGGAAAAGGATAGATGCTAATAGCATCGAGTTTATGATCACCCGTCATAATAAATTTAGTTTCAGCAGCAATTGCACAAAACTTCCCAAAAACAAGCTTTACCCTGTCTGGTTGATAATTATATAACACATTATTTTCTTCAAAATTCTTAGCGCCATATCGCTTATCATCATAGTAAGTATAATCTCCTACATGTATATTAGTAGATGAAATAATGTTTTTTAAAAAGACAAGATCTTCATAACCTTCAAGTGGTGTTTTAGTATTAGGGTTGGGCCCTTTATTAGCCGAATTTTTTGAACTGTTTTTACTCATTTATTACCTCATCAATAATCTTTTTCTGAAACAAAGCCTCTGGACTACTTTTATCTGCGATATTGCAAAGTTCAAATGTCGCTTTCCACAGTGCCCAAGCCTGTGCTCTAAACCATGTATCATCATCTAAGCCCATTTCAGATACAAAAATATCGCGTGCTTTACCGCTTAAGTAAGTCCATGCAATGACAAGATCGCAAGCAGGATCACCCATAGCAGTACCACCAAAATCAATTACACCTGATAACAAAATCAATTACACCTGATAATTTATTATCTTTTATGAGTATATTGCCAACTGCAAAATCACCATGGATCCAAATAGGCGCTTTGCTCCATTTAGTAGCACAAGCTCTTTCCCCAAAGCTCTAAAGCGCTATTGCTATCTATAATATCTGCTAATTTAGCAATTTGTTCACGGGCTCCAAAATCGTAAACACGAACATGATCGCCTCGCCACCAATTATGCTGACCAGGACCTGGCCCTTCTACATCAGTAATAGCTTGCAGTTCCTTCAAAAAAGTGGCTAGCTCAAAAACTAGGTTTTCTAAGGACAAGCATAAAATATTACTGGAAAACCTTTTGCTTGAATGCTTTAATAACTTGAAGAATGATTAGAGATCTTCCTAAATTCAACTGCGATCAAATTTTTCTACATCCGGATCAAATAAGCTCCACTTAGGGGCATCTTCGGTCCAAACATACATATCTGGAGAGAAAAGAGTTTTATCATTTAAGCTGCTTGCGCCGACTATTCTAAGATGAGGCCAAACTTCTGGTCTACCAAATAGAGTAGAACCACATTTTCCGCAGAAACTTACATGAACAGGCTTGCCACTTGCACCCGGGCGAGTGAATTCTTTTGTTTCGCCTTGTACTAATAAAGATTCTTGTGGGATGACAATGAAAGGCCATGCCGTACCGCCTGTTAGGCCCTGGCAATCGTTACAATAACAAATACCAGATTTTAAAATATCAGCTTCAATTTTATAGTGAATTTCTCCACAAAAACATTTTCCTGTAATCATATATTATTACCTCAAATTCTATTTATTAGCGATATATTGAATATATTTTTTCAACCATTCTGGCGAATTGTTTGCGGCATTGATTTCTTCTGTTGTCATCCAGTAATATTCAGGAACTTCACGTTGTGAAACCGAAATATTTAATGGTGTTTTATCAATCTTACAATGAAATATTGTATCAATGACGTGAATCCCGTAGCTATCAATAAAGTAGTTACTCGTTATATAATCTAAATTATCCTCTAGCTCTAGGCCAACTTCTTTATAAATTTCACGCTTTGCTGCAAGTCTTAAAATGTCCCATTCATTTTGTTCATCTATTTCTTCAACTTTTCCGCCAGGAAATGATAGTAGACCTCTGCATGTTTACCTTCTGGTCTTTTTATTATAAGAAATTTTGAATCATGCTCTATTGCAACTTCAACAACCTTTAAATAATGTTTTGTTTGATTTTCTTGAATTAATTTAACCATTTTTGAACTCACTAAGTTTCATTTTAAAAATTTGCCAATCATTTACCCAATCATCCTCATTAAGGGCAGACGGAGTTATACATATTAGTCTTATCTGAAAATACGATAGATTAAACCCCCAAGAAACTCCGCCTACAGGTTTAATGGTTTTATTTTCATGATCAACTTCTACGGCCCAAGCATGTCCCTTCCAGTAACTTAAAGGTTTGGAGAATAAGCTATAGCGCCAAAGAGGGGCATCATAAAACTCTTGTCCCAAATTATAAAATGGGTAAATATCAGGCGCTTTATCTGTATCAACAAAGATTTGATTATCTTTGATATCGTTACGATCAGTATACACAACGTGCAGCCAGGCGTTGTGCTTAGCTTGAGTCGTGATATGAATTGCCGGAAAGTACGGGTTAAAGCAATCGTGGTCACTATTTTCTACATAGGTGATAACAAATTCATTATTAAGCGATATAACCTTTAGATTGCTTTTGTCGTCTGATTTATAAATGCATTGATGTAGATTGCTAGATGCTGATTGATTGACATCTGGAGACTGCCAATTATATGCATAAAAGCCTAACGACAAAACGCATAATAAAATAATCGTAAACACTATCTTTAGTCTAAAGACCATATAACCTCAAAAAAACACCTGCCAGTTTTGCCCAGCTCAAATTAAAAAAAACTTGCATTGTATCATAAACTATGATACCAACCCAGCGGATATTCTCATTCTGAGTACTCCGCATACCACTTTCCAAAAACGAACCTCTGAATGCCGAAATTGCAAAAACCCAGTAAAATCAAGGAGTTGATAGATGCGTACCTTCTAGGTAGACGTTCGTATGTATCGGAGATGGAGAGGGTAAAAATGGAGATTTTGGGGGTAAAATGCCAAAATTGGAGGAAGTAAGGTACGGGTCTGACGCTAGATGAAAACCTTGGAAACCCCATAATTACTGGGGTTTTGAGTGTTACTTATGCTAGTACAAAAAGACGTGAGAAAAGTTCTCTCTAAAAAATCTGGCGGAGGTTAGCATCCCTCAATATAGTGCTCTCCAAACTGGGCAGGAAATATGAAATTCAATCCCAGCTAGTTTAAGTAATATTACACTGCTGAAGGATAAAAATCTGCCTCTAAATTAATCTATGCGACTAAGTTTTTAAGCTCAGCATGTCCTTATAGTTACGCTATTTGTAACTTTAGGGACATGGAGATGTTATTCATAATGTGCCCAGCGATACCTTTAAATCACGAAAAACGACATTTTAGCGCCACCCGGAGCACATAATTTCTGCACTTAGCCTTATTATCGAAATATTCTATAATCGATAATATTGATGGCTATTAATTCTAACAGCGGTGATAACTTTCAACCCTATTATCGATTTTAAATTTTTTCGATAATAACAGAAGTTTACTTATTGTATGCCTCTACAACGCTTTTAGCATCACGCTCAATGTCGCCGTTATCGGAATTTATAGTGAAACTAGCCACCTCAGCAAACCAAGGATTACGTTCTTTTTGCAATCCATCCAATAGCTCTGAATAATCATCAACTGGTAATAGCGGTCTATAATTGCTCATTCTCTCAGCCTGAACTGAGGTGCTTACCTCAATATACACGGTAAATTCTGACTTTAATATTTCGCGAGCTTTTGGATCACAAGCAACATTTTCGTCAGTGGTAACCACGATGTTTTCCTGAGTAATCTGGTGTTGCAGGATTTCAGTTAATGTTTGATTCAATTTATCTTCACTGCCAGCACCAAATACATCGGTAACGCTGCGGCCAATAGATGCAACGCTAGCTAAAACGTCTGCATTAATAAACTTCCAACCTAATTGCTTAGCCACTTCTTATGCCACTACGCCTTTGCCAGCACCTGATTGGCCAACAATAAATATTCTTTTCGCTTTGCTCATATACGCCTCCACACGTTTTGTCATCAACCCAGTTAAAATTATACTGGCTTTTGGCTGAATTAGATCTTTTGGATCTAACATGTCCTTTAAGTGTCATATTTCGCAACCTAAAGGACATATCATACACGCACTATTATCGATTTACATAAAATATGATAACATACTTCAATCTTATTCTCACCTTTGGAATTAAAAACTTGACTTATTATCGAATATTGATATTATCGAGAATAAAGGCTATACTTAAGTCTAGAAATCAAGAGGTTTAAAGCATGGATATACAACAATCATTATCAGGCAAAGTGATTAAATCACCCAAGGGCTATAATGCCTATGTGCCTAATCCACTACCTCCGGCAATAGAATGGACCAACCAATTGGTAAGCACACTATCGCGGGCTGATTACTTGCTGGGTAAGCTGGCTCGAGAAGGTAGCAAATTACCGAATCCTCATTTGCTGATGCGTCCCTTCATTACCCGTGAGGCCGTATTGTCCAGTAAGATAGAAGGTACCCATGCTACAATCGGTGAAATTTTAGCTCATAATGCAGGTGTATCTGTTAATCAGAATCCAGATGATTTGCAGGAAGTACAGAACTACATTACTGCTTTAGATTTTGGGTTGAAGCGCCTTGATGATCTACCTCTGTCCTTACGGTTAATAAAAGAAATTCATGAGCAATTGATGCAAGGCGTTAGAGGCTCACATGCCACGCCTGGTGAATTTAGAAAAACACAAAATTGGATTGGTCCTCCTGGTTGCACATTAAATACAGCCAAGTTTGTGCCACCACCAACAGATAACTTAGCAGATTGTTTAGGTGATCTAGAAAAGTTTTTACACGATCGTCAATTACCAGCCCTAATTCATATAGCGCTGTGCCATTATCAATTTGAAACAATCCATCCATTTTTAGATGGCAACGGTAGAGTTGGGCGTTTGCTAATTACATTGTTATTAATTGAGCAAAAGATGTTGCCATCGCCACTGCTTTATTTAAGTGCATTTTTTGAGGCAACACGAGATGAATATTATAGGCAATTATTTAACGTTAGCAGCAACAACACTTGGCAGGACTGGTTAATTTATTTTTTAAATGGTGTCGCTGTTCAATCAGAAGATGCTTTATCACGTGCTGAAAGGATTAATAACCTACTTAATAAATGGAAGCTGCAAGTTGCAAGCGGTTCATCTAGCGTTCCTGTAGACATTGTTGATCATTTTGCAGTGAATCCATACCTAACCATCAAAAAAATAGCTGAAGAGCTTGAGATTGCTTATAGCACTGCTGAACGTGGTGTTCGCAAACTGTTAGGCGAGAATATTATCAGTCAAGTCAATGATGGCAAGCGTGATAAAGTTTATTGCGCCACAGAAATATTATCCATATTAGAAGAACCAGCAAAAATTCATGCTGATGTTGAGGAAGAATAATATGAACCATTTAATAGCATTTTATAAGCATAATATCGGCATAGCACAAAGATGAACCAGTTAACTAAAAGACAGCAAACATACAGCAGAATATCTAGTGCATTAGCCTGCATGAGCAATAAACAGCTAGAACAAATGCTTGATGATGGCAAAGCAATGCACAAAGGTTGGTGGTACTTCATTACAGATAGAGGTAGATAACACACCTATTTTTGTAAAGAAAGTACCAATCACAGACTTAGAATTACAGCCAGAAAATTATATGTCTACTGCCAATATTTTTAATCTACCAATGTGTTATCAATACGGTATTGGCTCAACTGGCTTTGGAGCCTGGCGGGAATTAGCTGCGCATGTCATGACAACCAATTGGGTGATAACTGGCCAATGTCCTAATTTTCCAATTATGTACCATTGGCGAATACTGCAAGACACTGGCAACAAAATCATTTCAGATGAAGAACAAATTGCTTTAGATAAAGACGCTACTTATTGGGAGAATAATGCATCAATAAATAGTCGATTAAAAGCAATAGCATTGGCAACGCATCATACTTATTTATTTTTAGAGTTTATTCCCAATCACCTTTATGGGTGGTTAAACAATTATCCACCAATGAAAGTACTGCTATTGATGCTGTTAGATTAGTTGAAAGCCAAATGCAAACAACTAATTATTTTATGGGCTCCCAAAACTTTCTACACATGGATGCACATTTTGAAAACATTTTAACTGATGGGAAACAGCTATATTATAGTGATTTTGGTTTAGCTTTATCTGATAAATTTACGTTATCTAATATTGAAAATCACTTTGCAAAAGATAATGCTGATTATGATTACGCAAGTGGCTCATCTAATTTAATGCACACTGTATTGACCAGTTACTTAGGAAAAAACGATTGGAGTGCTAATTTGTCAAAATTTACCAACGATGAGCTTGGCACACAAATACCAACGAAAGTGAAAGAATTATTGTCTAGACATCATGGGGTTGCTGTAAAAATGGATGAATTCTACAAAGCAATACAAAGAGATAAATCAACTCCTTTCCCATCAGGTAATTTGAAGGAGTTGTTGCCCCAAAATACGCGAGGTAATCATGAGTAAAATTATAGAAACTGATCGATTGATACTTAGAACTTGGAATGATGATGACTTGCAGCCGATGCTTGCCATTAACCAAGATCCAAAAGTTATGGAATATTTTCCTGAATTACAAGATTTAGAAACAACCAAAAAATTAATTGTCAGGATAAACAGCCACTTTGAAAAATTTGGGGTAATACGCTCTCTTGCTTGATAGGTGATTTCATAAGTACTACCAGGTGCAGGCTCTGCGTCAGATAAAGACCAATCAACCGCGCCTAACTGCAAGCGATAATCTTCGCCATTGCTATAAAGTGTTGCTCGCTGGCGTACCTGAATAATGCTTAACACCGCATCATCTGAAATGGGATCAGCAGCTCCGGTAAATGAGCCATGGGTCATAGTAATGGTTTTTTCAACCGTAATATCCACATCACTGACTTCAGCTAACGGGCGATTATTTAAGCCAATAATCATCTCGCCATTTTCATCAGCTTGGAAAGTATGCGGCTCAGACTCTACAGATTGCAGATCGGGATCAATATCAAAGCGGGAGCGCAAACTGTGCGGTAATTCTATTTCATAGCCATCAACATGCACTTTACCATCATCAATAACAAAAACTTGCTCACCATTATCATTGGTTAAAAAGCGTACTTTTAGGCCATTAACCACATAAGAGCCATTGGATTCGCGATCATATCTAGCAAGAGCGCTATTAACTGCATCGAGTTGTGGCGGTGGTGCCGTTTGAATTAAAATACCATTAACAACAGCATAAATGGGATAAAACTCAGCGCCTTCTTGGGTTGTGGTTACACCTTCTGCCTGATAATCCCAGTTCAAAGCAATTTTAGTTCTTGCAGCACCTGGCTCTTGATAATTTCTAGTACCAACAGCTGGATCACGAAGACCTGGATCTTCAAGCTCTGTTACCGTAGTTTCTTGATACCAAACCTCGATACGTACCACCGTATCAATTGGAATAGTAAATTCACTATTGCTAACAATGCGCACGCAACCACGCAAATACACAGAGCCAGCTTCAATGGTGGTATGGCCTGTATCAGGATCCACAATACAAGTAGCCCCTCGAATGACATCGCCATCTCTAAAAATAGCATCGCCTATGCCTTTGATTTTATATAAAGCATATTCTTGAATTTCATTAAGTTCAGCAGATTGCAAACCACGTCCTGATAAAAACAGGCTTTTATCGTAGTTTTTGCTTGGCTCAAATCGGTTGTAGTAATTTTTTAATGTCATAAGCGATCTCTTCCTTAAAATGTCACCACAAAGGTAAAGGTTTCGCTGGTAGCCGCAGTTCTAACCAATGGCACCGTATGTTCAAGCACTAGCAAAATGCCTTCGTTAGTGATTTGATCTGGAGTGAAATAACGTTAAAATATGAATGTAGAAGGCTTGCTTGGATATCGATTGAAGAAGACCCAGCATGCCCTGCGTATCGCTATGGATGAAGCGCTAAAATCTATTGAGCTGACAACGCCTGGGTATGCGGTTTTGGCACAGCTAGAATTGGAGAGCGGCATATCAAATCCAGAACTTGCCAGAAGATCCTTCATTACCGCACAAACCATGCACGGTATTGTGTCTAATTTAGAAAACCGTGGACTGATAAAGAGAAAAAGTTCTAACTTGCATGGCAGGATTTTGCCACTTGAACTTACCAAAAAGGGACAGAAGATCGTATCATCAGCTCATGAAATTATAAGGGTTGTGGAAACACGTATGCTTTCTACAATAAATGATGAGCATAAGGTACAGCTAGAAAGCTTGCTGCTTAAATGCTTTAATAACCTGAATAATGCAGATCAAAAGTAGAATATTCTCAATCTGAGTGCACCGCATACCACTTTTCAAAAACGAACCTCAAAACAGCAAAATCAAGAAAACCCAGTAAAATCAAGGGGTTGATAGATGCGTACCTTCAGGGTGGACGTTCGTATGTATCGGAGATGGAGAGGGTGAAAATGGAGATTTTGGGGGTAAAATGCCAAAATTGGAGGAAGTAAGGTACGGGTCTGACGCTAGATGAAAACCTTGGAAAGCCCGCAATTACTGGGGTTTTGAGCGTTGCTTATGCTAGTACAAAAAGACGTGAGAAAAGTTCTCTCTAAAAAATCTGGCGGAGAAGGTGGGATTCGAACCCACGGTACGCAATTCACATACACACGCTTTCCAAGCGTGCTCCTTAAGCCACTCAGACACTTCTCCAAGTTCAACAAGAAGCATTTTATTGAGTAAAAACTTATTCTACAATAAAAAGCTCGCTTAAAAAAGAAGAAGGGGCATACAATTTTGCCTCCATGTTTAAGCAACTGCTCTTCTATCTTTTCCTCTTTTCGACTCTTTCCGGATTATCAGAAATTCAAGTGTTAGTGAGTATTGCTCCTCAAAAATACCTTGTAGAAGAAATTGGAAAGGATCAAGTGAAAGTTCAAGTGATCGTCCCACCCGGAGCTAGTTCTCATACTTATGAACCGACTCCGAAACAAATTGTTGCGATGCATCGAGGAGAAATTTGGTTTCGCCTTGGAGAAAATTTTGAAACTCGTCTCGTTAAAGTCTTATCTGGAATACAAATCATTGATCAACGAAAAGGGATTGAGTTAATGAGAGATAATTGCCTTCTCTCTAAAGGAGGAACTGATCCTCATATCTGGCTTAGTCCTAAACTTTTAATTATTCAATCACAACAGATTGCAGAGATACTATCTCAATATGACCCTATCCATGAAGTTTTCTATAAAGAAAATTTAAAAGATCTAGAGAAAAAACTTCATAAAATTGATGAAGAAATTGCTTTGCTTTTGGCTACAGCTCCCAAAATCATTCTTGTCTCTCATCCTGCCTATGGCTATTTTTGTCGTGACTACGGATTGACTCAACTTACCATTGAAATGGAAGGGCGTGAACCTACTCCTTACTATCTTACAGATTTAATCTTCAAAGCACGTCAACTTGAGATTCGTACAGTTTTTTTACAAAAGCAACAATCTGTAAAAGGAGGAATCCAGGTTGCAAAAGCACTAGGAGCTCGTATATGTTTTCTTGATCCCTATGTGGAAAATGTTCTTAGTAATCTCAAGGTAATTGCACACGCTTTCTCTCAATGATAGCTATAAAAGTAGAAAATCTCTTCTTTTCCTATGATAGAACTCCCATCCTGGAAGATCTCTCTTTTACTGTTGAAGAAAAAAAATTTGTAGCCATTTTTGGTCCTAATGGCGGAGGGAAAACTACCCTTCTTCAGCTTTTAATGGATTTTTTAAAACCAATCCAAGGAACGATCCAAATCTTTGGAAAATCCCCAAAAGAAGTGCGAAAATGCATTGGTTGGGTCCCCCAAAGCTTCTATTTTGATCGTGATTTTCCTATATCTGTTCAGGAAGTCGTTTTAGGAGGGCGATTAAATCAATTAAAATGGCGATTTCATCATTCTGATTATCAAGCTGTTGAAACATGTTTAGAGCGTGTGGGGATGATTAAACTCCTACATGCTCCATTTACCACTCTATCTGGAGGCCAAAAACAACGCGTCTTAATTGCTCGAGCACTTGTTTCTAATCCTTCTCTTCTTTTACTTGATGAACCTACATCAGGAGTGGATCATTTTGCAGAAAATGAAATTTATACTTTGCTATATGAATTACGAAAAGAACTGACAATTTTGATGGTCACTCACCATCTAAACCGCATCATTGAATCAGTTGACTACCTATTTTGTGTTCAAAAAACTCTTACACATATGCCAAAAGAGAAAGTGTGTGAACATTTTGCCTTTGGCCTCTATCATTCATAAGGAAAATTTATGCGATTCATCGATGCTCTCTTAACCACTCCTATCTTACAAATGGCTCTTCTTGCTGCTATTGGGAGTTCTTTTGCAAGTGGAGTGATTGGTTCTTACGTTGTTGTTAAACGGATTGTTTCCATTAGTGGGAGCATTGCTCATTCTGTTCTTAGCGGTCTTGGTGCTGCCTTATGGTTAGAACGAGTGCACGGGATTTCCTGGTTCTCTCCTTTTTATGGAGCTTTGATGACTGCGATCATTTCTGCTTTAATCATTGGCTATGTTCATCTCTACTATCGCGAACGTGAGGATGCCATCATCGCTATGATCTGGTCTACAGGTATGTCTTTAGGCGTAGTTTTTGTTTCTCAAGTTCCAGGATTTAATGTGGAACTGATGAATTTTCTTCTAGGCAATGTTTTATGGGTGACATCTTGGGACTTGTGGATGTTGGGTAGTCTAGATCTTATTATCCTCATCACTGTCCTGATTTTTCATAAAAAATTTCTTACCCTATGTTTTGACGAAAAACAAGCAGAACTGCAAGGAGTCCCTGTGGTTTCTCTCTATCTTTTGCTACTTGTACTTATTGCTTTAACAATCGTTTTATTGATTCATGTGGTGGGAATTATTCTTGTGCTTAGTATGCTTGCGCTTCCTGCTTCAATTGCAGGAAATTTTACCTATCGTTTTAGTCGTATGATGATGATTGCAGTCTTATTGAATATTGCTTTCTGTCTCGGAGGACTCGCTATTTCTTACCGGCTTGACTGGCCTGTTGGTGCAACGATTGCCTTATTTTCAGCAATCATCTATACACTGAGTCTGCGTTTTAAAAAACGTTTAGTGAAGTAAAATATGCTTTTCCCCCTCTATTTTTTTTCTAAAGATAGAAAAAATAGAGGATAATGGGTTTTAGAAATCGGAATAATTTTTTAAAAAACCAAGAATTTTCTTAACTCCTTCACCTGTAAGAGCAGAAATTTTAAAAATAGGAACGTGAGGATATTTCTTCAGAAGGGAGTCTCCGACAAACCCTTTATCAATTTTATTCAAAATAATTATAAATGGTTTATTGATTAATTGAGGATTATACTCCCTTATCTCATGACAAAGCGTTTCAAAATCTTCAAGAGGATCACGCTCTTCATACCCAGAACCATCTAAAATAAAAAGCAGAAGACGAGTACGCTCAATATGACGCAAAAATTTAAATCCAAGCCCCTTATTCATATGAGCTTGTTTAATAATCCCTGGAATATCCGCAATGAGAATCCGTTTATCCTCACAAATAAGATATCTAAGATTAGGATGAAGAGTAGTAAAAGGATAGGAGGCAACTTTTACAGGAATAGAAGTGATTTGTGAAACAAAAGTAGATTTACCTGCATTAGGAAATCCTACAAGGCCTACATCGGCAATTAATTTTAATTCACATTCTACTTTTAAGGATTCACCTAACTTGCCTGATGTAGCATAATTAGGAGTCCGATTCGTTGAGCTTTTAAAATAGGTGTTTCCCTTACCTCCGCGTCCTCCCTGACAAATCACCCATGATTCCTTATCCTTAGTGAAATCATAGAGAATATTCCCCGTGATTCTGTCTTTGATAAGAGTGCCAAGAGGGAGTTTCATGACGAGATCACAACCATTCTTCCCTTTCCGATTATTCGCCCCTCCTTGCCCTCCATTTTCTGCTTTCACAATGCGACAATTACGATAGGCCTCAAGAGAAGAGATTTGATGATCTGCTTCTAAAATGATTGAACCTCCATCTCCTCCATCTCCTCCGTAGGGCCCCCCCTTAGCAAGATATTTTTCACGCCTCCAAGCAATCGCACCATTCCCTCCTTTCCCTGCGACAAGATCTAAATCCACATGATCTATAAACATACCTAAATTGACCTCTTTTCCTTCGGTATTCGTTGATGCCCTCCATCATGTGACAGAAAAATGGAAAACCTAAATCAATCTAAAATAAGGAAATAAGAATCGCATAAACATCTGTTAGATTTTTTTTACAGAGACAAATGTATGCTTGAATTTCTGATAAGAAACAATCCCCTCTACTAAAGAAAAAAGGGTGTCATCTGATCCACGCCCAACATTTTTTGAAGGATGCCATTTTGTACCTCGTTGCCGCACGAGAATCGCACCAGCTCGCACATGTTGGCCATCACTTGCTTTAATCCCTAACCGTTTTGAGTGAGAATCTCTTCCATTGCGTGTTGACCCTTGACCTTTTTTATGAGCCATAAAAACGTTTCTCCTTTTTTACTAAATTGTAAACCCAACAATTTTAACGCGTTTATAACTTTGGCGATGGCCAACTTTACGGCGATATTTTTTTCGCTTCTTATATTTATAAGCGACCACTTTTGGGCCACGGACTGCGGCTAATATTTCACCATGGACAATGAAATTGGAAACAGTTGGGGTACCAATTTTTTGCTCTTTTTTATGATGAAAAAAGAGGACATCAGTAAAATCGATTTTTCCGTCATTGTGATCATCTAAAAGTTCCACATCAATCACATCGCCTATTTGGACACGATACTGCTTCCCTCCAGTTCCAATAATTGCATAATCAGTCATTATCTGAAAAAACCTAAGTTAAAAAATAAAGAAAATCAAGTATAGCCTAAAAGTCAACTCCTAGTCAATAAGAACTGTATCATCAATTTGGAGATAGTATCCTATTTAAGGTTGAATAATCAGAAAGATAAAAATATCTTGAATTCACTGAAGCTAAAAATTTCGACTAAGATGTCAAAAACAAGGAGATTGAGAAAACCTAAGAGAGCTCTAAGGTTTAAATCTAGTGTTGTAGTGTCTAGAAAATGGCTTTTTTCTAAAAAAAAACAATTGGTAAAGTCTTCACAATAGACAAAGTTTCAATTGAGAATATCAAATGAATGGTGGGGAGCACCGGAGCGCTTTCAAACCAATTCATTGAAGGAACGATGAAACCCAATCTCTCTTGAATTTCTGCCTTTATCGCTCTATACTACGGATGTATTTCAATGGAGATTCCCCAATGACCCAAAAGAAAATCTACCTTGCGAGCGATAATTGGGCACCGGCACATCCTCTTATTGTTAAAGCTGTCATTGAGGCAAATAAAGGTTATGCTCCCTCTTATGGCTCAGATGCTTGGACTGAAGAAGCAGGGAATTTGATTCAGAAGGCATTCAAAAAGAATTGCAAAGTCTTTATTGTCCCTACTGGCACAGGAGCAAATATTTTTGCTCTTAGACTTTGTTCTAAAGCTTATGAATCGGTTATTTGTACGGATATTGCTCATATCCAATACCAGGAATCTGGGGCTGCTGAAGCTCTAGTTGGATGTAAACTTCTAACGGTGCCGAGTCAAAAAGGCAAAGCTACCCCTACTGAAATAGTAAAAAAGCTAAAAAGGGAAAAAGCTTTTGGAAAACATTCTACATCGCCTCGTGTATTATCGATTACTCAACCTACCGAGGTAGGTACAGTTTATACGCCCGAAGAGTTGAAAACACTTACCAAACTATGTAAGGAAGAACATCTTCTACTGCACATTGACGGAAGCCGTTTATATAACGCGGCAGTTAGCCTAAATATACCATTGCATGAGATTACAGAAGCTGCTCAGGTCGATATTTTATCTCTTGGAGGAACTAAAAATGGGTTAATGGGAGTAGAAGCTCTTGTGATTTTTAACCAATATTTACAAGAAGGAAGCGATCATTTTCAAAAACAAATGTTGCAACTGCTTTCTAAAATGCGATATCTATCTGCGCAGTATATCCCATTTTTTAAAAACGATTTGTGGCATACACTTGCTACCCAAGCCAATCAAAAAGCACAAGAAATTGCCTCTGTCATTAAATCTACCCCTGGTCTTTCCCTAAGTTATCCGGTGGAAACTAATCAGATTTTCTTTACTGTACCTGCATCATGGATTCCGCTGATTCAAGAGAAAATCTTTTGCTATCCTTGGGATGCTGAAAAAAATGAAGTGCGTTTTATTGCCTCTTGGAATACTTCAGAACAAAATGTCAAAGAAATACAATCCATTCTTTCAGAGATATCTAAACATTCAAAGTAAAAGGACCCTATGACAACTCTTATCCTTCAGAAAAAACAGAAAGTTACAAAAAGGGAAAACGGGAGACACCATCATTTCTGAAAATGTCCCCAGTAATGTGGCCAGAGCCAGAATCGAACTGGCGACACAAGGATTTTCAGTCCTCTGCTCTACCGACTGAGCTATCTGGCCAAAGGAAATCCAGGAGGATAGTGGATAGGAAAGCTTTAGTGCAATCCTTTTCTTTTATCAAGATAGAGAAGAAAAAAGGCTCCGAAAATACTCGAAAAAGCAAAAACAATAATGGTAAATTCAAGATGTAGAGAAGCCATAAATCCAATGGTGATCCCTACAAATGCTTCAGAAAAAAATTGTAGCGAAAGATGATTCCCTAAAACCCGTCCTTGCTCTTTGGATGTAACAAGGTAAGAAAGCATAGTGGAAGAAGCAGGAAGACAAAGGGCAATGCCTGAACCAATAAGAAAAGCAATCAACCAAAGTGACCATTCAAATTTTTGTATCAATCCAATCAACAACCAGATACCCACCCAAACTGCTGAAATAACAACCTGTTTTAAGGGATTTAATCGTCTAGCAATTGAATGAATAAGAAAGAGATTAACAAGTAGAAAAGGGACTGAAGACCAAGCAATAAGAATTCCTAACATAGTCACGTTTAAGCGAAATTTTTCCACAGCATAGATAGGAAAACCTTGAAAAAACCCAAATATACCGATAAAAATGAGAAAATTTGCAAAAAAGTAAGGAAGGATGTGACGCATAGTAAAAATCTTTTTTAGATTAGTTAGTGCATCAAAATAGGAAATTTTTTCTCTATGTTCTTTAGAATGGGTCTCTTGAAATCCAAAATAAATCCAGATAAGAGTGAAAAAAAGAAGAAGAGCCACAAAAAGAAAAGGAGTCATATAGGAAAACCAGGGATAAAAATCAGGATCAGCTAATTTTCCTCCAATAAATGGACCTAAAATAAAAGCAATGGCAATACTCAAATAATAATATCCAAAAAAACGTCCTCTTTCTTCTTTGGAAACGGTATCAGCAATCACACTTTGTGAAATCGTAGTATTTCCTTCTGAGAATCCAGCAGTTAAAAGAGCGAAGGAAATTATAGAATAGCTTTTAAGGTAAATTCCCAAAGCAATAAGGAGATAGACAATAGTCGTAATAATTAAAGAATAGACTAAAATAGGACGACGTCCAAATCTATCTGAAAGAGCACCTAAAGTAGGAGAACTAATAAATTGACCAAACGGATAATAGGCTAAAATGAATCCAAGCGCTAAAACACGCTTTTCTATTGGGGTATCAAAAGAGAGTAAATCTCCTTTGAGAAGCATTGGAGTGAAAATGGTAATGATCAGACTGTATCCAATAGATCCAAAAAACACGATTAAAAAAATTGGAAGAAGATCTTTAAAAGAACGCATGAAAATTACGAGCTTATTCCTAAACTTTTAATCATCTAATTGACCAGATCTCGTAGAAAGAAAAATCATGTCCTTGAGAATATCAACAGATTCATCCATTTGCAAATCATTTGAGCCAATCTCTTCTTGTGTAGAAAATTCCCCCTTCATCTTTTTTAGAAATTGCTGAAAATTTTTGTTCTGATTGATGCGTATTTCATTATTGGCTTTTAAAAGCGGTATCATAGTCGTCCACTTATTTTCAATCTTTTGAAGATAGGGCAGATAGTATTTTTGAAACCAAACTCGAGAAAATGGATCTATATCCGATAAATTGTCTTCAAAAGCGGGGAGAATGTGATCAGAGGCAAGTGGATAATCCAGATAAGCCTCACCTACCTCTTCAAACTGAAACTCCGAGGGCACAAGTATGTCAGCTTTAACTCCTTGAATCTGTGTCGATTTTCCTGAAACAGTGTAGTAACGACCTACTGTAACTTTAAAAAATCCATCGTTAAGATCGCTAGTGATTGTCTGATGTTGAATCGTTCCCTTACCATACGTTTGTTCATCTCCTACAATGACTGCAACTCCATAATCTCTAAGTGTTTGCGCAACAATTTCAGTAGCAGATGCTGAACCACGTGAGATTAATACTACAAGTGGACCGTCATAGTAACGTTCTCCATCAAGAGATCGATAATATTTGACTGAACCATCTGAATATTTTGAAATGACTACGACTCCATTGGAAATGAAAAGCCCACTTACTTTAATTGCCTGCGAAAGAAAACCTCCCCCATTTTCTCGCATATCCAAAACAAGACCATAAAGAGGACCTTGAGCTCGTAATTGATCAATCGCTAATTTAAGATCTTTCTCACTTGACACCCCATCATCACCTTCATAAAAAGCATGAAGAGTGATCTTGCCAATAATCCCATCTCCATAAGGTTCAGCTTCAACATCAACACGTTTATCATCAAGAATAATTTTACTCCTAGTCATCTCAATAGTAAAAAAATGATTCTCTCGATCACCTCGTCTCATGATGCCTAATACAGTTCTGGTCCCTTCCTTACCTCGCATTAAATCTAAGACTCTCTGAAAGGAAATTTTTCGGATCTCTTCTCCATCTACAGAAATAAGAATATCTCCAACTTGAATTTTTTTACTTCTAGCTGCAGGACTGTTTTTGATGACTTCTTGTATTATAATGCCATCGATCCCCTCACGTAAGACGACTCCAATTCCACACATCCCCTTTTCTAACTGTACTTTTATAGCATAAGCTTCATCAGAGCTGTAATAAGCCGTGTGCGCATCTAAACTTTGAGCTAGGGCTTTAAGGGTACGTAAAATGACTCTATGTTCTTGGCTTTCTGAAGAAAAAGGTGTTTGATTTTCATCAAAACTGAGATACTGATTTTCAAGGTGACGAATTTGTTTTTCACAAAGCTCAATTAACTGCTTTTCTTTGCCTTGATAATGATGAGCACCTAACTCTTCCATTTGAAATGCTATAAAACGAATAAAGTGAGTATAGTGGCGTTCTTGCAGTGCTGAGTATGTTTTTGCATAGGCCCTATCTTTGATAGTAGAATTTTCTTTATTAGCATCAAGAATAAGCTTACGAGGGTTTTGGATCCATTGAGCACGCCATTGACGAGCACGATGAATACCATGTTGAATCAATTTATTTAATTTGAAATAGGTAGTGAAACGATTTTGATCGTAATCCATTTGCATCGTATACAACAGTTGTTCACTTGGAAAAAGATATGAAAAAATCTCCTCATTAAGCAGATAGTTATGATTTGGATCAAATTGGTTTAAATAAATTTTTAATGAACCTTCGAGAACTTCAGTAGACATCTCTTTTTTATCCACATGCAATTCAAAAAACTGATCCATAATTGCTTGGACATCTCTGCTTTTTAAAAGCATTTCTTGTGAATAAAGAGAGCAAGAGAAAAGAAGGAAATAAAGAAAAAAGCGTCTCATTGACACCTTGTTTATTGGATTTTTCAAGATTGGGTACGTGTATTTATCGGAAGAACAAGAAAATGCTTTAGCTTGTTCTTTTCTTATCTAAAGATAAAAAAATCTAGATTAGATGGAGAAAAATTCTTTATCAATTGAACTTGATAAACATACGATTGTTGTGGAATTGAAGAATAAGTGATGTATTTAAATTAAAAAAATGCCATCGACCTACTAACTATTGAGAAGCGGAAAGAGTTCTTTATTTTTCCATGCACGTACAGAAGCAATGGCTAAGTAGACGAGTGCTCCTATAAAACTACAAATTCCTATTGCACCCACAAAAACCCCACTTAAATAGAAGAAAAACCCAAAACCCATCATCTTTTCTGCAGGTAGTGTCCCTAAGCCAAAAAAGGTAAACGCTAACCCTGTGAACACAAGGCTAATGATGACTAAGGCAAAAGAGGTAATATGCTGATTTCGAATGCGATTACGAACCATGATATCTGAAGAGGAAAATGATGGATTCGTTCCACAAGTGAGAGGTTGCATACTTTAATTCTCTTTAATCATCATTTTTCGACTGATTCTTAAAATGGATCAAAACCAGTTCCCCTAACTAAATTTCTTCATCAGATATAAAAACTAAGTTTAAACAAGATATAATTAAATTTCAATGTTTTATCAATGGTCGATTTTTTCCTTTTCTATATCATAAAAAGAAAGGGAAAATCGACTCATTTTAACACAAGCAATTATGTCTAACTATCCAATCTTGTAAATGAACTTTTAAAAAATGCACTATTTTCTCATTTTTGAAAATGCAAAGAAGAAAGATAATAGCACAAAATCTTATCTATCCTAATTTCACCATCCGTTTGAAGTCGATGGTACAAACAATTGCACCTATGAGAAAAAAGTGACCTGCTGACTTCCATTAAAAATTCATGAAATTTTTGTGCAAGTTTTTAAAAAATCTCATACTATTCAATAGATTTTTGCCTTCTTTTTTTCCATGTTAGATAAGAACGATAGCGCTCAAAGAGATTAACATAACGGTTGCGGACATGATAAGCTTCGTTAGCTACTTGAATAGGTTGATGGGTAGAACGAGAAGAGGGATGTTGACGAAAACACGCTAAAATCGTGGAGAGAGCTAGTGGAAAATTGCCAGTCGCAGCAATACGCAACCAAAGATCATAATCCATACAATAATGCAGATCTTTACGAAAACCTCCAACTTTCTGAAATAAGGAGCGTCTAACAAAAGTTGCAGGATGAGTGATAAAATTATAACGACGTAATCTTTTGAAAGTGAAAGGTTCATAGGGTGTAGTGTGTCTAATTTTCCCTTGAAAATCGATAAAATTTGCTCGTCCATAAAGCCAATGAAAAGTCGGGTGAAGGGTAAGAATTCTATCCACCATGTTCAAAACTTGCGAATGGACAAGAAGATCATCCGCATGTAAATAGATAAGAAACTCTCCTTTTGCAAGAGCAGCACTACGATTCATCGCATCAGAAATCCCTTCATCCTGTCCTTGGTAAAGAGTGATATTGGAAAAAGAACTCGCAATATTCAGCGTCTGATCAACACTCCCCCCATCCCAGATAATATGTTCGTAATTAAGAAACGTCTGTTGAGCAACAGACGTTAAAGTTTTTGATAAATAGGTTTCTGAATTACGTGTAATAGTAATTACGCTAAACTTCATGGATAAAAATTTAACATTGTTCAATTATTTCTTACAAAAAATAAAGAGAAAATAGAGGTTTTTTGATCTAACTAGAGGGCAAATAGATAGGGTTCTGCTTATCTGAAGATAAGCTCTATCAACCAGATAAGTTTTAGATGATTTCTCCTAAAAAATTTCATTCATTGCTAAAATAAAGTGAATTTTCTTAGAAAGATCAACTAAAACAATTCTCTATCTCTAAAATTGTACAAGTAAAATAATTATCAGATTGCATTCAAACGGACCCTTGCCTATAATGCGTTCTTTCTAATTTTGAATATTTTAGTTTTGAGGCAAAACAAACATGCCGACGATTAACCAGTTGATTCGGAAAGGGCGAATTCGAAAGCGCCGACGAGATAAGTCACCAGCTTTAAAAAATTGCCCCCATAGACGTGGAGTTTGTATCCAAGTCAAAACAAAAACCCCAAGAAAACCTAACTCTGCTTTACGTAAAGTGGCCTGGGTAAGACTTTCAAATGGTCAAGAGATTATTGCCTATATTGGAGGGGAAGGGCATAATCTTCAAGAACATAGTATTGTTCTTGTCAGAGGAGGTCGTGTAAAAGATCTTCCTGGTGTCCGTTATCATATTGTGCGGGGCACGTTAGACTGCGCAGCAGTAAAAGATCGTAAACAAGGAAGATCTCTTTATGGAGTTAAACAACCTAAATAAGATTTAGGATCGTTTAAAGACCATAAAATATATTGATTGATAAATAAAATCAGTTTTTGGAAAATTTTTTTATCTAATCATAAGTGTGAAATGAAAATAGTGATTTTTAGATAAGCAAATAAATTAAGGTTTTAATCATGTCTAGAAGACGCTGTGCTGAAAAACGAAAAGCATTGCCCGATCCTCTCTATGGGAGTTTAGTTTTAGAAAAATTTATTAACAAAGTGATGTTGCATGGAAAAAAAACCAAGGCACGTCGCATTGTTTATCATGCAATTCGTCTCTTTTCGCAAAAAGTAAATATCGATAATCCACTAGAGGCATTTGAACAAGCTTTAGAAAATGCAAAACCTTCTTTAGAGGTGAAATCTCGTCGGATTGGAGGAGCGACTTATCAAGTTCCTGTTGAAATCTCTTCAGATCGTCGAACTGCTATGGCAATGCGCTGGATCATTCATCATGCTCAAGCAAAAGTTGGTCGTTCCATGGAATCAGGTTTGGTTCAAGAATTAAATGATTGTTATAACAATCAAGGTATGACAATCAAAAAGAAAGATGATACTCACCGAATGGCAGAAGCGAACAAAGCTTTTGCTCACTATAAATGGTAAATAAAGCTTAAACATGGCTAGAAAAAAAGAAGATCTTCTTAATCAAGTAAGAAATATCGGCATTATGGCTCACATAGATGCGGGTAAGACAACAACTACTGAACGCATTCTTTTTTATGCTGGTCGTTCTCATAAAATTGGTGAGGTGCATGAAGGGGCTGCAACAATGGATTGGATGGAGCAAGAGCAGGAGCGTGGTATCACTATTACCTCTGCTGCAACAACAGTCTACTGGAAGAATTGCAAAATTAATATTATTGATACTCCTGGGCATGTGGATTTTACTATTGAAGTAGAGCGTTCTCTGCGTGTTCTTGATGGAGCGGTTGCTGTTTTTGACGCAGTTTCTGGCGTAGAACCTCAGTCGGAAACTGTCTGGCGTCAAGCAGATAAATATCATGTCCCACGAATTGCTTTTGTAAACAAAATGGATCGTATGGGAGCGGATTTTTTTGCCTCTATGGAATCGATAAAAGAAAAACTTGGAGCCAATGCTATTGCTGTTCAATGTCCGATTGGTAGTGAGAGTCATTTTATTGGCATGGTTGATTTAGTCACTATGAAAGCTTACATCGCAAAAGATGAAATGGGCTCTCAATGGAATGAAACAGGTGTTCCTGATGAATTGCAAGAGCAATGTGAAAAAATGCGTATGGAGTTACTTGAAGAGCTTGCTACTCTTGATGAGACAAATGAAAGTTTTATGCAAAAAGTCCTTGAAGATCCCGATAGTCTCGATCCAGAAGAAATACATGCCATCATTAGAAAAGGAGTATGCGAGAATTCACTCAATCCTGTCTTATGCGGTTCAGCCTTTAAAAATAAAGGAGTGCAATTTCTCCTTGATGCGATTGTGCGCTGGATGCCCTCTCCTCTTGATAGAGGAGCTGTAAAAGGGGTAAATCTTGTAAATGGTGAGCCAATCTCCATTCCACCAGACGACACAGTTCCTCTTGCTGCGCTTGCGTTTAAAATTATGACTGATCCATATGTAGGTCGGATTACTTTTCTTCGTATCTATGCCGGTGTCCTAAAAAAAGGGGCAACTCTTATTAACACAACTAAAGATCGAAAAGAAAGGGTGTCGCGTTTATTGCAAATGCATGCAAATGACAGAACAGACTGTGAAGAACTGCTTACTGGTGACATTGCTGCTTGTATTGGTTTAAAGCACACTACTACAGGCAATACCTTGTGTTCTGAAGGAAGTGAGTTTTTACTAGAAAAAATGGAATTTCCTGAGCCTGTTATTGACATGGCGATCGAGCCAAAATCAAAAGCTGATCGTGAGAAATTAGCAAATGCACTCACAGCTTTATCTGAAGAAGATCCTACCTTCCGAGTGACTTCTAATGAAGAAACGGGTCAAACGATTATTTCGGGTATGGGAGAGCTGCATCTTGATATTTTACGTGATCGAATGATTCGAGAATTTAAAGTTGAAGCCAATGTTGGCAAACCACAAGTATCTTACAAAGAGACGATTACAGTTCCAAGTAGTACGGAAACAAAATTTATCAAACAGTCGGGTGGACGTGGTCAATATGCTCATGTTTGCTTAAAAGTAGATCCGAACGAACCTGGTAAAGGGACAGAGATTGTCAGCAAAATTGTAGGTGGAGTGATTCCTAAAGAATATATTCCAGCTATCATTAAAGGAATTGAAGAAGGTCTTTCCAATGGCGTTCTTGCGGGATATCATCTTGTTGATATCAAAGTGATTATTCATTTTGGATCTTATCACGAGGTTGATTCTAACGAAATGGCATTTAAGATTTGTGGATCTATGGCCATAAAAGATGCATGCAAGAAAGCTAACCCAGTGATTCTAGAGCCGATTATGAAGGTAGATGTAATGACACCTGAAAAAAATGTAGGAGATGTAATTGGAGATTTGAACCGGCGTCGAGGAAAAATTCTTGGGCAGGAGTCAGAAAAGGGAATGGTAAAAATTAATGCTGAAGTACCTCTTAGCGAAATGTTTGGCTATACTACTTCGCTTCGTTCCTTGAGTTCAGGTCGAGCTACATCAGTGATGGAACCTGCCTATTTTGCAAAAGTGCCACAGAAAATCCAAGAAGAAATTGTGAAGAAGTAGGAAAATATGGTTAAGCAAGATAAACAAAAAATTCGTATCCGACTTAAAGGATTTGATCAACGTCAACTCGATCGTTCTACTGCTGATATTGTAGAAACAGCAAAAAGAACTGGAGCGCGCGTGGTTGGACCTATTCCTTTACCAACTAAGCGTGAAATCTATACTGTTTTGCGTTCCCCACATGTTGATCGAAAATCTCGTGAACAATTTGAAATTCGAACTCATAAGCGGCTGATTGATATCCTTAATCCAACTGGGAAAACAATTGATGCATTAAAAACACTTTCCTTGCCAGCCGGTGTCGACATTAAAATCAAAGCTGCCTAACTTGTTTTTAGCACGGATTAAGGATAGAGTTCGGCTTAATCCAGGGTCTGAAAAAGAGACCTACCATATTGTGGTCGATTTACAAGGATCTGGGATTCAATATTCAGTTGGTGATTGCCTTGGCGTCTATCCTGAAAATGATCCTTTTTATGTGAAAGCAATTGTAGAAGCATTAGGTGATCCCTCTTTATACCATTTTTTTCTTAAAGAAGTTAATCTACATCGGATTCCTAAAAAACTGCTTGGTGAATATCCCGATCTTTTGACTTTAGTTCGTGATCAAAAAATTGAATTTAACTCTCTTAAAAACTCTCTTCTTCCCCTCCTACCTCGTTTTTATTCTATTGCCTCTTCTAATAGTCGAGTTAACAATGAAGCACACTTAACTGTTGCCCTTTCTAAAAATCCTCCAGAAAGCCCTAGTCCTTGGGGAACTTGTTCTCACTATCTTTGTCGAAGAGCACCTCTCGAAAAAGCTGTGCTTCCCATTTTTCATCAACCTTCGCGTCATTTTTTCTTGCCTCCTGAATCGATAAATGCTCCAATCATTATGATTGGTCCAGGAACAGGAGTTGCGCCATTTAGGGGATTCATGCAAGAGCGAACCAATAAGAACAATTGGCTCTTTTTTGGAGAGAGACATGAGAAAACTGACTATTATTATCGATCTTTTTGGGAAGATTTAAAAGATCGAGAGCATCTCAGAATTCACTGTGCTTTCTCACGTGACCAACAAGAAAAAATTTATGTACAAGATAAAATGATGGAAAATGGTCGTGAAATATGGGAATGGTTAAAAGCAGGAGCTTACGTATTTGTTTGCGGAGATGCCAGTAAAATGGCAAAAGATGTTCATCATGCTTTAGAACGCATTATTCAGGTTGAAAGTAAAAAAAATCTTGAAACAGCTAAATCTTATCTTAAAAATTTAAAAATAAATAGACGTTATCAAAGAGATATCTATTGATTTTTTTAATTTTATTTTAATGTTTTTTTTTGTATAGTTTACAATATCTTAATTAAAGAGCGTAATAATGAAACTACATAAAACTGGTGTAATTTCGGCTGGACTTGCTCTCTTTTCAATGTTTTTTGGAGCTGGTGATTTAATTTGGCCACTAATTTTAGGAGGCGAGACTGGAGAGAAAAATGTATTTGCAGTTATCGGTCTATTGATCACAGGAGTGAGTCTACCTCTTTTAGGGCTCATAGCTATGAATCTTTTTCAGGGAGATCATTACAAATTTTTTAGACAGATTGGTCGAATGCCCGGCATCATCCTTCTCTTTTTTATTCAAGCTATTTTAGGGCCATTTGGATCGACTCCTCGCCTTTTTACTCTAGCTCATGCGACCTTAAAACCTTATCTTCCTGAATTTTTAAATTTACCTATTTTCTGTATCTTCGCAATCGCTCTTGTTTTCATGTGTGCCATATATCGCCATCGGATTATCGATATTGTCGGTCTTTTTCTATCCCCTATTCTTTTAGCCTCTTTAGGATTAATTATTTTTCTAGGATTAAGCCATCATCCGATCGCGCAACCTACTATTCTTAGTGAAAAAGAAGCTTTGTTTCGAGGATTAAATGTTGGATATAATACTCTTGACTTGATTGCTTCATTTATTTTTGCTCCTCTTGTCTTATGCTACTTCAAAATTGATGAGAAGAATCTTAATGATCTAGAATCTCAACGTCATGTTTTCAAAAAAATGATTAAATCCTCTTTGATTGCAGGCTTTCTTCTCGCTATAGTGTTCATTGGTCTGACTTATATTGGTTCCTACTATACTAGCATCCTACCTCTTCATAATCCGGAAGAACGTCTTGGAGCTATTTCTATCTACTTACTCGGTTCAAAAGGTGCTTTCTTTTCTTGCCTTGCGGTAAGTCTTTCTTGTTTAACCACTGCTATTCCTATCTCTGTCATCTCTGCAGAATATATTCAAGGACAATTTATGAAAAACAAAGGAGGACAAGCGATCCCTATGCTGATTGGACTGCTACTATCCGCAATAGTTGCAAATCTTGGATTTATGGGAATTGCAAACATGCTTAATCCAATTTTGCAGATCCTCTGTCCAGGATTAATTATCCTTTCTCTTTTCAGTATTCTCCACAAAATTTATGAGATGCCTATTCGACGGGCGCCTATCTTTGCAGCTTTTGCACTTTCACTAATTAGCTATTTTCTTAAATTGAACTTCCACTAATCTAAAAAACTTGATGATGCATCCATCCAATTGAATAGAAAATAGATCTTCGAAAACTATTGTTTAAAAAGCCAATTCATTGACTATGAAAATTTTCAACGGCTGTAACGACACATAAGCATTGTAGCCCAGCCCCACAACCAAAATCTGTCAGTCCTTCCCCAGTAGTTGCTGTAATTCCAACTCTTGAAGATTGAAGATTTAACTGATTAGCAATGTTTGCTCGAAGCTTAGGAATATGATCAAGAATTTTAGGCCGAGATCCTTCAATCGTTATAGCAATATGTGTAATATCCATTTGCTGTTGATTAAGAGATTTAAGAGCTTCTTGAAGATAAACACTACTATCTGTAATCCCTTCTTTTTCAAGAAGTTCATTAGCTAACTTACCAAGAATAATCTCTCCTGTGATCGAAGAAATGGCGTTACAAATTGCATGAAATATTACATCACCATCTGAATTGGCCCGAAACCCAGGCACCTCCTCAAAAAAAAGGCCGCCAAGTATACAAGGTTTAGTAGAATCTTCAGGAAGAAAACGATGACTATCTTGACCAATCCCTATTTTAAATGACATAGAGGAAGAGATAGCATATTGATAAATTATTAGTCAAAAACAAAGCCACCATTTGAAAATGGTGGCTTTGTTTATTCAAAATCCATCTCTACTTAGTAGACATGAGTCGCTTCAGTATCGGTTACTGGAGCACCTAATCCATCTGAGGATAGAGTGGCTTCTGCTCTAGCATCTCCTACAGAGACTGCTTTTACACGTACACAATACTCAACAGATTGTTTAGGCTCGAGTCTTGGAATAGGCTCAAATGTTACAGTCTGCCCTGAAATAGTCCCTTTTGTAGGACCATTCGCAGTGTCTGGCTTCAGTTCATTTGTAAAAGAAATCTGTAGTTTTACATTTGTATCTTCGGCACTACCCCGGTTAGAGATACACACTTTATAAACTGTTGAATTCTCTCCATCGATACAAATTGGATCACATGTATCGACCATACACATATGGGTTGCAGGAATTCCCTTCCAGCATGTGGTAGTTTCTGCACATGAGACACACTGACCGCAATCAGAATTTGTCGATACTGTGACTGTATTAGTTAAGGAACCTGCAACTTGTGACTGTAGAGAGAGTTGAAATGTCTTTGTCTCTCCTGGACACAATTCTGGAATACACCAAATGGCTCTATTGCAACAAATCTCTCCTCCTGGAGCTTCAACTACAACTGTTCCAGCTGGAGATACGTCATCAACAATGACATTTCTCAAAACTAAATCCCCTGGATTAGTCACAGTAATTGTATAGTCGACTGTCTTGCAAATATAAGCCCATTCTGGACCAGTTTTAGTCACTTCAACACAAGGCTCATTAATCAACGTCGTCGCTTCAGCAGAACATTTAGGGCCACCACAATAACTCAGTGTGGCAACATTAGTCACACATCCACGCTTAGTTGCACAAAAATCAATATCAAAACAACGACTTTCACCAGGAGATAGATTTCCTAATTCATAATTCAAGCAAGTCAAACCACTTGAATGTGAAAGCCCATCAGGTACTTCATCTTGTACAACAACATCGTAGGCCATTGCTGAACCAGAGTTACAGACTTCAACTCGATAGTTGACTGGACAATATAAACATGCAGAGTCAGGACCAGATTTTTTAATACAGACTACAGGCTGACCACAATTTGTATAGGCACAAAGCTGTGGACATGCACAAACTGTTGCAGCTGCTAAACAACAACCCTCTTTCAAAGGACGTACCCAAACACAAATTCTCTGATTTTCCCCACGTTTCATATGTGGAAATTTCCAACAAAGAGAATTGTTTTTATCAGGCTTAGCTGGTGGATCACTTTTTATAAACTCAGAATCACATGGCAGTGTTTGATTAACAACAACTTCTGCACATTCCTTTTGAGCTGTAATATTAATCTCAATAGGGTATGGTGAGCCGACTGTGGCATAATCTGGAGCACGTTGACATAAATCAACGACACAATCATCAGAAGTTCGATAGACCTGCATATTTCCGAAGCAACGGTCTTCAACAACACTCTGTTCACCTTGGCTATTTCCACAAGGATAATAGCTAGGATTACATGGAAAATATGGATTCTCTTCGGCATTACAAGATTTTAGAGCCGAACAAGATGATGTTTCGCAACGAGGCGATGGTGAGCAAGGTGTAGATCGTGGTGGACAAGGGTCACACTTTGGTGGACATTTTACTTCGCAAGGCGAATAGAAACCATCGCACCAATTACGATTACAACTTGCCAAGCAAAATATGCTCACTAAAAAGAGCGCTGCTATAGCAGTTCGTAGAGATTGAATCATAGGAAACTCCTATAAATTTGATTAAACACTAACTTTTTACCAAAAGTGACCTGGTAGAAATAGATATATTGGACTTTCAAAAGATGAATAGAATTTGAAATTTGAATATATATTTTTTTATCCATACTTATTTTCTCCGGATCTTCATTTAGGTCTGAAAGATCATCTTTCACTTAAAATACATTTCTACCAATATTATTCCGCACACTCACTATGAAGAACGCGGTGCACATTTAGGTGGACATTTTCCAGGAGAACAAGGTGCACAATTTTGTTGTGGAGAGCAATTAGGTGTATATTTTGGGCTATTAGGCTCACAACGTAACTTAGGGGCACATGGACTTGGACAGCCATCACATTTTTTTGGACATTTCCACCCACATGGATCACAAGAATCTGCCCATCTGCTACAACTGCCTAAACTCAGAATGCTCATCACAGATAAAGCAGCAAAAAAGACTTTAAACGACGGTTTCATATGAAACTCCTTAATTTTATTGTAGTTAATTCTTTTAGGTCCTTTTATATCTAAGGGAATTCTATATTCTTCATTAGATTCCTTATTAATCTATTATTAAATGAAAACTAAAATTTATCAAACTTTTTTTATAATAAAATAATATAAAAATAGAATATCATTTTTTATAAACACAAATTAAATTCTAACTCATTTGTAATTAAAGATTTTCAATTATATTTTTATTAAACTATTAATGAACGAATTTTTCTTCATGAAAATGGTTGCTGAAAACAGCAAATTCAAAACCTAAATTTTTGGAAGAAATAAAATTATTTTTTTTGATTATCAAAGACTTAAGATATTTTTTTTAAAAAAAAATCACAAAAATTGCTTTGCAATCTTGCTCTAAAGTTCGTTATCTTTATATTTAAGAATCAGGTATCCGAAATGCAAGATCAACTCATCTAGAGTAAATCTTTAAACAGATTTCAAATTCTAATAAAACTTTTTGAGAGAAATCTAAAGTTTTGTGATAAGAAAAAAAATATTCCTAGTTTTTATGGTTAAGATGAGATTTAAAAGACATTTTCCTATCTAGGGGTTAAATCACCTAAAAAGGATCAGGTATGGATATACTACAAGTTGAAGGCAATACAAAACTCCAAGGAGAGGTCAAAGCTGCTGGGGCAAAAAATGCGATGACAAAACTCCTTGTTGCCTCACTTTTATCCGATAAAAAATGTGTCTTTTACAATGTTCCTGATATTGGAGATGTTCAAATTACTGTCAATCTTTGCCAAGAAATTGGAGCTGATGTTCAGTGGGATCGAGAAAAAGGCATTATTGAAATTATCACTAAAGAATTGAAAACCACTTATATTCCACAACGCTTTTCAGGGGCTAATCGTATCCCTATACTTATGGCTGGAGCACTTTTAGGGCGGACTGATGAAGATATTATTATTCCAACAGTTGGGGGAGATGCGATTGGCAAACGTTGCATTGATTTTCATATAGATGCACTCACTCAACTCGGAGCTTGTGTTGAATATCGCGAGATGAAAAAAGAAGGAGCATATCTTGCCCACGCACATCACGGATTAACTGGGACTCATATTCAACTCCCCTATCCATCGGTTGGTGCAACAGAAAATACCATTCTTGCTAGTATACGTGCTAAAGGAAATACCGTAATTAAAAATGCTGCAATTGAACCAGAAATTGTTGACCTAATTTTATTTTTACAGAAGCGTGGTGCGATTATCTCAATTGATGTTGATCGCACGATTCATATTAAGGGGACACATACATCTTATGAAGTAGAACACGCAGTCATTCCAGACCGAATAGAAGCGGCTTCTTTTGGAATGGCAGCGATTGCAACAAAGGGAGCTCTTTTTGTCCGAGGGGCTCAACATCTTCATATGATTACCTTTTTAAATAAGTTACGCGAATTAGGAGGAGGATTTGCGATTAAAAATGATGGAATTGAATTTTTTTATCAAAATCCTCTACAGGGGGGTGTCCATATTGAAACTGATGTCCATCCTGGATTCATGACTGACTGGCAACAACCTTATGCCATTCTTCTCACACAAGCCAAAGGAACATCAGTGATTCATGAAACTGTCTATGAAAACCGATTTGGCTACATGCACACTCTAAAAAAAATGGGCGCTGAAATTGATCTTTTCAAACAGTGTCTTGGTAAAAAGCAATGCCGATATGCAATGAGAAATTATGAACACAGTGTGATTGTTCGTGGAGAGACTCCACTCAAAGGATGTGACATTAAAATCCCTGACTTACGTGCTGGATTTGCTTACGTCATGGCTGCCCTCATTGCATCTGGAAAAAGCACCATTAGCGGGATGCATTTCTTAGATCGTGGATATGAAAACCTTGTGACAAAACTCCAAAAATTAGGTGCTAATATCAAACGTATTCATACAACACCAGATATCAAACCCCTTACATCCGTGGTTACATCAGAAAAAGAAACAAGCAAAAATAACTCATTAGCAATATGAGCTGGCAAAAAATTCTTCGGCAAAATATTACCTCTTTAGAAGAGCTTTCAGCATTTATAGATCTAAAATTCCCTGAGGATAAAAACTTTAATTTTCCTATCAATCTCCCATTACGGCTCGCAAAAAAAATTGAAAAAGGAAACCCTGATGACCCAATTTTAAGACAATTTGTTCCTTCCTGTAAGGAAAAAGATATAGATCCATTGTATTTAGCTGATCCTGTCGGTGATCAACAGGCTAGATGTGCTCCAAAAAATTTAAAAAAATATCAACAGCGGATGCTCATACTTACCACTCAAGCCTGTGGAATGCATTGCCGCTATTGCTTTCGACAAAATTTCCCTTATACTAAACAACAAGGATTTGTAGAAGAGATCAGTCAGATCAAAGCTGATAAGAGTTTAAGGGAAGTCATTCTTAGTGGTGGAGATCCTCTATCTTTAAATGATAAATTATTAAATAATTTAATCACTGATCTTTCTCATATTCCACACCTCAAACGGTTGAGATTCCATACCCGTTTTCCTATTGGGATCCCTGAACGTATTACCCCTACATTTTTGCAAATATTATCTCATTGCTCTTTACAAATCTGGTTTGTTATCCACTCTAATCATCCTCGTGAGCTCGATTCTGATGTATTAAAAGCTGTAAAATCTATTCAATGTATGGGAATTCCAGTACTCAACCAATCTGTTTTGCTTCATGGGGTGAATGATACTATTGAAGTTTTGCAAGAACATTGTGAAAAGCTTGTCGATCATGGTATTCAGCCCTACTATTTACATCAGCTTGATCGGATTCAAGGAGCAAGACATTTTGAAGTGAAAAAAGCAAAAGGCCTTGATCTAATTAAACAACTTAGAGAACAAATTTCAGGGTACGCTGTGCCAGCTTATGTCCAAGAAATCGCCAATGAAAAATCTAAAACTTTAATTAATTAATCTATGGCTCAAGAAATCCTTTTAAATCAATTAAGATATATTTCAATCCAAAGATCTCTTAAATTTTATCCACTGTCTGAATACCAATAATTTCTAGTCCTTTTTGCATGGTTTTAGCCACAACTTCACATAAAAGAAGACGTTGATTTTGCTGAGGAAGACCTTTGACACGACAATCACGAAAAAAAATATTAAATTTTTGAGCCAAAAGATAAAGAAAATCTGTAAGGATATTGGGAAATAATTCATTTTCAAAAATATCAAGAATTTCAGAAAAGCGCAAAAGATGTAATCCAAGATCAATTTCAGATGGGTGTTCAAGAACAATTTTATCAGTTTTTAGAAGTTTATTGATCTTAACCCCTCCAATTTTACGCTTAATCCCGTTGATTCTAGCATAAGAATATAAAATAAAAAGGGCGGTATTCCCCTCAAAACAAAGCATTTTTTCATAACTAAAGAGATAATCACTCATCCGATTACAAGAAAGATCAGCATATTTGACAGCATTTATCCCTAAAATATGGGCCAAAGCATCGCGCTCTTCTTCCTTGAGATTTTGTTGCTTCTCAATAAGAATTTTTTTTGCCTTTTCAATCGCTTTTCTCAGAAGATCAATTAATCGTTCTACTTCTCCTGAACGAGTCCGAAATTTCTTTCCATCTCCCCCAAGAACCAATCCAAATGGAACATGATCAAACCGTACTTTTTCTGGATCAAGATATTGCGCTTGTTCAGCAGTTTTACGAATCAACTCAAAATGAAGATTTTGACCAGCATCTGTCACAATAATAATACGATCAGCTTGTTCATCTTCAATACGATGGACCATTGCAGCCATATCAGTGGTATCATAATTATAACCACCATCTGATTTCTGAATCATTAATGGAATCCGTAACCCTTCATGGAATATACATTTTGCCCCTTCTGAAATCACTACCAATTCTTTCTCTTCTAAATCCTTGACAATATCAGGTAGCATAAGATTATAAAATGATTCACCCCGTTCCTTAAGTTTAATATTCAAAAGATCATAAACTTCCTGGAATCCTTTTCGGGAAATGTCACAAATTATTTCCCATGCTTTTAGAGCAAATAAATCTCCTCTCTGCAAGGCAACAACAGCACAACGTGCGCGATGCTTAAACTCTTCATCACTATCAAATTTCTTTTTGGCATTTCTATACCATTCCATCAGTGTTGACAGAGGGATTTGGGTCTTTTCTTCTAATACTTCAGGGCACTCATCTTCGAGATAAGCAATTAACATCCCAAATGCTGTTCCCCAATCCCCAACATGATTTAAACGAATCACATGATGACCTAAAAACTCAAAAAGACGGGCAATTGCATCTCCAATGATAGTAGAACGCAAATGACCAACATGCATCTCTTTCGCAATGTTTGGAGAGGAAAATTCTACAATAATTCTTTTAGGCTTAGAAGGTAAGGGGATTCCTAAACGACGATCTCTTAACATCTTATCCACAAGAAGAGAAAGAAATGGAGTGCGAAATGTAAGATTGATAAATCCAGGTCCTGCAATTTCTACTTTCTCAAATACTTCCTTATCTAAATGAAAAACAATAATTTTAGCAATTTCTTGTGGAGCTTTTTTGAGATATTTTGCAAATTGCATGGCACTATTACATTGATAATGGCCAAATTTTTTTTGAGTTACAGGTGTCACATGAATGGTTAGATTTTCAATAGAAAGCTCTGAAAAAGCCCTATGCACAGCTTTTTCTAAAGACTTTGTCACTATGTCTATAAGGGAAATCATAACTAGTTAGGGTAACAAAATCATCTAATATCGGACATTAACAAAAGCTTTTATCAAATTTTTAAGAAAAAATTTACTTAATTATTAAAAATAATACTAGCATAAGATTTAAGGATTGCAAAATATCTGTTTTTTTATCTTGTAAATAGGAACAATGGGATCTCTAAATTGACCATCAAGGAATCTAAGGAGGAGATCCTACAGCTCCTTTTCTATACCAGTCTCGCAAATCTCCAATCTTCGCCATAATTCTTTCAGTAATTTTGGTTTGAGCTTCTTTTTTGTCTAAAGTAATTAAATCTGCAAAATTTAGAGGTTTTCCGAAAACACAAGCTGTCTTACCTAAAAATTTAGGGAAACGGCGTTTGGTATTCCAAATTCCATATGTTCCTGCAGTATACACAGGGATCACTTGACAATTTGTTCTATAGACCAGCATTCCTACCCCAAGTTGTCCTATTTGTAGTTCTCCATCATTGGCCCGTTTTCCTTCAGGGAAAAGCACGACTTTATTCCCTTTTTGGATCAGATCTAGAGCTTTTTTAAATGCAGAGGAGTTTCCTTGTCCTCTCTTAACAGGATGACAATTAAGTTTACGAATTAAAAAACCAAAAAATCGGGAACGAAAAAGAGTATCTCGACCCAAAAAATGGATGACACCCGGACAAGAGATTCCAATCAAAGGGGGGTCTAAAAACGAAGTGTGATTCGAACAAATCATCCCTCCTCCAATAGGAAAGTACGCTTTTCCATAAATTCGATGACAATAAAATAAGCGCGCATAGACTTTGACAAGAAAAATTGCAATTAAACGAATCATATCTGAATCAAAGCTATTAAACGCTCTATGACTTGTTCTATAGTTAAATCAGAGGTGTCAACTAGATGAGCACCTTCTGCTCGCATCAAAGGAGATACTTTCCGTGTTGAGTCAAAGTAATCTCGTTGTAACAAATCTTGCATAGTCTTCTTTTCATTAATTAAACTATTTTTTGCTTTTAGTTCGAGATATCTTCTTTCAGCACGTACTGAAGGACGTGCTGTGAGAAATATTTTTACTTCAGCTTCTGGAAAAACCACTGTCCCCATATCACGCCCTTCAAAAATTACTTTTTTACCGATACTAAAGTCACGTTGTAATCTTAGCAAGGCCTCGCGCACTAGTGGATTAGCTGCAATCTCAGAGACATATTGAGTCACCATACAAGATCGGATCTCATCAGTCACATTTTTTATTCCAACAAAATATGTTTTCTTATCCTTGTCAGAAGAGATCTGAAATTGAAATGTATCGAGAAAAGCAGTTAATTGATGAGGATTTTTAAAGTCTATTTTATCATGAAGAATTTTATAAGTCACAGCACGATACATAGCGCCTGTATCAAAATAGTCATAACCTAATTGATCCGCCAAACGACGGGCAATCGTGGTTTTTCCTGTTCCTGCTGGGCCATCAATCGTGACAATCATATCAAAATAATCCTCTAGTTATCCACAAAGATATTAGATTTATTGTAGTCTGGTTACAAGGAAGAAGAAATAAAAATCTCAAAAATCTTTTCGGAGCAATTCACAGCTAACAATACAAAATTTTTAGAAAAAGATAGACAAAGGGAGCAGTAAAAAGCAAGGAGTCTACCATATCAAGAATACCACCGACTCCTGGTATTGAGTTACTATCTTTCACTCCTGCATCTCGTTTCAGTAAGGATTCAGCTAGATCTCCAATTTGTCCTAGGATACCGATCAGAATGCCAATAAAAATCACTTGAATATAGGAAAAGGGTTGAAACAAATCCCCACTGACTCTTTTACCAAGAAAATACACGAAGAGACTAGCAATCACTGCACCAAATAGTCCACCTAAAGCACCCTCTAAAGTTTTATTTGGACTTAACCAATGAGCAAGTTTCCTTTTGCCAAAATAGCTTCCCACAAAATATCCACCAATATCGGCGCTTTTTGTAGAGACAATCAAATAAATAATCCACCAACTGCCTTGCAATTGAGGATCTATTCCTTGATATGAAAAAAAATACATGATTTTCACAAAAAAACTAAAAGGAATCCCGATATAAATAATCCCAAAAAATGAGCTTGCAATATTTAAAAGAGGAGATTTTCGACTTATCATAAAGCGAATAAAACAACCAAATAGAGCAACTCCTAAAATAATCTCTGGAGAGTAGGATCTTAAAGAAAGATAAGTCTGCGATCCTTGCATTTTAAAAAAAATTGCAAAGATATATAAAATTACTACCAAAATACTTAAAGAGTTCGCTGGATCTAAATTTTTCTTTTTGAGTAGCGCATTATACTCCCAAATCGCCATACTAGCGATTCCTCCAACAGCTCCTGTAAAGACCAACTTTAGAAGAGTATTGATCTCTGCCAAAAAAATAAAAAGAGCGATTAGCAGCGCACTCATTCCATTGATGAGTGTGCGTTGTACTAAATCTTTTGCTTTCTTCGGATCCTGAATCATCTCCCCCGACGTCGACTGCGTTTTTGGAAATCTAGCACAGAATGCATTAGATCACGAGGAGTAAAGTCAGGCCATAGAATATCTGTCATATAAACTTCTGTATAGGCAATTTGCCAAAGAAGAAAATTACTCAGACGCTCCTCTCCACCAGTCCGAATGAGTAAATCAGGATCACCATAAGGCGCTGTATCTAAATAACGATTAATCGTTTCTTCTGTAATCTGATCTTTATTCAATTCTTCTCTTTCCATAGCCTTTATGATTGAGAGAAATACTCGACGTATTTCATCCCTTCCACCGTAATTCATAGCCAAAACAAAATCCATTGCTGTTTCTTTTAAGGTAGCTTCACATGTTGTTTCAATTTCTTTTCTCATTTCTTCTGGGAAGGGCGTGAGATCTCCTATTGTGCGAAATCTAATCCCCATCTTCACCATTTGCTGCCGATATTTACGTAAATATTTCGTATAAATCATCATCAGATTGCGAATCTCGCTCTTAGGCCTTTGCCAATTTTCTGTTGAAAAACAATAAATTGTGAGCACTTTTATCCCTAAATCAAATGCCCCTCTCAAAATTTTTGTAACAATTGATGCTCCAATCCAATACCCTTTGATCAAACTAAAAGAAGAGTGCTGTTTAGCCCATCGCCGATTTCCATCAGGAATAATTGCAACATGCTTTGGGACCGGATGTCTCTGAACTAAACGAAGATCTGCATCAGTATAGATAGAAGATTGGTGAATAAACTCAAAAACAGACACTATTTTCCCTTTGACTATTGGTAAAAAGCAACTTGATTATCTGGGTTTTAAGAAATATAATTAATGAAATTCCAATAAAGATTACATTTTTTTAACTGATTGAAAATACAGAAAGTTTTAATAAAATTCCAATCCGGAATCACAATAACATCACGAGAGATTGACAGATAGAAAAGTAACTGCTATCTTTCCAAAACCATTGTAGGAAAGGATAGTAATTATGGAAAAACAGAAACGGTGGCAACTTTTTTTTATCTTAGCAGTTCTTTTTCTGACCATCTATAACATTTTACCAACATTATTTTACTATTCCAAACCACTTAAAAAACCTATTGGACCCGTAGAAGCTGAAAAAGTTGCATGCGATATTATTGCACGTGTCAATAAATTAGAAGGCTTTACCCTTAGTTGGTTAAGGGCTCAAAGTAAAAATTTGGGACTTAAGCCTTTAGAAATTAAATTAGATAAAGAGGATCCTCGCCTTGTTCAAATGCGTTTTCAAAACCAAGAAGAGGCAAGTTTCTTTTCAAAAACCCTCTATCGCGCTGGGGCTTTAATTCCATTTACTCCTGCTCAACTTTCCAGTGATCCTTCATCTAGTCAAGAAGAGAATAGGACGGTAGGAGTTCAAAGGCATGTGGGGATTCACTTTGATCAAAATAAGGTGGATACTTACTTTACTTTTATTCCTAAGATCACAAAAGAAGGCGATATTTCTCCTGAGTACCGCGACCTAATTTATGATCGTTCTGTTGAGCTCGCACTTGGATTTGGTGGATTGAGTCATCCGGGTCGAATCATGATTGAAATTGCTCAAGAAAAAGAAAATGATGAAGAAGTTATCCACCTGGCTCGTAGTCTTCTTGAATATGAAAATGCTTTTGGAGATGAAAACCCTATTACCAAAAGATATTATGAGAGCTTTACTCAAGTTCCGGACTCTTTTTCTCAAGCTGAGCTTATTCAAAAATTTATTAGAAAGCTTGAAGCAATTGACCAGAATCTTACTTCAGCGATTGCAAAAATTCAAGAAGAACAGAAAGATTTAAAAACCAAGGGAAAATTTTTAGATTCTTTTCAAGAACAACAGCTTGAGGTTTTTGAGAACCAAAAAAAAGTGATCAATGCTGCAACTATCATTGTTCGTCGCAATAGCACAGTTTTTGAAAAAGGGACTCGTCCGCTTGAAAGAGGTTCCATTCTTGAGTTACTATCAACCTCTATTTTACAAGATAGATTACAATCCATTGACATTGGGAAACGTAATCCTTTTATCAAATCTATCGAAATCGAATGGAATAAAGATCAGCTCACAATTCTACTCCATCCAGAAGTCAATGAAATGCGTGCCATCGAAGCCAATTCAGAAATTGAAGCTATTCGCCAAGAAACACTAGATAAACTCCTCTTTAGTACCATCTCTACTGCTTCACAAATGTCAGGAGAAACAATTAAACCTTCTCTCAAAAATTTTGCTGTTACACTTAATCAATTAACCAATAGTTCTAGTTTACTAAGGTTTGATATTGGGGCAGTTGCAGCAATTGAATCTAAAACTATTGCAAATATGCTGAAAAATCGCTGGCAACCAAAAGAAGGCGAACTCTCAAGTGATTCTTATCCACTTTATTTCTATGAAGAATTTAAACATCTCCCACCTCAAGAGAAAAAATTGGGAATAGTTATTTATGCACCTGCCATGGAATCTACTCCTGAAATAGGATTTCGAAACAATTCAATCTATGTGATTGCACGTGGACTCAACGCAATACGAGAAAAATATCAAAATTTACCTGATAGTCATATAAAGAGTCTCTTCGAACAAGAATTCCATGCTCTTCAGGACTTAATGCGAAAAAATGGCTTTATTGCTTACCCAGGAAAAGCTTCTAATCTGCCTATTTCCTATAGAAACGACTATATCTTCGAACTCGATGACTACTATTCCTACTTAATTGCAGCTACACGAGAAGATTTTTCAATTAAGGGGAGTAAACATTATGCCACTTTAGAATTCACTGATATTGAACAAAGAATTCTTGCTCTCAATAAAATTGAGACACAGATCCATGAGGATCTAATTAAATGGCATGATGAATACCGTCAAACTCGTGCTTCTATAGATCCAAAAGCAAGATATGATGTTCCTCCGCCGATAAAAAATGTCTTATGGGATAATTTAAAGCTAAGCTTTGTAAAATATTTTCGTGGAGATGAACGGAAAATTCTCAAATGGGGTCTTGATCTATCGGGTGGTAAGACAGTACGGATTGGTTTGCGAGATCAAAATCATCAGTTAATTACCAATGAAGCTGATCTTAAACAAGCTGTTAATGAGCTCTACAAACGTGTGAATCGTCTAGGTCTTTCGGAAGTTGGAATTCGTACTGAAGGGGCTACAATGGTACTGGATTTTCCTGGTTCCCAAGGTTTATCTGCCCGTGATTTGATTCAAGCTTCAGCAATGTATTTTCATGTTGTAAATGAAAAATTTACTGCAAATAATCCAATTCTTGGAGAAGCAGTCAATGCTTTTCTTGAAGAAGTTTGGAACGAAGCAGTCATCATGAATCGCACAGATCCTGAAAGTTTAAATGAAATTGCATGGAAGCATTTAGGCGGTAGTCAAGATAGTCTTGATGATTTTCATCCTTTAACGAGTCATGCTCAACTTCTTTATGAACATGGTTTGCGTTTTGCAGGTCCAAAATCTCCACCTAGTTCAAGTGGATTTGATGATTCACTCTCTGCAATCTCCCTTTTTCGAGGAGCAGACTATGTGGATTGGCAGGGTCAAACTTATCCTCTTCTTATTATCTTTCGCAATTATGCTCTTGAAGGTTCAAATTTGGACAATATTCATACGGGTTATGATCCCTCAGAAGGCAATACTCTTCAATTTGGGATCAAAAGCTCTTCTCTAAGCAGAAGTGGTGAAAAAATCAATCCACGTGATGATTTCTATAGCTGGACTTCTCACTTTTCTGAAGAGAAAATTGGCAATACTCCAAAAGAAGCATTTTCTCAGGGACGAGGATGGCGCATGGCTGTGATCCTTAACGGTTCAATTATCAGTGCTCCTGCTCTTAACTCTCCTTTAAGAGAAAGCGCACGGATTACAGGACATTTTTCACAACGAGAAATCAATCAACTTGCTGCTGATCTTAAGGCAGGTTCTCTTAGGTTTACCCCTTATATTCTCTCTGAAGAAAATATCAGTCCTGATTTAGGTAAAGAACAACGCATACAAGGAATCTTTGCCGCTCTTCTTGGTCTTACACTTGTCTTTTTAGTGATGATTTCCTACTACCGATTTAGTGGTCTAATTGCCTCTCTTGCGGTCTTATTCAATCTACTGATTATTTGGGGTGTACTACAGAATCTTGGTTCTGCACTTACACTCCCAAGTATTGCGGGCGTGATCTTAGCAGTAGGGATGTCGGTTGATGCAAATGTGCTAGTTTTTGAAAGAATCCGTGAAGAATTTTCTATTTCAAAACGACTTCCTTCTTCTTTAGCCGCAGGTTATCGGAAAGCTTTTAGCGCAATTCTTGATTCAAATCTAACTACAATTCTTGCAGCTCTTATTCTGCTGAATTTTGATGCTGGTCCAGTCAAAGGATTTGCTCTTACACTCATTATTGGGATTATTTCTTCAATGTTTACCTCCCTATTTGTCACACGCTATTTTTTCGCTGGCTGGATTCAAAATCCAAAGCATAAAATACTAAAAATGATGAGTCTCTTTGGTAAGACAAAAATCGATTTCTTAAAAAATGCACGATTCGCGATCACTTTTTCGATGATTTTAGTAGTGATAGGATTGGGTTTTCTTCTGAAAGAATGGAAGACCATCTTTGGAATAGACTTTACGGGTGGATATGCTTTAACAATCGATCTAAAAGAACAACCTACAATAGATTATCGTACAGCTGTTGAAAAAACTTTAAATCAGATGGGAGCCTATCCTAGTGATTTTCAAATTAAGGAACTTAATAAACCTAATCAACTCCGGATCCAATTGGGGATGAGCATGGAGGAAGAAGGAAAACCGTTTCACAATATTGATGAACAAATTGCCATCGAAAATGTGCTTTTCCCTTATCAAAGGAATCCACGCATTCAATGGATTGTCAATGGATTACAAAATCATGGATTAGAGTTAAATCCCCATTCTCTACCCCATCTCAATCTCTACTGGACAGCAATGAGTGGACAATTATCTGAAACAATGCGCAATCAAGCTTTGATTGGTCTAGGTTTAGCATTGTTATCTATTTTGATCTATATTACCTTTCGATTTGAGTTTAAATATGCAATCAGTGCCACTCTAGCGCTAGCTCATGATCTGTTGATTACGATAGGTCTCCTTGCTCTTCTTCACCTTTTTTTCGAAGGGATTAAAATTGATCTTCAAGTGATTGCTGCGCTAATGACGATTATTGGCTATTCTTTGAATGATACGATTATCATTTTTGATAGAATTCGTGAAGATATTCGCATTCTGAGAAAGCTGACATTTTCAGAAATAGTCAACCATGCATTAAATGCTACCCTTACTCGTACTGTAATGACTTCAGGAACAACTCTAGTAGTTTTACTTGCACTTGTGACTTTTGGCGGTAGATCTATTTTTAATTTTTCTCTCATTATGACTTTAGGTGTCATAATTGGAACCCTGTCGTCTCTTTATATTGCTGCTCCGATTTTAATTTATTTTGAAAAGTTGGAAGTGAATCAGAAGGTTTTGTCTTCTAAGAAGAGCTAAATAGGAAAAAAAATAGCCAACTGGTGAGTTGCTTGGTATTATGTCTTATTGAGCAAATCTAACCAGAAACCTTTGATATAATAAATTTATGCTACCGCCCAATGATCCAGTCTGGATCTTCCCAAAAGAAAATCCATCTTGGTTAAAAAAAATTATTCAAGAATTTCGTATCCATCCAATTTCAGCACAAATTCTCGTTTCAAGAGGCTTTACTCAACTTGGAGATATTCATCATTTTCTTTATAGCAAGCTTCCTGATCTATACGATCCTCAACAATTTTTAGATATGTCTAAGGCTGTGTTGCGGATTATCAGTGCGCTAAAGAAAGAAGAAGGTATTTTGATTTATGGAGATAATGATGTTGATGGCATGACTGGGACGGCGCTTTTAGTCGACTTTTTAAATAAAATTGGAGGTAGAGTTTTTTATTATATCCCCAATCCTCTTACTCAAAGAGAGGGGGTTTTCTTAGATGCTATTCACTTTGCTAAAAAGCATCACTGTAAGTTAATGATCACTGTGGACTGTGGGATCACAGCTTCAAAAGAAATTCGAAAAATTATTCATGAAAAGATTGATGTCATTATTACTGATCATCACGAGCCTACAGATAAAATTCCTAATTGCATTGCCACTCTTAACCCTAAACTGGTTAATCAAATCTATCCTAACCGTGAGCTCACAGGTGTTGGTGTCGCATTCAAATTAACTCATGCCATCATGAATTATTTTGCTTCGCAAGGCGAACTCTGCAAAAAAAAAATTGATCTAAAAATCTTTCTTGATCTTGTTGCACTTGGAACAATTGCTGATATGGGGGTTTTACTAGATGAAAATCGCATTTTGGTCCGTTATGGGATGAAACAACTACAAAAAACAAAACGTATTGGACTCATCAAATTATTTCAGGTTTGTGGCCTTGAACGCAATGATTTAAGTGCCTTCGATATTGCTCCAAAAATTGCACCACGAATGAATAGCTTAGGACGAGTAGCTGATCCCACTAAAGGAGTAGAGCTACTCCTTGTAAGAGATGAAAAAAGAGCTACTCAATTGGCAAAAGAGCTTGATCTTTTTAATACGGAAAGACAAAAAATAGAACAAATCGTCTCTGAAAATGTGGAAAAAATGTTACAAGAAAACCCTGATATTCTTAAAAACAAAGCCATTATTCTCAGTTCAAAAAATTGGCATCCTGGTGTCATTCCTATCATCGCGGCTCGAATTGCAAAACTCTATAACAGACCAACTGTGATTATTGTCATTGATAAAAAAATCGGTAAGGGTTCAATTCGAACAATTCGTGAATTTCCTCTTCTCCGGGTTTTAAAAAAATGTAGCGATCTTTTCCTGAATTATGGAGGACATGATTATGCTGCAGGTTTAATGATTAAGGAAGAAAATATTAGTCGATTTAAACAACGATTTCTTGATGAAGCAAACTCTTTTTTAGAAGAACAGGATATTATTCCAAAGATCTTCCTCGATGCTTATGCAGATTTTAAAGATTTAACTTACGATCTCTTAGCTTCACTTGAGCTCTTAGAACCGTATGGTAATGAAAATCCTCCACCTATTCTCTATTGCCAGGCACGACAAGCTTGGCCACCAAAAATTATTGGAGGAATGCACTTAAAACTTTACCTAGAACAAGGAGATCGTATGTTGGAGGGAATTGCCTTTGGGATGGCCGAAAGACGTAATCAATTAAGAAAAAAAGAACTCACTATTCAAATAGCCTATACTCCTCAAATTAACCGCTTTCACAATAAAAGCAGTATTCAACTGCTCATTCGAGATTTTCGAATCATAGAAACAGAGAGTCAATAGATGACTAAAAAAATCAGTTAACTAGAAAATTTTAAAAAACATCCATAAAAGAGATGATATGGATGTTTTTTAAGTAAAAATTTATTTAACCAACTTGCTTCTGTTTAGATACTTTCTTATCTAAGTAATCATTTTTATAACGAAGCACCTCGTCTTTATGAATGACCCAAGCAGATCCCTTACGAGACCCATTGATCATCCCTGCACGGGTTGCATAGTAAATTTTTTGAACAGGAACATCTAGCATCCGAGCAACTTGGTTGATCGAATAATATCCTCTTTCATTATCAAAAAGCAATTCCCCATCGTACATAGATTTAGATCGAGAATACTTATTGTTACGATAGTCTTCTAAATCTCTTAAATCGATTTCCCAACGGGTCTTTTTGATGGCTCTTAGCTTTTGCTGCTTAATTGCAACGTAAATAGCTTGCCTAGTTACCTGATTGATTTTTGCAGCCTCTGTGATCGAAACGACCTTTCTGTCTTCCATATTCTCAGAAGAGGCCTCGGGATCCAGAGAATGCATGTTATGCATCTCTTTCTTTAATTCCATTTTTCACTCCCTAAGGTTTTTTTAGTTTTTCACAATAACTTGTTCTTAGCCATATGGAGCATCCTTTCTTAGTCGTTTCTTCCATAATGAATAACTACCGACACCCCGATATCATTTCTCTGTTAAATTATTTTAAGTTATTATAATTTAATCTTTTGAGCTCTTTATTATCTCTTAAATGTAATTTAAGAATCAAGGTTTTTTTAGTAAATTGCAAATACCTTAGCCCTTTAATTTGATGATTAAAATCATCTTTCTCTCTGTAAAAAACCTAATTTTATGCAATATTTTGATTAAGAATTCGATTTAAATCAATCGTTTTCTTGATTTTTTATTGATTCCTGATCTTTTCTTAATAAAAAGTGTTTCTATTTATAGATTTTTATGAATTTGTAATTGAATACGTTGATGAAAACCTTGTTTTAATCTTTATAAAATCTTAATTATCTGTACAATAAATCTCTTCTTAAAGGATGATTAGGAAATTATGATTCGAATGATTTTATTTCTCCTTCTGTGCTTATGCCAAGAGCTTTTTGGAGTCAAACCTCCTGAAATCTCCGATTCAGATGTGATAAAGATACTGAATCAAATGATGGAGGCACATGCGTCTTATAAAGAGTTTTCTCCTCCTTTGATCGGTCGTACTTTAGAGGGGTATTTAGAAGAACTTGATCCAATAAAAACCTATTTATTAGAAGAAAAAATTGAAAAATGGATTGATCCTTCTGAAGAAACTCTTCAAACAGTATTGGATGAGATACAAAACGGGACTTTTACAACTTTTAGGTCCATTCATAATCTAATGATAGAGGCGATCAAAGAGCGAGAAGAGTTAGAAAAGCAATTAGAAGGGCTCGACCTTCCTCAGAATACCTCGGTAAATGAATTCAAAAACCTTAGATGGGCAAAAACAGAAGAAGAATTATTGACACGTTTATTAAGAATGAAAGCGCTTCAGATGCATGCTGCTGAAAGACTTGGTGATACTGATTCACGTGATCGAGCGATTCAAAGAATCAATAAAAGGAGAATTGCAAGAGAAGAAGAAATTGCTCCAAAAGATTCTGAAGACAGAGCACGTTTTATCCGTGCTCATATTCTTAAAGCTTTTGCTAGTTCACTTGATGCCCATACCGTTTACTTTACCCCAAATGAAGCTTCTCAATTCATGATTCAGGTCCAACAACGACTCTTTGGAATTGGGGTGCAGCTACGTGATGATCTTAATGGGTTTACAGTGGTTAAATTGATTGAAGGCGGACCAGCTATTCAAGGCAATCGTTTAAAAATACATGACAGAATCATCGCGATTAACTCCGAGTCTGTTGTAGGACTTGAGATTACTGAAGCTGTTGAATTAATACGAGGAGAAGAAGGCACACCAGTGATTTTAACTGTCTTGCGGAATGATCAACAAACGCTAGACATCGAAATTATCCGTGGAGAGGTGTTGATTAAAGAAGCACGAATTGAATCCTCAAAAATTCCTTTTGGAGATGGAGTGATTGCACATATCTCACTCCATGCTTTTTATCAAGACCCTCTTCATTCCTCTGCAGCTGATATCTATGAGGAAATTGAAAAAATACGTTCTGATCATAAAATTAAAGGGATAGTGCTTGATCTGCGTCTGAACTCAGGAGGCGTTTTGCCACAAGCAGTGAGTGTAGCTGGCCTCTTTATCACTAAGGGAATTATTGTCTCTATTAAAGATAACCGTGGAGTGATCGATCATCTACGGGATATTAGTGGAAAAATGTTATACGATGGTCCCTTAATTATTCTAACGAGTAAAATCAGTGCTTCAGCAGCAGAAATTGTTTCCCAAACTCTTCAAGATTACGGACGTGCAATTATTATTGGTGATAAGCATACTTATGGGAAAGGGACGTTTCAAACTTTTACACTCGATGGATCTAATCATGGTAAAATTAGTCCTAAAGGAGAATTTAAAGTCACGCGTGGACGATATTATACTGTATCTGGCAAAAGTCCGCAATTAGTTGGTGTAGAACCTGACATTGTGGTCCCAGGTTTTTACTCAAAATCTGAGATAGGAGAAATGCATGCAAAATACCCTCTTGATAATGATGCGATCTCAGAAAATTTTCAAGATGATCTATCCGATATCCCTGTTGTTGAGCGCGACCAGCTCAGTTGGCTCTATCGTTTTAGTTTACAACCTCGTATCAAAACTTACACACGCCTTTTGCCACAGCTCAGAAAAAATTCAGAAGCGCGGATTGCTCAAAATAAATTCTATCAAAGCTTCTTAACTTCTCTCGAAAATATGGAGAATTATCCAGAAAAATTTGATATATATAACGAAGGAGATCCTCAGCTAAATGAGGCCATTCACATCATGCAAGATCTCATCGTCTTGTTAAAATACAACTAGTTTATTTAAAATCTTTGTCGATCATCTTATTCGAAAAATAAAGAGTATTTTCACGGCTAATCATTTAAGATGCAAACTATTGAGAGTAAAATTAAATAGGATAAATCATGGATAAATCTGTTCGTGTGCGTATTGCTCCCTCTCCTACAGGAGATCCTCATGTTGGGACTGCCTATATGGCTCTTTTTAATCTCATTTTTGCTCGTCACTATGGAGGAACATTTATTCTCCGTATTGAAGATACGGACCGTCAACGTAGTCAAATTCAATATGAAAAAAATATCTATGATGCTCTTCACTGGTTTGGCATCCAATGGGATGAAGGTCCTGATGTCGGAGGTCCTTTTGCTCCTTATCGCCAATCAGAAAGAAGTGAAATTTACAAAAAATATGCTTATCGCCTTCTGGAAGAAGGTAAAGCTTATAAATGTTTTGCTACACCTGAAGAATTGGCAGAAATGCGAGAAATATCGAAAGGCTATGACCGCCGTTATCGTAATCTTAGTCCTAAAGAATTGAGGGATTATGAGAAAGCAGGTAGGTCCTTTGTGATTCGTCTTAAAGTTCCTCTGAAAGGTGAAAGTTTTTTTCAAGATGAGGTCAGAGGGTCAATCCATTTCTCTTGGGCGGATATCGATGATCAGATTCTTCTTAAGTCAGATGGTCTTCCCACTTATCACTTAGCAAATATAGTAGATGATCATTTAATGGGCATCACTCATGTGATCCGTGGTGATGAATGGACCAGCTCCACTCCGAAACATCTTCTTCTTTATAAGATGTTTGAATGGGAACCCCCTAAATTTATCCATATGCCCTTACTTCTTGGCACTGATGGAAAAAAACTCTCTAAACGACGTAATCCCACTTCTATCTTCTTCTATAGAGACTCTGGTTATCTTCCTGAGGCATTGTTAAATTTTCTCACCCTCATGGGATATAGCATGGCCAAAGACCAAGAGATATACTCCCTAGAAGAGATCATCAAACACTTTGATATAAAACGTATTGGGCTCTCTGGTGCAATTTTTGATCATAAAAAACTCGATTGGATGAATCAACACTATCTCATCAATGAGATTCGACAAGAGGAGCTATGGGGACGGATCAAGAATTGGGGATTTTCTGAGACTTTTATGCAAAAGCTCATGCCTCTTGTCCATACTCGTATTAAAACTTTTGGAGATTTCATGGAATTATGCCATTTCTTTTTCATCAACCATCTCTCTTATACCCAAGAACTCTTGACTCCACAAGGTCTCACACCAGAACAAGCTGCCTCTATCCTTCAAACAATTCTCTGGTCAATTGAAAATCCAGAAAATTCTCTTCGCGAAGCGATGGAAAAAACCTCTTGGGAAGTTGCTGAGGCTTTTAGAGTGAATCATAAAAAAATTATCATGCCGCTTTTGTTTGTAGCCATTATGGGAAAACGACATGGCCCTCCTCTTTTCGATTCTGTAGAAATTTTAGGCAAAGATCGAACACGTGGACGTCTATTGGAAGCAATCTCTTTTTTAGGAGGTCTTTCTAATAAAAAGCTCTCTCGTCTTAAAGAACTTTGGCAAGCAGGGACTTGCTTTTCTCTCATAGAACCATGATTAACTATGTCCCTCTTCTAGTTCGAGAGGAAGTTTCTTTTCCGCGATAATATAAGTAGGTTGATAAGGAAGAGGAGAGTAACAGCATCCTTTTATTAAGATTCCAAAAAGAAGGATTAAAAAAATATTCTTCATGCTTTTATTTTAAATAAAAAATAAAAATAGTAACAATAATAATATAAAAAATATTATATATTGAAAATAATTATTATACATGTTAAAATTTATCTATTAATTATTTTTATAGTTTGAGAATTCTATGGTAAAAAAAACAGAAAATATTCAATCCACCTCTTCTTTATACAAACAAGGTTTTAGATATAAGACTTACGACTCAGAACAAACTGTTGTACGTGATGGAAGAGCTTATCGAGAAGTCCATTTGACTGATCGAGATCCCAACCAACCAGCAGGAAAATTGCAACGCCTTGGTAGGGCTGCCCTTGGTATTCTTGCATTTCCTGCCAATATTTCCTCAAAATTTCGTGAAAAAACATGGGGAGTTGCTACCAAAGGATATCAAGAGGTGAAATACCTTGAAGGTGGAGATGACATATTAACAGAACGAAGAAAAAAAGTAGACGATATATCCTCCTTTCAGGAGGCAGATAAACAATCAGATCTAGAAAAAGAATTTGGGTATGATCCAATAGATCGCAAGAGTATTATTCAGTATTTAAAGCGAGATGACATTCGTGCAAAACTGATTAAAGATGATTGTGGTAACTATTATCTTCCTGAAAATAAACATCCGCAAAGATCGGCTTTCTTATTTATTCCTGGAGGGAACTTTGAGAAAGCTATCTCAATAAAACTCTCAAATTCGCGTACGGGAGAAGTAGTTAAAGGAAGTGAATTTTCCAAAATGATGTATATTTATGGTTCGCAATATGAAGATATGCAAAAAGGAATGGGAGTAGAAGCGGACAAAATTATCCACCAGTTATTTCCAGATAAAACATCTGATAAAAAACTCAAAGACAAAGTATTAGAAAGCATGCGTATCGCTGTGATTAGTCCAGAATGGGAACATACGCGGATTTATAGTGGTCATCTTCGGGATAAGAGAGACATTTTTGGTAAATTTCTTTGTGAAGATCCACATCAAGGAAGACGTATTGAATGGGAAGACTCGACAAAAAAACATGTATCAGAGCTTTGCAAAAAACAACCAGATAATAAGCTAGAGACAAAACAGGCATTCCCCTATCCACCGCCTCAAAGCTCTTCTCTGATATAGGGGCTGGATTTCACATCAACTGATTTTATGAGAATGAACTTTCAAAAATGGGAAAAAGAGGGTGCTCCGCACTTCTCTTTTTTTCCCCTGCGATCGATACAATTGGACAGACTCCTCCCATTGAATTAGTGCGAAAATAGATCGCTTCTTTGGGTAAATCTTTGAATTGCACTTCGACTTCCTCAATCTCATATCCACGCGTTTTTGCGAATGCAATGACTTTTGTAATCGTCACACCAAAATAAAGAGGGAGCTTTCGGTGGGGTGTGTAGAATTTCTTATCAATCACCCAACAAAGATTTCCAAAAGCAGTTTCTAGTACCACCCCTGCTTGAGTTAATGTAATACAATCATCGACTCCTTGATCGCGTGCCTCTTGCATCACATATAAGCGATTAAGGTGAGCGAGACTCTTATACGATGCATGACAAAGATAGAATGGATGAGAAAAGAGGCCAAGTTTTAAAGATTGTGAGACCCCATGAAATGGATGGAGTGTCATGAATATTCTCCCTTTTCGCTTAGGAAGGTAAAGAGCGGGCTCATCTCCTCCTGTAATGATAATCTTTAATTTCCAAATGCCTTTTTGAGCTTGATTCCGCTCAATTAATTTGAAAATATCTGCTTGTTCAAAAAAAGGGAGAGCTAGGTGAATTGCCTGACATTGCTCAGACAGCCTTTCCAAGTGTGTCTCTAAAAATAAGGGAATACTGTCACGCACTTGAATCGTCGCATATACTCCATCACCAAATAATAATCCTCGGTCAGTGAGCGGAATATGTGCCTCTTTTTCAGGTAAAAACCTCCCTTCATAATAGACAAAGTTCATTTGCACCTAATACTTGAAATAGTGATTGTCCTTTATGTAACGTCTCTTCAAACTCTTTCATTGGATCGGAATCGATGATAATGGCCCCACCAAGAGCGAGCCGAATAGAGGCTGAATTGATAACCAATGTGCGAATTGCAATATTGAAATCAAAATCTCCATGAGCAGAAAAATACCCAATTGAGCCTGTATAGACTCCTCGAGGGCGTTGCTCTAATAAGGTAATCGCTTCCATTGCTGATAGTTTTGGACACCCTGTAATTGATCCGCCTGGAAATAGCTGGCGTATCAAAGGAACTGGCTCTGCGTCGCAACGCCCTTCAATAATTGAAAGAAGATGGAAAACATTCGTATAAGCCTCACATCGCCAAATTTCCTTTGTATTCACTGAACCTGGAAAGGAGACTTTTCCTAAATCATTGCGCATCAAATCGGTGATCATCAGTAATTCAGCTCTCTCTTTTTCAGAATTTAAGAGCCTGTTGCGGTTCAATCTCTCTTCTAAAGCAGTTTGACCTCTTGGTATTGTTCCTTTAATTGGCCGTGTTTCCAATCTACTACCTTTTCTAGATAAAAAACGCTCAGGAGAGGAAGAGACAATGGTAAAATCTCCACATTGCATATAGGCAGAAAAAGCCGTGGGATTCAAAGAGCAAATTTTCTGAAAGATATCAAAAGGATCACTTTTCCCTTCAAAAAGAAATTCTTGAGAAAGATTAAGTTGGTAGAGTTTCCCTTCTAAAATCCAATTCTTGATCTCTCTAATTTTAGCTAGATAACTCTCTAATGAATCAGAACGAAATCTAAGTTTTACCTCTGATCCATAAGAGAGAGGAGGGGGCTGTTTTAAGGAAATCTCTTTATCTCCATAAAGAGTCGCTTGGCGAGTTTTATGATCAAAATGGATAACAACAGTTGGACGATAGAACAAAGCATCTGGGATCTCTGAAGAAAAACAAGGAATTTCAATATCTAGATCAGCAAAAGCTCCCATTTCATACCCAATAAACCCTACCCACTTCAGTATAGATGATGGGGAATCAAAAGTTCCTAAATACTCCTTAAGTTCATCCCAACACCCTTTTTTAGCTTTTACCTGTATTTTCTCTTCAGGGAAAAGACAAAGATAAGAATGACATGCTGAATCAAGTTTTCCCCCAGAATAGAGGAGCACAGTCCCCTCAACCTTTGCAAAATACCTTGCAAAGGAGATAGGATCATTTGGATTAAAGGTCCATGTTGTGATAAACCGCATGAACTTCCTCTATTTCTTCAAGCCATTGGATCAAGCTAAGATTGGCTCTCTGATCTTCAGGTTGGCAACGAATCCGCATTTTTGGAATCATCTCAATATTGACTTCAGTAATTATAGTACTTATCCCCTCCAGCTTTTCTCTCACTGCATAGAGTTCAGCAGGATCAGTAATAATTATATACCTATCCTCACTTATTTCAAAATTCTCAGCTCCAGATTCAATTGCAAGATTTAAAATCCTCTCCTCATCTTCCTTTTCTTTTTTAATCTGGATCACACCTTTGCGAGAAAAGCTAAAGGCAACACTCCCAGGTTGAGCCATATTCCCTCCTTTTTTATTAGTTGCAATCCTCATATCTGAAGCAGTGCGATTTTTATTATCTGTAATTGCTTCAATCATAAGCCCAATTCCCCCATATCCATACATTTCATATATAATGCATTCGTAGTTAGATGAATCTTTTTCAGAAGCTTTTTTGATGTTTCTTTCAATATTTTCACTGGGCATATTAGCTTCTTTAGCTTTTTGAACTGCAAAACGCAGCCGAGAATTACTTTTGGGATCGGGGCCTCCCAATTTAACAGCACTGATGATTTCTTTGATAAGATTGGAAAAAACTTTTCCTTTGGCTCTGTCAGCGCGTTCCTTTTTATGCTTAATATTTGCCCACTTACTATGACCAGCCATTAACCACCCTTAAACAGCCTATTTTCTATTAAATAGATGAGCTTACCTTAAACTATTCTAGATGAAAAGTTTTAGAAGAGAATGAAAAAACTTATTGTACCAACCATGGAAGATTGGGTTTTTTTGATTTAAAATTGTATAGCAATCAAACAGTCTTTTATTATACAAACCTTTATCCCAAGTGATTCCTTATCATTCACTAAAATGATACACTATAAGACACGCTCCATAATAACTTTACCGATATATTTGTCATTATCTTTCATAAAATGTTTTTGAAATCCTATTTCACGAAACCCAAACCGCTCATATAGCCTAATAGCAGGATTGTTTTCGTAGACTTCTAGGTAAAGCACTTCTATGCCAAAATAATTCTTCGCTAAATGAATGATATTGTTCATTAATAATGTTCCAATACCCTGCCCGCATAAATCTTTTGATACAATGATTGACAGTAAGCAATGGTGAATCAATTTTCGATAGGGCATTAAACAAAGAGTTGCAATCCCAACTGGCTTGCCTTCAATTGTTGCAGTTAAACTGCTTTTATAATTGGAAAATCCAATCCAATGTTTAACCGCATCCTCAATTTCAGCTGGTTCTGACATTGTAAACCCTATCTTTAACACCTCAGGGTCTTCTAACCATTTTTTCAGATAGGAACTATCGTCAAGATTTGTATAGCGAATTTCAACTTCTGATTTAGTTTTTTGCTTCTTTTCATCCATTTTTCACCCAAACTCTTTCAAATAAGCAATAATAAAATCATCCAGCAACTCTCCATTCATCATCGCCTGAACATTTCCAGATTCATAGTTAGTACGCGTATCTTTAATCAACATATAAGGCTGAAATATATAGTTTCGGATTTGTGAACCCCACGCAATCTCTTTTTTTTCTCCACTCATTGATTCAATCCTATCTTCCCTTTCCATGCGTTCTTTCTCATAGATTTTAGAACGCAGGAGTTTCATACATGTTTCACGATTTTGTATTTGACTTCGTTGGCTTTGACATGTCACTACAATTCCACTGGAAATGTGAGTCATCCGAACAGCTGAATCAGTCACATTCACATGCTGTCCTCCTGCTCCTGAAGCACGAAAAGTATCTACTCGAATGTCACTTGCAGCAATTTGGATCTGAATATCATCAGTAATTTCTGGAGTGACATCCACTGAAGCAAAGCTGGTGTGGCGACGTTTACCACTATCAAAAGGAGAGATCCGTACAAGACGATGGACCCCTTTTTCTGCCTTTGCATATCCATATGAAAAAGCTCCTACAAGCTTCATCGTAATATTTTTAATCCCCGCAACCTCTCCCTCGACTGAGTCAACAATTTCTACTGTCCATCCTCGCCGTTCAGCCCATCGACGATACATTCTTGAGAGGATGACAACCCAGTCACATGCTTCCGTACCACCAGCCCCTGCATTAATACTTAAAAAACATGATTTATTATCCATTTCCCCTGACAGCATACGACGGACTTCGAGTGATTCAAGCTCCTTGTCCACTCTGGCAAGCTCTAAACTGAGCTCAGTGATCAGCTCTTCATCTCCAATCTCATATGCCTCAGGCAAAAGGCTTTCCACATTTTTAAATTGCTCCTCAATTGTCTGATAAGGAACAACCCATCCTTTAAGAGTATTGACTTCGTTAATTAATTTTTGAGCTCTAATATTATCATCCCAAAAATCAGGATCTTCTATCTTTCTTTCTAATACTTTTAGACGGTTATGTTTAGCTGGAAGGTCAAAGATACCTCCACATATGCATAAGCCTTTCTTTGATATCAGTGAGGCGTTCTTGAATTGCTTCTTGCATAATTTCTATCTTTCTTTATTTCTACAAGTGAGTTTATACTTTTATCTTCAAAAAGTCAATTTTAGTCATGAATATATTTTTTATGTCAAGACCAGTCAATTAAGTCATATAAATAAAAATTCTCCTGATCAAAAGTAGATAAGTTTCATCAAAAACTTAAGAAAAACCATGCTCCGCAACTAACAACTGATGGTGGTTCATTGTATATTCCATATCCCAGCTGACTTTTTCTTTTAAAAAAGTATTTTGTGTCTTTGCAATCCATCTTTCACCCTCAGGTACTACAATCGTCTGATTGCCTTCAAATAGGATATTTTCGGCATAAAACTCTGAATGGCCTTCTAAGATAATCTTTAGAGCTTCTTGACGTTTAATCTGATTTTGCCAATAGGAATGTGTATCAGTGCGACAGATCCCCGCATTTTTAACATGGACCTGCTTTATCACACATTTCCCTGTTTGATGACCATAATGAAGAATACCTTGTGAAGAATATCCTAACAAATTTTGTGCTTGAATTAACAAACTTCCTTGTAATTCAAGATCTTCTATTTTTAAATCAGCAATCTCAAGCTGCAATTCAGCCCCTTCAAATAGCTTTCCTCCTTGAATTTTTTGTGCAATCAATGAATACAGAGGTCCTAAAGCAGGATGGTAGAGAAAGAGATGAGAGGGTCCTCCAGCAAGATAGTCTTCAGCAGAACAAAAATCCGAAATATCTACATTACAATGTGCTCTTAAAAGAGCATGTCCATTAAAAAGCATATCATAAAAGGCACCTTCGGGTGTCTCTATGAGTTTTTCCCCTTTGATAAAACTTCTTTTGGTAGTAGAAATGGTACGCCTACGAGTATTATAAGTTAAGAAAGTCGATAAAGCTTCTCCTTTTTTTACTGATAGAGCTTCACTAATATTCTGCATCATGCTTTCCAGACGTCCTCCTAGGATCTTTTTATTCCTCTGATCTGCATCATCAGAAAGGGGTGTATTTTTGATATTTAAAATCAATCCTGGTAAAGGAAATTTCTTAATTGTCCGACGAAGTTTTTTAATATCTGCATATAAGAGATTAGTATTCGCTGGATACAAGGAAAATTTCTCTTTTTCCGGTAAGTTTTTTAATCCATATTTATTGAAATCGGTATACTCAATATGAGAGAGAGAGACTCTTTCTTCATTTTCTTTTAATACCAACACCCCCTCAGCAGTCTCTGGTTGTCTTTGACAAGTCGCTATCCCAAATTTTTTTTTTTCTTGTTTGCCTACACCTAATAAGGCCAATAACCCATAATCAACCCCACCGATTGGATTATTAATTTGACGAATGATTAATCGATGCTTCTTCTGCTGAAGAAACCAATCAAACACTCCCGCTTTGTCTGCTGTTTGCCAAAGCGCACCATGCCCTCCTGGTTGTAAGATGGGTTCAAGTGGACGATGCATGACCCAATTTCCCTCTACATCAACCACAGGCACTGATAGCTGAGAAAAAAGAAAAAAACTCTCTTTGGGTCGACCAAACCATTGATTTTTCTCACACATTTCTCGAATGATAAGGGCATTTTTTTTCTCTCTCGAAGTCATCATTGCAATAGGCACAGTGACCTGTTTTCCAAACAAGCGATAGTAAAGAAATTCGCGCGCTTGTACATCACGTAGCAGACCATGTAATAATGTCCTTCCTAAAAATTTTAGGGAAGCTACAGGTAAAGGAGCTCCTTCTTTTGTCATTAAATTTAAACGGGATCCAAGTCCACCCACTGGATAGATTTCTCCCATCTCAGGAATGGCTTCTATCCCAGCTGCTACAATAGCGTTCACCTCTTTTGAAGCATCGGTAAGATCTATTACAGAGGGGCAAGTACAGCAAGAATGTATTTCTTCTTTTTTTTGTTCAAGACGTTGTAATACATTGAGTTGATAACCAACTAAGCCTCCAATATTCTGATAAAATTGATCTATTTCAATTAAAGTGCCAAGCAAAGAAGATAGCTTGTCTTTTGGTGGATTTTTTTGTGGGTAGAAAAAAAGACGTTGCTCCTGACGAATGACAATCAAAGATAACAAAACAATTTTACATAAAGGATCGTAAGTATAGGTTGATGGAAGGATATGTTTCCAATGTGTTTGCTTGATTCGTGGGTGAGATAGCAGGAATGCTTGCTTTTTGCTTAAATCTTTGGTTTCTTTTAAAGAACAAACCAAAGGAGTTAATATTTTGATTTCTTCATTAAAATCCATGGCATGAAAAGATATTCATTAAATTACTAAAAATCAAAAACTTAAAAATTAAGCGCAGAATTGGCTCTTTAATTTGTTTTGACGAGAAACCCGTACGAAAGATAAAACAATTGGAATGAAGAGTAAACTTTTTTCGTTAAGGAGTTAAAAATGGCAACAAAGAAAAAAAACAGTGCGTTCATGCAGCCGGTAGAGATTAGTGATGATCTAAAAGCTGTAGTGGGAGCGGGTCCCTTACCACGTACTGAGATTATTAAAAAGCTGTGGGTCTATATCAAAAAACATGGTTGCCAAGATCAAGTAAACAAGCGGAACATTTTACCTGATGAAAAACTTGCAAAATTATTCGGCTCAAAAAATTCAATTGACATGTTTCAAATGACAAAAAAAATTTCAAAGCATATTAAGTAGCCTTTTTTGTTATCACCTCTTTATTATCCAAAGCAGCAGCAGTATTGTTGCTGCTTTAATTTATGTCTTATCTCATTGATTTTCTAAGTATTGCCTCATTAATTGGAATTTGGCCGCGCTATATTGAGCCAAAAATGCTCTCTGTTACTGAACATCTTTGGCATCTAGATACTACTCAGATGCATTTAAAGAACCTCACCCTCGTGCATATTAGTGATCTACATTTTCATAAAAAAACTTCTCAAAATTTTTTAAATAAAGTGATTCACAAAATTTCCTATCACAACCCTGATCTTATCTTGTTTACTGGAGATTTCCTCTGTTACTCTTATCTTGAAGAAAAAGCTCGATTAAAAAACTTTCTTCAAAAACTAAAAGCCTCTTTAGGTTGTTATTGCATATTCGGAAATCATGACTACAATCAATACGTCTCATTAAATGATAAAGGTATTTATGATGTATTGTCCCCAATCACTCCTATTGAGGGATTATTACAAGGAATTAAAACACTATTTAATCCTAAGAAAATACAGTATCAATGCACCCAAAATGTCCAATCCATTCCCCTCCATCGAGAACTTTGCCATCTTCTTCATGAAACCTCTTTTCAATTTTTAGAAAATACAACTGTCAATTTACCCATTGGCTTAAATATTACAGGACTCGGTGATATGGCTTTAGGCAGGTGCAAACCAAGCGAAGCTTTTAAAGGATATAATCAAAATTACCCAGGAATTATTTTATCTCATAATCCTGATTCTTTTCCTCTTCTCATCGACTATCCAGGGGATTGGATTTTATCTGGTCATACTCATGGGGAACAAATTCATTTTTTTTGGCCAAAATGGTTAAATAAGATCTCACAAAAACTGTCACGTTTAGAGCATCCTGAGTATTCTCGTGGTTTGTTTCAAATTAAGGATAAAAAAATGTATGTTTCGCGAGGCCTTGGCTCCTATAAACCTTTTCGTTTTTGCTCTATTCCTGAAATCACTTTAATTCGAACAAAATGATGCAAATGACAGGAATTATACTTGCTGGTGGACAAGGTCAAAGGATGAACGCCCCTCTCCCTAAGCAATATCTTCTTCTCAAGAAAAAACCTATTGCTTGTCATAGCTTAGAAATTTTCCTTAATCACCCTGAAATGCATCAAATCATTGTGGTATGCGCACCTGAATACCGAACCTTATTCTCTGAGTATCATGTAGAGTTTGCAGATCCAGGTGAAAGACGGCAAGATTCTCTATTCAATGGTCTTAAATTAGCTAAATACAATTGGATATGTACTCATGATGCAGCTCGACCATACCTGACTCATAAACTCATCGATCGATTGATTCAAGAGGGAAAAAATCATAGTGCGGTCACACTTGGTATTCCCATCAAAAATACGATAAAAGAATGTGATTCAACAGGATTTGTCTTAAGAACTCTGAATCGTGAATCTATTTGGGAAATCCAAACTCCTCAATTGGTAAAAAAACATATCTTAATCAAAGGATTTGCCTTTGCTGATCGTCACAATATCACTGTGAGTGACGATGTCTCACTAGCTGAGTTAATCGATCATCCTGTGAAGCTGGTTTTAGGTTCTCAAAAAAATATCAAAATTACTACTCCTGAAGATCTATGTTTCAAGATAAAATAAACGTTGTGCTTTTATTGAAAAATCTATCCATTAAACCAAAGTTTAAAAAAGAAGGATCCCATTTCTAAAGATATGGAGAGCAGATCTCACACCTACAAATTAACTCTATCCTATGATGGAACTAATTATGTAGGATGGCAAATCCAATCGAATGGAACTTCTATTCAAGGCCTCATTGAGAAGGCATTAATGATTGTAATCGGTAGCCCTATCCGGATCTATGGTGCAGGAAGGACTGATGCAGGCGTCCATGCGATGGGGCAAGTCGCTCATTTTTCTCTTGAACAGGATCTTAACTGTCAACAAACTCTTAGATCTTTAAATGGAATCCTTCCCTATGATATCCGTATCTTAGCGCTCGTATTAGTCCCTAATACCTTTCATGCTCAATATTCAGCCATCGGCAAGGAATATCACTATCACCTTTGGCTTGAAAAAACGCTCTCTCCTTTTCTTCGTCTTTACCGATATCATGTTCGTGATCTTTCAAATATTGGTTATCTCCATCAAGCCGCCCAACTCTTTGTAGGAACTCATGACTTCTCAACCTTTACCAATCATGGGAGCGGAATCAAAAGACGAGTGCGTACAATTCACAGGCTAGATGTCATAGAAGAAGAGGGAGGAGTACGTCTAGAATTTGAAGGGAATGGGTTTTTATATAAGATGGTACGCAATATTGTCGGAACATTAATTGAAACAGTGAGAAGAAAAAAAAGTCTTAAAGAGATAGAACATTTATTAAAAATAAAAAATCGACAAATGGCTGGTTTCACAGCTCCTGCTCATGGTCTCTTTTTAATGCGGGTAATTTATCATTAATCAAGAGCAAGAAAATTTGAGACATGGTCGAATTCTTTCCCTAACTGGTGAGCAAGAGCCTTTATCTCCTTTTTAGAAAAGCACTCTGTCACAAAAATCCCTTTTGCAGATGTCCCTAAAAGCGCTTCTAAGCCTCTAGGAGAATCCTCAAACCCCACAATTTGATCTCCCTCTTTCCCAAATTTCTGAATCGCCTTTTCATAACACTCAGGGGAAGGCTTAGGCTGATCATAATCTTCTCTCACAATCCAATAAGGAATCGACTGGAGAATAGGGTGAGAGTCTCGCAATAATTCTACCTCGTACCTATTGGAATTCGTCACAACACATCGTTTAATTCTCGCTTTTTCTAGTGCTTGGAGTAGGACTTCTACACCTGGCATCAATTGAACTTGTTGGGTGATGAGAAGTTCGACATAGGCTTTTTTTTTTCTTTGTAAAGGATGTTCCAACAAGGTTCTTGGCTTTTTAAACGAGGAAATTCTTTGTAAATTCCCTTTTGAAGACTATCTGCGCCATAAAGGGCATGTTGCATATAAGTTTTCATCTCCCAATTCAATGAAAATCCACGATTAGCACACATTTGCTGATAAGCTAAGTAATGGATCTTCTCAGTATCAACAAGAATTCCATCGAAATCAAATAGGAAAAGCTGATAATCATAAATCCAATGCATAGGTGGGATTTTAAATATCTAGTTTTATTTCTTCTACTTTTTCTTGCTAACTGTACAAATCAAGAAAAAAAAATACGACAACAAAACTTACGAGGAGAATTTCTCACACGTCACCATAATGAATATTTTTTCATTCCCTATCCACCTCAACCACTCACTCGTGAAAGATATCCTTGGGAAAATAAATCTATCGGAGGATTCCCACGCATTACAAAAGAATTTTTTAGCTGTAAGGGAAATCCACTTAACCCTGTTGTAGTAAAAAAAAGAGAGGGGAAAGACCCTCTTTATTATCGTGATTGCAAAGGAGGGAAACGTCATGGTTTACCTCTAAAAAAAGGACAAGAATTTATCTATCCTTGCCTGATTAAATTGTTGAACTATATTCAAGAAAAAACTGAAAAAAGAGTGGTGATCACAACGGGTCATAGATGTCCTACACATAACATCTATTGTGATCAATCTTCTTACAACTGGGATTCAAAGCATATGATTGGAGCTGAAGTGGATTTTTATGTTGAGGGGATGGAGGAAAACGCTCAGAAAGTTATTGCTCTTATTATGCGCTACTATCAAGAAAAAGATCCGAAAGAAGAATTTGCTCGTTATAGTTGCGAAAAATTGAATGTCTCTACTCCTTCTTGGTATAACAAGGAAATTTTCATTAAATATTATCTAGCTCATGAAGGTCGTGATTTTGATAATCAACATCCTTATCCCTATATCAGCATTCAAATGCGTTACTATGAAGAAGATCACACCCGAGTCACCTTTTCTCAAGAACAAGCAGAAAATTATTTGCGACATTAGTGACTCACCTATATAGTTTGACAACCAATGATTATGCCGATGTGGTGGAATTGGTAGACGCGGTAGACTCAAAATCTACTTCCAGTCATGGGGTGTCGGTTCGAGTCCGACCATCGGCATACACCTAGACAGATTATCAAATTTGATAACGTTTGGCATATCGAAGAAATGGCCTAGTTTCCCAAATTTTTATTATCATTTTTTGCTGGCATATTTTGCCCATTCTTCCTCACCTAGACCTTGATTTTTCAATCTCTAAGAGGATAAATTGGTCTGATCTAGGGTACTTAAGTTCTCTATTTTTTCAAAATTTCCTAAAATAGCTAAACAATTTTTTATATAAAAGAATTGTAATTTTTTAAAAACCTATAGTAAAATGACTTTAATTTTTTTTAAAATCACATGAATACTAAAATTACTAATGTATCTACAAATTCTCAATTAACTCAAACCCAAAGAGGAATCTCAAAGAAACATATTATTATTGTCACTCTTGCTTTAGTGGCAATCGGAATGCTCATTACTGGTAGTTTGGCGATCATTGCCAGTTTTCCAAATCACCTACCCTATTTAATCCTCAGATAGATTGGATTACCTGGCAGTATTGCTCTTACTACAGGAGGAGGGATAGTGGCAGTATCAACTATTCTCTTTTATCAATGTCAGTATAAGAAAAAAACGCTTCCTATTCCTCTTCCGAATACAAATTTACTGATGCAAAATAGCTTTAGTAATGCAGAATCCTCACAAAATCCGGTTAGAAAAAATGATCCAATCGTAGCTGAGGAAGACTCCTCTGTCCCTATGAATCGTTTGTCTGCATCTCAAATGGATATGCCCGTTTATTTTCCTAAAAAATCTGATAAAGTGCATCCCTATGAGAAATATGTCGACCCTATTGAAAAATTAAAAGATCGAATAATCTTCGAACACGAACTAGAGGCAACTCTTCGAGAGATGGCAAGTATTTCGAGAAACGATAAAAATATCACTCTTTATGCCTCAAAGCTGGCTCTGTTCTCTGCAATGATTGAGTTATGGGACTACTCTATTCAAGAACATACATTAGTCACCAGGATCGAAGCTTATCTTGAAGATGGCTCTCTACCTTTAGCATGGAGCTACCCCCTCAACCAGTTGCTCGTTTCTCAAAATCCATATAAACATCCTGAAAAGATCAAAATTGAACAAAATATCCATTTCTATTCACGTGAAAATATAAACAGCTATTACCGAATATATTCTCCAATGGAAAACTCAAAAAAACTCGCAATACGTGCAAGTGAAGAGATTGAAGGTTATGAGTCTGGCAATCATGGTTTACGTATCGCTATTCACCAACGATCAGGATCAGGACCTCGTACTCAGGCATTGTTAAATGCACACATTCGTGAATTTATGAGTGGTAAAAGAAATTTTATTTTTAGCTCTAAAACGATTGACGATGAAGCTAACCGAGTGAGCGTACTTAACTTCAATATTAATAAAAACATCAGCAAATCAGACTTTCATCATAAGATCAAAGTGAAACTCACAAAATTACAAGAAAATAACTCATCAACCTCACTCCCCGAACGTCGCCGAGCAATTGAAGAATTAGTAAATGAGATGGAACTATCCCCTGATGAGAAACAAAAAATAAAAAATGCAATTAAGCAAAACTATGATGAATATTATGATAACAGTCGAAATCAACGTCGTACATTGATGCTCTATATTCTCGATGCTCTAAAAGAAGGGCGTAAGGATTACTATCAACGCCGGTCAAAATATTTAGATCAAGAAACACTGCAATCTGTTTTGGACCAATATCCCTCTGGGGATTGGAATAAGAATAAGATAGCACCAAGCTACAAATTTGAAGCTGCTACTCAACATTTAGAAAACATGAGAGAACAAGTCACAAATGCAAAGACTTATGAGGATTTTGAGTCTGTAGCAAAAGAGTTCAATAAGCATTATTACGTAGTTTATCGCAACTTACCTACATTTTCTCTATCTGTAGCAGCGATTATAGAACCTTCGAACCTAACGGAAAGCAGTAAGAATGAAATTCGGTTTCTTAATAAAGGTGATATACCTGAGATCTTAACCAAGTTACAAGAGTCACTCGGACTCGACTACTCCAAGATCTTTAAAGTTTTTAAAAAATTAAATGAGCAATTCTTAGAGACTAACTTTGTCTCACTAATCGAGGAGTTAGAACGTGCCGTTATAAAAACAGAATATTACACCCTATACGATTACCCTGTTGAAGAAGAAAGGACAGTTAAAGAAAACATCGATCCCTTATATCAACCGGAATGTATTTTTAAAGCAGTGGAAAATTTAAGAACTTTTTTAGAAACAAAAGAAGATTCTGTCCCACAAGATATTCGAGATGAAATCAAAAAACAATACCCTGTATTAAACTCTCTAGAAGAGCAGGCAGCATGGAGAATACTTGAAGAGATAGAGCAGAACAATGATTTAAAAGAAAAAGGAGTATCGATAATTGAAAAGATCGCTTACAAGAAAAAGATCTTGCAACCTAATGAATCAATAGAAAATTTCCTAATACGCTTCTCCAACCAATCTTTAGCAGGCTATCAAAATTTACGTCAGCAACTCTATAATTCAGAAATTGCTATGAAGCAGATATTAAAGACAAATCAAAATGTTGAGGGGATATATCAAAAGACGATTTCTAGTCTCAATAACCACTTTTTCTCTATCTTAAATCAATTACACTCTCTTCAGTTTACTATTTCTTCAAAAGATGATGTAGGAGGCAGAGCAGAAACAGAAGGAAAGTTTTATGGTACCTTAGCAATCAACCCTAACCAAGATGAGAAGGGTAACTTCACCATTTGGGCCATCGAGAAGAGAATTCTCATACTTAAAACTCTACCTCATTCTCTGGTTTCTTTACATCAGGCTGCTGGCATTATTGTAGAAGAAGGAGGCCCTTTGAGCCATGCTGTTTCTATTGCAAAAGAGCTTCGTATTCCCATGGTGACAGGAGCAAAAAAAGCGCTAACTCGTTTTAAACATTTAGACAGAAAACCCGTATGCCTGACAATCAATAAGTCTGGCAATAAGCTCGAACTTGCCTCTTCTCCTGCACTCCAATCTTTAGCTGACATTCCCAAACAACCTATAATGCGAGATCCTCAAATCATTCGAAATAGTGCAGGAGGGAAAGGAAAACATTTAATCCAACTTAGTTCCTCTTTTGATTTGCTACCACAAATTGAGGGGATTGAGTGCACATTTCCTCCTTTTGTTGTATTAAGGGCAGACAAAGAAATTGCTGATTTCTATGAAACAAAGAGGTATGGCATTACTGCTCTCAAATCTGAGATTTCATCATATTATAACCAATGTTCTCGTGAGCCAATCAGTCGAGATTTTTGTGATAAAACCATATCACTTATACAAAGCAGGATTGACGAAACTTCACTTCCGTTTGATCTTAAAAAATATATTGAACCATTCAACATGAAGCCCCTTATAGCCAGATCTTCTGCTCTTGTTGAGGATGGTACCAGTTCATTTGCAGGAATGTTTACCTCAATTCCAAATCTTACTTCTATTAAATCGGTAGAAAAAGCAATTAAAGAGGTGTTGTTGTCTTCATTTTCAAAAGAGATAATAGATTATGTTAAATTACGAAATATTACGGATTATTCTCCTTTTGATATGGCGGTCATTTTACAGGAATACGTTGGAGATGCTGATCTCTCAGGGGTTGCTTTCTCGCAAAATAATCAAGTCAAAATACAGTTAATAAGAGGAGTAGGTGGAGGCGTTGATGGGAAAGAAGAACCTGACGAAATTATAGTGGATGCAGAAAAACAGATGATTCTCCAAACCGTTACGGAAACAAGATCCTCATTACTTCATTTAGAACAAATAAGAAAAATTGGTCTATTGATTCATAAGTTAGAAGAAATATTTAAATTTCCAGTTGATGTTGAATTTGCCATCAAGAAAGATGGTGAAGACAAGCTAGTGTTTTATTTACTTCAGGTTAGACCTATTACTAGCTAAGAAAGGGAAGGCTCTCTTACCTATCCTTGCCTGAACTATGACTCACCGTTGTCCTGCATATCGTCACTTTTTTTAGATTATCGAAGATACAAAAAAATAGAATGAATTCATAAAGAGGATCTCTTTTATCTTTCTAAAATCTGAGCAGGAGGTGGAGCTATGATTGATCGCATTTTTTTTACTGACAAGATATCTATCAAATATGGAAGGATTTGCTTATTGACTTTTTGTGCCTCTGTTAATTCTTCAAAAGAAAAAATTTGCATTTTTTCCTCCAGACCATAAGACTCCAACCATGTCTCAGCCTTCTTTAAATCCTCTTTTTTAACACATAATAGCTGCAAATCTTCACCAAGTTTAGCTGTATTCGATACGACATATTCACCAGAACTACTATTATAACTTGCTGGTCGAGAGAGAAGTGTTAAGGATCCTAAGACTGCAGGAAAGCCTTCTTTGATATTATGCTTTTGTCCTTCTGTCAATGGTGAAGGAAGAGGCTCATTTAAAAAATTTCTAAGCCTTTTGACAGATTCGCGTAGACTCTCATATGGACCAGAATAATAACAATCGTGCCAATCAAAAATCTCTTTTGGTTTTCTATCTTCTATCCCTTTAAAAATCTCATCAAACTCCATTAATTTCTTTAAAATTAACGATTTTTTTTGATCAAATTGCTCTGGATCCCATAAGGCCAATCTTCTAATTGCCATTCCTACCCTTGGTAGATATCTTGCCTGACTGACTACTGTTGAAATATCTTGACGCAAGGCATATTCAGAAAAAGGTTTCAAAAACTCGTCAATGGTATTAGTCTCTTTTTGAATTTTAAATAGAAATTTAGTTGCATAAGACTGTGCCCAGTCAATTCTATCTAGATAAGTTCCTGATAAAGTATTGGCATTGATACCCTTTGGTTGACAACCTATCTCAGCTTCTCCAAAAAATGGAGTCACGCCAATTTCATTCAACCATCCCGTAGGAATCAGAGTGAAATCGGTCTCACTTAAAGAAGTGATAGCTCCTGTTCCATGAAACCAAGTCGTAGAAAGAAGGGTGTTCAATTTTTGATCATTACATTTAGAGCGTTTATGAATTTTTTCAGGAAATAAACGGAAAAGAGCGTGTCTACGATAGATAGAAAAATTAAAAAGAAATCCTCGCAGTTCATCTTTTTTTTCTCTTTGCAAGGCATTTAATTTTTCGAAATAATAGAATGCATTGCTTATCTGTTGACAGAACTGACTGCCCGATGTCAAGCCTATTAACGAGTAAGATTTTAAATGATTGCATCTCTCAGGCTCATAAGAGATAAGAAAAAGTAAAATCATTCTGATTTGTCGCTTTACCAACTTAAACCTGTTGCCTGCTTCTTCTATAAATTCTGGCGACGATTTTATAAGCATACTCTCTGTTTCAATATGGAGGAAATTCTTAAGCAACAAGAGGTTGTTGAGAAATGTATGCGCGACTTCTTGATATACCTCCTCTTCTTTTCGTTCTTCTACTATCAGATCTTCTGAAGGCTGTAAAATTCTACTTTTAAAATATTTACTCATTTTATTTTCCACTAAAAGAGCAAGTTTATTTAAACATTCTTGAGCCAACCGGTATGAATCAGGGTCAGGATTTATTTTATTCTGTAAACTTAACTCTTTGAGCTTAGCTTTCTGGTCTGTCGTTAACTTCCGAATCTCTGTCTGTTTTTCCCAAGAAGGAGAGGGAACAATCTCTGAAGATGAATTGCTGTTAGAATATTTTCTAGCCGAATCAAGAGCATTTGGAGATGGGTTTTTGGCAAGAATCGGAGGGCGGACTGATTTACAATTATAACAACACCTTATTGTGAAAATCAGAGATAAGCAGCCTGATGTAATAAAACACCCAGATATTGCATTATGCATCCCTGGTATCACATCGATGATGGCGAGTATCCCAATGGCTACCATCGTCACCCCAACAACGGCAGTAACAGTTACCCCAACTTTAGATTGAAAGGTAAAATTTGATCCAGAAGAGCTCTGCAAAGAGGAAATATGCGTCATTTCTTAAATAAAGAGATTAATTAAAATTTTTATTTATATAGCTATCGGATCGAATCAGATAAATTATTAATTATAGCATTCTAATGCAAAAATCTTAAGTAAAATGATTTAAAAAAAACCTCAAATGGTTAGAATTTCTTCCTAAACTTTAAATAAAGAGGATAAAAATGATAAGGAAAAGTAGTAGAAGGGGGCTTATTCTTTTTTTTATCTTTCAATTAACTCCTCTCTATCTATCAAGTCAAGAAATCCCTATAGAAATACTACCTGATCATCAAAATAATTTTTATGTAAATCATCATTTTATTGATGAATCATTGATAAGAACAGAGGAGAGGTACCAACTCTTTGCTTCTTTAAAACAGGAGTATTCATCTAGCGACGATGCATTTTTATATAAAATAAAAAAAATCAGTGAATCTGGAAAATATCTTACTCTAGAAGATGACTCTATCTGGTTAATAAGATGGTGGGATCGAGAGATTGTGGAAAATTGGCAACCGCAAAACTCTTTGAAACTCACCTATCAGATTGGATATTCAAATAAAATCCAATTTGAAAATATAGATCATGGGGATTGTGCTTGGGGCATCAATGAGCATATCTCTACAACTACATCTTGCCTTTGTATTCTTAAGTTACTAAATTCTGTATTTACATCTAATGATGAATCGACTCTTGTCTTAAACAATGGACTGGTTTTTAAAGGTCCACGAGTAAATTGGAAAGTACGTGATAGGATTTTTGTTTTTCATTCTCCGTCTAAAGAGGAGCATGTTCTTTGGAACTTGACGAGAAATCAAACAGAGCCTTGGCAACTGATTGGAAATGAAAAAAAGGGAGATGTGAAAAGCATTTTTCATCTTGAAGAATCGCTAAATAATTATGTTTTAGGACAAAACGAAGTCATACACACTCTTTCTGCCTTACTTTTGAATTATGCGATTGGACTTAAAAATCCTGATTTACCGATTGGGGTCTTCTTATTTATAGGACCTACTGGAGTAGGAAAAACAGAATTAGCAAAAACCCTCGCAAAGGTACTCTATCACAATTCCAATTGTCTCCTACGGTTTGATATGTCTCAATTTATCTCAAGCTCTGATGTGACTCGATTGATTGGTTCACCTCCGGGATATGTGAATCATGAAGAAGGCGGACAATTCACTGAAGCATTAAAAGCTTATCCACAATCTATTGTACTACTTGATGAGATAGAAAAAGCCCATCCTCATATTCAAAAAGTGTTTATTCCTGTTTTTGATGAAGGCTATATTATTGATAAAAAGAATACATTTATTCCTTGTAATAAAATAATTTTCATCATGACAGCCAATCTATGCTCGCAAAAAATTGCGGATTTATTTCATCAGGGATATTCCTCTGAAAAAATTATTGAAATTATTGAACCTGAGCTCATGGCTCATTTATCCCCAGAGTTATACAATCGAATGACAACTTTTTTATTTAGGCCAATCTCTCATAACCTAATGGAACGGTTAGTCAAACAAAAACTGGATCAGGTCATTCAACAATTCCAAGATCGTCAACACCTTACATTAGTTATCGATGATTCAGTCTATAAATACCTTATTGAGAAAGGCCATCATCCTAAGTTAGGAGTAAGAGCACTGAAACGAATGATTGAACAAAAAATTATTTCTTTTCTTGCTTATGCAATTATTCAAGAAGGAATTCCAGAAGGTAGTATTTTAGATTTATCTTATGTGAAAAAAAATGATTCTTGGCATCTTAATTGGGAGATGGAATAAAACATTGAAATCTTAAAAAAGGACCGTCTTCTATCCTACAAAGGCATTCTCTTCTTCTTTAAACCGATAACCCACACCTCGCACAGTCTCTATCCAATGAAAGTTAGGGCCGAGTTTTTTCCTGAGTGCAGCAATGTGTACATCGATATTTCTATCCATAATAAAAGCATCATCATTTTGTACATCATCCAAAAGCTGATTACGGGTTAACACTTTTCCACGATTCGCTAGAAAACGACGGAGAATCCCAAACTCTGATAGAGTAATAGGAATATATTTATCTCCCTTACGCAATAAATAACGCTCAACCTCAAGAGTAAAATCTCCAAATGTCAGAGTTTTCGTAAGCTTTAAAGGTTCACGTCCCCGTCGTAAAACTGCCTTAATTCGGGAAAAAAGAATTTTCGGTGAAAAGGGTTTGGCAAGATAATCGTCAGCACCTAGCTCCAAGCCTAGGACTACATCGAGCTCTTCACTTTTTGCAGAAATAATCACCACAGGAATATTCTTCAAGTCAGGACTATGTTTCAATTTACGGCAAATATCAAGACCATTTTGACCCGGAAGCATGATGTCTAAAATCACAAGATCTGGTTTTTCTCTTTCAATGGCTCTGTATCCATTAATTCCATCAGTCTCCACATGTAATTTATACCCAGAAATATCAGCCTGTAATTTGATAAGAGCCGCAATGTCTTCCTCATCTTCGATAAGTAAAATATTTTTCTTTTGAGTCATCCTACAAAAATCCCATAGATTTTTTCAAAATTGAGAATACATCGACCTATCGTTTCATTTGTTTAAAGAACAAAATCTTTCAGAGATTAAAACGATATTAACTAGATTTTAACAAAAATTTCACATTAATGATAATATTTTTTGTTTGCATGACAAAAAACAAGAACCTTAATGTAATCTTAAACATAATAACTTTGCAGTAAACTCTCTTAATTTATACTATTTTTCATCAAAAAAGAGGAAAAATTGAAAAAACGCTTAATCATCATCCTAGTTTTATTTGTTGGATGTGCAACTGGTTCTTATTATATTTTTAAGCCAAATCCAAAGTCCCAAGCAAAACTAGCTCTTGTTAAACTCAACGAAAATCAATTTGCTAGTGCAGAAAAAATTCTACGTAAGCTTTCTAATCAACAAACAACCTATCCTCTCAATCTCTATAAAGGCTATCTAGAGCAAGCACGCGGACGTTACTTAGAAAGTGACCTTTATCTTAAATCCCTTCTAAAACATCCATCTAAAAAATGGAAAAAGGAGATCTCTGTTGAAATTCTTCTTGCCTCTGCTACCAATGCCTTTTTTGAACAACGTGACCAAGAAATTTATTCCTTAGTCGATTCTGCTTATCATCTTATTCCCCACCATTCACATCTCTTCTTTTTTCTAGGACTGAGCCATTATTTACAAAAGCATTATAGAGATGCTTTGGATCACTGGAATTCTTTTGAAACCATCTCACAAAATGAAGAGAAAAGTTGGATGGGAACAATGATCGAAAAATTATTTCCTCCTCATTGGAGACGTCTCCATACTGCTCACTGCCTGATTGAAGAGGGATATGTACTCTCTGGGAGAGAAATTTTAGAGCAAGAGCATGCCGAGATCAAAAATCAGGATTTAGCTTCATTAGCCACCCTCTTTTTGGGTTTTAGTTATTTAAAAGAAGCAAGAAAGATTCCTTTGGATGAGAGAGAATCTTATTACACACTTGCCCAATTTTATTTTCAGAAATCAGGAATAGCCACAATTTGTGAAAGAGAGAAACAACTGATTGCAAATGATGTCGAGAAAGAAATTGAAGAGCTGGTAGCAGTAAATCTTGATCAAGAAAAACAAACATGGGGATTGAATTTTATTGATACTCTGATTGATTGGAAAAGTGAGAAAAATATTGCATCAACTGCAGAAACGTTATCTAAAAAACTTCTCTCTCAAGAACTTGGGAATGAAGTTCTCATCTGCAAGTTGATCCATCAAAAATTTGCTGGGACTGGATTTCATAGCCACCTTACACAAAACCTATTAAATGGAGTCATCTTGACTTTAAAAGAGAGAGGAGACCATCTTGGTGATGTTTTTTCAATGGTTGAAAATCTTTCTTCCCTATCAAGATCTTTAACTAAAGAAATGGCAATCATTGCGGTTACAACGATCTTAGATGCGATTAGACAAGATAATAAACATCTCGAGCATACGCGTACCTATCTTGAGTTTTGGAAAAGGTTAGATAGGGGCGAAATAGAAAGAGAAGAACTTGCCTCTCACTTGATCACTCAAGCTATATTACTATGGCAACAGGAAAATCAAGAGCACAAGGGTAAACAACTCATGGATCTTGCTCTTGAATTATCGGTAGATAAATTACAAATCGAAAAAAAAATTGGATCCTGTTTATCTGAACTTTATAAATTCGCAGAAGGAAGTAATTCGATCGATAGACTCTTAATTATTTTTGATGCAATGGATCATTTTCAACTCAATACACAAGAACTTACCAATCCCAGTAAACTTGCTAACCATCTTGCAGATGCGGATTATCTTTATCATGCTCATAATTATGGCTTAAGCAAAGCACATGCCATGTGGGTCTTAAAGCTAGATCCAGAAAATCAACTAGCTCAAAGACTTATAGGTTTATCCGCATTCTATCTTGGAGAATACTCTGTTGCCCTATCTGCATTGACAAAATTAGAGCATCCAGATGATGATGTACTTAAGATTCTGATTCTTAGTCAAGTATTTGCGTCTCAAGAACAGTCTCTCTGTCAAATTGATCCATTTGATGCAAGTGAATAGTCTGAGTAAGGATTTCATCTCTAACTCTCTTATTTATCTTTATTTTTAATAAAAAAATATTTATAATATACATTAGGTTATACTATGAATAAAAAAATTGAAACTAAAGAATTATTTAATCCAAATAATATAAAAAAATATGAAGACGATTTAGTGGAATATTTTGGGAAGGGGGGGACTTGGCAAAACTTACTTGGGTATGATACAGATCTGATGGAAGTCCAGTATAAAAAAGCTTATGAACTTCTACATCATGCTCAATATAAAGAGGCAGCAGCGGCATTTTCGTATTTAACGATATTGAATCCCTATCAGTATACCTATTGGATGGGATTAGGAATTGCAAAACAAAATCAACAATTGTATGCAGAAGCTTTAACAAGTTATACAGCAGCTGAAGCCATTGAACCTAATAATCCAATTCCTCATTTAAATTTATCCCAATGTTACTATGCACTTGAACTTAATGAGCAGGCAATTAGACATTTGAAATTTGCTATTGAAATAGCAAATGATAAATCTGAGTATCTTGAAGTACTCAAAAAAGCTCAAGTTATTCTCGAATATTTAACTAAAAAAATGAGTAAAATATGAGCGAAGGTCTAACTAAAATCAATTTACTAAACGAGAGTATCATTTGGGCACAAACGAAAGAAGAGACATTATCGCATGAAGAAAAAGAGAGTATTAAAAAAGCCTATACTCGTTTTGAACAACCTTTTGTTAATTTTGAGGATGGTTCTTTTTCTCCCTCTCCTTATTCTCCCTATCGACAAATCAATTATCAATTATCTCTTCCTGAAACCCTAGTTTTAAATCACCAAAATCCCACAAAAAAACAAATGTCCCTCATCCAGCGCATGGGTGAAAAATTTAACTCTTTAATACAATTTACCAAAAAGCACCCCTGGCTAATGACTGGAATCGCCATCGCAGTCCTGCTATTTATCATTACAACTTACCTAGCGATTAGTGCTGCATTTGGCCATAAAACAATTTATATTTTCAAGGCAAGTCCCGAGTTAGGTATTGGAATGGCATTTATGACACTTTACTATGGTGTTTATCTGATAAATATGTGTCGACGAGTAATAGTTAAAGATAACCTTGAGCAACAAATTCACTCTATCCAAAAAAAAATTGATCTAAGAGGAGATTTTACAACTAAAATTATTGAAAATTACTACTTGAACAAGAAAAAAATTGTTAAGAAATTCAAATATCTCAATAAAAAAATTGAGAATACTCATACTGCTTCTCTAAACATCAGACAAAAAACAAGGCTAGCACATGAAAAGCTACGACAAGAATACCAGAAAGCCAACAAGACTCTTGATAAAATCAAACATTACCAAAAAACACTTGAGGATTTACTACCGGACCATTCACCCAACACAAAAAATAGCATAAAAAAAGTCCTAAAAAAGCTCTCAAAATCTTTGCAAGATTGTCCAACAGAATTATCTTTTCCTGAATTACCAGAAGAATTACCAGAAATCCCATTGCTTACTGTTAATTCGGAAACCATCTCAAGTGGTGATTCCGGGGATTTTGAGTTAATAGCAGAAGAAAATGTGAAAAAAGCACAATCTATTGGCAAATGTTTCCATTTACTTTTACAAAATATCAAAATATTCATTAAAGAAAACCCCGGTTCTTTTGCTTTAATCATTGTTGGATTAGCTATCTGTTTACTTGCAGGTGTTGCAACTTCTTTTTGGTTGCATGGTGTGTCTAGTATTTATCTTTTTGGCTCTTTAACGATCATGACGATTATCCCAATGTTCATGTATGGTTTAAGTCTTATTTACGAAGGACATAATAGTCGTACTATTAACAACTTAAAGCGTACCATTGAAAATGTGAAAAATCATGATATAAAAAGAGAGGGTATGCTTCGAAAAGAAAAAGAAAAGCTAGATAAAATCCAGTTTGAAGCGAAAAAAAAATTTCAAGAATTCAGAGATTATTGGCAAAAAATTCATCAAATCGAATCTAAAATTCATACCCAAGCTTTAGAAAAATTAAACATAAGAAAAATATCTCAATGGTATAAAATTGAAGGATTATGCAAAGGAATCTTAAATTCTATTACACCTGCCTATCCTGAAATCAATAAGAGTATAGTGGAAACATTTCTAAAAGATGGGCATGAAGGTGCTGTGATTATTGGGAACCATCTCAGAGAACAGCTATAAGACATTTGATCGGCTCAACAAATCATGATTTCATTTAACTAGCGATAATCTATTGAATCCTTTTTCTTAAACATGTATCAAACAACAGCATGATGATGGCTCAAATCAGTCTCAATAAGCATCAATATCATTCTCAAGCTTCGCTATGGATGGCTACTTTACGACGTTTTACTCGCCTATTGCGGATGTCATTTTTCTTCAATTTGCTTTTTTTCTTTCTTGCTTTAACTGAAATCACATTATTTTTTTCATTTTTTGCCATTTTTTCCCAATCCACTCTACTTGGGTTTACGCTGGCGATTTTTTTTCTTACAATTTTCTCTTACTTTGTCCTGAGGATTTATATCCAAGCAAAACGTCCTGAGCAACTTTTAGACTTATGCGAGGAATATCTGCAACGCTGTAAAGAGATGATGAGTTATCAAGAAGGTATTCCTGAACATCATATTTCTCTTGCAAAGTCTGCGCATAAATTTGCTGCTGCTCTTTATGAAAAAGAATACCTTTTGTTTTCACCTCCCTCATTTTTGGAATCACTTCTTCCCACTCTTGAGAAATTTAGTTGCTTTTGCTATTGGAAAGATCTTCATCGCTTGAAAGAACTCCTCCTCTCTACCTCAGTCGAAGAGCATTTAAAAGTTGTGAAATGCGAACCAACGAATCTTGAGGTACACGCTGCTCTTGCTAATGCCTATGTCGTGCTTTCGAGTATCTATGCAGACCCACGTAAGTTTCACGATTATGATGAAGACAAATGGATCCCCCCTCAACGCTATTCTGAAGAGATGCAAGCAAAATTTCGTGCAACTGCGCAACGAGCGATTGAAGAATTTAAAATTCTTCATGAATACGCACCTAATGATCCTTGGGTGCATATTCAATTAGCCTATTCTTACCACGATCTTCAGATGCCAAAAGAAGAAATCGAAGAATATGAAATTGTCCTTAAACTCCGTCCTAAAGATACGGACACCCTTTTTAAACTCGGTATGCTCTATTTTCAACAAGGAATGAATGCTAATGGCTTGAATATTTATGAAATGCTTAAGCATACTAACTATAAAAAAGCCGAAAGTTTAATCAAATTTTACGGTTCCTACGAAGATTAACTCCTTTTTGATCGATTTTTGATTCAATTCTTTTATTAAAAATGTTACCTTTTTAAAGTTATATCTACAAATTGCCAACCCGTCTTGTACCTACTTTTTCTCTTAAAAGAGAAGAGTTTTTAAGTCATTGGCATCTTGTGCTTATTTCTTAATAGATAAGGAATATTCAAAGAGTCTTACAGTTAAAAAAAATGTTCTCTGTAAAAAAAATATCTCTTCTCTTCCTCCTTTTACAACAGACAATTTTTGCTGATTCTCTTCCTAATATATACCCTCAAGCTGAAGAGCTTCTTATCCGCAGAATTGCTTATTTTTGCCACCATCAAGACTATCCTTTTGTCAAAAGTCAAATTCAAACCTACATGAATACCTATCCAAATGGTTTATTTACTGATTATCTATATGAGATACTAGGGGATATAGCTATGAATACAAAAGCTTATCAAGCCGCTCTGGATTATTATCACTGTATTTCTAATCAATCCGATCGAAATCTTCAAGTTTTAAAAAAGGAATGGAAAGCTCTCTATCATCTTGAATTTTATGCTCAACTTTATCAAAAAACCACTCCGATCTCCTTCCAAAAAATGGATGAAGAAGGGTTGTTCTATTTGGCTGAAGCGACTTTTCATGAAGCATTACATCTTATGGATTTTAAAGAGGGAGAGCAAGAAGCAAAATTGCTCTATCAAGAGGCTTTACTTGTTTATTCACGATTAGCATCTAGCAAAACTTTTGGAACTTATGCAAAACTTGCTATCGCTGAAATTTATCATCATCTAGGTCAATCTAAAGTGGCAGCTGATCTTTATTTAGATATTGCAGAATCAGAGCAGAATCACGAAGAATGGCTTTTTCAGGCAGCAATTCTTTTAATGGATAATGAAGAAAAATTTGCAGCTGATGTATTTGAACGTATCATATCTACAAACTCCTCTATCGCAGGGGAAGCAGCTCTCCAATGGCTAGAAATACTCATAAAAAGAGGAGAGCTAGACAAAGTTCAATTGCAACGAGAACTCTGGTTTTCAAAAATTGAAAAAAAAGACCATCCTCATCTTCATTTTTATCTAGGAATGGTAGCTTTCAAACAGAGGAATTATTTCCAAGCAATCCCGGATTTAAAAGCAGCTCTCAATTACAATTTATCCAAAGAGAATCACCAACTAGCTCTAAAAGCTCTTTTCATCAGTGGCGCAGAATTGACAGATCTTGAATTATGTGATTCTATTTATGCTCTTCTCAATGCTTGCTATCCTGAGAAAGAAATCGAAACAAAATATATACAAGCATTAGCCTACAAAAGAGCAGGCAAGATCACGAAAGCTATGGAGCTTTTCGAACATTTCATTCGAATATGCTCAATAGATAGCCTCTTAGAAAAAGCCAAAATAGAAAAAATCCATCTCTTAGCTGCAGAAAAAAAATGGGATCTTGTGCATGAAAATATTAAAAAATTTCTTAGTGATTACCCTCAATCAAAAAGAAAAAAAGAGCTCCTCTGCTTAGCGATTCAATTCACTCAATCCCAGATTCAAGAATCTGGAAATCGCTTCTATCCCCAACTGATACAATATCTTGAACAAGCGTTTGTGGCTGAGATTTTTGATGAAAAAGAGCTCTCTCAAAAAAAATTGTTGTTGATACAAGCTCATATTCAGCTCAATCACATTCCCATAGCCTTAACCCTTCTAAATGAGATAGATGATCCTGATCCCCTTCTTCTTACCCAATGTTATATTAAAGAAGGTGTAAAGCAGCAGATTCTTTTTTTTGGAGAAAAAGCTCTTGAGCAGCATCCCGATCACGACTACCTACATCTTCATCTTTTTAATACCTATCTTGAGCTTGCAAAAGAAACTCCTGAGAAATACCTAATAGAACAAGCAGCAAGACATCTTAATGCTGTCATTCAGATTTATCCTGTGACTCTAGAAAATCGGCTCTGGCTAGCCCATTATTTTGCTTTAATAGGAGATCTGCGTTTTGTTGATTTACTAGAATCAATTTTAGAGACTGAAGAAAATTGGAAAAAATTTGATGAAGAAGGGATCATGTTAGCGCGGTTTTATCAAAAAAAAGGAGAGTGGCAAAAGGCTTGGCTTTTAGCTGAAAAAATCATCTTCTTAGGGGATAAAATGAAAGGAGAGGCTCAATTAGTCATGGCACAAATATTGTTAGGATTAGGAAAAGAAGAGAAAGCCATAGAGATTTTTTGTCATTTAGAAAACGATCCCAATCCCAAAACTGCTTATCAAGCGACCTTATCACTTGCTGAAGTATATTTCCCAAATAAGCCTGAAAAAAGTTTGAATAAACTACAATATTTAATTCGTAATAAAGCACCTGCTACTGAACCTATTCATCTTGAAGCTGCTTTGAAACGTGCTGAATTTCTTGCTGCTCTATCTCCTAAAAAAACGCAGATGAAGTGTTTTTTAGATGCGCTGCTTGAGATTAAAGAAGAATTTGCAATTAGACAGTCTACTAAAGATAGTGATCAAACCCTTCAACTATCACCTCGACAAGAAGATATCTATCGAAGTTATATGCGTTATTTAGATCTCTACATTGATAAGCTGCAGGTGAAAATAGAAAGAGATCTCCATCATAAAAAAGATAAAAAACATCTTATGAAGCTTTCTGTTTCTAAACAAGAAGAAGAGGATTCCCAGCTAAGCCCTCTATTGGATCACTCAACCATTGCAGATTTTCTACAAACAACCTATGAGATAGAAAATCGATCTGAATCTTTATTATGTCAACTATCTCCTGAACCTATTCCCTTAAACTGCTCTTTCTTAGAAACAATCCCCATCTCTGACCCAATGACTCAAACATTGAATTTTGAAATTGATTGGCCACTCTATCCTTTTCAACCTATTCTAACGATTCAGTATCCTCGTCTTTTTAAGATTCCGACTATTGATCCAATTGAAATGATTCCTTTAACCTATTTAGGTATTAAAGAACCCTCATTTAGAATACCTTGTTCTGATGATTTTGAGATTATAGTAGAGTATATTCCAAAACGGTATCGTCCTGGGTATGTCTTTAAAGTCATTTTCTATCCACGCTCTGAAGCAACTTTTCACCATATTCAACAAAATATTTCTTTCCTTATTGATCGATCTTATTCGACTCATCGTATCCACTACAACTCAAATAAAAAAGCTGTTTCTGAAGCACTAAATCATCTTAGAGAAGGTGATATGTTTAATATTACTTTCTTTGATAATCACATTGCAAAATTTGCCCCACAACCTATTCCTTGGAATCAAAAAAATATCGCAGAAGCAAGACTTTTTCTTGATAGGGAAAAACATGGAAATTATTTTGGAAGAACTGAACTCTATGCCTCTCTAGAAAAAATTATCCCTCAAGATCTTCGAAAAGATCAAATTCATACAGCCATTTTGTTCTCTGATGGTGAAACTTATCTTTCAAGAGAAATGCAAAGACAAATTCTCAGGAAATGGATGGTTCATAATCAAGGGAAAGTCTGTATTTATAATATCGCTTCAGGGAAAAGAAATCATCTTCCCCTTCTCGATTTACTCAGCTCATTTAATCAAGGACATTTAGTTTATTCCCCAAACAAAAATGATATCTCTCCTATGTTGAATCATCTCCTGCACACTATTGACTGTCCAATTGGTCAGGATATGGTCGCAACACCTGTCACCTCTGATAAACAAATCTCAATTCTTCTCCAGCCTAAAACAGGTTACCTGCCAAATTTGTATCACCATTCCCCATTTGTAATTTATGGCTCTATTAATCGACTGAGTGATTTTATTCTCTTTTTACAAGGAAAATCCTCTGAAGAAAATTTTGAGATCAAAAAAACTATTTCCTTTGAACAGGCTAAAATGAGTGCTTTCCCTTTAGAGAAAAAATGGATACAGCTTCTCACTCATGAATACTATGCTAGATATCTTCAGGATGGGAATCTTAAACATTTAGAAGCAGCCAAACAAATCTTGCATCCAATGAATATCTCTACTCTATGGATAGATTAATTTCATGCAGATCATCGGTGGGAAGCATAAAAAAAGAAAACTATTTGTTCCCCAAACCTCTTTGATCCGTCCTACTTCTTCAAAACTAAGAGAAACAGTATTTAACATCTGTCAACAAGAGATCGTAGGTGCTCGATTTCTTGATCTATTTGCAGGCTCTGGTGCAATGGGTTTAGAGGCCCTGAGTCGTGGTGCCATCCATACCACATTTGTAGAGAAAAGTGCTTTAGCCCTGATAGCGATTAAACGTAATGTTCAGCTTCTTGATGAAGAGAATCAAACGACCATTCTTCGAGGCAATGTATTCAACCTTATTCCAACCCTACCTTCATCTTTTGATGTAATCTATGCTGATCCTCCCTATGGAAAAGAGATGGGAGATGAAGTCCTTCATCAGATTGATAAATATCAATTACTAATTGATGGAGGAATGGTCTTTATTGAAGATTCGGCCTTTAAGACTCCTCATCTCAATACTCTTATTCTGAAAAAAACATATAAAGTCGGAGCGACACTCCTAGTTCAATATGTTCAACAAAAGAAGTGAATTTTTGAAAATCATTCTCTCCAACTTTAAAAACTCATCTACGCAAGCTCAAAAAATAGTTGGATGATCTACTAGTTCGGGTTTCTTTTTTAATGCAACCATTCCTCCTCCGATTAGAGCCAGAGCAAGCCAAATCCAACGAATCCAGCTGTTAATTCCAAAATCAGTTGTCAATTCTTGATATAAAGATCCAATTAAACTAATAGCTAATAAAGGCAGTACGATAAACTTTAAAGAATAGTAGCGATAAGTGCGTCCTTTAGCTGAAAACCAAATGGGTTCATTTCCAATCACTCTAGACATCATTAAAAAAAGAATAATTTCAGCAATTCCTCCCACTAACATGACATTTCCAAGTACCATTGGGGCAATTGCTCCAATAATATGTTGACCATTACCTAAACAAAATGGAATTGATAGGATAGTCACAAAACCCATCGCAATACGTACAGCTACCTTACGATTTTTATTTAACTCAATTTCAACATTACCTGCGATACTTTCTATAATTGAAAAGAGACCAGTTACTCCTGCAATAAAAACACAGAAAAAGAAGAGAGGGCCAATAATACGAGAAATTATATTCCCAAATTGTTGGAGAATCGTTGGAAAAATCACAAATCCAATTTCAAATGCTGATGCTGAAGAGAGTAGATCGGAAAATGGGCGCTGTTCTTTAAAACTCATAAATCCAATACAAGCAAAAATTGCGACTCCCGAGACAAAAGAAATCAGAAAATCTCCAATAATCACTTTCACCATTGTACGTGGAATGCTAAAATTTTCAGGATTATGGCGTGAATAACCTGTCACAATACCTAAACCAAGTGATAGACTGAAAAATACTTGTCCAAATACATCTCTCCAAAGAATCCAATCAAGTAATCGAGAAAAATTAGGAACCAAGTAGTATTTAAGTCCTTGTACTGCACCTGGTAAAAAAAGCGCGGCACAAGCTAATCCAGTAACTAAAAATGCTAAAATGGGTAAAAATAAAGAGCATATCTTTTCAATCCCAGAACGCACATTACGTGTTAAAACCATCCAAGTAAACACTGCAACAAACAAGGTGGGAATCAATACATGAAAGGCCATTCCTCCTATTTTCTCTATACTCCCCGAATCACATAGAAATACTTCTTTAAAAAAAACCTCTGTGTCGAGTCCTAAAGAGTGAGTAGCAGAAAAATAGGTATAAGCAACTGAAAATCCGGTTAATACCATGTAGAAACCGCCAATCGTAGCACACGTAAGTATCGATAACCACCCCACCATTTTCCCTTTTATACCAGCCACACTTCCCATAGCTGAAACAAGAGGAAGTTGGGTACGCTGACCAACAATTCCTTCAAGAAACAAAAGAGGCAATCCAATAATTAGATGGGCAATAACATAAGGAATTAGAAAAGCCCCTCCACCATTTCTATAACAAAGCGCGCTGAAACTCAAAATATTTGCAAAACCAACAGCTGATCCGATCATCGACCAGATATAGCCCTTTTCTTTATTCCAGGTTTGGCGTTGCTTAACCCGATTCATTTGTATACCTTATAAAGCAAAAAACAAGAGATTATAGCAAATTTTCAGATTTTTTAGAGATGATAATTAAATCTTTAATGTGAATACTTTTATCATGTTTTGATTAAAATTTTTCCTTACTTTAATACTCAGGGGGTTTTCATCATAGCAAGGAATTTTAGACAATCCTATCTCATTTACAAAATTTGCTATCTTTTTTGTCTATCTATAGAATAATGAAAAGGATTCGAGCCTTCCATTGAGATAAATGTTGATATCAAAAAACTTAATTAATTGAGAAAACAGTAGATCAAGAACAATAGCTTTCCTTTTAAAGAGCACTGAGTCAACCTATTTTCTAGAATAAATTTTCACCTGCTTTTTTCTCGAGTAATTCCCTTTTATTAAATCGTTAGAATCCCTAAGATCACGAATATGTTCTTACAACGCAAAGCGCTTTATAATTTACTACAAATTAACTTGCCAAGAATCAATTCAGGAGAATTAAAAATTACTGACCTGCAATCATGGCAAATAAAAAACTATCGTCAGGAATCAACAGATACCTTATTTGATCGATTGAATGAACTCGATATCTCCTTCAATGAAGCAAATTTTCTAACTTATGCTGATAGATTCGAAAACCCTGAAGAAATGGCTGATTCCCTTGCGAAAAAACGTGAACCTCTTGAACAGGATCAAATCTTTCTCTTAATCTTTGAATTATGGCGACGTTATTTTCCAGAGAAACGGACTCTATCTATTTTCTGTGATGAAGTCGATTATCAAATGACTCATTATGATTTAGGGCACGAAAGTCAGATTAAGGATACCATAGAATACTTTCTTCAAATTCTTAAAGATAATGTAGACAAAGGATTTCATCCAGTGGATGTCCTTCAAACATTTCAAACCTATTGTGCAAATGATATTGAAAGTTTTCTTTTTGATTATATTCTATCTCAAATTGAAGAGAACCATTTGGACTATGCCTCTCATCTTTTTGAGAATTTTCATCCTTACATCAAAAAAAAGATGTGGTTTGATTATTTAAATTCCCGTCTTGCTTATACTCATAAGCCCGAATTAGCTGATAATCTACTCAAGAAACTGATCACTCAAGTTGATGAAAAAACAGAGATTCCTCTTGTAGAAGAAATCCTTTATTTTCTTGCTGGCTCAGCAAACCATCCTCTTTTCTATCCTTTAGCTAAGAAAATGTTTGATTTAATAAAAATTGAAGAAGATTTTCGTGAGCTGCTAGAGATTTGTTATATTTACTATGATCATCTTGATGCGAAAGAAGTTAGGCGGGTATTGTCTGATATTTTTCATCGTCGCAAGTCAAATCCATTGAATCGATCTCTCACAAAGGCAGATCCTGATTTAATTAAAGTAAGTGCAATCCTTAATGAAAAAAATGAAGGAGAATAGGTTGACTGGCTATAATGTCTTATAGTTTTTTCTTTTTATCCATAATTGCTTAAAAAGAAAAGAACCAGGCAACGATTCTACACCGTCTTTTTCTCCTTAGAGAAGTTTTGCTCATTTCATCCATTTCTTGATCTTGCATCTCACAAGTTTAGAATGGGTTTTTGCATAGCATTGTCTATGATTAGTTATCCCCCTCTACGTTTTTAATCCTCTGATTTCTGGGTGAACCACTTGTGGGCCTAATACCCATTATCGCATAATTTGACTACTTTCTAGCAGCGTTTATTGACTGATAAGAAGTGGCTTGTAAGATAAATAATCAGAAGAGGTGAGATGATATTCGATTCCATTATATAAACCAAAAAGAGGGAGCTCTCTTTTTAGACTATGCAAATGACCAAATACACAGACATCTACATGGTATTTTTCAAGAAGCGCAGTCGATCTAGAAGGAAGCAATTCAGTGCTAATCGGAGGATAATGAGTCATCACTAAACGTTTCAATGCCCTCGGATTCAATGCTTTTAAACTCAACTCTAAACGAACAAGTTCTCGCTCAAAGATTTTTTCTTGGTTGATTTTTTTTTCTTTTGATAGAAGAACTGGATTTTCACGAAAATTGATATAAGAATCAAATCGATATTCCTCTGTATCCCATAGACGAGCACCACCAATCGAATATTCTGCCCAATCAAAGACATTATTCTGAATAAGATGAATCGATGGAGGTAAAATCGATTGTACTTTAGATAAAGAACTCCACCAAGAATCATGATTCCCCTTGATCATCACTTTAGTCCCTTTTAAAGCATCAATCCAATCAAGATCGACTTTCGCTTCTGCTAAAGAAGTCGCCCATGAAATATCTCCAGCAATAAGGACAAGGTCATCTGGTTTTACAAGATCTACCCAATTCGATTTGAGCTTCTCTGTATGATTCACCCAATCTTCGCCAAAGACTTCCATAGTTTTTTTAGGAACACCGAAGGATAAATGCAGATCTGCAATTGCCCAAATTGTCATCAAAGTAAATCTACTAAAAAACGTAATTATTGGGTATTTCTGTTCCTCGTGGAATCACCATAATTCCATCTCGTAGGATAATTCGTCCATCGGGAGAGTCATAATTTTGATATCTATCTCGATTGACAAGAGTCACATTATCTCCAATTTTCACATTTTGATCGATAATTGTTCGATCAATCTGGCAATTTTTCCCAATGGTAGGTTGCCTTAATGGATTATGATGGACTAAATCAGCATTGTAATCATTTCCAATGACAACTGAATCACGAATAGTACTGCCTTTTCCTAATATTATTCCAACTCCAAGTAAACTATGAACAACAGCCTTCCCTTCAACAATACTTCCTTCACAGATGAGAGATTCTTTAATTGAACAGTTCAAAATCTGAGCTCCAGGTAAATTATAGAGTTTTGTCATAAATTCATGGCTAACATCATAAGTATCTAAACCAAGTTGTTGACTATTTGATGGGTTAGTCAAAGCAAGGTTCGCATGATAGTAGGATTCTATTGTTCCAACATCTTCCCAATAACCCTTATAAAAAAAAACATGATTATCTCCTTTTTTAAGTTGAGATTTGATCAGATGTTCCCCGAAATCTTCACGAGGATCTTGAATAAGAAGATCAAAAAGTACTTGACGCTTAAAAAGATAAATTCCCATTGATCCAATATAATTCTTTCCTTTTTCAACAGGATAACCAATTTTATGAAGTGTAAGCGCATCGGTGTAATATTTTTTGAGAATCTTTTCCTCTTTTGGCTTTTCATAAAAATCAATAATCTCTGTCCCTCTTTGATGAATTTTAATTACTCCCATCCTTTTTGCCTCTTTTTTATTCACAGCTTGTGAGGCAATCACCATATCTGCCTTCACATCAACAGCAAAATTCACCATCTTTTGAAAATCAATGTTGTAAATTTGATCTCCCGATAAAATCAAGAAATAGTCAGCTGAGATTTGAGCAAAATAATCCAGATTTTGGCGTACTGCATCAGCAGTACCTTTGTATTCATCGTATTTACCATCTTTTTCTTTAGGTACAAGTAGTTGAATTTGATTCTTAGAGATATCTTGATAGAGATACGTTTGCAAAAGATGTCTCTGTAGGGTATCAGAAAGATACTGCCCAATTACAAAAATTTTTGATAAACCTGATGAAAGAGAATTTGCAATAGGGACATCAATTAAGCAGTATCTACCTCCAAAAGATATCGCAGGTTTACATTTAGTTTTTGTAAGAGGATCAAGGCGTTTCCCTTGACCTCCACCAAGGATAATCACGGCAATACGGTCCATCGAAATCTGGGAAGGAGCAATGAGTGATTTATATTGAATTGGATCGAAATTAATATTAGAAAAAGGATTTACTAACATTAGTCTATTTGTTTAAAAACATCATCTATAACTATTAATAGTTATAAATTATAATATAGTCAAGTAATTTTTTTATCTATTATATGAAATTAAAAAAGAAGTTCTTGATAAGCATTCCATCCCGCTTTGCGGTATTTTTCTGCTTCTAAACGAGGATTTTTGGCATCATAGATTCCACGTCCAACAATGATGAGATCACTCTTTCTCTCTTTAATAACTTTTTGAGGAGTGTGATATTGCTGACCAAGCGAATCTTCTTGATCTAAAAATTTGACACCAGGAGTCATATGAATAAAACCAGGATGATTGGTTAATTGATGAGTGCAGATAAATCCTATAACGAAATCTGTGTGTGCTTCTGCCCATTGTATAGCGTGTTGTGTATAAAGCCCTTTTGCCAGATTTTCTTTTGAGCTCATTTCTGCTAACAAAAGTAATCCTCGACCTTTTTTAAGACCTACCTCTTTTAGTCCCTGAATAATCCCCGGTCCTGGAACAAGATGCGCATTTATGATATGAGCCCATTCACAAATACGATAGATTCCTTGTCCATATTGCTGCTTCACAGTATTGCCAATATCTGCGAATTTTCTATCTTCAAAAATCAAAAAATGATGTTTTTCAGCGAGAGAAGAGAGTTTTTTAGGAAGTTCTGGGGTAAAATCCTCAATAATATCGATGTGAGTTTTTAAAAGACAGATCTCAGAACCGAGATTTTCAGCAATATCAAGGAGTGCTGCTTGTCTGGTTACATCAGCTGCAATGCCAAGATTAGTCTGTTTTTTGTCCATTAACTTAAGTAAATTTCTACCTATCGGATTGGATGAATAGTGGCTACGTTGAGAATACGTTAACATTGATTTTCTTTGATGAATCTTTCTATGAATTCTAGATCTTTTGGACTCATCTGATTTTTTAATGCATGTAGAAAATCGGTCATCGTAAAAAGAGAGTGAAGATGATATCCTTTATCCTCAATGAACTGCTTACCCCCTTGTTCACGATCCAATAGAACGATAATATCTGTCACTTTTAGTCCGACTTTCTCAAGAGGTTCGATCGTTTCAAATATGCTTAAGCCACTCGTGATCAGATCTTCAATGACAAGGCAGTTTTGTCCATATTCAAAAGCACCTTCAATGATTTTTTTCATTCCATAATTTTTTACCTCTTTGCGACGCATGACCATGGGAAGATTTTGTTGTAAAGAGAGAGCTGTTGCAATAGGCAATGCAGTATAAGGAACTCCGCACACTCTTTGAAAAAGCTTATGTTCTACTTTTTCCCACATTTTTTCAGCAATTTCCTGAAGAAGTGTTGGATAAGAAATGATAAGACGCAGATCAACATAAATAGGAGATAGCATTCCACTTTTTAAAGTGAACTCTCCAAAATTAATTGCACCAATTTCATAAAGTTGTTGAATTAACATTTGTGTAAGTACCTCATTGCTAAGTAAGGATCCCACATCATGCCGACTGCACTCATTGCAACATCAGCTCCTCTATTAAAAAATTCATCAAAGTGGTCAGGAAGAGTCACACCTCCCGTTCCCATAATCGTCATTCCTAGCTGTTCTTCTTCATTGACAGCCACTGCTTTCTCAATAAAATCTAAAGCGAGTGGACGAATGGGATCTCCACAAACTCCAGCACGTAAACGACCCTGACCAAGTGCTGGTCTCTGGTCTTTTGTAATAATTTGCATACTCACAGTGTTAATTCCACAAATCGCACTCGCTCCTCCTTGAGCAGCGGCACACATTACACTCCGAATGACTTCTTTATCTTCAATTAAACCTACCTTAATGACTAGGGGAACTGATTGAATGACTTGCTTAATTCGTTGGGAAATATCTAAAACAGCTTGAGGATTCATAAACAGACTTCCCTCACAGGTTAACACATTTGGACAAGACAAATCGGCTTCAATAATTTTTGCTCCTCCTCGAATAGCAATAGAGGCTGCTGTTACAAAATCTTCAAAAAAATCTCTTTGATCACGTGGGGTTCCAACCACCGAAACAATCATTACCTGCCCTGAACAAAGCCCCGCATTTGCACAAGCAATATCCTCCACTAAAAAACCCCGGTCTTGTGAGGGAATGCCAAACGAATTGGTTGTTGCTAATGAATGCATAGTTAAAGGAGGAGTAGGACTCTGATAAATAGAATCATGACAGCGCTTGTAGGTGAGAACTCCTTGTGTATCAATATAAATCATATTTGGCAAAGGATGGGCAGGGTGAGGCTGACTTCGAATAGTTTTGTATGTGACAATATCAAAGCCCATAGTCGCAGCAAAAATTACCCAAGAGGAATTGAGTAAAGGCCCAGCCGGAACACCAAGAGGAGAAGCAATTGAAAATCCAAGAAAATTTATCCATTTTTCTTCAGGAGGAAATATGCGTTCTGGTATTTTCCCCTTAAAGAAAGGACCTTGTTTAAAGTTTTCAAGATAACTTTTTTTAATGTCATAAATAGGAGGCTTTTCTGGCCACCATATAGGAAATGTGTTCATGATCCATGACTCTTATACATACAAATATGCAAACTAAGATTTTCATTGGAATCCGTCTCACGCTGAACTTGAAATTCCAATTAGGAGATATTCCTCCTATATTTTCTTCCTATCTATATGAAGAAAAAGAATACCTTGGCATTTACCTTAACTCACAGCCTCTTACTTTGCATCAGATCCGTGAATGTCGCGACTTGTTTCTTATAAATTTGCAAGAATATTATCCTGACCATCGATTTGATCATATTCCTATTCTCCTCTTCCCTCAACTATTTATCGGTTAACAGAATATCTCTTCCCAGAGATCATGACATACTTAGGCCATCCACGCAAAGTTCTCTCTCGATAAGGAGTCCAACCGCATTTCGATTTAATCAGCTCATCTGTGACAGTGATTTCTCTATTCAAATCGACAAGAACTACATCGTCTTTAACGGGTAAATTAAAAATCTTTCTTGGGTTTGTGTGAGTCAACTCAATCATCTTTTCTAAGGTTAATCTACCATGATAGACCGCATCGAGCATTAAGGGAAGGAGGGTTTCTAGACCAGGGATTCCAGAAGGAGCCATTGGAAAAGGGCGTTGTTTATCTGCAATCGTATGGGGAGCATGATCTGTTCCAATAGTATCGATCGTGCCATCTAAAATTCCCTCCCAAAGAGCTTCCTGATCAGCTTTTGAGCGTAAGGGAGGATTGACCTGCACAAATGTCCCAAAATTGAAATAATCTTCTTCACTTAAAAAAAGATGATGAGTCGTAGCTTCACAGTAAATAGGAAGACCTTCAGCTTTAGCTTTGCGCACGAGTTCTACTTCTTCTTTAGTACTCATATGCAAAATATAGAGTGAAACACCATACTTACGGGCCAGTTGAATCGCTTTTGAGGTTGCAAGAATGGCTGCTTCCTTGGGACGCATCTGAGAATGAGTAGCTGGATGAGTAGCATTTTTAAACTCTTCCCTTTTTCTTGCTAACAAGGATTCGTCTTCAGCATGGACTGCAACTAGCATCCCTACACTTGCTGCAGTACGGAATGCCTCGTTTAAGGCTTGATCAGTATCGATTACAAGTCCTCCTGTACTGCACCCCATAAAGATTTTTAATGCAACACAATGATGACTTGCTTCACTCACCTCATGAAAATGTTCCTTATCTGCTCCAAAATAGAGTCCGTATGATAAAGGTATATCGATACTTTGAAGCTGCCTGTCAATCAATTTTTTTTTCTCTTTTAAAGCTGCGATAGTCGTACAAGGAGGCGAATTATTAGGCATATCACAAACAGTCGTAATGCCCCCATGGATAGCTGCAATGGCTCCTGTAATCCAGTCTTCCTTGTATTCCTCTCCAGGAACACGGAAATGGACATGCGGATCAATCAAAGCTGGAATAGCTGTCAGATTGGAAAAATGGTCTTTAAAAGGTGTCATAGGCAAAATGCTTATCACAGTAATAACATTTTAGAGAAATTAAATGAGAAGATACCGAGACTTTAAAACGCGTCAATATCTCCTGATGGTTAGTGACACAATGCTCATTAGAACAGTGCAAAATTCCTTCAATTTTTTCAGGGAGAGTGACAGAAAATTTCTTCACTAACTCAAAATTTTGGATAATGTTTATCGTTGCCTTAGGCGCAAATATAGCAATTTGACTAGCTTCACTTTCACTTACCTCTCTTCCTTCAACTTTCAGCAAATCTTTATATCCCATTGTTTTGCTTGGAAGATTGAGACCCAAAGTGACTTGATGGCGATAACTAGCAAGTTTTAATAAATGGGCGATACGCAACCCTGTTTTTGCTGGAATATGATCAATAACAGTGCCATATTCAATGGCAGCAACTGAAAGAAATTCTTTCATTTATTTACCTAAAAGTTTACATAACAAGGCTTGCCTAACATAGACTCCATTCTGAGCTTGTGGAAAATAGTAAGCATATTTTGTTTCATCAACCTCTCGAGCGATTTCATTGAGACGTGGAAGTGGATGAAGAATTTTTAGTCCCTCTTTTGCTTGATTCAAAATCTCTTTATTTAGAATACAGTGATCTTTAAGAGAATGATAATTTTCTAAAGAAGGAAACCGTTCTTTTTGCAGGCGAGTCATATAAACAATATCTGCTTTTTCAATCACCTCTTTGATCGTATGATGAAAGGAAAAAGGAATCCCAGCTTGTTTGAGTACTTCAGAGAGAGATTTAGGAATCGATAAACTTGGTGGAGAGACGAAATAAAGACGTACATCAAAATGCTTCAATCCATAAATAAGAGAATGGACGACTCTGCTATAGAGCAAATCCCCTATACATAGAATACAAAGCCCATCGATTGTTTGATGAGATTCTTGAATGGAAAAAAGATCGACCAGAGTCTGTGAAGGATGTTCATTGGCTCCATCACCCGCATTAATCACTGGTTTATCTGTCACCTCAGCCGCCAAGCGTGCTGATCCCTCAAGAGGATGACGAATCACCATCATATCGGAGTAAAGAGCGATAATTTTGATAGAATCATAAAGAGACTCCCCTTTTTGTATGGCAGTTGATAGATGATCGGCAAAGCCGATCACTTCTCCTCCTAATTGCTTCATGGCGACCTCAAAAGATAAGCGAGTGCGTGTTGAGGGTTCAAAAAAACAGTTTGCCATCACATATTTTTCTAAAATTCGCCCAGGAGGATGAGTTTTTATCTTTAGAGATGCCTTCAAAATAACTTCGATCTCTTCTCTAGATAAATCTTTGATGGAGATTAAATCTTTCACAGTCTCCCTCCTAAAAATTCATGCCAAGATTTTACTTCAGGTAATTTTTCTAAATCGACCAAAGATTGTAAAAAAACTAATGCAATTTGAAGATTAGTAATTAATGGAATATGATAGTCAATAGCAAGACGACGAATTTGAAACCCATCTGTTACATTTTTCGAAGAGGGCAGATGATGTGGGATATTAATAATTAAGTTCACTTGATGTTTAGTAATTGTTTCGAAAATATTGGGATGATACCCCTCACTGATCTTAAATACACATCGTGTGGCTAACCCCTCTCTGGATAGAAAATCATGCGTACCAGGTGTCGTATGAATCTTCCATCCTTGACTATCTAATTTTTTTAGTGCATTAAGGAATTTTGCTCTTTGTTCTCTGTTGACGCTGACAAGAATGTCTTTGCCTTTAACCATTTGTTCGGTTGCCTCCCATGAGCGAAAAAACGCTTCAATCAGATTGTCTCCTAAACAAGCCACCTCTCCTGTTGAAGCCATTTCCACATGAGCAACTGGATTAGCTCCCTTAAGACGATGATAAGAAAATTGGGGAGTTTTAATTCCTACATAATTGAGATCTAAAGTGTTATAAGAACGAGGTAGATAAACATCAAGTATAGCTTCAGTCGCAATCTGGATAAAATTATATCCTGTCACCTTAGAGACAAAAGGAAAAGAACGTGAAGCACGAATATTCAACTCAATGACTTTAATTGCATTATCTTTTGCGATAAATTGAATGTTAAATGGTCCCGTAATATTTAGTATCTGAATAATGCGACGAGTAATTGACTTTGTTTGCCGAATTGTTTCGAGATAGAGTTTTTGAGGAGGAAGTACAAGTGTTGCATCTCCTGAATGAACACCAGCATTTTCAATATGCTCTGAAACAGCTTCGATGATTACTTCTCCTCTGATTGCAACACCATCTATTTCCAGCTCTTTTGCATTTAGGATAAACTGCGATAAGACAACCGGATGTTGACGAGAGACAATGGTTGCTTCCTCAAGATATTTCTCAAGTTCATCTTCATTGTAAATGACATTCATTGCCGCTCCTGAAAGGACATAGGAAGGACGAACTAAAATTGGATAACCCACATCCATTGCAAAACAACGTGCTTTTTCTATAGAACTCACTTCAGTCCAAAGAGGTTGATCGATGGAGAGTTCATTGAGTAAGGAAGAAAATTTCTGACGATTCTCAGCCATATCAATCGAAGAAGAAGAAGAACCCATAATACGATAACCTGCAGCATCAATTGCAAGAGCTAGATTATTTGCAATCTGTCCTCCGACAGAAACGATGATTCCTTCTGGAGATTCAAAATCTGCAATATCTAAGATTCGCTCAAGGGTTAGCTCTTCGAAATAGAGACGATCTGACTCATCATAATCAGTAGATACTGTCTCTGGATTAGAGTTAATCATAATTGTTGGCACGTGATGGTGCCTTAATGTACGTATTGTGTTGACTGCGCACCAGTCAAATTCAACTGAAGAGCCGATCGCATAGGGTCCTGAACCAAGTACAATCATTGGAGAAGGAGTCAACGGTAAAACATCATTTGAGATCCCGTGATAGGTCAAGTATAAGTAATTGGTTTTAGCATCAAACTCTCCAGCCAAAGTATCAATCTGTTTAATCACAGGCTTTACACCTAAACTTAACCGTTTGAAGCGAATTGTTTCTTCTTTTTCATCTTTCAAAAGGGCAATAGCTCGATCAGAAAATCCAAAACGCTTTGCACGCCTGATCATCTTTTCAATCGGGGTTTTTCGAATCTCCTCTTCCATCTTAACTAAATCCATGAGTTGATACAAAAACCATTGATCAATGTGTGAAAGAGCATGAATTTCGTCAGCATCCATCCCTTGACGCATCATCTCAGCAATTGCATAAAGACGGCGATCAGTCGCAATTTCAATCTCTTGCTTTGGATCTGGGATGGAATATGGATAATCAAAAAGAGAACAACATCCAATATTTAGCATGCGAATGGCTTTTTGAAGTGCCTCAGGAAATGAGCGCCCAATTGCCATGACCTCACCCACACTCTTCATCTCAGATCCAATCGTTCTCTCAGCACGTAGTTTATTTGTATCCCATCGGGGCATCTTTACTACAACATAATCAAGAGCTGGTTCAAAAAAAGCTGAGGTCTCCTTAGTTACAGAATTTTTAATTTCATAGAGTCTATAACCAAGTGCTAATTTTGCAGCGACAAAAGCAAGCGGATACCCTGTTGCTTTTGAAGCAAGTGCACTCGATCGAGAAAGACGGGCATTCACCTCAATCACTCGATAATCTATACGGTTTGGGTGAACAGCATACTGAATATTGCACTCTCCAATAACACCTAAATGACTCACTGTTTTAATCGCGATCTCACGAAGCATGTGATATTCTTGATTATTCAATGTCTGAGAAGGGGCAATCACAATGCTTTCTCCTGTATGAATTCCCATGGGATCAAAGTTTTCCATATTACAGACGGTAATCGTGTTACTATCCCTATCACGCATCACTTCATATTCAATTTCCTTCCATCCAACCAGGTATTCTTCAATTAAAATTTGTGGCGCTTTACTCAACGCCTCAGAAGCAAGAGAGACAAGCTCTGCTTCATTCCTGGCTTTTCCTGATCCTAAACCACCCAAAGAAAAACCAGAGCGTAGCATAAGAGGATATCCAATTTTTTCTGCGCCCAATTTTGCTTCCTCAATTGTCGTTGCAATATGACTAGCTGCTGTTTTAACTCCAATACTATCAAGAGATTCTTTGAAAAGTTTTCTATCTTCTGTAAGACGAATCGTACTGACTGGTGTTCCTAATACCTCAACTCCAAATTGCGCTAAAAATCCACTTGCATCGAGTGCCAAACCTAAATTAAGAGCTGTCTGCCCACCAAAGCTAAGGAGGATGGCATTAGGCTTTTCCTTCTCAATAATCTTTTCAACTGTTGTTGTATTCAGAGGCAATAGATATACCTGATTAGCCATGCCTTGGTCAGTCTGTACAGTGGCAATATTAGGGTTAACCAGAATAATGTAATGACCCTCTTCTTTAAGAGCTTTGATCGCTTGAGAACCTGAGTAATCAAATTCCCCAGCTTGACCAATACGCAAACCTCCTGAACCCAGGACTATAATTCTTTTACTAGACATGCATAAAACCTATCAAAAAACCAACGAGTGTCAGTTGGCCCAGGAGATGCTTCTGGATGGAACTGAACTGTGTAAAAAGGAAGAAAAGCGTGACCAAATCCTTCCACTGATCCATCATTTAAATTTCGAAAAATGATTTTCCAATCTTTTGGCAATGTGTTTTCATTGATTGCAAAGCCATGATTTTGACTGGTAACATAACATTTTCTTGTTTCAAGATTGATACAAGGCTGATTTTGACCCCGATGACCAAATGGGAGCTTATAAGTCTTCGCTCCTGCTGCGAGTGCAAGTAGTTGAGAACCTAAACAAACGCCAAAAATTGGTGTCTTTCTCTCCATCACTTTTTTAAGAATCGCAATCGTCTCAACACATTTAGCAGGATCACCTGGTCCGTTAGAAAGAAAGATGCCATCAAATGTCTCTTCTGAGTAATCATAATTGTAGGGAACTCGGATAATTTCAATAGGGAATTTTTGAAGATAAAAGATCATACTATCTTTCATTCCACAATCTACTGCAATAACGCGCTTTTTCCCTTTTCCATAAAAAATTTTATTCGGAATAGAGACTTTAGCGACCATATTTTCTAAATTAGGATCTTTGAAAGTCACAGTTTTTTGTTGATCAGCCATGGCTCCTAAAAGGGTTCCTTCTACGCGCAAAACTTTGGCTAATTCTCGTGTATCCACTTCACTAAGTAGAGGAATACTCTCTTTTTCAAGCCAATCTTGAAGAGATCTCAAACCTTGATGATGATTCCATTTGACACAGCTTTCACTAACAATAACGCCTGCGACATGAATCTTTTGAGATTCCCAATATTTCCGATCAGCCACTCCATAGTTTCCAATCAGTGGGTAGGTAAAGACAAGAATTTGTCCCGTAAAAGAAGGATCGGTCAAATTTTCATAGTATCCACACATTCCAGTCGTAAAGACGACTTCTCCATGAAATATCTTTCCTTCTTGCCAATCTGGAGCTGTCCCTACAAAAATTTTTCCATTTTGCAAAAGCAAATAGTGTTTTTTCATAAATAAGTAAAAAAAAACCATCCTATTTAGGATGGTTTGATTAAAGCCTAATTCTTTCGCTCAACAATGCGGTTTCATTACCAATAAGGCTATCTAGGAACTATCTTCTCGTCAAGAGATTTGTACTTTTAAGGATAGATAGTCATCAAATTACCTTATTTTTGAATTTGATTGGTTGCGAATCAACATAGCATTCGAATTGGGAGTGAATGGATCTAAAATGTCAGTAATCGCTTCGATCCATTCAGGCTGACGATTTAAAGCTGGAAGCCGATAAGCTAAGAGACCCTGTTCTCGAATAATCGGTAAATACTGCTGTTCAATCTCAAAAAGAGTCTCAATATGATCTGATGTGAAGCTAATAGGAACAAATAAAATATGGTGGCGTCCTTTGTGATACTTCTCAATTTGCTCACAAATATCTTGAGTATAAGGACGCAGCCACTCACCTGGACCAAATTTTGATTGGTATGCTAATAATCCTTCTCCTTTCTGAAATTTAGAAATTAAATTTTCAAAAGAAAGATTACATTCATAAGCATAGAGATCTCCTTGATCTATAAACTCTTTTGGAAGCCCATGAGCTGAAAAGAAAAAAAAGACCTCTTCCTCATTAAGATCATGAGCTTCTAAAAAGCTAATAATTAAATTTTGGATTGCCCTAATAAATGCTGGATGTGAAGGGTAAGACTTAACCCACTTAAGTTTATTAAGTGTTTTTACAGACAATTTACTTTGGAAAAGGCGAGCAATACTCCCAGTTGTTGCGTAGGTAAATTGCGGGAACATGGGGAAAACACGAATCTCTTTGGTTTGAAGAGTCTCAATAGCTTTTAAAGAATCTTCATGAGTTGAAGGCAGATAGCGGTGGAAAGTAAGTACTGGAGCCTTTAATTTTTGACTTAATGCATCTGCAATATATTCAGTGTCTTCATAGATAGGAGATTTTCCTCCAATCAATTTGTAATCAGCTGTGATCCTTAATGCGCGTTTTTTGGCAATTTTTCTAAAGAGATAATTATTGATGAATCGGGGAAAATAGGTTCGCACCACATCTCGATCAGTCAAAAGAGCCGATAAGAATGGTTCAATTTCGGCTAATGAACGTGGTCCTCCAAAATTTACAATCAGATAGGCTGTCATGAAACAATTTTTAGTGTATGATTGAAATTATGAAAAGAATTCTTATCTGTTTACTCTTTTTTTTCATTGGATGCACTCCTTCTACACCAAAGGTTCACTTCTGTTTGATTGGTCGGGATACTAATTGGGTCCCTTTAAATTTTGATCGAAAAACGATTCACATTAATGGATTTACAAATGCTCTTATTCAAGAGTTAAATTTACTTGAAAAGACAAATTTTCAAATTATAGATGTGAGCTGGGATCAACTTTTGCAAGGCCTAGAGAAAAAAAACTATACTGCTGTTTTAACCTCTCTTGACCCCAATGCAATCAGCAAAGAGATCTATACCTTTTCTGATCCTTTCCTATTAACTGGTCCGGTTCTTGTTACCCCAATCGATGGAGATATCCATTCTCTAGCTGATTTGGAAAATACTACCGTAGGAGCTTATGCGTATGATAATTCTGTCTTAATTCTACAAAACTATCCCTCAATCTTAATTGAAACCTATCAATCAATACTAAATGCTCTCCAAGCAGTTAAAGAGGGAAGGTTAGCAGGGGCTCTGATCCCTCATCTTGAGGCACAATCTTTTCTTGGGACAATTTATGATCAAACGCTCAGAATTTCTACTCCGCCTCTGTCAGATCAGGGATTGCGTTTAATCACATTGAAAAACCAACACCCGAATTTAATAAAAAATTTTAATCATGGTTTGAAAAAGCTTCAAAAAAATGGCAATTATTGTACATTACAAAGACGATTTCGTCTAACTGGAAAGTAAATTTTGATTGAAGAAATTGTTACGATATTCAAAGCTCGTGTCTTTCAAGGAAACCGTATATTAATTTAAGGAGCACCAATGAAAAAATATTTTGCGATTCTTTTAATTTTTTCCTCTGCTTGCATTTTTGCAAACACCCTCTCTAATTCTGATGAAACTAAAGATAGGATTGAACATTTTTCTCAAAATGATGACGAAGAAGAAAGATCCATTCCATACTGTTTTGGAGAAGATGATGAAGATCCTACTAATAAATACATAGAATTGAGACTCGCTTCAAATAGACTTGTTTTGCAGGAATCTGAAGATGATGAAAAAAAACAAGCTTGAGGGTTCAATATATTTATCAATTTTTTCTCATAGTTAATTCTGATTAAACTGGAAGATTTCTTCAAATCCTAAACATTGATCGATCAAAAGAAATCTTCCATTTATTTTTTCACTTATCTCAATCAGTTCCTTTTTCTCCATATCTATTAAATTTAATGTTTGAATCCTTTGTTAATTAAGTTAAATCAGAAATGTTTGGATATTTTTTACAAAAAAAAGTCTGATCTATTAAAACCGTAGATTTAATAGTAAATAAAATTACTGGAGTATCGATGGATAAATATGATCTCATTGTGATTGGAACGGGACCTGCTGGAGAAAAAGCGGCTGTAAAAGCCGCTTATTTCCATTATAAAGTTGCAATTATCGAAAAAGCCATCCGATATGGCGGAGCTGGAGTGAATACGGGCACCCTGCCTTCAAAAACTTTAAAAGAAACCTCGCTCTATCTATCTGGTAAGTATGATCAAGGATTATATGGAATTGACCGAAATATTGAAGAAGCGATGTCGATTAAGACTTTCATGTATAGGAAGAATTGGATTATTGAAACAGAATCAAATGCAGTGCGTAATAACCTAATACGCCATGGAGTGGATATTTATCATGGAGAGGCCTCTTTTCTTGATGCTAATACAATTAAAATCACAAAAGAAGAAGAGACGATCCTTTTAAAAGCCTCTTATATTATTATTGCAACTGGATCCTATCCTTTTCATCCCAAGACCATTCCTTTTGATGGAGTAAGGATTCATGATTCCGATATGATTCTTAACATCACACATTATCCTCTCTCTCTTGCTGTCTTGGGTGCTGGAGTGATTGGATGTGAATATGCAACAATTTTTTCAACTTCTGGAACAAAAGTCTCTTTAATTAATAGAAATGAAAATATTCTTCCTTTCATTGATCAGCAAATTGTCAGAAATTTTATTGAATCAATGCAAAATGATCATATTGATCTACTTTTCAACCAATCAATTGCAAAAATTGAACCCCCTTCTAAACCTGAAGAGAAGGTAAAATTGATCTTTAAATCGGGTGGTGTTTTAAGTACAGATATGTTTCTATTTGCTGCAGGACGTAATGGAAATACAAAAGCTCTTCATCTCGATAGAATCGGAATTACGGTCACCTCAAGAGAAACAATTCCTATCAATGAAAATTATCAAACAGTAGTACCGAATATCTATGCAGTTGGAGATGTCATTGGTTTCCCTGCTCTTGCTAGTGCAGGCATGGATCAAGGACGTATTGCTGTAGCACATATTTTTCACACCAAGGACATCGAAGAAATTGCTCGCATCTTCCCTTATGGAATTTATACAATCCCTGAAATTTCAACTGCAGGAATTTCTGAAGAAGAGGCTAAACAGAAAGGCTTCGCTTATGCGACTGGAGTGGCTTACCATAAAGATATGCCACGCGGGAAAATTATGGGTATAGAAAAGGGATTATTAAAACTTATCTTTTCTCGTGATGACCTTGTGGTTCAAGGTGTGCATATTATTGGTCCTTTAGCCACAGAATTAATTCATCACGGTGTCGGGTTGATTGAAGGGAAAAGGACTATTCTTGACATCATAGGTAAGGTTTACAACCATCCTACGTTGCACGATTTGTATAAATATGCTGCTTATGATGGTCTGGGAAATGTGTCAGGATACAAGATCAAGTAAATTGATTCAAAGCAGTTGATCTTTTGATCGCCTTGTGATTATTGTGGTCAGCAAATATGAAAAAATCGACGCTCATAAAAAGCCTTTTCGAAGTTGGACTTCTTATTCTATTCGCTCTTCTTTACTGGTCTTCTATTTTAATTGAAGAAGATATAAAAGCTATGCGTTTAGAAATGAAACAACTCAAATTCGATCTCTCGCGTTTAGGACAAAAGATAGACTCTTCAAAACTATCAGAAGTTAAAAAAAATTCCTTTCAGACAAATGCTACCTTTTCCAATATCCTCCAAGAAGATCCTTATTTTGCAAAAATACTCCCTAATCTAATTGGGGAAGATTTTGAACCCAAAGGTGTGGTGAAGGAAGCAATGATTAGCCAACCTGATAATCTCCATCCCTTTAATCCATTCTGGAATGTTTTTCAACTATACTCTCTCTGCACAGTGCGATTAGGAGATCATACATTCGGCAAATATGAAACACTAGCTTCAGATATGGCTCTTCGTATTGAAGCTCGTCCTCGTAATGACCTTCCTGATACCCAAGAGTACTGGGTATTTTTAAGAGAAGATGTTTACTGGCATCCTCTTAACCCAGCTCACTTCCCTAGTTCTTTGAAACTTGATCCTCATTTCTTTGAGAAACACCCTGTGACATCTTATGATTTCAAATTTGCTTACGATGCAGTCATGAATCCTTACGTATCTGAAGGTAAGGCTGTTGCACTTAGAACTTATTTTGTTGATATCGAAGAATTCAAAGTGATTGATGAGTATACATTTGTGATAAGATGGAAACCCTACGAAACACCAAATCATGAAATGAAGGTAAAATACACTTCTCTAAATCTGATGGCTGGTTTACAGCCTCTTCCTTGCTTTGTCTATCAATATTTTGCAGATGGAATCAAGATTATAGAAGATAGTAGTGATAAGGATGTCTATCAGAAAAATTCAATTTGGGCACAAAATTTTTCTCAACATTGGGCCAAAAATGTGATTGTAAGCTGTGGGCCATATCTTTTCGATGGAATGAATGATGAAGGTATTCAGCTAAAACGCAATCCAGATTATTACAATCCTTACAAGGTACTTGTAGAAGGCATTTACTATCGTTTTAAAGAGAGCACAGATGCAATATGGCAAGATTTCAAAACAGGAAAAGTGGATTTATGTCACCTGGCTTCTAATCAATTACCAGAGCTTGAAAGATTTTTAGGGAGCGAAGAATATGCACAACAAAAAGCACAGGGAGATGAAATTAAATTTATCGATTACGTAGATCTGAGTTTTTACTATTTAGGATGGAATACAATTAAACCTTTTTTTTCTAACCCTAAGTTACGTAAAGCAATGACCTTAGCAATTGATAGAAAACGCATTATTGAACAAAATTTAAATGATATGGCCATACATATCAATGGCCCCTTTTTTCGATACTCTCCTTCATATGATGAAACCATTCCTCTTCCTCCTTTTAATCCAGATGAAGCTTGTGCACTTTTGGATGCTGAAGATTGGATTGATAGTGATGGAGATGGAGTGCGTGAAAAATTCATTGATGGTCAAAAAGTCCTCTTTCAATTCAAACTTTTCTATTTTGTCAAAAACCTCTCATCAAAAATTATTGCTGAGTATATTAGCTCAGCTTTACGTGAAGTTGGAGTTGAATGTCAATTGGCTGGACTCGATCTTGCTGATCTTTCACGTCAATTCCATGATAAAAGTTTTGATGCGATTTTTATGGGATGGAAAATTGGATTTCCCCCAGAAGATCCGAGTCCGATTTGGCACTCCACAGGAGCAAAAAAGAAAGGTTCCCCAAATGCGATTGGTTTTGCTTCTCCTGAGATCGATGCAATCATTGAGTCGCTAAATTATGAGTATGATATAGAAAAACGCCTTCTTCTTTATCATAAATTTCATCGAGAAATTGATCAAGAGGCTCCCTATACTTTTCTCTACACTCCTAAAATTCGTCTTCTCTATCGAGAATATATTAAAAATATCTTTATTCCTAGGGAAAGAGATGATTTAATTCCAGGTGCAAATATTTCTGAGCCGAATATAGAACTGATTTGGATAGAAAAGTGATCGCTTATATTGTACGCCGTATCCTTTTGCTACCTCTCACACTTTTTGTAATCATTCTTGTGAATTTTATCATTTTAAATTTAGCTCCTGGTGATCCAATTCACCAGGCGAATATGAGTACAACTGGGGAAGCAAGTTACAGTAGTACCAACGGAGGGATGGTAGATGAAAATCAATATCTCACCTTTCGCGAACATTATGGCTTAACTCTTCCAATGCTTTTTAATACTTGGCCTTCTCTTTCCAGAGATAAAATTCATCAAGGGCTTGATCAAATCATCAATGCAAAAAAAGAAGGAAATACTCAAAACTATTATGCATTAAAAACTCGCTGGGGAGACCGAGCTAAATTTATTATGGCTTATCTTTTAAATGAAGCACTAGATAACCATAACTCTTTTACAAAACGCCAGATAGCAGCTAACCTCTTTATCCGAGGAGGAATTCGTCAAGGATATGTTGGAGCCACTCTTTCATCACAAAATCGCATAAAAAATCAAAAAATCGCTAATACCAATTTAACATTAAGCGAATTACATATTCTAGAAGACGATACTATCGAAGAACTGAATCGAAAAGTATCTCAACTAGCAGCATGGTTTCAAGATAAAAGAGCAAAAACAGAAGAAAGAACAGATGGATGGAGAAAAATAGAAATCTTTTTATTTCACACACGTTTTTTTCGCTATTTAAATCGCATTTTTACTCTTAATTTTGGCACACTAAGGAATGATAATAATAAAACTGTTATCAGTGAAGTTACAAAACGAGTCAAATATTCACTGACTCTTACCCTGATTCCCATGCTGATCACATTTGTGCTCTGCCAAATTTTTGGAATGGTCATGGCATTAATGCAAAATCAATGGCCCGACTACCTATTAAATATTCTCTTTTTGATCCTATTCGCTATTCCTATTTTTGTCGCTGCTCCCTTTTTGATTGAAAAAATTGCTTTACATCATACATTCTTATTTACTAAAGTTCCTATGCCTCATAGTGGGTTCCATAGTCCCTTAGAAATCTACCAAACTTATACATCACCAGAAAGATTAGCTGATATTTCTCTCCATCTGTTTTTACCCTTAATCGCTGTGATCTATGGAAACCTAGCGATCCAATCTCGTCTTTCAAGAACAGCCTTTTTAGAAGTACTCCATCAAGATCATGTGCGCACAGCTCGTGCAAAAGGGCTAAAAAGAATGCGTATTCTTTTTCACCATGTTGCACGCAATGGATCTATTACGATTATCACCTCCCTAACTGCTTCTCTTGGAATAGTGCTTGGAGGTTCGTTAATTATAGAAACTATTTTTGAAATTAATGGATTTGGACGGTTCTTTTATGTTGCTATTTTAAATAGAGATTATAATGTTATCCTCTTTTCAGCTTTTGCAGGATCATTATTGACACTCATTGGATATTTTCTTGCTGACATTGCTTATACAGTGCTTGACCCAAGGATTAGTTTAGAATGAATCGATATAATTATTGGAACTTAGTCTGGCAAGATTTTAGAAAAAGTAAAAAAGGTCTGTTGGCTCTTTATCTTCTTGGAGTATTTTTTCTTGTTGGCCTTTATGCTCCCTTATTTGCTTCTGGAAAACCTCTCCTCGTTCTCTGGCAAGGAAAGGTGTATTCACCACTATTACGCTATCTTTTCTATCCCGGGTATTATACTAAATCGATTGACCTGTTTTATAATTTATTTATGTTTACTTTTCCTGTTGCTATTTTAGGTGGTTGGATCTTTAAAAAAAAAGTGAGGAGTTTTTTTTTTATTGTTTTAGCTTTCCTCCATTGCATGATATTTGGATGTATTCTATCTGGGATGATAAAAAATCCAGAAAGAGAATCTAGGTTACAGCCTTCTCTTAAAGAAGCATTAGCAGCAAGAAAAATCTATCGAGAAGATCCTCTACTGACTCCTTATGAACCTCTACTTACCTGGAACTTTGAGCTAAAACATCTCTCTTCTTATCATCAATTAAATCTCCTGCTAAAACACTGGCAAAGGCAGACACAGGAAAAAAAACTCATGCCGTATATTCAAAAATACCAGACAGATACTGGGCGGGAACCCCCTATTCTTTCAGTAAGTACAAAACATTATCAGAATCAATTAAAGCAAGATTTGAAAAAAAAAATTGATACCACTACTGAACTCTATCAAAAAAGCCTCGATCAACTTCCATTCTTAATACATGCTTACACACCTCATTCTCATGCCTATATTATGGCAAAGTACCTATTAGAACATGCCTCTTCAGAAGAGCATGAAAAGACTCTGAATCATTACCAACAAGTCATTGATGCATCTTATGATGTACGAACTCCCCTTATTCAAACACTTAATCGTATTGCAATACATAGAAAAGCGATTGAATCGCTGACCTACCTAGAAGATAAAGAACAATGGCTGGAAAGTGAAAATCCTCATTTCCAGGTATTGATTCCTCCTTTCTTACGAAATTTTCATTGGGAAGAAGATGCTGGTGGATCACAAAGATTAAATAGTTATCTACCCATTTGGGAGCTAACACGAGTGAATAGAAAAGATTTATTTGCCAGTCTCTTATTTGGAATTCGAGTCTCTTTGATGATTGGTCTCACTGCGGTTGGTCTTTCTTTGCTGATTGGCGTCCCTCTAGGAATGGTTGCTGGATATTTCGGAGGAAAATGTGACCTTATTGTCTGTCGTTTTATTGAAATTTGGGAAACAATGCCGACATTTCTTATGCTTCTACTTATTGTGTCTATTATGCACAAGAAATCTATTTTCCTAATTGTCATAGTCTTGGGTATTTTTGGATGGACAACTTTTTGCCGTTTCATTCGTGCTGAAACACTTAAACAGCGTATATTACCCTATGTCATCGCCTGCAAAAGTCTTGGCTATCCGCATCGAAAAATTATGTTTTCTCATATTCTTCCAAATGCGATTCCTCCAGTTTTAACGATCCTTTCTTTTTCTATGATGGCTGCAATTACGAGTGAAGCAGGAATATCTTTTCTTGGCTTAGGTGAAGAAAAGTCTACCTCTTGGGGAATGTTAATGGAGGAAGGACGTGCAATGTTTCCTAGTGAAAGTTACCTCCTTTGGCCCCCTGCCATTCTCTTAACACTCCTGCTAGTCAGTATTGCAATTGTTGGTGATACACTCCGAGATGCAATCGATCCAAAAATGCGCCATTAATTTACAGATGAGATAGCTCCTAAATCAATGGAATGCAATTAGAGACTACTTAAAAAAATATCCAGTACGGAAATTTATACTCACATAGTTAATAGAGATAATTAGAGAACGATCAAAAAAAGAAACTTGAATTTCAAAAAATGCTCTCTTAGATAAATGCTTTATATACGAGGAAGGATTGTCTACGATTTTCAGAATCGCTATTTAGCAAATCTTTAATCTCTTCGTCCATTGGATAAGAAACCTGAATTTTACTCCCTATATTTAAATAAGATATGATTATCTAGGGTATGCTCTTTGGCTTTAACTAACCAATAATCCCCTTCTTTTAACGAATGCCTTTCTAATAGATTTATCTTTTGATAGTACTGAGCAAGAAGCTGATGTAAATCCGTCCTTAAAATCTTTTGCGTATCTTCATTCGTACGGCTGTGCTGTAGCATTTTATTCTTATGGTTATCAATATCCGAATAAGAAGCAAAAATTCTCATTTGAGAATCCCGATCTTCTGCCAATAATGCTTTGCTTTTACTTTTGTATATGTTGACTTATTCTTTGAATCAGTTAGTAGTTTAAGCAGATTAATTTGCCCTGCATCTTCCTTCCTCTCAATCTCTTCGTATAAATTTTCTTCATTAATCCACTCACTTTCCTCAATAGAAGTTTCTTCTTTTTTCGCTGAGCAATAATGATTAAGGCTCCATCTCTTCATGCTCAATAGGGCAAAAAATTTTCCTGTTCATTGGTAATAGATAACTCAGTTGATTGATTAAATTGTTTAAACAGAGAAGACGATAGTAGAATTTTGAGATGGACAGGTCAATATCGAATTTAACTCCATCCTCCATTAGCTAAAAATTGGTCTTTCTCTTTCTTATCTATAAAACAGTGCATTCGAAACTTCCTATCTTCATTTTTACCGTTTTTAAAACAGGTGTCAATAAAACAAAGATTCTCACAGTAAGGGGGAAGAATGACTTCCTTTTTCATCTGTAAATCATAAAATTTCCCAGGAATCATTAAATTCCGATATTCAAAATCTGTAGAGATTACTGTTTTCGCTTTACTTTACGTAATAAATCTTCCTTTAAATTATCAGGAATTTGATTAGAGAAAGGAATTTGATTAGAGACACGTATTTTTTCTTCAATATTTTGACTATCCCTCATTGCCTCCTCTAAGTCTTCAGGATATCTAATGTCAATTATATGCATTACTTCCATTCTTACGACCTGCGTAAATTTTGTTGCTTCATATCCCATGTGAGGTAGAATAAGGTGATTTTCTGTCTTAACTACCGAAACGCATTTAAAAAGGAAATTTTTCTTTAAATTGTAAAGAGAATGTTTTTTAAATCCCCAACAATCTCCTACTTCTGTTAAAACAAATCGAAATAAATAGTCTTCACTGATTCTCTGTATTAACTTTTTTTGCTCGATATTTTTTCGATTTTTTCGATAAATACACAATCCAATCACTATTGAATTCACCAAAAGAGCAAGTAATCCTATCTTTGGGAAAGCATAAGCAGAAAAAGTGATCCCACTTGTTGCATATAATGCAATCAACCCACCTGTGCTTAGAATGGTAAGAATAGTACTTATATATAACGTGATCTTATACACCCTATGATTCATCATAGAAGAGGTAAACCCTGTTATATGGCGTGAACCGTGTAAACAGTTATCATGAGACGCTGCCCGGTCTACTTGAAACCAGGGAGTTGATGAGAATAAGACATTATTGGGGAGGCAATGAGAATAAGACATTGCTGGGGAGGTGATTGAGAATAAGGCATTATTGGGAGGTGATTGAGAATAAGACATTACAAAGTTATGATAGATTTTTTAATAAAAACATGGATTATGGTTTAGTTAGGATGATTTTTTTCGTAAGAAACTCGATCTTCATCACTTTTGAAATAAAGAATCTCTTTTTGATCTTCGATATTCACCTTAAGAGCGTAAAATTTGGTGAACTCACAGTCTATATGAGAAGAAAGATCAATGAGATAATATTTTTTACTCGCCTTAGACTTCCAAGAGTTTAAGTCATGTTTAGATTCATACGAAGAAAACTTGTCAAACAAATACAGAACTAGTGATTCTGGTATTTTTCCATTCGTCGCAATTTCTGTTCTTATATTTTTCTTACATTTCTCCTGATATTGATCTTGACTTATTACCTCAATGCGATCTCCTGAACGTATAAAAGTGATCTCATAATCTAAAGCATTCTCACACGCTTCAATTTTCCAATAGTCTCCCTCTTCTAATAGAAGATATTCTAATCCATAATACCTCTGATAGTGTTGGATAAGTAGTTGTTGCAAGTCTAAACTCACGGCGTTTGCTTCAGGATCTGAACTCGAGAAACTCATATTAAAAATACTTCTAGATTCTTGTTGTACAATATCTTTTATGATATTTTTATTCTGCGTATTAGTTAATAGCTTTAGGACATTCTGCTCTTCTTGACGTTCTCGTGCTTTATTAGCTTTGATTAAATTTTCATGAGCAGAAAATACAGGACGAGCACATGAAAACAATTCTTCATTCTTTTTCTTATAAGTCATCACTAATCCGATATCCATTTCTTTATATTCAATAGGTAAAAATACTTTTTTTTCTAGAAATAAAGGTTTTAATCTCTCCATAAAACTTTTTAAAAGAGAGAAACGTTCTTTAACATTCACAGGTTGAGAATCTGTTCCATGAATGTTTGTTACCGAAAAATTACGTAAAAAACTTTGTTTCTGATCTTCACTGCGAAAATAGTGCATTTCAAGTTTTCCATCACACTCCTGATCCGGTGTTTTAGAAAAAAGATGAATAGCATGAAGTTTATCTACATCACCTAGCAAGTGAGAATTCTTATACTCGTCTTTAATTGACCGGGATGGTAAATCAAGATAATCACCTGGAAACATACAATTCTGATAGCAATATTTTGTATCTTCCAAAGGCTTCTTCGGATTAATCCTAGCCTCATCAGAAAGAAGATGTTCTCCTAGTTCAGGAGGAATTTCTTTCTTAATTATCTCTCTCAAATCATTCCCTTGGTCTTTCAAAAGTTCAAGTTTTTTGATTTCAGTGACGGTAATATCTCGGAAGTCGGTCAACCGCAGACCTGAATCCCTAGCTTTACACACAAATAATAATCCTTGCTCTTGACTATCGAAATTACTGACCCAATAATCTCCTGGACTAAGCGCATAGTCTAATAGATACTGATCTTTTGTCTCAGTAGTAAGTTCTTTTTTTCTCTCAGTGAGCTCAGTAATATTTTGATTTTTTTCCTTTGTTAACAATTTAATCTCTTTTTCTTTGGCTATGCAGGCAGTGATAAAAGCAAGTGTTGAAAAAAAGAGACCGCAGGTACAGCTGATAAATTCAGCAAGATAAGCAGAGGTAAGTCCTACTGGACCTCCTATCGCACGTAGATACATCATCCCAAAGAAGCTAGTAACCACCAGAATACCGAGGACATAGTCTGTGATCCTATAGATTCTATTTACCCGATCTTCCTTCTTCCTATATGAAGCATCGATCTCTTTACTCTCCGCAGTATTAAAAAAAAATTTGGTTTCTTGGGATCTGGATTCGAACTTTTTCAAACGACAATAATTTTCATAAGATTGAGGAACAGATTCATATTTTCTAAAACTAGTTTTGAGATTAATATTCATATACCTTTCACTTACTGCTGAGATTAATATTCAATACCTTTGATGATAAGGTAAGATATTTTATCATATTTCTATGATTATCTAAACTTATTTTCATAAAACGCTTTCAGATCTCATTGAAATGGATAAAAAATTTAAAATTTCTAGTTATTTTTACTAGCTAAACTTTACATTGTTTTTATTGATATACCATCATCTGAAATGAATCATAACGATGAATCTCTCGTGTGTTTAGAATGCGTAGCTCGCAAATCTTCAAGCTTTTTGTAGTTGATATAGGGGGATGGGGATTTATTAGGCGATATCTTCAAGAAGATTTTCTTGATTATTCTCTAATTCAAATTTCTCTTTTCTGACATTTCTAAATTTGCTATCCTCCAAACCCCGAATCTCTTCGTCTGAGGGATAAGAAATCTGAATTTTATCCTCTGTATATTTAAATAAGATATGACTATCTAGGGCATGCTCTTGTGCTTTAACTAACCAATAGTCCCCTTCTTGTAACAAACACTCTTTTAATCGATTCATCCTTTGATAGTGCTGAGCAAGAAGCTGGCATAAATCGCTCCTTAAAATCCCTTGAAAATTTTTTATATCATCATCATTGCCAGGCATCAAGTGAAATTCCTCATCTTCTTCATCAACAATTTCTTGATCCTCATCTTCATCAACAATTCCATCTTGATCATCCAAGGCTAAAGAACTCTTATCAAATACACTCTTTTGATATTCCCTATCTATAGGTTTGCTTGTTTCTCCATACGCTCCTATTAACCTTTCACACTCTCCCTTATTCTGTGGATCAGCAAGTAATGTAAGGACATTGACTTCTCCTAGAACTTCTTTTCTCGTAATCTTGTCTAAATAGTTAGATTGATCTAAAGACTCTTGCCATATGACACTACCGTTTTGTGAGGTAACAAAGAGATTGAATAAGGCGATATTTTGATTTTCATACTCAATAGGAAGAAAGAGCCGTTGGTCTTTCGGACATAGGGAAGTCAATTGCGTAAGTAAATTCCGTGCATAGACATAAGATGGTATCTCTACAGAATTTGATAGATCGGATGATCTTAATATCTCTTTAGAATTATATAACTTAACCTCAAAAGGCCTATTATTGGGATTCAAGTTGTTTTGTACTTCTAAACTATTAAGGAATCGGTTAAACGCCCCCCTCTCTTCTTCAAGATTTCTACCTTCTGCGATTACCTCTTGTGAAGAATCAAGATCACTCACTTCAACATAAAAAATAATTTCATAGGGGTTTCGATAAAAACCTCTACCCGCATGGACAATTTTGTCTACTCTTAATGCTCCTAAAGATTTAAAAAGAAGATTGTTATTTAACCCTTTATAATTCTCTTTTTTGCACAACCAATATTGTCCTTTCTGTTTTAAACAGCGGTCCAAAGAATTCTTTTGATTAATTTTTTTAATTATCTCTATCTGCTCATCCTTAATCTTTCGAAGACATCTTTCAATTGCTTCTTGTCTGCTTATGACAAGTCTTTCGTTAAGTATCGCACAAAAAGATGTTACAACTACTCCAGTTAGGGATAAGCTAATTCCTCCAACCAATCTGAGCAGATCTAACGGCCGTTTAAGGTCATAAACAAATCCATTGGCTGTATGACAAGCTATCCCTCCAGCTATAGCTAAAAAGCCCAACAAACCAATCACATATAGTGTGATTTGAGTTGCCCTGAATTCAGCTTTAGCACGATTAGTTGCTCCGGAGTAATCTTCAGTAGAACTAGGTGAAATACTGAAAAGAGTTCTACATGTTTCATGACTCTGCTGCTGCCAGTCTGACCAGAAGCCGTCATTAAATCGAGATTCGAATTTTGAGTAAGATGATGCTGGACCTAAAAATAGTGAATTGTAACTTGGGAACATCGCTATATATAAAATATATGTTTGTATAGATAAAAAATTGTATCATTATTGAAAATAATTGAAAATAAAAAGTTTTTAACCCCCAGTTAAAATAGAATATTTTTTATTAATCTCTAGTTAAAGAAAATATCCTCTATTGCTTGATTTCATCATTTTATAGGATAAAATAACCTCTTCAAATCATCATCTCTCTTAGTCACTGTAAAAAATTTAGCCTCTCTAAAAAGGATTCTATATCTTTAATTCTCTGATTTCTCATGCTACTTGTGATAAAAAAATATAGTCTGTTATTCCCTTTTTAGGAGGTGAAATTATAAAAATAATTTTTAAATATTTTTTATTAAATAAAAATTAGCTAATTGAGATCGTCTCTTGAATGAGATAATCCAAACGTATAGAGCTTCCAAAACGGTAAACCTTTTCCAGCTTCCAAGAAGGAGCTTCTTGCATGGTAGATACATTGAGTGTTGAAGCAAAAGGCTGACCACAAGATCCAAGTAAACAATTGCCAATATAAAGAGCACATCGATGAGCTTGCCTTTCTTTTAGAAAGACGCTGTGTAGAGTAGCTCCTCCTTCAATTAACAACTGAATGATTCCTCGTTGGCCAAGCTCTTTAAGTACAACTTGTAAATCAATTTTTGGAAGCTCAAGGATTTCAATGCCTTTTTTTTCCCATTTTTTATGGCTCGTAAATACCAAAGTTTGTGCAAGAGAGGGGTCAAATAAAGGCCCCTCTGGAGGGACTTTTCCTTGCGAATCAATTAAAACACGCAATGGCTGATCGACTTGACCACGGACAGTGAGTTGAGGCTGATCTAGCAAAGCTGTATTTGAACCTACAAGAATAGCCTGAGATTGTGCTCTAAGAAGTTGTACATTCGATCGGGCTTTTACAGAGGTAATCCATTTTGATGTACCATCCTGAGCTGCCATTCGTCCATCAATACTGACTGCAGCTTTTAAAAGACAGAAAGGAGTATACGTATAGCGATGGTGAAGATAGGGAAGAAGAGATTCTTTAGCTTCTTTTTTTCCCACACCTATCCTGACTTCGACCCCTTTTTTTTGCAGGATTTTAACCCCCTGTCCGGAAACACGGTGATCAGGATCTGTAAAAGGTATAATCACTTCTCTGATTCCTGCTTCTATAAGCGCATCTACACAAGAAGGAGTTCTACCCTGATGAGGACAGGGTTCTAAGCTGACATAAGCAGTGGCACCTTTAGCCGCACCTTTAGCTTGTTGAAGAGCTACAATTTCAGCATGGGGATGGCCAGGAGCGACATGATAGCCCTCTCCAATAACGTCTCCTTCTTTTACAATAATACAACCGACCCAAGGATTAGGAGGTGCAGTAAGCCGTCCTCGTGCTCCTAAACGAATTGCACGACGCATAAAAAAGAGTTGTTGCGCTTCTCTGTCTGCCATATACTCACATAAAAATCATAGGGACGAGTATGTTGGATATCAAGCTTATTCGGAAGGATAGGAAAAATATAGAAGCACGGCTTAAAAAAAAAGACCCTGACCTTAATCTGGACTCTCTTCTTGAACTAGATGATCAGCTGCGGAATCTGATGATGCAATCCGAAACCCTTAAAGCAAAGAGAAATGAAAAATCCAAACTCTTTGGAAAGAAAAAAAAGAGAGGGGAAGAGATTAGAGAACTAAGAGAAGAAATTCGACAAATAGGTGATGCCATTACCTCTCTTGATCGTGATTTGAATGAAGTCGAGGAGAAATTTATTGAAACTCTCTCTCGTCTTCCAAATCTCCCTATGGATGAGATCAAAGACTCACAAGATAAAACAGAAAATGAAGTGATCAAAATTATTGGAAAGAAACCTCTTTTTTCCTTTAATCCTAAGCATCATCTAGATTTAAATGAAAAATTAAATTTATTCGATTTTCATCGTACCGCAAAAACAACTGGAACAGGGTGGCCAGCTTATCGTGGAATGGGAGCGCGTTTAGAATGGGCGTTGATTAATTATATGATTGAAACACAACAACTGAATGGATTTGAGTTTTGGCTGCCTCCCCTGATGGTTCGCCCTCTGATCATGTTTGGTTCGGGCCAAATTCCAAAATTTGATGGACAGTTTTATAAAACAACTGATGAAGATCATCCGCTTTTTCTTATTCCAACCGCAGAAGTTATCCTCAATGGACTCCACTACGATGAAATTCTCCTAGAAGAAGATCTCCCTCTAAAGTATGCTGCTTTTACCCCCTGTTTTAGGCGTGAGGCAGGCAGTGCGGGAAAACAAGAGCGGGGATTAATTCGTGTTCATCAATTCCATAAAGTTGAGATGTTTTGTTTCACTAAACCAGAAGAGAGTGAAATGATGATGGAGCAAATGATCGAAGTTGCTGAACAAATTTTAAAAGGGTTAGATTTGCATTATCGCCTGACAAAACTTGTCACTGGTGATATGTCTTTTACGGCTGCGAAAACAATAGATATCGAGGTATGGCTGCCTGGACAAAATTGTTTTTATGAGGTCTCTTCAATCTCAAATTGCACTGACTATCAGGCACGTCGCTCACAAATTCGTTACCGCCCAAACAAAGGAAAGTTAGAGCTCGTACATACTTTAAATGGTTCAGGACTAGCAACACCTCGCCTTATGGTGGCGCTGCTTGAAAATCATCAAAATATGGATGGCTCTGTAAATCTTCCATCAGTTTTAGCTGAAAAACTCGGGACATCTCTTTTGACTTAGAAATAAAAATTTTAAAACTCAATAGAAACTGGACACCCAGAGAGTTTTGAGCTAGAATGACTTTTCTCTAGATAGAGAGGTGATTTGGCTCTTTAGGTACTTCTTAGCTACAATTAATCTAAAAATTAGGTTTTCAAATTTTTTAACCAATAAAGCATGTGAGTAAGTGAATAAACATTTTGAAAATCAAGATCCTCTTTCCCATGTAATAGGAAAACGCGCTCAAGGAAGGCTGTCAATTCCTGAGCTTCATGGAACAGAAATGGCTAGTCATCTTGCAGCTGGTTTGGATGCGATATGTGAGATGGCAATACTCTTGACTCTTCTTTCTATCTTTTCCTCTCACCTTCCTGTTTTTATCGCTTTTGGCTGTGCAATAGTTGCATGGACATCGGGTAGAAGTGGTTGGTTAGGCTGGGCCCGTTTAGAACGTCTTCACCGTCTTATTGAACAAGAAAAATATGAAATTGACCATCATCGTCCACAAGAACGAGAAGAATTAATCGCTCTTTATCAGGCAAAAGGATTAGAAGGAAAGCTACTGAATGATGTAGTTGACACTTTAATGGCAGATCAAGACCGACTCTTAAAAGTCATGTTAGAGGAAGAAATGGGTTTAACTCTTCAAACTATTGAACATCCCCTAAAACAATGTTTAGGAGCTGCTATTGGTTCTGTCACTGCATTCGCTTTTAGCCTGACTTGTTTTCTTCTGCTCCCTTATGGCATCCTAATTGCATCTTTTTTGCTGATAACAGGGAGTTCCATGTTTTCAGCTCTTTATGAAAAAAACCGACCGATTCCTGCCATCATTTGGAATCTTAGTATAGGAATGCTAGGGTTTGGAATAGGGTATTTTTTATTTCAAATACTTAATTAACTATGAATATACGTAATCTTTTTCCTGCAACAACTGGTGGTATAGAGCTATTCGATGAGTTTTTCGAATCAGGATTAGAAGAGAGTATTAGTCCTTTCCTCACTCCAAAATCGCGTAAATGGGGGAAAAATATTGGGCTAAAAAGCTCTCTTGTTTCTGTCATTCCACTTTTCTGTACTTTTATCTGTTCTTTTTTCCCAGGGAATGAAAGTCTTTCTCATCTTTTTCTCCTAATCACCTATTTCTTAGCTGGAATTCCAGCATTAATTGCTTCTATTGAAGATATTCTTAATTTTGAGATCAATATTGATGTACTCATGACTCTAGCAGCTTTTTTATCTATTTTAATTGGTAGTGGAAGAGAAGGGGCTCTTTTATTGGTCCTCTTCTCTCTTTCAGGATCTATGGAGGAAGCTGTTCGTACAAAGGCTAAGGGAGCGATTAGCTCTTTGAAAAAACTTGCTCCTCAAAAAGCCTATGTTGTACAAAAAGATGGGACGCTGATCTCTCGTTCTATCAAAGATATTCCTCTTAAAACACAAATTCATGTGAAAGCAGGTGAATTAATTCCGTTAGATGGGCAAGTCGTTGCGGGTTCCTCTTCCCTGAATTTAGCTCATCTCACCGGAGAAAGTCTTCCTGTGACTTGCTCAATTGGAGATCATGTCCCTGCAGGAGGACGCAACTTAGAAGGGGCACTAACCATCTGCGTCACTCATACTAGTTCTAACTCAACCTTAGCTCGTATTATCCAACTCATTATCCAAGCTCAAGAGACAAAACCCAAATTACAGAGATGGATTGATACTTTGAGTAACCGTTATGCGATTTCTATTATCTCTCTTGCTTTTATTTTTGCCTTGACCTTCCCCTGGATTTTTCATATTCCTTACTTAGGTGCTGAGGGATCAATTTATCGAGCTCTGACTTTTCTGATCGCTGCCTCTCCTTGTGCTTTGATTATTGCAATGCCAATTGCCTATTTAAGTGCTATTAGCTGCTGTGCAAAACAAGGAATCTTGCTTAAGGGAGGAATGGTATTAGATGCACTAGCAAAATGTTCTACTATTGCAATGGATAAAACAGGAACATTGACAACAGGTAACCTTGTTTGTTTAGAAATGATTACAGAAAAAAATGACCAAACTTTGCTTTCTATTGCCTATGCACTTGAACGTTCTGCTGTTCATCCGATTGCTCAAGCAATCACTAATTTTGCTGAAGCAAAAGGAGTCCTTCCTGCAAACATTACCGATTTTCGTTTAATTCCTGGGTATGGATTGGAAGGAAAGTTTGAAGACAAAGAGGTGCGTATTGGAAATCCTGACTGGCTATTGTCAGATATGAAACAAGTCGAAACAATTAAAAAACGAGGAGAGATTGTAACTGTATTGCGTGTAGGAGAAGAACATGCTCTCTTTCGCTTTCGTGATCAAATACGTCCAGGTGTGATGGCTACTCTACGTACCCTTAAAGAAAAATGGGGGATGCGCCTAATTATGTTATCTGGTGACCATGAAGCTAGTGCTCGCTCGATTGCAGAAGAAGTTGGATTGTCTGAATATTATGCTAATCTACGTCCCGAAGATAAACTGGCTTATATTTCCCAAGAAGAAAATTTAGCAATGGTGGGAGATGGCATCAATGATGCGCCGGCTCTTGCACACGCAACTGTTGGTATTTCCATGGGACAAGTGGGAAGTAGTACAGCAATCGATGCCTCTGATATCATTTTTTTGCAAGATCGTATTGATCTGCTCCATTGGCTTGTCAATAAAGCCCATCAAGTTGGGCGTATTGTTAAGCAGAATGTTTCGATTGCAGCAGCAGCGATTTTCTGTGCAACTATGCCTGCGATTTCTGGATGGATTCCTTTATGGCTAGCTGTGCTTTTACATGAAGGGGGAACCGTCCTTGTTGGTCTAAATGCATTGAGACTATTAAGAAAGAGGTAAGAGTATGGTAGAGCCCAAATTGCCACCGGAACAAATGAAAAAAGCTATCAAAGAAGAGCTGGAACGTTTTGAACAGTGCTATTTGTGGTTAGAAAAGAGTATGCCTCGTCTATTTTTCCAAGAAATTGAAAAAGAATGGATTTCTCTTATTGTGCATAGCTTGATGGGATTTGAAGAACAGGATTTTTTTTCTGAAATTCATCTAAAAAATGCTGCCATCTCTCTTTGCATTGATAGTCCTGAAGCCGATGTAAATATTTTAAAAAATTACCCCATGTATGGGATTAGAAATTATACAACTTATATTTCTCGAGAGTTGATCCCATTTGCCACAATTCAAGGTAAATTACGGATTGCCACGATTTATTTTACAGAAGCAATTGAGCTCACTGATCCTCCTCTAACCACAGAAACTCGCCATGAGCTAAATCATCTCTTAAAAGCACGTCACCCTAATTGGTCGATGGGGAAAATAGATCGACTCATTGATCAGATTGTACCACGCTTTTTACGTAAGATCCCAATTGAAGGGCAAGTATTTGCTGTCGAGATGTTTGAACGTGCACAAATACGTGACCATTGCCAATATGAAGTTCAATACGAAGAGAATTGGGACAGAGTAGATTCTCCTTCTATGTCTATCGTGTTGGCTTGGAAAAACGTGCCTAAACATAACTTTCTCTACCGCTTAGCACGCATTGTACATCAACATAAGCTTGTAATGCGCCGTGTCAACGCAGCGTATATCAAACCCTATAAAACGCAAAATATTTTTATGCTTTCTTTTGAAATTCATGGAGCAAAAGGAGAAGCGGCATGGGAAGCCGCCGATATTGCAGATTTTTTGCAGGAACTCGTGACACTGAAATATTTTGGTTCACTTGATCAATATGATGCGACTTTTGTGAGTAAAGGATTATTACGTGGAAATCTTGCCAATTTCCTACGTGCGATGATGCATTTTATTCATCAAGTCTTGATTAACGTCGATCCTAATCTTTATGATCTAGAAAATATTGAGGAAGGGTTATGTCGCCATAGTGAACTAACTATCAAACTCTGTCAAGCTTTCGAAGATAAATTCCATCCTCATAAACATAGTCTAGAAAAATTTGAGAAAAGTAGAGAAGAGTTTTTAGAATTAGTCGATCAACTTGATACAGGCCATGAATTTCATGATAAACGAAGAAAAAATATTCTTTTACAGGGAATGAATTTTGTTAGCCACACTCTCAAAACAAATTTTTATAGGAATAATAAAACTGCCTATGCGTTTCGTCTTGATCCAGCTTATTTGGATTATACGCCTTTTGATAGGACAAAGCTCTTTCCTGTACTTCCATTTGCAATTTTTTTCATTAAAGGAATGCATTTTTTAGGATTCCATATTCGTTTCAAAGACCTTTCTAGAGGTGGATTACGCACCATTTTCCCTGAAATCAAAGAAAGAATGCTTGCCGAACGTAATACGATTTTTATCGAATGTTACCATTTAGCTTATACTCAACAAAAAAAGAATAAAGATATTCCAGAAGGGGGAGCTAAAGGTGTAATTTTCTTAAAACCATATGAACGACTTGTTTCTGAAATGGCAATTCTATCTCGTGAAATGTATCTCACTGGAATGGCTTCTGAGGAGATTGAAACCAGGCTCAATACCTTTAAAAATGAACAAAAACTTGAATATCTCTATCAAACGCAGCGTTCTTTTATTAAGAATTTTCTCTCTCTGGTCAATTGTGATCTAAATGGCAATCTGAAAGCTAAACATATTGTTGATTACTGGAAAAAACCTGAGTATATCTATTTAGGCCCTGATGAAAATATGCATAATTCTATGATCGAATGGATTGCCAGTGAAAGTCAAAGAGATGGCTATAGGCCTGGAGGGGCATTTATCAGCGGCAAACCAAAAATTGGGATTAACCACAAAGAGTATGGTGTGACTTCTCTTGGAGTCAATGTCTATATGCATGCGATGCTCAACTATTTAAATATTCATCCCGAGAAACAGGAATTTAGAGTGAAAATTTCGGGAGGTCCTGATGGTGATGTTGCAGGTAACCAGATTAAAAACCTCTATACTCACTATCCGAATACAGCAAAACTGGTCGCTCTTACAGATATTTCCGGAACGATTCATGACCCTAACGGGCTCGATTTGGGAGTAGTAGTTGAATTATTCAAAAAAGGGCAACCCATCCGCTTTTATCCTTATGAAAAGCTATCACCAGGAGGATTTTTGCTCGATCGTGAGAACCGACGTGAACCTACTGAGTATTTACAACAAACACTTTGTTGGCGAAATAAGGAAGGAAACATTATTGCTGATTGGCTTTCAGGGAATGAAACAAACACTTTATTGCGTCACAATTTACATCAAACACCAGCTGATATTTTTATCCCTTGCGGAGGACGTCCTGAAACTTTGCATGATACAAATTATAAAGAATTTTTAGATGCAGAAGGTCGTCCAACCTCAAAAGCGATTGTAGAAGGAGCAAATCTCTATCTCTCCTCTTGGGCATGCCATTACCTTGAAAAAATGGGGGTTTTAATTATTAAAGATAGTTCTGCAAATAAAGGAGGAGTCATTTGTTCTTCCTTCGAAATTTTGTGTGGACTCACACTTACTGATCAAGAGTTTATTAAATATAAATCTATCTTGGTTGCAGAGATTTTAGAACGATTAAAAAAGTGTGCCTATGATGAGGGTTCTTTAATGCTCAAAGAACATAAAAAAGAAGGTAAACCTCTGACTGAGATTTCTGAGGATATTTCTAAACGAATCAACTATTTTACTGATCAACTTCTTGATTATCTAGAAACCATTGAACTTCCTAGTAATCCCAAAGATCCACTCGTAGCTTGCTTTTTGCACTATTGTCCAAGGATCCTACGTGAAAAATTTGAAACGCAACTTTTAACAAAAGTGCCTGATAATCATAAAAAAGCTATCATTGCATCGCATATTGCTGCTCGTTTAGTTTATCAAAGAGGAATGAGATGGTTTCCCACTTTAATCGATATTCTTCCCCTCATTCTCCATGACAAAAAACTGATTCATTCAATATAAATATTTTTCTAAAGATTTAAAAATAGAATTTTTATTTTTTTTTAAAACCATTGATCATCAGTTCGGATTAAATCTCCTGCAAAAAGTCGAGATGGATGAAAATTCCTAAAGTCTGCTATCTAATGCATTTCTTATGCTTCTTTCGAAAGAATATATCAAAATATTAAAACATGAATCTTCTACTATAAATGCTTTGTAAAATTCCAAGCGCAGCCATTGTAACAAAAACTGACGATCCTCCATAGGAGACTAAGATTAAAGGAACACCTGTGACTGGTAAAAATCCACACATCATACTGATATTCACAAGAATATGCATTGCAATATAGACAGTCACACCTGCAGAGAGCATACAACCAAATCTATCTTTTGCTGCAACAGTCACTTGAAATCCAAAATAGATTAAACAATAAAATATAATTAGCATCATCAGTAACCCTATCAATCCAAACTCTTCACCAAAAGCAGGAAAAACTGAATCGGTATATCCATAAGGAAGCCATCCTCTTCCGGTAAATTCACTAGCTCGCCAACCACTACCTGTGATCCCCCCAACTCCTATGGCAGTAAGAGCAGCCCATTGATGGTGGTTATTTGGATTAAGGCGTTCATATTGATATTCTTTAAGAATTTTTGTTGCATAAGGACGGATGTGTTCATGTGAGAAAACTCCTGTAAAAACCAGAAGGATAAAAATCAAAAAAAATGTCCCTAAAACCATCATAATCCGCACAAAACCAGGATGTAGATTACCTAAATAAAACATGACAAGTGCAATTAAATAGAGGACTAAGGCAGTACCTAAATCAGGTTGCTTAAGAATCAATAAGAAGGGAATGGCAAAAATAGATACTCCAATAATTGAAGTTCTCCAATTTCTAGCTTGAAACTGATTGCGTTCCAGAAACCAACTCAAGCTAATGACTACAATGAGCTTTGCATACTCAGAGGGTTGTATGCTCACATCAATGAGAGGGATTTTATACCATCTGTGGACACTTTGAATGGTTGGGGCAAAAAAAAGTCCCACTAAACTAACAATCATGAGTAGATAGAGAATCCAAGCCCATTCACGTATCTTATTGTAATCCATCCCAGAAAAAAGAAAAAATACCCCCCAGCCAAGAAAAAAATGTTGGATTTGTCTTGTCACTTTAGGAGTCAAAAATCCATATTCATTCCCATTAATGCAAGCTGGATCAGTAGCCGCAATCACAAGTAAGCTCATCACCATCAATGCAAGAATGATAGGAATCACACGCCAATCAATGCGAAAAATGAATCGATCGTTCCACATATACTCTCTCATGAGTATAATTTTTTTCATGGATATCATCCACCACCATTTTGAAAGCCTGATCTCAACAAATGACTGGGGAAAGCAAAAAATTCACACTTTCCCCCCCCATGCCCTCACACTCGTCACAGCCGATTACCAAGAACGGGGTAGAGGACAGTATGGAAGAAGATGGATCTCACCAAAAGGAGACAATCTATATGCGAGCTTCTGTTTTTTCATTGATCGAGATCGAGAGGAACCTCTTTATTTCACTTATCTACTTGCCACCTCAATTATAGATTGTCTTAAATCATTTCGGTTATCCTGTACACTGAAATGGCCTAACGATTTGCTAGTTGCAGATAAAAAGATTGGAGGCATTTTATGTGAAACAAAAGAATGCTCAACAAAAATTGGCATGATTATTGGTTTAGGATTGAATGTGAATATGTCTGAAGAGATGTTTTCCAAAATTAATCAACCTGCCACTTCACTGAAATGTGAAACAAAAAAAGTATGGAAAATTTCTAGAGTCTTAAAGAAAATTTTACTCTCCTTTCATAAGGCTTTAAACTCCTCTAAATGATCTTAAGTAAACTCTTTCTTTTTCTTATTCACTTAGGAGTGTTTATAGTTCTAGACCTTCCATATCAGGAATCACTACAATATCTGGATGAATTTTTGTCTGAATGATTTGCTGAATAGCTGATAATGTGGTTCCAATGGCAGAAAGACATGAAGTACAAGCTCCTTGATAAGAAATCGTGAGGGTTTTTTCTTCTAGCTTAGCAATCTGAATCCCTCCAGCATCGAGTTCAATATAAGGACGGATCTGTTCATCTAATAGCTTTTCAACCACAGCATATTTTTCTTTGTCAGAAAGTTGAGACCACCCAGGATAGCCTTCTGGTAAAGGCTCGTTTGGAATAGGCGTCGTATATTGCTTAGATAAAGGAATATCTAGACATTGCTCAACTGCATTGTCAACTGCATCAATCACAAGATTGAGATACTCAACGAGTTCATCAGGAAAAGCTACTTGATCCGGTTTATCTCGTAACTGCTTATCTAAAAGCTCAGCACTCATTCTTCTTGCCTGATCATAGCTTTTACTAATAAGAAATTCACAGGCTACCTCAGCAGCTGCAATCAGAGCTGATGGACCAAAGACTTGAAACTTAGCATCTACGATCACTCCATCCATCGGATCTACAAACCAATAAAAAGCAAGAGCACTTCCTTCTTCTAGAGATCCTTCAGATCCGATGACCAGTCGCATTCCTCGCTCATTTGCATCCTCTTCTTTAAATGATCCACCATTACGAGGAGATTCAATTTTACTGATCATTTTTTTACTATAACGATTCCAAAGGGAAGTTTTCAAAAGATCATCGTAACTCATGACTTAAACTCCTTAAGTGCTTCACAACTTCTAATGTTTCTTTAGCCGTCTTCTCAATGTCTTTTTGAGTGATGTCATGAGAAAAAGAAAAACTCAATCCACTATGGATATCTTGTCCTTCTACGCCACACTCTCGAAGGATATGCATGAGATGCTGTAAATGGTTTCCTCCAAAAGTTGCATGATCTATTCCTCTTCTATTTAATAGATAAAGGAGCGCATCACTTGTCACGCCAGAAAAAATATGAGCAGAAATATGAGGTAACCGTGTTTTCTCAAAAAACAGTCCTGGACCGATAATCTCTTCAAATTGATTACGCAACCTTGCTACCTCAAGACCAAAATGATCGCAAAAGCGCATGGCTTCTTGTGCAGCTTTGGCAAGCATATGCAAACCCGCTAAATTTATCCTTCCCGCTCGCATCTGTGCTTGTTCATTGCCCCCTAAAATTAAGGGGCTCATTTCTACTCCTGCCCGCATAAAGAGTCCCCCTGTTCCATCGATGAATCCATCAAATGTAAGTAAATCCGCTTTACTTGCTTCAAGTGTATACTCTCCTTTTCCCAATACATGAGTCGCATCTACATGAAATACTATTCCTCGATCACGGCATAATTCTCCAATCTCAGCCACAGGCTGAATGACTCCTGTCAATCTATTTGCCCAAGAAAGAGAGACCATGGCTGTACGTGGAGTTAAAGTTTCCATAACTGCTTGCGCAGAAATCTGTCCAAATCGATCTACAGGAGCTGTTACATAGGTACAATTCAAGTCAGTCAGGCGACTCATTGCCATGATAGCAGGGGCTTCATCAACTACTCCACTGATAAAATGATTTTTTCCTGTTTTTCGAGTCACATCCAAATAGGTGGCCAAAACTGCATGATTCACACTTTCAGCTCCTGAGGAAGTAAAAATAAAATGATCTTCTTTGTTTGCACCAACAAGATTGTAGAGAATTGTATAAGCTTCTTTAAGTTCCATCATTCTCTCTGATAAACTTGCCTTTTTGATAAGTATAGATCCAAGGTTCTCCGGTTGGGACCTCAAGAGATAAAACCTCTTTCTCTCGTAAATGTTCAAGATGCATAATAATTGAGCGTAAAGAGTTCCCGTGGGCTGCAAGCAAAACTGTTTCCCCGTCAATCAAATGAGGAAGAATGTTTGATGTAAAATAAGGGATAGTTCGTTCGCTCGTCATTTTTAAACTCTCACCACCTGGAGGAGACTCAGTAAAATCCCGTCTCCAAGCTTTAATCTGAGCCTCTCCAAACTCCATTCGAATCTTTTCTTTACCTTGACCTTGCAGGGTTCCATACATCCGCTCATTAAGTTCCCATGCGCAGCAAACAGGAATGAATTCCCCTTCTGCTAACCCAGAAGGAGATCTCCAATCATAAAATTTTGCTTGTTTCGAATGCAAAACTACCGGCACCTTGCCTGATTGATGGACGGTCATGATTAATAACGCTGTCATAATGCTACGAATCAAATCGGAGGTGTAAATGCAATCTATCCGAATCGTTTTTAGCTGCTCTCCAGCACGCAATGCCTCATCAACGCCTTGTCTACTTAAAGGAATATCAATCCAACCTGTGAAAATCCCTTTTTTATTCCATAGAGATTCTCCGTGCCTAATTAAAATAAGCTGTGCCATAATATCTCATTGATGGCAGAATTATATAAACTTTATAATTAATGACAAAAAATGAAAAAAAGACTTGCTAAAGTCTTAGCCGCGGCTGGGATTGCTTCTAGACGTGCAGCTGAAAAACTGATTTTAAAAGGAGAGGTCGCTGTCAATGGCGTTGTAGTCAAGCTCCCTCAAACTTTAGTCGATCCTCAAACAGATCGTCTTATTTTTAATGGAAAAACGGTGAAACATGAGGAAAAAAAGGTCTATTTTCTTCTTAATAAACCAGCGGGATATATCTGTACTCATCCTACTAAATCCAAAAAATCCATTCTCCATTTTTTTTCCCATATTGATTTACGTCTTTTTACAGTCGGTCGACTTGATCAAGAGACACAGGGTCTACTCCTAGTGACTAATGATGGCCTATTTGCCCATCGTATCATCCACCCTTCTCATAAAATCACTAAAGAATATCTTGCAAAAACAGACCAAGAGATCACTTCCACACACTTAAAAACTCTTGCACAAGGGATCAATATCGACGAAAAATTGATCAAACCTCTTTCAGTAAAAAAAGTACGCCGAGGAACCATCAAAATTGTTATCTCTGAAGGTAAGAAACACGAAGTCCGTCTTCTGCTTGCTCATGCTGGGCTTCATCCTCAACAACTGATCAGGATTCGCCTTGGTCCCTTAACCCTAAATCATCTCCCTTTAGGCCAATATCGTGAACTCACTGAAAAAGAACGGGCTCAATTTGTATAATGAAAATAGAAAACATATCTGATCCATCTTTTTGACCCTCTCTTTCCCATCTTCTTCTGAGATAACAAGTCCAACTCTCCATTCTTATTTATTGGCATTGTACTGTTCTTGGATGGCCTGATCACTCGCTTTTTGACAAAAATCTTCTGCAAGAATTTTTTTTAGTTCTCTATTTTGTTTCTTTTGAGTCAACACTCTCTTTTTTCTTCTCGGCTTTGTATCTGTTTTAAGAAGCGGATTATTGGAGATATGTTGCAGAATTGGATGGTGCTCGTCTACTTGATCATAAGATCCTTGTTCTCTTCTGCTATTTTTCTTAAGAAAAGAGTTTAAACGAGATAGATATCTTGATTCTCTTATGGCGAATAAAAGAAGATGACTCATAGGTAGCAAGATCCCGGCTCCTACCATAAAAAAGGCACCAACAGAGCTCATCGAACCTAGACAAGACAAACTACCAAGATCTCCTAACCCTCCCCTCTGGATTAAACTCAAGCTCCCAACCATGAATAATAGCACTGCTACTACAAGGTCAGTGATCAAAGCGATCTTCTCATTTTTTTCTAAAACCACCTTTTTAGGAATCATAGGAGGTGGATTGATCTTTGTCACAAGAGATAATGCCATACTATATATTGTCTAATTTATTTAATGAACACACGGGATGTACCAAAATATGATATAGAGGAAAATAATTAAAGACTCTCACTTTCATTTCCCATTGATTCTAGTGATTGATTTTGACAAAATTGACTTTTTTTCTTGATAACCTGACTAAAAGGATTTTCAACCCCCTGTTCAGAGTTGCTAAAAGATGGTGCAAATGTCACTCTCGATGACGTTAAATCATGGTTCGATAATGTTTCCTGTCTCTCATTGCTCCAATTGACTTTTTTTTGACCCTCTATCTTGTCATTCCATAGATATAATAGCTCATTAGAACGAGTCACTTTAATAGAATTTTGAGGGATCATCTGATATCGCTTGTGATCTTGGTTAGATAAGTCGCTCTCTTTTCTCAATATGGAATAAGGAGCTTTCTTGCTTGCGGTATTCACTAAAGATTCTTTATTCAGGTTTTTATTAGCCAAATTGTCGAAAGATTTTGTTAAATGTCTTTTTTTTAAAGAAAAAATACGAATCTGTTTTTTTAGAACTTCGAGATTCTGTTCATATAACTCTTTATCTTGTTCTAAATTCCTTATATCATCCAATAAGTCTTGTTTTTTGCTTTCTAGATTGTCTATTGACTCCTGTATCTTCGGATCTCCGGAAGGCTCTTCTTCTTCCATCTTAAACTTGACCAAACGTTCTCTAGCGCGACGCATATATTTTGATTCTCGAACGATGAAGAAAAAGAAATTACTAGTCGGCAATAAAAACCCTATGGTTACCATAGACAAAGCTCCCGGAAAACTGACCGTTCCTAAAGAAGAGAAAGCTCCAAGATTCCCTAACCCTCCCTGCTGAATCAAACTTAAACTCCCTACAATCACAAGCAGCATGCCTATGAAAAAATCGGTAATAACCGCAATCTTTTCATTTCTTCTTAAAACAGTCTCCCTAGGGATAGGAGGAAATCCATTGATCTGCGTTACAGCCAATAATGTCATTATTCTCACCAATTTGATCAACAGATATGATAAATTAAAGATGATGTAAAGAAAAATAGATAAACTTATCTAACTACTGTTTCAAAAATAGGTGATCTTGAGATGGCTGATGAGGAGATGAAATAATCAAAAGGAAGGGTTTTCTGATCACTTTCTTTTCGTCTATTTGATTGAGAAAACAAAAAGAATTTTTCAAGTTATTTTAATATTTAAATCACGGAGCAAAGTACGATCATCAGTGTGGGATAAAAATGTGTGATTATCAGATTGATCCATAGGAAGTTTGCGGGACAATGAAAATGTCTGATCACTAATTTCTTGCTTTGAATGATCTTCTAAATGAGAAACACGATATCTCTTTTCATCTGCAGAACGGGATCTTTTGCCTAGACCATCAGATTGACTGATCCTATTTTTTTTCTTCTGATTTAGTGGTTTGTTGAACTGATATTGTTGTAAGTCTGCATACATTTTCCTTAATTTTTTTACCCGCAAATCATGTTCTTGTTGCTCTTTGAGCAATTGCCATGCTTGTTGTTCTATTTCTGCGCGTCTCTTAGTAAGATAGTGATCAACTTCATGTGCTCTATTTACCAAACTATGATCTGTATTTCTAATCTCTTGAAGTATCAAGTCCAAATCTGCTGCTCTTTTATCTTGTGAAGATTTTCGTTGATTTAATTCTGCTGTCTTCATATTAAACATCTTTTCCCTTTCCTTTTCAAAATGATGCACTTGACGTATATATTTTGATTCTCGCACGACCAATATGATAAGATGACTCATAGGAATCAAAAAGCTGCTTCCTATCATAAAAACAATCGCTTCCAAACTCGTCGTCCCTAAACAAGACAAGA